>CAVOLR010000001.1:0-394000 GCA_963696845.1 uncultured Alphaproteobacteria bacterium
GCCTGTGGTTATGGATTCCGGGCTCGACGCTTCGCGTCGCCCCGGAATGACGAGCTTGAGTTTGCCTGGTCCCTAGTCAAGAAAAAAGCCCGGCGCATGCGCCGGGCTTCGTCGTTGAACTCTGCTCTATCGTTATCGCTCAGCTCACCGAGCGCGATGATGCTCACTCAGTGATGCCGGCCCGGGCCTCCGCCGCCGGCGGGAGCCGCGACATGGGGTGCTGCGGCAGCGCCGCCACCGATCCGCGCGCCACCGCCGCCGCCGCTGCGGCATCGCGGCGGAGCCGCCGCGCGCGGCGCCGGCATCTGCGCATGCGCATTCATCGGCGCGCCGTGGCTGATGTTCGGCTGCGCGATCCGCGCCGCAGGCGCCGGCCGCGCGGCCGGTGCCGCCGAGAAGCGCGCGCCATGCTCGGCCCGCGCCATCGGCGCCGGTCCGCGCCCGATATTGCCTCTCACGCCGGCCATGCGTCCACGCTCGGCGCCGATGCGGGCAGCCTCGCCGCCACGCACCTCGGTGCGGCCACGCACGTCGGCAGTGCGGCCGTCGCACCGTCGGCGCCACGGCCACGTCACGAATTCGGCGCGGTTGCGCGTGTCGATCGCGGTGCGCGCCTCGGCGCCACGGCCACGTCCCTCGGTCACGGCGGCATTGCCGTGACCGGCACGCGCGCGCGCGATCCGGTCGGGCGTGCGCATCGCGACGCTCTCATGCGAGCGCCAGTAGCGGTCGTAGAAAGCGCGGCGATGGAAGAACGGCCGGCCCGCATAATAGGTCGACCAATAGCTGCCGATCACGAACGGCACCACGGGCACGTCGATGTCGTCGTAATAGTCGGACAGATAGACGTAGTTGTTGCGATAGAGCCATTGCAGCTCGTCCGACGACACCCAGCCGCGGTCGTCCGACCAGCTCACGTCGCACCAGGCATCGCCCTTCAGGCAGCCATGGATGTTGACGTGGCTGCCGCCGGGAATGCGGTCGACCGCGGGAAAGCCGTCGCCGGGACCGGCCCGCAGGCTCACGCTTGTCGTGACCATGCCGGGCGCGGCCAGCGCGGCGGTGGGAAGCAGCAGCATCGCGGCTGCGATCAATAGTCCAGTTCGTTTCATGACGCGTTCCTCCTCTGCATCGGGAACGCCGCGAAGGAACGCGCGTTCCCGCGATTCTCGTCGCATGCACCGAAAGACGGAGACCCGTTCATCGCGCGTTCATTCGGGAACGGCGGTGGGGTCGAGGAACGGCCGTGGCGCGGCGGGATTGGGTTGTCATGGACCCCGCAAGACATGGAGGGACGTCATGGGTCTCGAGATCGTCTTTTTTCTTGGCGCGTTCCTGCTGCTGGCCGCGCATGATCTATGGCACGCTGAGCTGGCACTATCGCGACCGCACCGCGTCCGCGCGGCGGACGAGATCACACGCCAGCGGTACGCGCGAAACCACGACGTCCACGCAGCGGCGACGTTGCTCGGCAACGAGACGTCCGCCCAGGCTGCGCGAGCCCGTCGGCATCGAGCCGGACTTCTCCGAGGACGACATCCAGCGCGCGCGGCTCGGTCCGCGCGGCGTTCCCGGTGCCGCCGGATCCCGCACGGATGACACCGCAACGCGAGAAGAAGACGCCCGGTCATATCGACCAGGGGCATGTGTCGTAGCGCCTCGTCATTTCCCGGACGCGCCCTCGTGCCCCGGATGCAGCGCAGCGTTCTCCTTGCGATGCGAAGCATCGTCAAGAACGGTGCGCTGCTGATCCGGGGCCCATGAATTACGAGTCGAATGTGGGTCCCGGGTCTGCATCGCAACGCTACGCATTGCGCTGCGCCCGGGACACGAGGTGTGTTCCTTCGGCTCGCCGCGCCAAACCCAAAAACCCGCCGCCTGTTTTGCCCGACGAGTCAAGCGCGCGTCGCAAAAATATTCCTCTTTCCGAAACACAGAATTTATGAAATAACGAAGCCGTCCCGCGCTCACTACGGAGGGCGTTTCGCGATCGTCACGACACGTGGCGCGGGATGCGATGGACGCGTCGTGCCGCAAGGCGTGCGGCGCGCTCGCGTACGGTCAAGCCGTGTGGTCCTGTCCCCTCGACGCTGGGGTCAAGTTGCGCAAGAGCGATTTACGCAGCGACGGTGGCTAACAAGCCCGATACACCGGGGAGAGCACGGAGCAGCCGTTTCAACCATCGCGCAGGGAATGCCGTGATGTCTTCGGCGACCTGTGGTGACTACGCTTGTGGGCCGCCTACCCTTTTCTGCCCACGAGGCTGCGGGTGCTGCTGAGCATCCGGCATTCCCTGCGCCCTCTTCGCATCGAGGGCCGAAAATGAATGCAAACCTCGGACAAACCATGTCGCGAGATCGTGGACGCTTGCCTCAACACTCCGTCGTCATTCCGGGGCGCGCCACTTGGCGCGAACGCCGGAATCCATACTCCCGACTGTGGTTATGGATTCCGGGCTCGCCGCGTCGCGGCGCCCCGGAATGACGAGGGAAGAGTATTCCAGCGGTTCGGCCTTTTTGTTACTGCTGTCTGCATACTTCGCCATCGGACGCCCACAAATGGACATGCTCGTTAAGCTCTACGCCCTGCCGGACAGCCGCGAGATTTTCGCCGGCCTCGCCAAAGACGGCATCGCCGTGCGGCGGGCGATGGCGCCCGACAAACACAAGGTCGTGGCCTTCGTCAAAAAGGAGTTTTCCGAGGCCTGGGCAAGCGAAACCGAAGTCGCCTTTGCGCGCGCGCCCATCACCTGCTTCATCGCCGCGCGCGGCCGCGACCTGATCGGCTTCGCCAATCACGACGCCACCTGCCCCGAATTTCTTCGGACCGACCGGCGTTTCCGCCGGCGCGCGCAACAAGGGGGTCGGCAAGGCGCTGCTGTTCGCGTGTCTGGAGGACATGCGCGCGCAGGGTTTCGCCTATGCCATCATCGGCGGCGTGGGGCCTGCGGAATTCTACGCCAAAACCGTCGGCGCCGTTGCGATCGAGGGCTCCGCGCCCGGCATCTATCGCGGGCTGTTGTGAGCGCACGTCTTGCCGCAATGCTGCCGCAGGAGGTGAATCGCGGCCGTCGTTTTCGCCAGCATTCATAATGACTATGACAACCCAATTGCCCCTAAAAATCGGCCCGAATTTGCCACTTCTTAATTCCTAATCTTGTCGGAGCTTGATTCCAAGCGCGGGCAATTTCGGCGGCGGCCGCATTGACCAACGACGGAGCAGCCCATGCGCACCGCGACGATATTCATATTCGTTCTGCTGGCGGCCTCGCCGGCACACGCATCGAAGTCATGCATGACCATGGCGGAGGCGCGCGCGCAATTTGCGACCTCGCATCTCTGGTGGCACGGACCCGGTCATTGCTGGGACGCGACGGCGCCGGCAGCATCGCATCGTCCGCCGCGTCAAGCCGAAGGAGCCGCAACAGGCCCGGAGGACGCAGGACGACAGCGTCACGCCGGATCCGTCGCCACTCAGGACGACGGCACCGTGCCCGCCAAGCGCGAGCCGAAATGGCGCAACGCCATGTCGGAGATGCTCCCGGCCGACGCGCCGGGCGTGGCATCAGCGTTGCCCTCGCTGCCGGCGATTGCAACCGATGGCCTGAACTGGCTCGACCGCTGGGTCGACGTCGCGCAGGTCGCCCCGCCCTCCTTCCTCCGCCGCACGCACGGAGCTCGCCACCGCCGAGGTCTCGCCGTCCGCGGCTCGAGAAGCCGGATCCGATGGTGACGCCGATGCGGCTGATCCTGGTGTTCCTGAGCATCGTCGTGATCCTCGCGGTGATCGAGCTCCTGTTCCGCAACACCATCCATGAGCGGCTGGATTGAGAACCATCGCTCGTCGTGAGTTCCATGCGGTTCCCCTTGATGGCCGCAACCTCTCCACATCGCGGCCTTGCTTTGGTCAAACGCGGCTGAAGTCTGGGCTGTGGGCAGGCTCGAAGAACATTGGATGGGGATAGCCAATGCAATCCACGCTGACCGCAAGAGAAGCCGATCCGCACGACATGTTCGTGGTCGAACCCGATGTCGTGCTCGCCGCGCGCGCGGACGTACTCGATACGCGCAAGCGCGAGCCGAATTTGCGTGCGCTGGTGTCGGAGATTTCCGCTGAAGTCGCCACCCAAGCCGCGGCGCCGAAGGTCGACACGTCTTTCCGCGCCGCTCATGTCGAGAAGAAGCGCGGCAGATGGCTGAGCTTTGTCGTGGCATTCCTGTTTGCGCTGGTGAGCGCGATGGGCGCCGCCGCCTGGCAGCGCTATGGCGACCGGGCGCAGGCGTATGTCGCGATGGCAGCCCCCTTGCTCGGTCTTCTCCTCGTTGCAGGCGACGTCAGCGCCGCCGAGCGCGCCCGCGGTTGCGGACGCAACGCCGGAGCAAGCGGCCGCGCCGGCTGAGGCAACCGCAGCGCCTGCCGATGCCACGGTGGCGAGCGCCTCCGCCTCGCCCGACCAGACGCAATTGATCCAGTCGCTGACGCGCGACCTCGCCGCGATGGGGCAACAGGTCGAGCAGCTGAAGGCCAGCATTGCCGAGTTGAAGGCCGGTCAGGAGCAGCTCGCGCACGACGCGAAGGCGACCGAGGCCAAAGCAACCGAGGCGAAGGCCTTCGAGCAAAGCATGCGTGCGAGAGTTTCCGCGCTGCCGCCCCATCAGCCGGCAGCAGCGGTTAAAAAGCCGAAGCCATACGTGCCGCCGGCGCAGGCCTCGGCCGCCCCGCTCCTGCCGCCGCCGGGCGCACCCGGATCCGCGCCGGTGCAGATCGCGCCGCCCGGCCGCCGCCTCCGCCGGTTTCAGCCGCGCCACAGGATGATGTGCCACGACCGCCAATGCCGGTGCGCTAGATGCGTGACGATATCCGGAGAAAGCAAGCGTGACCGACTATAGCTCACTGTCCGACCCCGAGGTTGCCGACCGGATCGCGATCCTGCGCGACAACATTCGCCAGCTCACCGAGCAGGCGACCGGGCTGTCGGGCGCCGCCAACGAGGAAAGGACCGCCGAGCGCCTGTTCGCTCAGAACGAGGAACTCGACGGCCTCCTCAAGGAGCAAACGCGCCGCGAGCGCTAGCGCATGATCCGGAAGAGCGTGCAGCGGTTTTCCGAAAAGATCATGCGCCGGCGCGATCACGCCTTGTGAAACACCAGCGCGCGGAGCTCGATGCTCTCGCGCGGCGCGGCGTCCGCAGGCGTGGTGGGATCGGTGAACGCTGTGTGCGGCCCGAAGCGCGTGCGGCCGTCGTCAGCGGAGTCGTAGCACTTCAGCAGCAGCGCCTCGTCGGCGGTCATCTCGGGGAAATAGAACCAGCGGTGGTTCGGATTGTATTTCACCGAATAGGTCTCGCCGCTTCGGTTCGGATAGATCAGGTCGGAGGCGACGAGATCGCCCTTCGCGACGGTCGTGCCGTCGCACATCGCAAGCGGCGCGTCGCGCACGGGGCCGCGGATCGGCCGCCACAGATTGATCACCTGCACGCGGCCTTTCAGCAACTGATCCGCCTCATCGGGACAATGCTCGCGCACGCGGTTCGGGCCGGAGTCCACCGTCTGGTCGACATGGACGCGGGTCGCCGGCTGGCGCGGACCGGCGCCGCGGATATCGGCGGCGCCCTCGACGCGACGGCGAACAGTGTGGTCGAACAGCACAACGCGGTCGGCGCCGAGCGTGGCGCGGAGGAAGGCTTCGGCGGCGGGATAGTAGACGCGTCTGATCTCGTTCTCGTCGTAGAAATTGCGCACAATGGTCGGGTGCTTCACCAGCGCAAAACCTTCGCGGTCCAGCGAGAAGCTTTTCGCGATCGGACGCCCGTTGAAGATCGGGACGTCATGCGGCTCGGGCAGATTGGTGGATTTCGGCTCGCCCGGCGGCGGATCGTAGGCGTAGGTGCGCGGCTTGCCCGGCGTCGGCGCGAGATAGTTCAACTCGGCGGTGACGAAGGGAAGCGATTCGATCTTGGTTTCTTGCAGGCCCATGTGCCTTCTCCCGGCAAACGACGTGTTCCCTTCAATGTTTGCTGCGCCGCGGCCGGCGGCAAGCACACAAGCGAAATAGCAAGGATGCTGCCGCCGCATGGGTCGGGCGAAAGAAAAAACCTGTCGCCGGCAGGCCGGCGCCGCGGACGGCTGTTCTCGCCCGCAACACCGTCGCGAGGTCAGCCGACCACGACCTCGCTGATCTGGATCACGGGCGCGATATCGGTGTAGTTCGGGATATCGCCCAGGATCTCCTTGCCGTGCTTGCCCATGCCGGCCTGGAACGCCTCGACCGAGTCGGAGAAGATGTGGCACATGCCGACATAGGTCGCGGGCGCGCCGGGTGCGCCGCCGGCGAGGCCCTTGTCCACGGTGTAGGACTTGCAGCCATCGCCAAGCCGCGCCTTCACCAGCGGCATGTGCTTGTCGCGATAATAGGTCGTGGTCGAAACGCGCGCCGGGCTTGTTCGGATACATGACGCTGACCTTGATCATGGCGGTCTCCCTTCTGACATCGGCCGGTTGACCTCCGGCCTGGTCGGCAGATTGCGTCAGCTTGTCCGATCCTGCAACACCCGGCACGCTTTCTTGATCAGCTCTGATGCGGACCGCGCATCGCCTTCATGGCGTCCTCGATATGACGCCATTCCTTCGCATCCTCGTCCTCGCCTCTGCTTCTCACATGCTTGCGCCTTCTGCGCGGCCTGTGCGATTGCCGCCGTGCCGTGCTGCTCGAGCATCTGCCGCGCGATGGTGTGAACCTGCGTTTCCGACATCATGTCGCTCTCCTCACAATTTGCTGGATTGGAGCCGCGGCGATGGGTTCCCTGACCGCGCGCCGGGCTCAATACAACCGACGATGAGGAGGAGTTGTTCCTTCTTCAGGCCACGTTGGCCTTGTTCTGTTCCTCGGCCGCGAGCGCATCGAGGTCGATCAGCGCGGCATCGTCGGGCAAATCGTCCGGTGCGTTGCCATGCACATGCATCAGTGTCTGCACGCGGCGGGCGTTGAGATAGTCGACATGCTGATGCCGCAACGCGACCGGGAGCAAGGCCTTGGGCAGGCCGACCATGGTGAAGGCGGGCGCCTTGCACACCTCGCTGCCCTCGCGCCACAGCAGCGGATTGAGGGTGTAGATCCGCTGCCGTTCGATCTCGACCGGCGCGGTGTGCTCGGCCTCGGCGGGCGCGGCCGGTGTGGCGTTGGCATTGCCGGCGCGCGTGCGCACCGCGATCGTCCGCAGCTCCCAGCAGATCAGGTCGGTCGCCGACATCACCTCACGGCGGATCGCATCGACGCTGGCGGCGAACTTCGTCGCCTCCGTCACCGCCGCCACGTTTTTGGTGACGGCTTCCACCAGCCCGGCAGCGCCCGCGCCGAATCCCGGACCGGCGCGCTCGATCGCCGCGGCCAGCGCCTCGATCTGGTCGGCGGCGAGTTCGCGGTCGCGTTGCGCTCTCGCATCGGTCAGCGCGCGCTCGGTCGCGGCAATCTGCGCATCGAGGTCGGCCAAGTTCCGTGCGCAGCGTCCGCGCGCGCTCCTCGACCTCGCGCATCTTCGCTTCCGCGCGCTCGAGCTTGGCGGCACTGGCGCCGGACACCGCGAGCTTCTCGGCCGTGGCTGCGCTGTTCCGCGAGAAGCTTTTCGGCGAGATCGAGCCGGCCCGCCAGCTTCCGCCGCTCGTCCTGCTTGGCGAGATGCGCGCTCTCGAAGCGCTCGACCGGACTGAGCTCACGCTTGAAGAATGCCATGCAAATGCCCTCGCGGGGTCGCGCCCGACCGAATCAGTCGAACCGCATCTCGCGAAGCCTAGTCGGAAAACTGCGATGACAATACGGCCCGCTAGCGCTGCGGGATCGACGCCGGTGGACGAAGCGAGCCGCCCGCGAGCCCGGTTCCGTGCGGCGGCTTTTTCGCCGCCGCGGACCGCGGCCGGCCGCGCGGCGCCTCGTCGACGGATTCGAGATAGGAGGCAAGCTCCCAGGCCGCACTGGAATTGCTGGCGTAGTGCTGCTGCAGGAACAGATAGAGCGAAAGGCGGAAGCGGCCTTTGGTCAGTCCCTTGGCGCGGTGATGACAGGTCACGCAGCTGTCGGCAAACAGCCGCGCGCCCGATTTGCCCTCATCGAGGTTTTGCGCTCGCGCCGGTGCCAAGGCGAGCAACGCGACAACACCGAGGGCGAGCAGAATGCCCCCGCACCAAATCGCTCTCACCATGTCTTGTAAGATCCGCCCTTCCCAATCCCCAGCTTGCCTTGTCGCGAGACAAGCCTGTCAAAAAGAGGGCGCGATCTACAATTCGGGCGGATCGAACCAGTTGGTCAGCGCGAGCCCGCCATCGACGGTGATCGCGGCTCCCGTGACATAGCCCGACACCTTGTTGGAAAGCACCGCAAGCGCCATCGGCGCGAGATCGTTGGCCTCGCCGAGCCGGCCGAGCGGAATGTGCTTTGCGAGCGCGGGATTGGCGACGAAGCCGCCGGCCGCGATCGCGCCGGGCACCAGCGCATTGACGCGGATGGAATGCTGGCCAAGCGACTTCGCGAGCTCCTTCACCAGCATCGCCATCGCCGCTTTCGCCGACGAATAGTGCGGCAGGTTGCGCGGCGTTTCGGCGTGGAGCGAGGTCAGGAACAGGAACGAGCCGGCTGTTTTCGCCGCGATCAGTTTCCTGGCAAGCTCGCGCGCGAGATGAAAGCCGGCATCGATATTGACCGCGTGCATCTGCCGCCAGGTCTCTTCGCTCACCGCGAGGATGTGATCGGCCTCGCGCCGCGGAGGAGAAGCGCTGTGAACGAAATGCGTGATGCGACCGATCTTCGCTTCGGCGTGGGCGAGCAGCGCCTCGCGCACCTCAGGCTTCGCAAGATCGCCGACAAACGGCACGGCAAGCTCGGGCCGCGATGCGGCCTTGATCGCCGCATCCACCCGCTCCTCGCTGACATCGGCAAACACCGTCTTCACGCCCTCGCCGACCAGCGCCAGCGCAATGGCGCGGCCGATGCCGTTGCCCGCGCCGGTCACCAGCGCCGCCTCGCGTGCGGGATCGAAGGGATCGCTCAGCATGCTCATAAACTAGAACTCCTGCAATCTGCCATGGGCACCATCGTGGTCACTTTGGCACCCGTCAACCGCCCTATTTGGACTCTCTTGTCGCCGTATTTCTTCAGTACCTCCTCGAACAGGAACGAGGGAGCCGGCATGAAGTGGAAAGTCGCATTTTCGATTTTGGCGCTTTCGCTTGCGACACAGGCTTCGGCGGACGAGCATCGCGGCGGCGACGCCGCGCTCGGCGCGTTGTCGGGCGCGGTGGTGCTCGGCCCGATCGGTGCGGTTGCCGGCGCCGTTGTGGGCTACACTGCCGGGCCGTCGATTGCGCACGCCTGGGGATTCCGTCGCGGCGGCACGGCGCATCAGCATGCGCGCCCGGTCAAGCAGGACGCGCAAGCGTCGGCATCACCTGCGCAGGTCACGCCGACGGCCGCAACCGTGCCGGCAACATCGCAGCCGCGCCCGACGGTCGCCGCCAGGTCCGGCGCGCAGGCCACCGCCGGTGCAGACGCTGGAGTGACGACCCGCGCTACTCCAGGCCCGCGAGCCGAAAGCCCTCGACATAGGCGTGCCGCTCGGCCTCGTGCTTGAACGGCATCTCCTTGGCGATCCATTCCAGCGAGACTTCAGGCTGCACGCGCTTCAATTCCTTCAGCGCCTCGGCCGCAATTTCATCAAAGCCGCCGCAGGCCGCCGCCGCCGTCAGCACGCGATGTCCGCCGACGAAATCGCCGCGCAGCCGCACCGATTGCCGCGCAAAGCGCATGGCCTCCTCGTAGTTGCGGCCGACGAACTGGCAATACGAAACCACGCCGCAATAGATCGCGGCGAAAGGATCGCGCGGGCTGAGCCGCAGCGCGTGACGGGCGTGGCGATCGCCCTCCTCCCACCGTCCGCAATAGGCCAGCGCCACGCCATAGTAGCCGCGCGCCAGCGAGAAGTTCGGATTGAGGCGCAACGCCAGCTCGAATTCCGCAAGGCTGTCGTCGAAGCGGCGGTTGAACAGATAAACGGAAGCGAGCGCCAGATGCGCCCACGGGTCCTCGCTGTCGGCATGAATGGCCGCAAGCGCGGCAGGCTCGGCGACCGGTCCCGCCTTCGCCATCGTCTCCCACCCCATATGGGCGCCGAACGTATGGCTTGCCGCCAGCACGCCCAGCGCCTGGCCATAGGTCGGATCGATCTTGATCGCCTTCTCCAACAGCGCCTGCGCCACCACATTGTCCTGCCGCGTCACGCGCCAGTAGTGGGATAGACCGCGCATCACCAGATCCCAGGCGTCCATGCTGTCGGGCGGCTTGCGCTGGGCGCGGAAATTCTCGGCGGCATAGAGCTGCGGCTCGATCGCGGCGACGATCGACTGCGTGATCTCGTCCTGCACGGCGAACACGTCGGCGATGCTGCGGTCGTAGCGCTCCGCCCAGATGTGACTGCCGGTCACGACGTCGTTGAGCTGCGCCGTGATGCGCACGCGGTCGCCGTCCTTGCGCACGCTGCCCTCGACCACATAGCCGACGCCGAGCTCCTCGCCGATCTGCTTCAGATGCACCGGCCTGTCCTTGTAGACGAACGACGAGTTGCGCGCGATCACGTAGAACCAGCGCAGCTTCGACAGCGCGGTGATGATGTCCTCGCTGATGCCGTCGGAGAAATACTCCTGCTCCATGTCGCCGCTCATGTTGACGAACGGCAGCACCGCGATCGCCGTGCGATCGAGCACCGGCAGCGCGAGTCGCGGATGATCGGCTTCATGCGCAATCGGCGGCGCCATGGCCGCCAGCTTCGCATCGGCCTGCACCTCGCCGACGAAGCGGAAGCCCTTGCGCGCCACCGTGCGCACCAGCTGCTGGTCGCGGCCGTTGTCGTTGACCGCCTTGCGCACGGCGTTGATTCGGCTGGTCAGCGTCGATTCGGAGACGATGCGGCCGTCCCAGACCTTGTCGAACAGCTCGTCCTTGCTGACCACGCGATCGCTGTTCTGCACGAGATAGAGCAGAACGTCGAACACCTGCGGCTCCAGCGCGACGCGTTGGCCGGCGCAGCTCAGCTCCCGCCGATCGATATCAAGTATATGATTTGTAAAGAGAAATCTCACTATTCGAAGTCCCGGCCGTTGTTCATCCTCAAGAAAAATCAAGCCTGCCTGAAGGCAAAATCAAGCTGGCCTCAGAGTCTTTGAGTCCTCGCCGGGGCACGTTCGGTTCACTGCGGCATAACCGCGATGCATCCGGACAGGAGACACCCATGGCGAGCACGACGGCGGTCAAGCCGACTTCCGCGAGTACGATCAACCCCGATCTCTCCGCGCTGAAGATCAGGCAGCAGGCAGCCTGGTCGTCGGGCAACTACGCCGTCGTCGGCACCACCCTGCAGATCGTCGGCGAGCAACTCTGCGAGACGCTGGATCTGCGCGCCGGCGCCAAGGTGCTGGATGTCGCGGCCGGCAACGGCATGGTGACGCTCGCCGCCGCGCGCCGCTGGTGCGACGTCACCTCGACCGACTATGTGCCCGCTTTGCTCGAACAGGGACGCGCGCGCGCGTCCGCTGAGGGGCTCGCGATCGGCTTCATGGAAGCCGATGCGGAACAGCTTCCGTTCGATAACGCTTCGTTCGACGTCGATCGTCTCCACCTTCGGCGTGATGTTCACCCCGAACCAGCCGCAGGCGGCAAGCGAATTGCTGCGCGTCTGCAGAAGCGGCGGCAAGATCGGCCTCGCCAACTGGACGCCGGAAGGATTCATCGGCCAGGTCTTCAAGACGCTCGGCAAATATCTGCCGCCGCCCGCAGGCACGAAATCACCGGCGCTGTGGGGCACGTTCGCGCGCCTCGACGAATTGTTCGGCGACGAGGCCGCCTCCATCAAGGCTGAGTCGCGGATGTTCAAGTTCCGCTACCGCTCGCCCGATCATTTCCTCGACGTGTTCAAGACGTTTTACGGGCCGGTGCTGAAGGCCTTTGCCGCGCTGGACGCGCCGACACGCGAGAACCTGCGCAATGACCTCCACGCCCTGATCGTGCGCATGAACAAATCAGGCGACGCCACCATGGTGGTGCCGAGCGAATACCTCGAGGTCGTAATCACCAGGCGGTAACGGCTGCAAGACCTTTCAAACCCAGGAGTCCTTCAATGAGCAGATTGATTGCACTTGTCTATGGAATGGTGTGCTACGCGTTTTTCTTCGTCACCTTCCTCTACACCATCGCCTTCGTCGAAAACTTCCCCGTGCCCCAGACCATCGACGCCGGCCCGCGCACGCCGATGACGGAAGCGCTCGTCATCAACATGCTGCTGATGGCGCTGTTTGCGATCCAGCACAGCGTGATGGCGCGCCCGCAATTCAAGGCATGGTGGACGCAATTCGTGCCGAAACCGGTCGAGCGTTCGACCTATGTGCTGTTCGCCACGCTTCTGCTGGCGCTGTTGTGCTGGCAGTGGCGGCCGATCCCGGCGGTGCTGTGGCATGTCAGCGACCCCCTCGGCGCGGCTGTCCTGACCGGGCTGTCGATGCTCGGCTTCCTGCTGGTGTTGAGCAGCTCATTCCTGATCAATCATTTCGAGCTGTTCGGAGTGCATCAGGTGGTGAACAATCTGACGAGCCGCACGATGCCGGCGCCGCGCTTCCACACGCCGCTGTTCTACAAGTTCGTGCGGCATCCGCTCTATCTCGGCTTCATCATCGCATTCTGGGTGACGCCGACGATGACCGCGGGCCACCTGCTGTTTGCCGCTGTCACGACCGCCTACATCTTCATCGGCATGCTGCTCGAGGAGCGCGATCTGGTCGACGTGTTCGGCGACGATTACCGCCGCTACCGTCAGCGCGTGGCGATGATCGTGCCCTGGCGCCGGTCGCCATAACGCCTCTCAAATCGCAATCACGACAACCGCGATCCGGGCTTCCCGCCCGGATCGCACCATCAATCAACCAGAGTTGGCACGATGACCATTTCAGATATTTCTTTCGTGCGAGAGCAGAAGAGCTGACGTGATCGCGTTGCATTGTTCGCTCGGCTCAGGACGGCAGTGGGCGAAATTGACCGAAGCGCTCGGCCCCAGCTACCGGGTGATCGCACCCGATATCGCCGGCTATGGCGATATCGCGGGAGTTCCGACCTGCCGCTGACGCTGGCCGATGAAGTCGCATTCCTGCTCGATCGCATCGATGCGGGAGCAGGCCCTGTTCATCTCGTCGGCCACTCCTATGGCGGCGCGATTGCCTTCAAAATGGCAACGGCCTCGCCGCTCGCAAGCCGCGTGCGCAGCCTGACCTTGATCGAGCCGGTGCTGCCGACGCTGCTGAAGGAAAACGCCGCGGACCGGCGGCTGCATGATCTCTTCGCCCAATTGGCACGCAACGTCTCCCACGATCTCTGGAGAGGCATGTCGGTCGAAGCCATCGAGCGCTTCATGACGTACTGGCATGGCTCTGCCGCGGCCGAGCCGATGTCGGCCGAGGCCAAGCTGCGCATGATCGAGCACATCGACAAGCTCGCCTATGATTTCGCCGCCGCGCTGTCGGAGGAGAATGTCACGGCGGCCGCGACCGGCATCGGGGTGCCAACCCTGCTGTTCTCGGGCGGGCTGTCGCCCTACATGACCCAGCGTATCGTCGGGCGGCTCGCCTCGCTCATCGACGGCGCCGAGGTGCATCACCTGCCGTCGGCAGGCCATATGCTGCCGCTCACCCATGCGCGGCAAATCAATCCGCAGATCGTGGCGCACGTCGCGCGTGCCGACGATTTGGCGATGGTTTCGCTGGCCTCCGGGCTCGGGCCGGACGGCTGGGTTGCCGCCTAGCGCATGATCCGGAAAAGTGTGCAGCGGTTTTCCCGCGCGACAAACGCGTAGCGTTTGCGCGGAGATCATGCGCAAACTAGGATTTACAGCAGCTTTGCCCTGGCGAACAACGAACGCACCGCGTTGGTCGCCGGCACCGTCATCATGGCGTTGCCGGCGGCACGCTCGAGCAAATCGATGGCGTCGTCGTGCAGGCTGCGAAACTCCATCCACTCGATGGAGCTGAGATTGGTGAGAAACCGATAGGCCTGCCCGACGGTCGCAATGCAAACGCTGTTGCCGTTCAGGCGAATCCTGAAGGTCGTCCGCAGCGGCGTTTCGGAAGCGGATGTCGCGCTCATGTCCGGCGTAAAGAACGTCACGATTGCGAGGTCGCGCGTGCCGCACTTGCCGGAGCCGCTGTCATGGTCGGCACCACGACGAGGCGGTTGATCTCGCCGTCGTCATAGGCCTTGCGGAAGCGGACATAGTCGCGGATCGACACGCAGCCGTTCGAATCGCCCTCGGGACCGAGCATGAAGCTGTGGACCAGCAGTCCGGCACGCCCGAGCGTGTCGCTGCCGTCGGCCGCGATCATGCGCAGCGCCCGTACGCCATGAAACAGCTTCTCACGCGGCCGCAGATCGTAGACCGCGGGCGGCGTCGCGCCAGCGTTGCGCGCCTGAACGGTTTCCGGATTGTCCTTCAGCATGCCAAGACCGGAATGCGCCTCGAGCGTCAGGCCGTTCGGCAGATAGACCGCATGTGCGGAGATGTCATAGACGGCGGTCTGGCTGTCATAGCCGAGCGACTGCAAATCGGGATGCGAGCGGAACAGCCCATCGCCCGGCGTCAGCGAGGCGAGCGTGAGCCGCCCGGGCAGGATATCCGACAGCTTCTGCATCCACGAGCGTTCAGTCTTGGCGGACGGGTCTATGCGAGCCGTCGTCTCGACCGCAGCAACGACGACGTCGGCAGCGGCAGGCCGCGACCGCGGCAGCGGCACGTCGGGCGCGCTCGCCTGTCGCTGCAGATCGGACGCGCCGGCTTGCTGCGGCACTTCCAGCAATGCGCCGCGCCATTCGCCGAGCTGCAGCTTTTGCGCAAGCAAGCCCCTGGCGTCCTGCACCTTGGATTCGAGCGCAGCGAATGCGGAGCGGTCCAGCGGCTGCAAGGCCCGGCCGCGCAGGGATTGCGGCACGGCCACTTGAGCAAAGCGCTCTTCGAACGAGACAAGCTCATGCGCCACTGGCGAGCCGACGGGCGATGCGAATGAGAAGGATTCGTTGATCCAGGCGGCTGCGCCACAGGCGCAGGCGAGCGCGCCGCACAGCAGCGCGGCTTTGTCCGACCATCCGATGCGGCGACGTGGCGGCAAACGACCAGCCATCGCTGTTTCGAACGTCATTCCATCCCCAATTCCACCCTCCGAGGGTGCCCGTCCCTCAAGAAGGTCTCTTCGACCAGCCGAAGCAGTATACCAGCGCCGGAACTGCGGCATATTCTAGACGATTTGCCGCCTCCCTCACAGGGATATCGACGTTGGTCGGCGTCTGGTGGTCCGATTCCACTAAAGCATTAAGCAAGCCGCATCAGACCATTGGCCGCTTTCAACTTTTTACCACAATTGGTTGCCGGAAATGGCTCCGCTTTCCCAAGGGGGATTCTCATGCGGATCGCCAAGCTCAACCTCGCCGGTTCCATCGCGCTCATCGGCCTTGCGGTCGCGCCTGCGCTCGGGAAGAACGCAGGCCCACCTCCGAAGATCGAGGACCAGTCGGCCTCCTGCCACTCCTATCAAATGGCGGCGGACGGGTCGTGGACCGTGCTGCCCTGCCACGAGGCCGGGCAAACCGAGCACAGGCCGCCGCCGAAGGCCGGCGAACAGGAGCCACATTAGGGCGCTGGAGCGCTACTCCGCGAAGCCGACATAGCGCACGAACTCGTCGTGCGACTTGCGGTCCGACCGCACGTCATTGGCCGGGAATGAGTCGTCCGGATACCCCATGGCGACGCAGGTCATGATGACCTGATCCTCGGGAATCTTCGCCACCTCGCGCACGATGTCCGAGCGCATGATCCCCTGCCCGTTGATGACGCTGCCGAGCCCGCGGTCCCATGCCGCGAGCACGATGCCGTAGCAGAGCGCGCCGAGATCGAAATGACAGACCGCGCCGGGATCGAGCACGCGGTCATAGGCCAGAACCAGCGACACCGGCGCGTCGAACTGCCGGAAGCCGCGCAACACCCAGTCCTGCCGCATCGGCTTGTCGTCGCGCGCAATCCCCATCGCGCCGAACAGTTTTTTGGCGATGTCGACCTGGCGCTGCGCGATGCACGCCCTGATATTCGCCGTGGCTGACGATGTCGCGCTTCGGCCTGGCGCCCGCGATCATCTCTTCCATGTTGCGGCGGCGAACCTCGTCGAGCGGCTCGCCGGTCAGGGCATGGATATGCCAGGGCTGGGTGTTCATCGACGAGGGCGCGCGCTTGGCGACCTCGATGATCTCGGCGATGACCGCGCGCGGCACCGGCTTGTTCTTGAATCCGCGCACGCTGCGGCGCGACTGGACCAGCTCCTCGAAATCCATTTCCCGACTTCCCCAAAACCCCGACCGGCGCAGCCTTGTAGCGCACCGCGCAGCAGCCGTCATCGGCGGAATTGCCAGGCCGGGGCGCGCCAATCGCAGCGTCTACTGTCGACGCGGGCCTTTGCGCAAGGTCTGCGAGGGCGTCTCACCGAACTGCAAACGATAGCTCGCCGAGAAGTCACCGAGATGCCAGAAGCCGAACGCAAGGGCGCAGGCCTTGACGCTGTGCGGTGCCCGCAAGCAGTGCCCTGCGCACGAGCCATAACCGCCTTAGACCGCAGATAACGATGCAGGCTCATTCCGCGGTAGCGCAGGACCGCATCGTGCATCGAGCGAACCGAGACGCCAACCTGGTCGCGCGAGTGCCTCGCTGTAGATCGGTTTGCCGAGATTGCTCGACAGCACCTCTTCGATGTCCTTGAAGATCTTGAACTGCCGGGTGGAGTTGGCGTAGCGTGGTCCATCGGGTCGGAATGACATCGGCAAACACGGCGTCGACCCCGGCGAGCAGCGATTCCCTGATTGCTGCAGATGCCTCGGTCGCGCTGATGCTGTCGGCAAGCTGCGGCGCAACCGACAAGACCTGCACGACCAACTCGCGGAGCCGCTGTTGAGCCGCGAAGCTCGTCTCGAACATCTGGAAGTTAACCACCGCACGCGGCCAGCCCCGATTCTCCACCGTCGGTCGGAATACGATCCCAGCGTACCGCCGCTCGGTCCGTTCGACCGCGCTGAACCCCGCTCCGTCGCTTCCGATCACGACCACTCGCGTGATCTCTTTCCACGCCATTGAATCGGATGGGAGCGCCATCATCGTCCATCGTGAAGCCGATGGTGGTGCAGTTCGGCGCCAACCTTGCATCGATGATCCGCGGAAACGATCGGGTGAAATTCACGTCGCAGCCAGCGAGATTCAGGACGGTTTGTTCGGCAGAAATCGTCCGCGCCAGTGGCGTGAAATCCACCTCGAGGCTACGTACCGAGCTTCGAAACTCGTCGATATCCGTAAACCGAAACGTTTTCGGAACCAGGTCCGGTGTCGGTCCTTCGCTGCCCATGGCGCCATCCCGTTTGGAACACGGTGGCCAACTGCCTATGATACGAATCAAGTTGAAACGGACAGGAACCCTCACCTACCGGTGAGACACTGTGACTGTGGCGAGACGCCGCGGCGACCAGATGTCTGCCAAATTTCGATATCTTTTCAGTGCGCTGCTGAAGGTACCACAACACCAGGTTTCGTAACAGCTGTAATCACATATTAATAACTGAGCGCGAAATTACGTCTTTGAAACAAATGATGTTTCAACGGCGAAATTGTCGCACCCATGAGCGCTATTGCTTCGACGGATTTGATCGAACGAGTTGGAGGTCGCGCTGAAGGACGGCTCGGCCGACCGGCGCGTGCGCACGCTGCAGCGGCTATCCGAGCTGCTGCGGTCATGCGCTGAACAGCTAAGTCCATCCCAAATCGGCGTTTTCGACGACGTGCTGGTCCGGCTTCTTGATTGCGTGGGAGCCGCTGCGCTTGCGGAACTCAGCAGCTCTCTGGCTGATTTCGCCGCACCGCCAGAGAGGACCGTTCGACAGCTCGCGCGGCACCAAAGCCCGACTGTGGCCGTCCCGCTGTTGTCCAAATCGCCGGTCCTCGCGGACTCGGACCTCATCGAGATCGCGAAGAACCGCAGTCAACAGCACCTTGTCGCAGTTGCCGGCCGGCAAGACCTCAGTGCGGCCCTCACCGACGTTATCCTGAAGATGGCCGGCAGGGACGCCTCGCGTGCACTCGTGAAGAATCCGTCGGCCCGCCTCTCCAAGGCCGGCCTGATTGTCCTGCTGGCGACAGCAAAGCGCGACGAGACAATGGCGGAATCGCTCGGCCTTCGGCCGGACCTGCCGGCGGGTGCGTTACGAGAATTGCTCTCCAGCGCCACCGCAACCGTTCGCGCCCGGTTACTCAAGGCCGCTCCGGCCGAACTAAAGCAGAAAATTCAGGCAGAGCTGGACAGCGTTGAGACCCAGACAAATCCGCAGACGCAAAGTCCGGTGGAGCCTTCCGACGCACACGCCGCCGTTGCGGTGCTCAGCCGCACCGGGAAACTCAACGACTCGACCGTCAACCGCTTCGCCATCCGGCGTGAATACGCCAACGTCATTGCGGCGCTGTCGCTGCTGTCGGGCGCGACGGTGGAAACCATCGCACCGTTGATGGATGAGAACGGCGGCGAAGGTCTGATCATCGCTTGCCGGGCCTCCCGTCTGGACTGGCAAACGACATCGGCCATTCTCAACAACCGGCGGGTTCCGCCGCTTTCCGTGCAGCAGCTCGAGCAGGCCAAAGGGATGTTCGAGATGCTCTTCGTGTCGACGGCTCAATACACGATCCGCTTTGAGCCTCCGCCTGTGGGCGCGGGATCAAATGACAATTCGGTTGCCGCCGCGGGAGAACGCGCATGAAGGGGGAGAACCGAAGAGCCTCGCGCGTTCGATTTGACCACACACATCGGGTCACTCTGATGGGTGTCGACGGCACATGGCGGCGAAGCTGCTTCCTGCTCGATGCCTCGGCAAGCGGCGCAAAACTGGAGATCGACGGACCGGCTGACGTACTGCAGTCGAAGGAATTTTTCCTGGTGTTGTCATCCACCGGCCTCGCCTTCCGGCGTTGCGAAATGGTTTGGGTCGACGGATCGCAAATCGGCGTGAGATATATCGAGAACGACAAGGGCAAGAAGGCTCGCGTCGCCAATTCGCATGACTAGACGTCTGCAAAACATGGAGCTGGTTTCGTCGCGGACGATTCCGTTTATCGACAGCCGCTCTCTCGCGCCAGGTCAGGCCCGGGAAGCGCTGTTTCGTGCCAATGACGATCGCTTCGTCCTCTATCTTGCGGATGGCGATGCTTCGTCGGCTGGAGAAGAGCGCATCATCTTTCTCGACTTGAGAGAAGCGTTGATCTGGCTCAACGAACCGCCGGAACAATCCAGCTCATTCTGGACATGAGCCCCGACCGCAGCCAGAAGGCTTAGCGTACCGATGCTTGTTCACATCGTTTCAGACAATTCAACCAAGCTGGCCGGCGTACGGTCCCTGCTCGAGAAGAGGTATGACCTGACGTCAGAACTGCTGAACGGCGTGAGCGTCCAGCGCAGCGAGGTGCACGCGGTGGTCGTCAAGGCCGACCTGCGCGTGCTTCAGAACATTTCTGCGCTCAGAAAAATCCTCGATAGTCTTCCGAACGTCGACAAGCGCATCTTTCTGCTCGATGACGCGGCCCATCTGTCGGCGTCACAAGCTTACGCATTGGGTGCAAGCTGCGTGTTGCAGGGGCAGCTCAATCAAGCGAAGCTTCTGAAGGAGCTGGCTAACTGCATGCCGGCCGAGCCATCTCCCGTTGATGCGCAGAGCACCCAGGCCGCGGCAAGCTCCGGCGAGGTCGCGCTCGCCTCGATGTTTGCGGCGGTGGCGAGCGGTACGCCGATCGACGTTACGGCCGCGCACAAGGCTGGCGAAACGATCGCCGGCGCCATCGAGGAACATGGTTTGTCGAAGTGGCTCGCCACCGTCCGGAAGCACCATGAGGGAACGTATCAGCACTGTCTTCTGGTCACGGGGCTCGCCGTCGATTTCGGATTGAGCCTCGGCTTTCCAAAGAAGGATTTGGAGCGGCTGCACTCAGCGGCGATGTTTCATGACATTGGCAAGGCAACCATCCCGCTGTCTGTCCTCGATAAGCCAGGCAGATTGGACGACAGGGAGCGCGCGATCATCGAGACGCATCCGGGCGCCGGATACGACATACTCAAGGACAACAGCTCGATCTCAGCGGAAATTCTGGACGGGGTTCGGCACCATCACGAATATCTCGACGGAAGCGGCTATCCCGACAAATTGTGTGCGCAAAGCATAGGCGATCTGGTCCGCGTACTGACCATCTCGGACATCTTCGCGGCCTTGATCGAGGACCGCCGCTACAGGCCGCCGATGCCGCGCGCCGATGCTTACGGCATCCTTTGCGGGATGAACGGCAAGCTGGAGAAAGCGCTTGTCGACGCATTCAAGGATGTCGCGCTGTCCCGGTAATCGCTCACGACATTCCCTGCGCCTGCCGATGCACACGTCGCTCCGTCCATGATTGCGGGCGTCGTGCGCGGCCTCTATGCTTGAAACCACAAACAAGAACGCATCCAAGGACGTTGAAATGCCCGCTCCTCTCGATCCCGTCGTTGCCCAGATCATTCCGCTGCTGCCGCTGCGCGATCCCACGACCATGACGCCGCAAAGCGCCCGCGATGCGTTACGCGCGCTGGCGGCTTCGCGTGCGGGAGTGCCGCCGCCCCCGGTCGCCGAGGTCAGGGATATCAAGGTTCAGGGCGGCGCCGGGCCGCTTGCGGCGCGGGTCTATCGCCCCGCCCCCGGCAAGTCGCCGACGGTCGTGTTCTTCCACGGCGGCGGCTGGGTTGCGGGCGACCTCGAGACCCATGACCGCCAGGCGCGATGGCTCGCGATCGAGACCGGCGCGGTGGTCGTCTCCGTCGATTACCGCCGCCCGCCCGAAACGCGTTTTCCGGGCGCCTTCGAGGATGCTTTTGCCGCCGTGAGAGACGTCGCAAACCGTATCGCGGAATTTGGCGGCGACGCCGACCGCCTCGGCGTTGCCGGCGACAGCGCCGGCGGCAATCTCGCGGCGACATCAGCGATCGCCTGCCGCGATGCCGGCATCAAGCTCGCCGCTCAGCTTCTGGTCTATCCCGTCACCGACGTGTTCGGGAATTACGCCGATGCCACCGAGAACGCGCGCTTCCCGTCACGCGCCGCCAATGCGGACGGCTATTTCCTGTCGCGTGCGGTGATGGAGTGGTTTTGCGGCCATTATCTCGCCGACAAGGCGCATGGGTCCGATTGGCGCGTGTCGCCGCTGCGGGCCAAGGACCATGCGGGCCTCGCGCCCGCCATCGTCTGCACCGCCTGGTACGACCCGCTGCGCGACGAGGGCATTGCCTATGCCGCCGCGCTCGAAACCGCCGACGTCCCGACCCGGCATTACGGTGGCGAAGGCCTGATCCATGGCTATTTCGGGCTGGGCGAGGCCTCCGAGGTCGCGCGCGCGGAGGCGCAGCGTGCACGGGCCGATTTCAAGGCGCTGCTGCATCGCTGATCCTGACTGGAAGATGAACGCGGCCGGCTGCCTGGCGGAAATTATTGCATCGCATTGACCGGCATGGAGCTTGATTGCGCTGACGATTCCAAGTTCCAATCCGCCCACTTTTCTTCGTCCAGGGAGACATCACGATGAAGCGGATTTTATTGGCTGCCGTTATCGCCACTTTCGCGGCCGGCTCGGCCTTCGCGCAGGACGCCTCCTGCGACGCCAAAGCCATGGGCAAGGACGGCAAGCCGCTCGCGGGCGCGGCGAAAACCTCGTTCATGAAGAAGTGCACGCACGATGCCTGCGAGGCCAAAGCTGTCAGCGCTGACGGCAAGAAGCTCTCTGGCGCCGCAAAGACCGCCTCCATGAAGAAGTGCGAAGCCGGCGGCTAGTCGTTACAGACATCTCAAGCAAAAGGGCGGCCTCACGGCCGCCCTTTTCGTTTGTTCGGGGATGGTCAGGCCTTGCCGGTGTGGCCCCAGGCCTCGTTCCAGTCCTGGCCGTCGGAATCGATGACGCGGCCATCGGCCTCGAAGAACTTGTTCGGGACCTGGAAGATCGCAAGCATCAAGCCCGCCTTCCGGACACCAGGCGACATGGCGGCTGTTCGCCTCGCGCCAGATGAACTCGCCGGCCTTGCACACGATGCCCTTGGCCGGACCTTCCTTGTCGACCAGCGAGCCCTCGAGCACATAGGTCTGCTCGATATTGACGTGCTCGTGGTCCGGCAGCACGGCGCCGGGCGCAAACTTCATCAGCGCGGTCACCAGGCCGGTTTCGCGATCGAACAGCAGCGTCTTGGCCTCGCAGCCGGGAAAGCGCGTCTTCTGCCACTCCATATGCTGCGGCTGGACCAGATGAGAATGGGTCTCGGCGGTATCGTGGCCCTTATTGTGTTCCGGCGTCCCGGCATCCATGGCGTTTCTCCCGATGTGTTTGGCGGATGATAGCAGGTTTACCCTGATGCGTCAGGTCCCCACCCGCAACGGCGCGTTGAGCTTGCGCAGGCAGGCGATCACGGACAGGGCGGTGATCAGGCCGGTCTTGGGATTTTCCGACGGGATGTTTTCGATGGTCATCGAAAACCGCGCCGAATCCGAATCGACCTCGATCCGATGGGTGTTGCGCGTCACCGTCGGGTCGGCCCAGATTTCGACCTTGGTGCGGTCGGCGCCGATCCCCGCCAGCGACAGCGCCACCGCGACATTGAGATTGGCCGGAAAGCCCTTGGCGGCCTCGCGCGCCGTGCCGTCGAAGATTTTCAGCGGCGTCTTGATGTCGCCGAAGATCGATCTTGTGCTCGACCAGATAGGGCGCGCCTTCCAACCCCTTCAGCGGCTTGCGCGTGACCATCTGCACCGAGTGAATGGTGCCGACGGCGGCAGCCGTCATGGCGTCGAGCCCGATCAGCGCGCCGGTCGGCACCACGATCTGGCCGCCCTTCTCCTTTGGCGAGCGCGATCAGGTCCTCGTTCTCCAGCAGCGCGCCGACGCTGAGCACGACCGCGGTCTTGCCGCGCGACACCACGGGCGCGACGATGGCGCGGACCAGCCTGCTCGGCGCGCATTCGACGACGATGTCGGCGGCATCCGCCAGCGCCTCGATCGGCAGCGTCGCGGGCCGTTTGCTGAGCTTGTCGAGCCAGCCGCGATGCTTCTCGATATTGGCGGCGGAGACCGCCGCAAGCTCGAGCCCGTCGATGCCGTCGTCGAGCGCCTTGGCAAGACGCGTCCCGATCGGACCGAGGCCGGCGATGGCGACGCGTGAGACGGTCTTGCCCACCCGCTAGTCCCGCTTGAACTTGTAGTCGAAGGCATTGCCGTCGGGCTTGATGAGGCCGACCGTCGGACGCGGGAAATGGATCGGCAGGATCAGCGTGTCGGTGTCGGCGACGGAGGCAAAGAATTTCCGCCGCGACACCGCCGACAGTTTCGGGTCCCAGTCCGGCCGCGCCGACCAGTCGATTTCGCGGCACTGGACCTGGTGATGCATGAGATCGCCGACGACGGAAGCGCGCTTGCCCTTGGAGAAGATGTTGACGCAGCAATGGCAGGGCGAATGCCCCGGCGTCGGCGTCAGCGTGACGGTGTCGTCGAGCGCATAGTCGTCGTCGACCAGGAGCGCCTGGCCGGCTTCCACGATCGGCAGGCAATTGTCGCGGAACACCGTGCCGGGCGGATTGTTGCCCTTCTTGTTCTCCTCCTCCCAGACCGCGTATTCGCGCTTGTGGAAGACATATTTGGCGTTCGGGAAGGTCGGCACCCAGCGGCCGTCGCGCAGCGTCGTGTTCCAGCCGGTGTGATCGATGTGCAGATGGGTGCAGAAGACGTAGTCGATCTTGTCGAAGGAGATGCCGAGCGCGAACAGCTCGTTGCGCCAGCGCTCCTTGCCGGGAAAATCGAACGGCGGCGGATGGCCCTTGTCCTCGCCGGTGCAGGTGTCGACCAGGATGGTGTAGCGCGGCGTGCGCACCACGAAGGTCTGGTAGGTGATGTTCATCAGGCCGATCGCGGCGTCGTAGACCTCCGGCTCCATTGTCTTGCAGATGCTGCTTGAAGACGGCATCGTCATAGGCCGGGAAAGAAATCCTGCGGCCGCCGCCACGGCCCCTCGCGCTCGATCACCGCGTCGATGGTGATGTCCCCGATCCGAAGCTGCTTCATCGTTCTCTCCCCATTTTTTGGAGAGCGTAACGGGCAGCCCCCGATCGTTCAAGCGGTGGGCTGATATGCAGGCTGCGCGGCCTCAGCTCCGCAAGCCCGGCGCCTCCTGGCCGGTGCGCGCGACATATTCGGTGTAGCCGCCGCCATATTGATGCACGCCCTCCGGCGTCAGCTCCAGCACGCGATTGGAGAGCGCGGCGAGGAAGTGCCGGTCGTGCGACACGAACAGCATGGTGCCCTCGAACTCGGAGAGCGCCGCGATCAGCATTTCCTTGGTCGCGAGATCGAGATGGTTGGTCGGCTCGTCCAGCACCAGGAAGTTGGGGGGATCGAACAGCATCTTCGCCATCACCAGCCGCGCCTTCTCGCCGCCCGACAGCACCCGGCATCGCTTCTCGATGTCGTCGCCGGAGAAGCCGAAGCAGCCGGCCAGCGTCCGCAGCGACCCCTGGCCGGCCTGCGGAAAGGAGTGGTCCAGCGACTCGAAGACGGTCTGCTCGCCGTCGAGCAGGTCCATGGCGTGCTGGGCGAAATAGCCCATCTTGACGCTGGCGCCGACGCGTCACGCTGCCGTCGTCAGGCTCGGCGTCGCCCGCGACCAGTTTCAGCAAGGTCGACTTGCCGGCGCCGTTGACGCCCATCACGCACCAGCGCTCCCTGCGGCGGATGGTGAAATCGAAGCCGTCATAGATGCTGCGCTTGCCGTAGCTCTTGCGAACGCTCTTCAGGCTGGCGACGTCTTCGCCCGAGCGCGGCGCCGGCAGAAACTCGAACGCCACCGTCTGGCGCCGGCGCGGCGGCTCGACCCGCTCGATCTTCTCCAGCTTCTTCACCCGGCTCTGCACCTGCGCCGCGTGCGAGGCGCGCGCCTTGAAGCGCTCGATGAACTTGATCTCCTTGGCGAGCATGGCCTGCTGGCGCTCGAACTGGGCCTGCTGCTGCCTTTCGTTCAACGCGCGCTGCTGTTCGTAGAACTCGTAGTCGCCGGAATAGGTCGTCAGCGTGCCGCCGTCGATCTCGACGATCTTGTTGACGATGCGGTTGATGAACTCGCGGTCGTGCGAGGTCATCATCAGCGCGCCCTCGTAGCCTTTCAGGAACTGTTCCAGCCAGATCAGGCTTTCGATGTCGAGATGGTTGCTCGGCTCGTCCAGCAGCATCACGTCGGGCCGCATCAGGAGGATGCGCGCCAGCGCCACCCGCATCTTCCATCCGCCGGAGAGCGCACCGACGTCGCCCTCCATCATCTCCTGGCTGAAACTCAGGCCCGCGAGCACCTCGCGCGCGCGAGTCTCCAGCGCATAGCCGTCCAGCTCCTCGAAGCGCGCCTGCACCTCGCCATAGCGCGCGATGATCTCGTCCATCTCATCGGCGCGATCCGGATCGGCCATCGCGGCCTCCAGCGCCTTCAGCTCGGTCGCCACGGCGCTGACGGCGCCGGCGCCATCCATCACCTCGGCCACCGCGCTGCGGCCCGACATCTCGCCGACGTCCTGGCTGAAATAGCCGATGGTGACGCCGCGATCGACCGAGACCTGCCCCTCGTCGGGCTGTTCCTGTCCGGTGATCATCCGAAACAGGGTGGTCTTGCCGGCGCCGTTCGGGCCGACCAGGCCGGCTTTCTCTCCCTTCTGAAGCGCCGCGGAGGCTTCGATGAAGAGGATCTGGTGGCCTTGTTGCTTGCTGATGTTGTCGAGGCGGATCATGGCACGCGAGAAAAAGAGGAATCGTCGCGGCCGCTCTTATTCTATCGACTGCAGCGGAGTTCGTGGAAGCGCTACTTCCGGCCGCTACACTTTCCGGCATGCTAATGCCGCTTGAAATACTGCACGGCGCGCTCATGCTTCTCGGCCGCGGCGCGCGACTTGAACGTGCCGAGGTTGCGGCGCCTGCCGGTCTTCGGATTGACCTTGCGGGAATAGAGCCGGTACTGGCCGGATTGCAGTTTGCGGATCATGACGGGTCTCCTTCGGTCCGTTGGATGAAAACGACCGCCACGACGATGCGTTCCATCGCGTGATCAGAAAGCAGAGATCGCGTGACGAGATTGCCACGCTTGTCCTTGATCGCGATCGGACAGTCGAGCTTCTTCAGCGCCGCCTTGGCCTGCTCGTCGCCGAGATCGGCGGCGCGCTTGTAATAGGCCTTGGCGGCATCGCGATCTTTCGGACCGCCGCGCCCTTCCTGCGCGAAGGCGCCCATCTGCACCAGCGCGCCCGGATGATTCTGCGCCGCCGCCTTCTCGAACAGCGCGCGGGCGCCGGCATCGTCCTTCGGACCGCCGGTGCCGTCGGCCAGCATCAGGCCGAGCTGGTATTGCGCTTCGGCATTGGTTTCGGCGGCTTTCGCCAGCAGCTCGCGCGCACGCGCAGGATCCTGCGCCGACGCGGCGCCGCCGAGCGCGGCAAGATTGGTGACGCCGCGCGGATTGCCGGCATTGGCGGCGCGCTCGAACAATTGCCGCGCCTGCTCCTCGTCCCTGGGCACGCCGGCGCCGGTGCCGTAGAGCACGCCGAGCTCGACCATCGCCGCGCTCGAGCCCTTGTCGGCGGCCTTGCGCCAGGCGGCGACGGCCTCGGCCGTTTGCCGGTTGGCGGCATAGGCGCGGCCGAGCTGGTACATCGCGCGGCGCGAGCTGCCGGCAACCTTCTTGCAGAACTTGATCGCGGTGGCGACGTCGGCGGGGGCGACATCGGTGACGCCTCTGACGTCGGCCGGCTTGTCCGGATCGGTCGGATCGGCGGCGATGCGGTCGCACAGCACGAGATCGGCGGATTGCGCATGCGCCAATGCCGGCGTGAACAGAGCAAGCAACCCGGCAACTGCGATGTGACGGAACGTGTTCATCGCAACAAGGTTGCGTCGCCGCACCGCCAAATTCAAGGTCGCTCCAATCGTTACGCCCGCCGCATCAGTTTCAGCACCGCGGCCAGCCGCAGGCTGCGCTTGCCCGCGAGCGCGGTGGCCTCGATCGAGGCGCCCTCGTCGTCGCAGGTGCCGGAAAAGCCGATGCCGACCTCATGGCCGCCGAACACGGGGTTTTCGCCCCTGGACGGCGTGTGCTCCTGGTTGAGGATCTGGCCCTTCCAGCGGCCATTCGCGCTGGTGTAGGTGCCGAGATAGTAGAAGAAGGCGTCGCCGCCGAGGATGCGGCCGTCATTGAGCAGCATCACGCCGGTCAGTCCGCCGTCGACGCCGTCCAGCGTACGCAGATGGATGGAATAGAAACCATCGACTGCGCCGCCCTCGCCCACCCCGCCGGCGATCGGCAAGGGCTGTTCCTCGACCGGCGTCATCACGGACTGGAAGGGAACATCGGGCAATTCGCGCAAGCGGCCCTGGAAGCGATAGAGCCCTCCGTCGGCCTTGCCGCGCGCGAACAAGGTGGCGTCATCGGTACCGGCCATTGCCCGATAATTCGGATCGGGATTGTGACGGACCGTGCTGACCTCGATCGCGATCTCGTCACCAATCTGCTCGTAGGTTCCGATATGCGCGAAAGCTGAATTGCCGCCCAGAAGCCTGCCGGCGTGGACGTACATCACGCTGCGCCCGACGCCTTCGCCGAGCTGAAACCTGACGGTGTAAAAACCCCCGAACACGGCGCGTCCCCGGCCTGTCGCAACGCTATCTAGCGCGGTTCGGCCATACCGGGAAAAGCGTTCGGATTGCATGTCATAAAACAATGATCCGCCGGAGCGGCAATGCTCCGGCGGATCATCTTGCGTCCCGGGAGCCCCATCCCGGGTTATCGCCTCTTGGAGTTAGGCGGCAGCCGATTTGGCTGCGGTCGGCACCTCGGAGATCGTCTTCAGGATCTGCGAAGCGATCTGGTAGGGGTCGCCTTGCGAGTTCGGACGGCGATCTTCCAGATAGCCCTTGTAGCCGTTGTTCATGAAGGAGTGCGGCACGCGGATGGAAGCGCCGCGGTCGGCCAGGCCATAGCTGAACTTGTTCCAGGGCGCGGTCTCGTGCTTGCCGGTCAGGCGCTTGTCGTTGTCGGGCCCGTAGACGGCGATGTGGTCCATGATGTTCTTCTCGAAGGCCGCCATCAGCTTCTCGAAATACTCCTTGCCGCCGACTTCGCGCATGTACTTGGTCGAGAAGTTGGCGTGCATGCCCGAGCCGTTCCAGTCGGTGTCGCCGAGCGGCTTGCAGTGGAACTCGATGTCGATGCCGTACTTCTCGCACAGCCGCAGCATCAGGTAGCGCGCCATCCACATCTGGTCGGCGGCGGTCTTGGAGCCCTTGCCGAAGATCTGGAATTCCCACTGGCCCTTCGCGACTTCCGCGTTGATGCCTTCGTGGTTGATGCCGGCCGCGAGGCAGAGGTCGAGATGCTCTTCCACCAGCTTGCGGGCGACGTCGCCGACATTGCTGTAGCCGACGCCGGTGTAGTACGGGCCCTGCGGCGCCGGATAACCCGAGGTCGGGAAGCCGAGCGGACGGCCGTCCTTGTAGAAGAAATACTCCTGCTCGAAGCCGAACCAGGCGCCGTCGTCGTCGAGGATGGTGGCGCGCTTGTTGGAGGCATGCGGGGTCTTGCCGTCGGGCATCATGACTTCGCACATGACCAGCACGCCGTTGGTGCGCGCGGCGTCCGGAAACACCGCGACGGGCTTCAGCACGCAATCGGAGCTGTGGCCTTCGGCCTGATTGGTCGAGGAGCCGTCGAAGCCCCAGAGCGGGAGCTGCTCCAGCGTCGGGAACGACGCGAATTCCTTGATCTGTGTCTTGCCGCGCAGGTTCGGGGTCGGCGTGTACCCGTCGAGCCAGATGTACTCGAGCCTGTACTTCGTCATTGAGCCTCTCTGTTGATCGTTTTTGAAAGGGCGACCCGAAAAATACGGACCACCCCGTAGTTACCCGGCCAAAATCAGCCACTCTGGCGCGAAGCATTTAGCGTGCCAAACGCCGCAGTGCGGGAGGATTTGCACATGTTCACGGACGCGCTGGACCGCCGGGCGACCCTCCGTTTTTAGGGTGCGACAAACCAGCGCACCCCACCGTCGGCGATGACAGGGAAATGACAGCGCTATTGTCGGATTCCCGCTCCTTTTCGCGGCAGACCGACCGTGGCAGCGGCTGATCCGCCCAAAGCTGCGTCAGCCGTGCATCGTCCTGTCCGCGAACCCTGGTCAGTGAGCCGCAACCTTGCAGCCCGCCCACGCGTTGACCAGCCGAGCATTGCCCCTGCGAGGCAAGCAGAGGAAATGCCTACAAAATAGACAGCAAATGACGTTCCTTTGATCAGTTTGCATCGGCACGAGCACGACCGATATCGGTTTTCGTAACCACTGGAGAACGAGTCGGGCGCAGCATGAAGCAAAGCGCGTCGGCATCAGGAGAAGATCGATGAGTGCAAATCTGAATCAGGGGTCCGCCAGGATCTATCAATTCCCGGCCGGGGGCCGCGCGGCTCTCGGCGGCCGAAGCTATGGCGAGGCCAAATCGGTGACCGAGACGCCCCGCGTCAACGAGGCGATGTGCAGCGGCAGCTGGTACCACGAGGAAGCCATCCGGGAAGCCCAGTCCCAGACCAAGCCGTGGGAGCGCTGATGCAAGGCCTCCATGGCGGACACATCTCGCCCGGCAGACGGCCGAGGCCACGAACTGAAAAAGGGTCGAAACGAAATCGTTTCGGCCTTTTTTGATTCATTCCGTCAGATCTGGATTGCACGCCGTCACCGGCCTCTTGGCATGCTTGATTGTGATGGCTCCGGACTTATCGATCCTCAGCGTCACGCCATGGCCGGCATAGCGACGTTCCCGAGAAGGCCAGGCGTTTGAGAAGCGTCACCTCCCCGCCATCGATCTTCCAGATGCGCACGCTTGTCGTAGGGGAAAAAGCCGACGATGAAATTGGTGCCGTCGGCGCAGTGATAGCTCTGGACCGTGGTGCTCTGGGCGAACACCGGCGCTGGACCGGCCAGGGTTCCCGCCACCGTCATCCCCAGAACAATCGATCGGTACCACTTCATCCTGCTTTGCCCCATGGAACCGGTAGTATAGAGCAGAGCCGCGGCGCGGACAGTGCCGCAATACCGCAATCAACGTCATTTCGCTGCCGCACGGTTTGGCTTAAATTCGCGATGATGCCAGAACACTCAGTCCGCCACTTCAATCTCCAGGGTGCGAGCAATTTCCGCGACCTTGGCGGCTATGCGACCGCCGACGGCCACACCGTCCGCTGGCGGCATATCTTCCGCTCCAATCATCTGGGCCATCTGAGCGAGGCCGATATCGGCGTCGTGCGCGAGCTCGGCGTCAAGCACGCTTTCGATTTTCGCGGCACCGATGAACGCACGGCTGCCGCCTGCGCGGTCAAGGAGATCACGGTGCATTCGCTGCCGATCGAGCCGACCGTGGTCGCGGCGCTGCGCGCGCGGCTGCAGGCGCGCGCGCTGTCGTCAGCCGATGCGCTCGACATCATGCGCGAGTCCTATCGCGGCTATGTCCGGCTCAACACCCACAGTTTCCGCGAGCTGTTCGCGCATCTGGTCAATGACGAGGTCCGCTCGTGATTCACTGCACGGCCGGCAAGGACCGCACCGGCTTTGCCTGCGCGCTGATCCTGCACGCGCTCGGCGTCCCCGAGAAGCGTCATCGGCGAAGATTATCTGCTGACCAACCGTTTCTACCGGCGCGATCCCGCCTCCGCCCCCGACTTGCCTGACGAAGTCCGGCAGGCGATCGGCTCGGTGAACGCGTCGTTCCTGGCGGCAGGCTTCGACACCATCAACGAGCGCTACGGCGATCTCGAAGGCTATTTCAGGGATGGCCTTGGGCTCGGTACGCGGGAGCGCTCGGAACTGAAGAGGCGCTACCTGCAGTCCTGATCGTCCAGTCGACTGGTCAGGCCGCGGCGTCCATCTCGGCTTCGGCATCGAGGTCGGCGATCACCTCCTCGAAGGCGGAGATCGCCTGCTGGACGGCCGCGATCTGCATCAATTCCCAGCTACTGATCGGCCCGTTGCGATTCTGCAGGGCGACGACGAGATCGCGGCGCTGTTCCTTCAGCGGATCAGCGGCAGGCCGTGATCCGGCAAATATTTCATCATGGAGTAAGTCCCCGTTCTGGTCAGGCGTGCACCATAGCGGGTCGGTTCTGCCATCGGCTTACAAAGAAGTCCGGACAATTTTAAGAACCGTGCGAAATGGACGAGTCCATCTTCGTGAACAGATCCTTGATCGCGCCAAACAGCGCTTTCGACACCTGCATCATGCTCCAGTCGTTCTGATGGAGCTGGTCCGGATCGATCGGGTCGACCATGTCGGCGAGCTGGACATTGTTGTGGATGTGCCAATGCCGCATCAACGCCCAGCGCCGGAACAGGTTGACCTCGAACTTTTCGGCGGCGGCCGCGATCAAGGACATCATCTGCTCGGATGCGTCAGCCTTGTCGTCCTTCAACATCGCGGTGCGTGTACTGCGAATCCATCAGCATGACATCGAAATCCTGCCCGCTCAGTTGGCCCAGTCCTTTGTCGATCTCTTCGGCCACATCCTTGATGATCGTAGTTGTGGAAGACGGCATTGGTGCCGACCTGCCATATCACCAGCGCGGGCTTCAGATCGAAGATGTCTGTCTGGAACCGCTGCCAGCTCCTCTGGCGCCTCCTGACCGCCCATGCCCCCGGTTGAGGACGTCGAGCCTCATTTCGGGAAATCGGGCCTGGTACTCCCATCGGAGATACATTTCGAGCCGAGCCGGATAAGGCACCACGTCATCACCTCTGCCCGCGGTCGACGACGACCCGATCGCCACGATGCGGACCGGCCCATTGGCACGAAGCGCTTTGAACAAATGCGGAAGCTCGTATTTGAAGGCTGACAATGCTCGGGGGAAAATCGACTGCGGGCGGAGCGTCGCTCATGTGCGTACACCATCTGACGTTGTGCGCCCATTCCGCCGCGAAACGCCGACGCCATTGCAAGTCATTTTCGTATGGATAGTCTGCGCTTTCTGCTGCAGTCGCGGAGGTGTCTCACATGAACGGAAAAGTCATCGTCGTCACCGGCGCGCTCGGCGCGCTCGGCCGGGTGGTCGTGGAACGGCGATTGCGCGCGGCGCCCGCGTGGCGGGCATCGACCACGCGGCCTCGCAGGCGGCCGCCACGCCCGAGCGGATCGAGCTCGGCGGCGTCGACCTGTCCGACAGCGCGCAGGCCAAAAAGGCCATCGATGCCGCCGCGGCGCATTTCGGCAGGCTCGATGCGCTGGTCAACATCGCCGGCGGCTTCACCTACGAGACGGTGGCCGACGGCGACATCAAGAGCTGGCAACGCATGCATGCGCTCAATCTCCTGACCGCGCTCAACGCCTCGCAGGCGGCGCTGCCGCATCTTGCGAAGTCGCCGGCCGCGCGCATCGTCAATATCGGCGCGATGGGCGCGTTGCAGGCAGGCGCCGGCATGGGCCCCTATGCGGCCTCGAAGGCGGGCGTGCATCGGCTCACGGAAGCGCTTGCCGCCGAGCACAAGGGCAAGATCACGGTGAATGCGGTGCTGCCGTCGACGATCGACACCGCGGCCAACCGCGCCGACATGCCGAAGTCCGACTTCTCGAAATGGGTGAGGCCGCAGGAGCTCGCCGAGGTGATCCTGTTTCTGGTCAGCGACGCCGCGAGCGCCGTGACCGGCGCGCTGATCCCGGTCGCGGGGCGGGTCTAGGTTAGGTGCGCGTGAGTATCTTGGACCTCTACGCCATACAGGATGCCTTCACCGATCCCGGCGCGTTCGCAGATCTCTATCGCAACCTTCCGACGTCACCCGTCGAGCTGCGCGATATCGTTTCGCGCTTGATCATTCACGTCGCCTGGGCCGCGCGATACGGCGTTCCCGCGGATGTCCCGATGTCGCGCGAGACGCTTCCGGCAAGCGAGCGCCTGAACCTGATGGGCTCGCTGACCGGCGACCGCGGGGACCGGCGTTCGTTCGGGACCTGCCGCGATTACGCGATCATGCTTGCCAGCATGCTGCGGCATCAATCGATCCCGGCCCGCATTCGCTGCGGGTTCGCCACATATTTCACGCACCGGCCCGTTCGAGGACCACTGGATTTGCGAGTACTGGTCGGCAACGGACGATCGCTGGATTCGCGCCGATGCCCAGCTCGATCAGCTCCATCGCGAACAGCTCGACATCCGCTTCGATGCGGCAGACCTGCCGACCGGCGTTTTCCTGACGGCCGGGCAAGCCTGGCAACGGGCGCGGAGCGGCCGCACCGATGCCGAGGCATTCGGCCAAGGCAATGCCAGAGGGCTTTGGTTCCTCCGCGTCAATGTCTATCGCGACCTTCTTGCCCTGACGAACCAATACACGTCCGCCTGGGACACGCTGGCGAGATGCGACTGATGACAGCAAGGTTCTCGACGCTTCGGCGCTTGCCGCAGTCAATTCCGTGGCGACGATGATCGGAGATTTCGAAGTGGGAGCGGCTCCGCCTCGCCGCGCTCACCGAGATGGCGGCGAAGCACAAGCTCCCGCCATGGCAGAGCTGATCGAGCGAAGATTCAGGCTTCAACCAGTTTCTTGAGCACCGCCTTGAAGCGGATGCTGCGCTTGCCGGCGAGCGCGGTGGCTTCGCCTTCGGCGCCCTCGCCGTCATAGGTGCCGGAAAAGCCGATGCCGACCTCATGCCCGCCGAACAGCGGGCGCTCGCCGCGGCTCGGCGTGTGCTCGCGATTGACGATCTCGCCCTTCCATCGGCCGTTCTCGGCGTTGTAGGCGCCGAGATAATCGAAATAGGCATCACCGCCGCGGATGCGCCCGTCCTGCAGCATCATGACGCCGGTGTTGCCGCCATCGATGCCGTCGAGCATGCGGATGTGGATGGAATAGAGCCCATTGCGGATGCCGTTGGCGCCGACGCGGCCGGCCGGCGGCGCATCGGTATCGTTGATCGGCGTCAGCACGCTCTCGAAGACGACGCCGGGCAGCGCCGCGGTGCCGCCTTTGGAATGGAGTTCCTCGCCCTTCCAGTGGCTGCGGAAGGTCATGACGACATTGTCGACGGGATACAGCGGCGCGTAGGCGGGATCATAGTTGTGGCGCGACATCATCATCTCCGAGACGATCTCCTCGCCCTCCACCTTGTAGCTGCCGATGAAGGACGAGCCGGAATTGCCGCCATAGAGCTTGCCGTCCTCGGTCGCGAACATGACGCCGCAGCCGGTGCCGCGCGCCGTCTTGAACGCGAATTTGTAGAGTCCCTTCAGCAACACGCCGCCGCCCTGCCTCAAGAAAGCACAACGCCCCCGCCGGATCGCCTCCGGCAGGTTCTCCTCGCAATGACTTTTGCCTTGTCCCGACGGCAAGATTACGCCTGCCGCGCGGCCCGATCAAACGCTTTGCGGGAATTCGGCTAAACTCCGGACATTGAGTCGCGGCCTCGCGCCGCCTGCAAGGGCCGCTCAACTTGGAAACCGCGCTTTATCTGCCCGTCAAACGCTTCCTGGAAAAGCTCGGCTTTGCCGTCAAGGGCGAGATCGGCGGCTGCGACCTGGTCGCGCTGTCCGCCGACGATCCGCCCGTGGTCGTGATCGGCGAGCTGAAACTGTCGTTCAATCTGGAACTGATGCTGCAGGCGGTCGATCGCGCCGGCGCGGCCGACGAGGTCTGGCTCGCCGCCAAAATGTCGGCGCAGGGCAAGGGCCGCGAGAGCGACGCGCGCTACCGCAATCTCTGCCGCCGGCTCGGCTTCGGCATGCTGGGCGTGACCGGCCGCGGCGAGGTCGAGGTGCTGGTCAAGCCGCCGACCACGGCGCCGCGGCGCGATCCCAAAAAGCGCTCGCGGCTGGTCGCCGAGCACCAGCGGCGCATCGGCGATCCCGCCATGGGCGGCTCGACGCGGGCGCCGATCATGACGGCCTACCGGCAGCAGGCGCTCGCCTGCGCCTCCGCGCTGTCGGGCGGACCGCAGCGGGTCAAGGATTTGCGCAAGCACATTCCCGACGCCGGCAAAATCCTGCTGCACAATGTCTATGGCTGGTTCGATCGCGCCGAGCGCGGCGTCTACATCCTGACGGATGCGGGGCGTGCCGCGCTCAAGCGCTGGCCGCAATACGCAGTGAACTCAGCTGGCGCTTGCGGAAGCAGCGTCGTCCGGTTGAAACGAGGGGAAGCGACATGATCGTTGTGACCGGTAGCGTGACAACACGGCAGGACACGTTCGAAGAGGCGCGGCGGCTCAGCCTCGAACATGTGCATCGCTCGCGCACCGAGCCCGGATGCATCTCCCATGCCGTGCATATCGATTGCGAGAACCCGTTGCGGCTCGTCTTCATCGAGCAATGGGCCGATCGCGCCGCGCTGGCGGCGCATTTCGCGGTGCCGGCGTCGCGCAATTTCGTCCGCGCGCTTGGCGCGCTGGTTTCGGCGCCTCCAACGATCGAGATTTATGACGCCACCAAGCTTGACGGGCTTTGAGATTGATCTGGTGCATAGCTGGATTGCCACATCAAATTCATATTGCAATGCAACATGGCACTCCCTAGGTATTCCGGATCAGAATCGAGGCCTCCGATGAGCGAAGACTGGAACACCAAATACGGGACCCGGCGCGTGCGGCGCGATCCGCCGACGCTGGAGGAGGCCATTTTTGCCGCCGTCGGCATCACCGAAGATCAGGAGCAGCAGGCCGAGATCGCCTCCGCGCTGATGGGGCTGCCCTATGACGAGGTTCTGGTCGAGGTGAAGAAGCAGGGCCGCGCATTGGCGCGTGCCGCGACCCGCGTGATCGCGGGCGAACAGGGCGCGCAGCGCTCGGTGGTGGTCGAGCGCCGCGTCGTCAGACGCTTCGGCAACGACAAGCGCACCGGCACCTGAGCGCTCACGCGCATTTCTTCGCAAATCGGTTCAGCAAGCTTGCGGATGTCGCGCCGAACGTGCGGCGTCCGTCACGCCGCGCGCCCGCCTCCGATACATTTTCGCAAACAGCTTCCACCAGGCGCGGTTGAAATTCATCACCGCGCGCGCCGCGTCCAGCGGCGCGTCGATCGCAAGCTTTGCAAGTTCGGCCTGCGGCGCCTGGCCAACTTCGATCGTCCCGGTCAACTCGCCATGGCGGAACACGAGATGCGCGCCGAACTTGCTGGCCAGCGCCCGCATCGCCTCATTGCCGGCATCGGTGGTGACGCGCAGCCGGCGATAACCCTTCCAGCGCGCTTCCGACAACAGTCGCTTGAACAGGATGCTGCCGACGCCCTGGCGGCGCACGCAGGCTTCCACGCTGAAGGCGATCTCGGGCACGCCGTCGTCGGACTGCTCCGGCGGATGCAGTTCGGCCGCGCCGCGCACGATGCCGTTTTCCATGTAGGCGATGATGACAGTGCCATCGTCTGCGCATTTGGCGGCGTAGCGCTCGATGAACTCGTCATCCATGAAGCCGTGGAAGCGGTCGCGGCGGCTGTCGCCGTCGAGCCGCAGCAGGTGATCGCGCAACAGCGGCAGCTCTTCCTGCTGGCTCAGGGTCCGCACATAGCCAAAGCCCGGCCGCGGATGGCGCATCGTGTCGTCTGACATCTCAAACTCCTCTCAGTGGCCCTCGAGGAGGCGTCGAATCCCTAGCACTTCAATATTGTGCATTGCACCACGAAATTCAAGACTGCTTTATGCTTGAAATATCGACAGAATTCGTGAACGGCCGTTAACGAATTCGGTCTCAGAGCACCATCTGCGTCTGGGTGACGATCGCGACCAGCTTGCCCTCCTCGGTCTCGAGCCGCGTGGTCCAGACCTGGGTGCGGCGGCCACGATGCACCGGGGTCGCGGTCGCAATGATCGTCGTGCCCTCCTTGGCGCCGCCGATGAAATTGGTCTTGCTCTCGAGCGTCGTCGTGCCCTTGGCGTCCTCGGGCAGATTGATGACGGTCGCGGCGGCGCCGACGGAGTCGGCAAAGGCCATCACCGCGCCGCCATGAATGGTGTTGTTGGCGGTGCAGAGGTCCGGCCGCACCGTCATGCGCGCCACCACGCGATCCTTGTCGGCCTCGACAAAGGTCACGCCCTTCAAATCCGCGAACGGCATCTTCATCGATCGGATTTTCTCAAGCGGCGTCATGGGTGCTCCCGGCTTCCTTCAAGCGATCTCTCAAACGCAGGATGGAACGTTCGGGTAAATGAGGCAATGACCTCCGAGGTAATGGTCCCACGCGTGCTCAGCCCGGCTATGTTGGAGCCATGCAGCACTTCCCTCCCCGCCGCATCGTCTGCCTCACCGAGGAAACCGTGGAGACGCTCTACCTGCTCGGCGAGCAGGATCGCATCGTCGGCGTCTCCGGCTATGCGGTGCGGCCGCCGCAGGTCCGGCGCGAGAAGAAGCGGGTGTCGGCGTTCATCACGGCCGATATCCCGAAGATCCTGGCGCTTGCGCCGGACCTGGTGCTCGCCTTCTCCGACCTGCAGGCCGACATCGCGGCCGAGCTGGTGCGCGCGGGCGTCGCCGTCCATGTCTTCAACCAGCGCGATGTCGCCGGCATTCTGGCGATGATCCGCACGCTCGGCGCGATGGTCGGCGCCGCCGATCGCGCCGAGCAACTGGCGGCCGGCTACGAGAAGCGTCTCGCGGACATTGCTGCCGTCGCGCGTCCCCCTCGCCCAAAAGTCTATTTCGAGGAATGGGACGATCCCCTGATCAGCGGCATCGGCTGGGTGTCCGAGCTGATCGAGATCGCGGGCGGCGTCGACATCCTGCCGGAACTGCGCGCGTGCAAATCAGCCAAGGAGCGGATCGTCGCGCCCGAGACGGTGCGCGAGCTCGCGCCGGATGTGATCCTCGCCTCCTGGTGCGGCAAGAAGGTCAATGTCGACCAGGATCAGAAGCCGGCCGGGCTGGGACGCGATCCCGGCGGTGCGCAACAATCGCATCGTCGAGATCAAGTCGCCGCTGATCCTGCAGCCGGGTCCGGCGGCGCTGACCGATGGCCTCGATGCGATCGTCGCGGCGTTGTGGCCGCAGTGACGTCAGTTACTTCTGCGACTTGCCGGCGTCCTTGACGTCCTTGAAGGTTTCGAACTCGACATTGTAGAGTTCGCCATTCACCTTCTCGACCTTGCGCATGTAGATGTTCTGCACGATGTCGCGCGTGTCCGGATCGATCGAGATCGGCCCGCGCGGGACTTTCCCACGCCATCCCCTTCATCGCCGCGACCAGCGCGTCGCCGTCGGTCTTGCCGCCGGTTTTCTTCAGCGCCTCATACACCAGATGGATGCCGTCATAGCCGCCGACCGCGACAAAGCCGGGACGCGAGTTGAAGGCCTTTTGATAGGCCGCCACGAACTGCTTGTTCAGCGCGGACGGATGCGCCGCCGAATACATATGCGCGGTGACGGCGCCAAGCGCGGCGTCGCCCATGCCGTTGAGCAGGTCGTCGTCCATGACGTCGCCGGGACCGATGATCCTGATGCCTGACTTGTCGAGGCCGCGCTCGGAAAACTGCTTCATGAAGTTGCCGCCCTGGCCGCCCGGCACGAACACGAACATGGCGTCCGGTTTGGCCTCCTTCATGCGCTGCAGGAACGGCGCGAAATCGGGATTGATCAAGGGCACCTTGACCTCCTCGACGATCTCGCCGCCTGCCGCGGTGAAATGGGCCTTGAAGAATTGCAGCGCGTCGTTGCCGGGCGCGTAGTCGGTGGTCAGCGTGGCGACCTTCTTGATGCCGTTCTTCGGCGCCCAGTCGCCGACGATCACGGCCGACTGCGCCAGCGTGAAACTGGTGCGGACGATATAGGGCGAGCGTTCGGTCACGATCGAGGCGCCGGCCAGCATCACGATCTCCGGGATCTTCGCCTGCGTCGCCAGCGGCGCCGCGGCGAGCGCGGCGGCGTGATGCCGAAGCCCGCGAGGATCTGCACCTTGTCGTTGACGATCAGTTCCTGGGCGATGCGCTTGGTGTTGTCGGGGATGGCGCCATCGTCCTTGACGATCACCTCGATCTTCTTGCCGGCGACGCTGTCGCCGTGCTGCTGCATGTAGAGCTTGACCGCATTATCGAGCTGCTTGCCGGTCGAGGCCTGGCCGCCGGTCAACGGCACGATCAGGCCGACCTTGACGGTGTCCTGGGCGATGGCTGCCATTCGCCAACCCCAAACCGACCGCGGCGAACAGGCAGCTCAGGATTTGCTTTCGCATGACGCTTCCCCCTTAAAACGTTACGCAGTTACTCCGCCGCAAACGAGATCGTGGATCGATCGTATTCGCCCGATCCCATGCGCCCTTGCGCAAAGATCTCGTGCTCCGCGATCCACTCGAACGATTCCTCGAACACTTCGCGCGAATAGGTCTCGAACACGATCCGCTCGCCCGGCCCCCAGCTGCGCGTATCCATCATGCCATGGAAACGCTCGGGGAATTCGTTCTTGTAGTAGTGGGTGTAGCGTTCGGGCCGAAGATCGATATCGCGCTGCGCCTTGCGGAGCGCGCGGAAGTATCGCTTGACGTCTTCCGGCTCGACGTCGCCCTTGATCATCGCCGCGATCATGAAGCTGGTGTCGATCACCTTGCGGAATCCGAGTTGCTCGGCGAGGTAATACGGCCCGCTGAACAACGCGGCCGCCGGGCTCTTGCCCTCGATCAGCTGCGCCATCCGGTGAAACAGCATGCCGTCTTCGAACGTCAGGTTGATCTCGCTCCGCGGCATGAACTGTTCGAGCGCCTGGATGGTCGAGTAATGGCTGCCGGACTGGAAGCCGACTGAAATCGGGATGCCGGCAAGATCGGCCGGCGTGCGGATCTTGGAATCCGCAGGCACGAAAATTCCGGACGGCGCCACCGAATAGACATCGGCATAGAGCTTGGCGTGGCCGTTGGAGGCCGCCACGTTCACGGTCCAGTGGCAGGCGCAGCTGACATTGGCCTCGCGGCCCTTCTCGATGCTCTGGAAGGCGCCCTGATTGGCCTTGTTGTGATGCTGCCCGTCGGTCGAGCGGATCAGCTCGCGAAATTCGTAATCGAGGCCTTCGGCTTCGAAATAGCCCTTCTCCCGGGCAACCCATTCCTGCAGGCGGAAATGCGGCTCGATGATGAATTTGCTCATCGCAGTTCTCCCTGACACGCGCGGCTCGGCGCTTTTCTGATTGACACCAGCCTATCCGATCGGCGTCAATGTCGCCATGCCAGAACGGGAATAGATGATATGGCCGAATTTAGCATCATCCGAACTGAGCTTGAGGGAGCTGCGGGTGCTGAACGCCCTGCTGCACGAGCGCAGCATCACGCGAACGGCGGAGTTGCTGGCGACCACGCAGCCCGGCATCAGCAAGATACTGCGGCATCTTGCGCGCGCAGTTTGCCGATCCGCTGTTCGTCCGCAACGGCCATGCGATGCAGCCGACCGCCAAGGCGCTCGAGATCTCAGATACGCTGCGCACGCTGCTTGGCGCGGCCGACAGTCTGCGCGCCTCCGCTGCCGCCTTCGATCCCGTTCAGCTCGGATCGCACTTTCAGCCTGCTGTTGACCGACGTCGGGATGATCCACTTCCTGCCGCCGCTGATTGCCCGGGTTGCGGCCATCGCGCCGAAGGTCAACATCCGCGCGATGCCGCTGGATGCACGCCAGTTCGAGCTCAAGCTGGAAGCCGGCGAGGCCGATCTGGCGCTCGGCGCCTTTCCGAAGGCGGCGCGCCATCTTCGCCGCCAGCGCCTGTATTTCGACGGCTATGTCACGGTCGCCCGCAAGGGTCATCCCAAGGTTTCGGCTTCGCGCTCGCGCGCCGGCTTCCTCGCCCAGCGCCATATCCTCGTGACCGCATCGGAGACCGGTCATGCCGCGCACATGACCGCGCAGCGCGTGCTGACCTCGCAGATATCGCCGGCCAATATCATGCTGCGGGTTCCGAGCTTCATTGCCGGCGCCATCGTCGCGGCCGAAACCGACGGCCTCGTCACGCTGCCGGCGAATTTGGCGAAGCGCCTCGCCGAGCCGCTCGGGCTGGTCGCGTTCGAAACGCCCGATCGCGCTGCCGCGCATCGAAATCACGCAATACTGGCATGAGCGCTATCATCGCGACGCCGCGCACCGCTGGTTCAGGTCGGTGACATCAGACCTGTTCGGCGCGACGGCGACGCGCGGGCGAAGCTAGATCGTCTCCACCCCGCACCACTCCGCAATGAACAGCGCGGTCGCCTTGGTCGACTTCCGCAGCGACTCCAGATCGACATATTCGTTGAAGCCGTGCATCGCCGCACCGCTGGCGCCGAAGCACAGGCTCGGGATGTTGTAGTTCAGCCCGTAGAAGCGCGTGTCCGTCAGCGCGGTGAACACGAGATCCTGCACCTCGCCGCCATAGACTGCGGTGAACGCCTTGCCGAACGCCGCCTCGGCTTCCGCGGAATTCGTCAGCTCATAACCTTCCGACAGGAAGCCGGACCATTCCACGCTGGGCGGATTGTTGGAGAGGAAGCGATGATCGCGCGCCGCGCCGGAGACGCAGGCCAAGAATTTCCTTCTGGCAATCGGCGATCGACCAGCCCGGCAGCACCGCGATCCGGCAATCGACGTCGCACCAGGCCGGCACGCTGGAGGCCCAGTCGCCGCCCTTGATGATGCCCGGGATTGAAGTTGATGGGATGGACCAGCGCCTTGAAATGGCGATCGGCTTTGGCGCGCTCGTTCCATTCGGCCTCGAGCTTCTCCAGCGCATGGATCAGATGATAGGCCGCCATGATCGCATTGGCGCCGGCGCCCGCCTCGAACACATGCACGGGAAAGCCGCGCACCTTCAGCCGAAACCAGATCACGCCGACCTGCGAGCGCACCATCTTGCCGCCGGTCGGCTCGGGGATGAAGCAGGCATCGGCGCGATAGCCGCGCTGCAGGGTCGAGAGCGCGCCGACCCCGGTGCTCTCCTCCTCGATCACGGACTGGAAATGAATCCGCCCGGTCGGCTTGAGGCCGGCCGCCTTGATCGCATCGAGCGCGTAGAGCGCGCCGATCGTGCCCGACTTCATGTCGCAGGCGCCGCGGCCGTACATCCGCCCGTCCTTGATGGTCGGCGAGAACGGCGGCGTCTCCCACATGTCGAGCGGCCCCGCCGGCACGACGTCGCAATGGCCCTGCAGGATCAGCGATTTTCCCGCGTTGTTTTGCGGACGATAGGTGCCGACCACGGTGCGCGCCTTGGAGAAGTCGTGCTCGATCGGGCCGTAGCCGCGCAAATCCCTGAGATCGTCGAGATCGATGTGCCAGTCGTCGACCTCATAGCCGCGCTCGCGCAGGAGGTCGCCGATCATGTCCTGGCACGGACCTTCGGCGCCGCGGGTCGAGGGGATCGCGACAAAGTCGCGCGTGGTGGCGAGCTGTGCGTCGAAGCCGGCATCGACCGCGTCGAGGATTTTTTGTTTGGTGTCTGCCGCTTATCATTTCGTCGTGATCCTCCCATTGCCCGATCAAACCACAGTTCATCCGCAATTTGCAGGCATCTTTGGTCCGCCTTTCAGAATCGGCGGCGCTTCCCTACACTCCCGCTCATGATCGTCGTTCGCGCCATCATCGCTTCCATGCTGCTCGCGGCGCTGGTCGCACCGGCATTCGCCCAAACCCAACATGTCGGGCGCGAGCAGGACATCGTGGGCCTGCGGCTCGGTCAGCGCGTGCATGGTCGATGACGGAACCTGTCCGGCGGGACAGGTCAAGGAAGTCTCGGGCGCCAAGATGACGCCGTCGGGCGTGACGCCCGCGCGCAGTTGCGTCCCGCGGCTTGCGCCGAAGAAGAAATAGCTACCAGCTGCCGAAGGTTGCCACGAGGCCGCGCCAGAGCGCGTCGCGCTCGCGGCCCAACGGCTCCTTGCCGACATTGGCGGTCTTCGCCGCCGCCGTCAGCACCAGCACCAGCTTCAATTCCGGATCGACGAAGATCGACTGGCCGTAGACGCCGAGCAGCGCGAACCGGCGCTTGTCGCCGGGAAACAGCCAGAACTGGTAGCCGTAACCGAAATACGGCGTCGCGTTGAATGGCTGGAACGCGGCGGGCTGCCGATGCCAGTCGGTGGCATCGAGCAGGTAGTCCTTCGGAATGATCTGCTTGCCGCCGGCCACGCCGTCATTGGCGAGCAGGATGCCGAGCCTGCCGTAGTCGCGCAGGATCGCGTTGAAATTGCCCGAGCCGACGACTGAGTTGTCGGCGTACCTGGTCCACTCTGCATCGGCCTCCGCGCCCATCGGCTGCCACAGCCGCGGGGTCAGATAGTCCGCCAACGGCATGCCGGTCGCCGCGAGCAGGACCATCACGAGATTGACGGTTTCGGAAGACGCGTAGTGGAAGCGGGTGCCCTGCTCCACTTCGCGCTTGTCCAGCTGGCGCAGCGCGGCAACGCTGCCCTGCTTGAAGCGGGTGATGTTGAATCGCGTCAGGTCGTCCTTGCCGTTGTAGGATTCATCGAACGGCACGCCGGACGACATCCGCAGGATATTGCGGATGGTGGTCTCGCCATAGGGGCTGCCGGCGAGCTTCGGCTCATATTTGGCGATGGTGTCGTCGAGCGAGGCGATCTTCTTCTCGGCAAGCGCGATGCCGATCGCAAGGCTCGTGATCGACTTCGCCATCGAGTGCGAGATGAAGCGGTCGCTGTCCTTGCGCTCATACTGGTAACGCTCGTCCAGGATCTGTCCGTCCTTGATGACCAGCAGGCCGGTGATGCGCTGATGCGCGAGGAAATCGTCGATCGTGTAGGTCTGACCCTGAAGGCGATATTCGAGTTTCGGCACGCTCGCGGCCTTTGGCAGCGGCAGCGGCGCAGCCGACTTGTGCACCGTGAAGTAGTGCGGAAGAACCTTGTCGATATGGCTGAACGAGCCGACCCGGACATGCTCGTCGAAGAACCAGTTTTTCGGTGTCCCGACCGGATAGCCTTCGGCCTTGCCCAGAATGTCCTCATCGGGCGCGGCGATCGCCGGCGATGCGAGCGCCATCAAGATGAAGATTAATGCAAGCGGCCACGACCGCATCGATGATGCTCGACGACGTCAGAGACAGGGACGAGACGATGCTTACAATGATTGTGGATCGCCAGTCGAGCGTCCGAGCGGCGGATCAGTTGGTCGCCTGCGTCGCCGGATCGAACATGCATTGCAGGGTCGGCTTGGCGATCTTGGTGAAGGTCGGGCCGATCTCGGCCTGCTTCGACGCCGGCACCCATTCGGTCTCGATCGTGGGTACGCCGGTCTCGCCGATGCCGCGCAGCAAGGCCTCGCGCAGGTCGATGTCGTCGACCATGGCAGCGGCGTGGTCATGGAGGCAGCCGCAGACTTCTTCAGGATGCGCCCAGCGGCCGAGCATGTGAGGCGCGCATTGGCGGACAAAATCGGTGCGGGGATCGGTCATCCGGATCGATGCGCGAATTTGCTGCTGCGCCTGGACCGGATGATTGAGGAGGAAGGTTGCGACGAATGCGAGCGCGCAAATACGAAGGAACATGATGGCCTTTTCGGCGAATTGCCTGGATGTGTCTACTTCAGCCGTCAGCGTACGGCAACGACGAGGGTCTGGGACGGCGCGACCGGCGTGCCGTTGTAGGAGAAGGTGCCGACACCCGGCAGTCCGCTCTCGACCGAACCGGCCATCGAGGAGCCGGCGATCACGAAGACGAAGGCGAGGATGAAGCTGACGGTCCGCATTGACTTCTCTCCGGATTTCCCTGTTCGGCGTTGTCCGCCGGTATTTGTTGGTCGCTTGATAACCATCCGAGGTTTCCGGAATTCTGCGCCAAAAGCCGAAAATGGTTTCGTGGGGTGGGAGAATTGTTTCGTCGCCTCGCCTGCGACGAAACAATTCGAGGCTGAATCCGTGAAATTTCAATCGGTTAGGGTCGGCCATTGAACGAGGCGCTCGGCCATTGACCGACCCGGCGCCGATCCCGCCATGGCCCGGCGCTATCCACGTTTTCCACCGGGCCCGGGCGTGAACCCGCCTCGCGCGACGGTCGACTAATATGGATCGCGCAACTCAAAGCGCCGTTCCGCGTTGTCTTCCTCTCGAAATTGTCTTCCTCACGACAAGGGTGGCAGTCATGGGCAGTGGCGACATCGTTGTAGGCAAGGCGACCTCCAAGCCAATCGACCGCCTGAAAGACCAAGTCGAAAGATGCCGACGCGCCGCGGCCGTCCAGGCCGCGCCAGCAGCAAATGTGCGGGGCGATGACCCAGCAAGGCGACGACCACCACGGGCTTTCCCAGCCGCAGGAGTTTCTCCGACTGGTCGGCTATCGCGATCCCAAGGCCAGGCCACCGCGCGCACCCAGCTAAGCGTTACTGGATGAAATCGCCGCATTTCTGCACCGTGCTGTCGGCCGCGCCCCAGGGCATGACCGGCACGGTCGAGGTCGAATTCTTCGGCGAGCCGTCGATCAGCTTGTCGGAATAGACCATGTAGACCAGCGTGTTACGCTTGGCGTCGCAACCCCGCACGATCTGCATCCTCTTGAAGAACAGCGAGCGGCGCTGGCGAAACATGTCCTCGCCCTGCTCCATCTTGCCCTTGAAATGGATCGGGCCGATCTGGCGGCAGGCCAGCGAGATGTCCGACACCTGCTCGGCAAGCCCGAGCCAGCCGGTGTAACCGCCCTTCTCCGGGACCGTGAAATGGCAGGCGACGCCTTCGACCTGGGGTCGTCGACCCCATAGGTCGCGAGCTTGTCGTTCGGGCTCAAGAGCTTGAACACGGTCGAGCGGCGGAAGATCAGATCCGGCTCGTCGGCGGCCAAAGCCGATGAAACCGGCCATGCCAGCCACGCGACCAACAGCAAGCACAGGATTTTCAGCCGCGTGTCACACGGCCTGAGGCGAGGGATGTCATGGAGAACTCCGGTTGGCAGGCGAGCGCCATGTAGGGACGCAAACTTGCCTCCGAAAGGCCTCCCGGTAGCCCGCTGCCTTTAACGTAATGTGAGGCTTTTTTGCTACGCTTGGGCCGAAAACTGCAGGAATTAGAAGCGCTACGCTGGTTAACGCCTCTCAGCGTCTGCGAAAATGACCAAAACCGGATGACCGAGGATTCGAAAATGAACCGCGTAAGCGCGCTGCGCGCCTCCGTATCGACCGGAGCGCTTTTTCGCGCTGCCCTTTTGACCGCCGGCATCTTGCTGGCCGCCACGCCCGCCGACGCCGCGCTCTACTATTATCGGGACTCCGATCCCGGAATGTCCGGCAGCATCGAGCGCCCTCAGCCGCCGCGCAAGGTGCAGCGCGCGCGTCGCGCGCCGAAGAAGCAGGAGACCAAGGTCAAGGAGACCACGGTCCATCCGCAAATGCCGCTGGTCATCTCGGTTTCGATCGGCAGCCAGCGCGTGAAGATTTACGACGCGAACGGCTTGTTCGCGGAAGCGCCGGTGTCGACCGGCATGCCCGGACATCCGACGCCGCAGGGCGTGTTCAGCGTGATCGAGAAGGACCGCTACCACCATTCGAACATCTATAGCGGCGCGCCGATGCCGTTCATGCAGCGCATCACCTGGGGCGGCGTCGCGATGCATGCCGGCGTGCTGCCCGGCTATCCGGCGTCGCATGGCTGCATCCGCATGCCCAATGATTTCGCCACCAAGATGTGGGGCTGGACCAAGATGGGCGCGCGGGTGTTCGTCACCCCCGGCGAGGTGCCGGCGCCGGCCGCGTTCGCGCATCCGTTCCTTGCCGCCTACAAGGTCGCGCCGCAGCCGGTCGTCGCCGAGCCGCCGGAAGATCCCGCCGCCAAGGTCGGGCCGAAGGCCGATCTGGCGCGCGATCGCGATCGAACCGCTCGATCTGCGGCCGTCGGTCGGACACGACAAGCCTGCCGACGCTCCGACAACGCGCACCGCCGACGCCGGAGCCAAGACTGCTGTCACGATGACGGATGCGGGCCGAGCCGCGCCGCGCGAGCAGAACAAGCCGATCGAAACCGCCGACGCGGCCGGTACCGTTCCGGCAAAGTCCGCAGAGACCACCGGCGAAGCGAAGCCGGATGTCGCCGAAGCTGCGAAGCACGATGAGGCCGCGCCCGAACCGAAGATCGCCGAGGCGAAGCCTGCCGAGGTGACGCTCGCTCCGGAAACCGGCGCGCAGCCGGTGGCCGCGGCCAAGGCCGAGGGCGATGACGCCAAACCGGAGCGCACCGCCAGCACGGACGTGAAGACCGAAGAGAAGCCCGAGGCCAAGGTCGAAGCCAAGTCCGAGCCGAAGGTCGAAGCGCCCAAGGCCGTCGAAGCGCCGACGCCCGCGGAAACGCCGAAGGCCGAGGTCAAGCCGGACAGCGTCAAGGCCGACGTCGCAAAGCCCGACGACGCCAAGCCTGCCAAGAAAGACGATGCCCGCATCTCGCCGCCGGTCAAGGTGGTGAAGGAGTCGCCGCGGCGCACCGGCCAGATCGCGGTCTTCATCAGCGGCAAGGATTCCAAGCTCTATGTGCGGCAGAATTTCGCGCCGCTGTTCGACGTGCCGGTGACGATCGCGGCGAGCGACCGTCCACTCGGCACGCATGTGTTCACCGCCCAGGTCGACAAGGACGATTCCAACGTCCTGCATTGGTCTGTCGTGAACGTGCCGATGTCGCGCGCAGCGCGCAGCGAGGACAAGCGCGAGCGCGTCGCTGCACGCGGCAAGCACAAGGGTGCGCCGCCTCCGCCGCCGGTCGAGATCAAGCAGATCGTCGTGGACAGCCCGGCCGAGGCGCTGGATCGCATCACGGTTCCGCCGGAGGCGATGGCACGCATCGCCGAGGCGCTGACCACCGGTGGCTCGATCATCGTGGCCGACCAGAGCATCAAGCAGGGCGAGACCGGCGAATACACCGACTTCATCCTGTCGCTGCGCTAGCGCCTCCCGAAGCCGGCGGCTAAAACCACCGCCGCCATGGACCAGGCCTCGCATTCTCCCGCACGCTCCGACGCGCTTGACCGGCTGACCTTTCTCGGCTGGCGGCGCAGCCTTGCCGCTGTGATCGCGGGGCTTGCCGTCTCTTTCCTGCTGTTCGGCTATTTCGTCGTCTATTGGCGCAATGCCGACATGGATTTCATGGTGGTCTACAGCGCGCTCGCCATGAACGCCGGCAAGCCGCAGCAATATCTCGACCATCCCGCCTATCTGACCATCCTGTCGGTGAAATCCTGGTTCGCGCTGCTGCATCAACTCGGCCTGCTCGAGGCGTGGACGCTGCCGGCAATCCCGAAGGCCACCGACGCAGCGGCCTTCGACGCGGCGATGACGCACGCGGTCCGCGCGGCGCGCGTGCTGGCCTTCGCGATCGGCATCGGCTGCATCGCGATCTTCGCCGCGCTGTCGCGGCTGATCGTGCGTGACTGGCGTGTCGCGCTGCTTGCGACCTTCGCCTTCGCGCTGTCCGGCGGGATGGCGGTGCATTTGCGCATCCTGCGCAGCGAGCTCGTCGCCGCCTGCCCCGTGATCTTCGCGCTGATGCTCTTGATCGCGATCGGCCGCCGCGCCCATATCGCGCGGCCGCTTGCGCTGGCGCTGGCAGCCGCGCTCTGCATGCTCGGCCTCGAGAACAAGGTGCAGGCGATCCTGCTGATCGGCGCGCTTCCGGTTCTGATCCTGCCGTTCGGCGGCCCGCAAAGCGCCAGCGTCGTTTCTGGAGGACGGGCGGCGCCTGGATCGCGGTTCTCATCGCCGCCATCGTCGCAATAGCCGCCTCGTGGATGGCCTGGCCGCTGATATCGATCGGTCTCGACCGCGCGCTGCTCGACGCCGCGCAATTTCATCCGCTGCTGTTCAACCGATACGGCATCTATCAGCTCGCGCTGCTCGTTCTGATCGCCGGCTGCATGATCGCCTATGCCGCGATCTGGCGGATCAGCGCTGCCGAAACGCTGGCGTCGATGTCTGCGGTGATCGCCGGCGCCGCGCTGACGCTGCTGCTGCTCGACCTCGACTACAACGCCGCCAATGCGATCGCCGTGGTCAATCCGCTGGAGAAGATGCTGACCTTTGCCGATTCCAGCACGGCTGACGCCGCCGACAGTTCGAGCCCGCTGGCCGCGATCCTGCTGCTGCTGCAAGGGCTGGGGTCGGTGCTGGCGCGCTACAGCTTCGTGCTGCACACCTCGCCTCGCCCGACGGTGTTCCTGATCTGGCTGATCGTCCCCGGCATCGTCGTCGCGTGGCGGCGCGGCGAGCGGCAGGCCGCGCTGCAGGCGGCCATGCTGATGCTCGCGGCCCTTGCCATCGATACGCTGGGCGTCCGGCGCGGGTTGAAGGCCGAATATTTCATCTTCAGCGATCCCTTGATCATCATCGCCGGCGCGATCCTGCTCGATTCCCTTGCGCGACCTGCGCTTCCACAAATGGGCGTTCCCGATCGCCGCGACGCTGCTCGGCCTGCACATTGCGTTCAGCCAGGCCGAGCCGGTCAAATATGCCTTCAAGAAGACAGGGCCGGAATCGACCTGCGAATGGAATGGCTACTACATGCCGCTGATGCCCCTGCCCTGGTGCCCCGCGCGGTCGTAACGGCCTGTTGAGTGAGAACCGCTCGCCTGCCGTGCTAGTCTGACCGTCATCACGCAGGGAGGCACCATGATCGACCGCCGGACCATGATCGCAGCCACGCTCGCAGCGGTGGCCACCCCGCTCGCCGCGCGCGCGGAGGGACAAGTGAGCCGCATCACCGCCTACGCATTCTCGTTTCCGGCGCTCGAGCGCGGCGACATTCGCCTTGCCGAATACACCGGCCATCCCTTCCTCGTCGTCAACACGGCCTCGCAATGCGGCTACACCCCGCAATATGCGGGCCTGCAGCAATTGTGGACCGAGTTTGACGGCCGCGGGCTCACCATCATCGGCGTGCCCTCCAACGATTTCGGCGGCCAGGAGCCGGGCGGCGCCAAGGAGATCGCGCAAACCGCGCAGCACGAATATGCCGTTACCTTCCCGATCGCGGCCAAGGCGGTCGTGGCTGGCGCGGCCGCGCATCCCTTCTACAAATGGGCGGCGCAGGCGCGGCCCGCGGATGTGCCGAAATGGAACTTCCATAAATATCTCATCGGGCGCGACGGCTATATCGCCGACGTCTTCGCCTCCGCCGTGGAGCCGACCGATACGCGCGTGAAAACCGCGATCGCCAGGGCGCTCGCGGATACGTAAGCCACAGTTCCCGAAATTAACCGCCTCCGCCGCATTACGGGTCGGATTGTCACGGCAACGCGCCTTGGCGCGGCCGCCCGGACTAGGCTATAGGGGGTCAGGCAGGAACGCCCGGATGACGGCTCACAACGGCCGCGCGGGCAACAAAATTCGGGATCATCACAATGCGTGTTGCGGCAGGATTGTTGGTTGCGGTTTCCCTTTGCGTGCCGGGAATGGCGTGGTCGCAGACGGCGGCGCCTCAGGCCGCCCCCGCCCCGGCAGCTCCCGCAGCCGCGCCCGCCGCTGCCGCCGAGCAGCCGAAGCAGCCGGCGCGCGCCGCCTGCAACAATCCGAACGCGCTGGGCGTCGCCCGCACCCTCGAGATCGACACCACAGGCGGCCCCGGCTTCGGCTTCGAGCATTTCAAGGAGCTCGACTTCCTGAAGGACAAGGAAGTCGTGCTGACCTTCGACGACGGCCCGTGGGAGAAGAACACGGAGATGGTGCTGAAGGCCTGGCCGACGAGTGCACCACCGGCATCTTCTTCGAGATCGGCAAGCACGCGACCTACTATCCCGAGATCGCCAAGAAGGTCTGGAACGCCGGCCACACCATCGGCACGCACACCTGGTCGCATGAGGCGCTGGTCAACAAGAAGCTCAGCGAGGACCAGCGCAAGGAAGAGATCGAGAAAGGCATCAGCGCCGTGAAGTGGGCGCTGGGCGGGATCTCGCCGTCGTCGTTCTTCCGCTTCCCGGCGCTGCAGCATCCGCCGGAGATGGTCACCTATCTCGGCACCCGCAACATCGCGATCTTCTCCTGCGACGTCGATTCCTTCGACTTCAAATATCACGATCCGAAGAAGGTCATGAACCTGATCTTCCACGGGCTGGACAAGAAGGGCAAAGGCATCATCCTGATGCACGACTTCCACAAGGAGACCGCGGCGCTGCTGCCCGACATCCTGAAGCGGCTGAAGGCCGAAGGCTACAAGGTCGTCGCGATGCGCTCCAAGGCGCCGGTGAAGTCGCTGCCGCAATATGACGAAGCGCTGATGAAGGACGTCAAGCTGCCGACGGTGAGCAACCGGCCGCTGTCGAGCGTCGTCACCGAGGTTTCGCAGTAGCGGCGGCCGCACGGGATCGTGGCTTTCCGGATCGAGGGCTATGTCATCGTCTCGGCCGACGGCATGCTGGCCAATGCCGCGCATGTCATGCCGGATGAGCTGAAGATCGAGGGCGACAAGAATTTCTTCACCGCCGCCCTCGACCGCGCCGACTTGCTGGTGCACGGCCGCAATTCCGGCGAAGAGCAGCCCAATTCGCCGAAGCGAACGCGGATCATCCTGACCCGCAAGGTGGCCGCGCTCGCGCCCGATCCCGAAAATCCCAAGGCGACGCTTGTGGAATCCGGCAGGCGCCACGTTCGAGCAGGCGGCCGAGGCCGCCGGCGTGCGATCGGGCCTGGTCGCCATCATCGGCGGGCCGGCCGTGTTCGAGCTGTTCATGGATCGCTACGACACCTTCTGGCTGTCGGAGGCGCCGAAGGTGAAAATCCCCGGCGGCGAAGGCTGCTTTCCCGGCGTGCCCGAGTTCACGCCGCAGCAAATCCTCAGCTCGCATGGACTGAAACCGGGCGCGCCTCAACTGCTGGACAAATCCGAGGATGTCACCGTCACGCCGTGGCGGCGCGACGCCTGAGGCCCTCCGCAACTACACGTCCCCGTAGGCCGGCTCGGCCACCCGCCGTCCCCGTCCATAGCCCGCGATCATGAACAGCGCGCCGATGATCGAGAGATTCTTCAGCGCATCGATGATCGTCTTGGCATTGTCCGGCGCGGCCTGGTTCCAGAAATCGTGGGCATAGAAGGTCGCCGCGATCACGAACAGGATCAGCAGGACCGCGAAGAACCGCGCCCCGAAATTGAGCGCGATCATCAGGCCGGCGATCACCTCGAAGGCGCCGACCGCGATCGCCAGCAGCTGCGGAAACTGCATACTCGTCGCCGTTTCGATCTGGGTGACATAGGGCGCAAGCAGCGCCGGGATGGTCACCTTGGCCGCGAGCATGTCGGCGGTGGCCTGGATACCGAACAGCTTGGTCGCGCCCGAATAGATGAAGAGCACGGCGAACAGGACTCGCCCGAAGGTAATGAATGGCATTGTCGGCCTCTTGGAAGCTTCTAGGGCGAGGAAATCGAACGGCCGACGCAATTATGGAGGTTCCGCTCGCGCTTTTCAAACGATTCGGCTGAGGCGCCGACGCGGGGAACCGGCGCCTCCAGGTCGCTGCCTTATGTGAACAGGCTCGGCTGCTGCTTGCCGGCACGCTCCTGGGCCTCGACGGCGGCAACCGCCGTCATGTTCAGGATGCCGCGGGCGGTCACCGAGGGGGTGAGGATGTGCGCAGGCCGCGCCGGACCGATCAGGATCGGGCCGACCGGAATGGCGTCGGTCAGCACCTTGACGATCTGATGGGCGATGTTGGCGGCATCCAGCGTCGGCATCATCAGGATGTTCGCCTCGCCCTTCAAACCGGAATCCGGCAGCACCAGTTTCCGCACCGCTTCCGACAGCGCGGTATCGCCCTGCATTTCGCCGTCGGCTTCGAGCTGCGGATGATGCAGCTTCAAGAGCGCGGTGGCATTGCGCATCTTGCGCGCGGTGTCGGTGTCGTAGCTGCCGAAATCGGAATGCGACAGGAAGGCGATCTTCGGCACCAGGTTGAAGCGCCGCACGTGAGTGGCGGCAAGGGCTGCCACCTCGCACAGCTCGTCCGCGCTCGGATTGGGGCGCACCTCGGTGTCGGCGATGAAATAGGCGCCCTTGTTGGTGATGAGCATGCCGAGCGCCGCGAAGTCGCTGACCTCGGGCGAATGGCCGATGATGTCGCGGACGTGACGCAGATGCCGCATATAGCGGCCTTCGAGACCGCAGATCATCGCGTCCGCCTCGCCGCGCGCAACCGCGAGCGCCGCGATCACCGTGTTGTTGGTGCGCACCGCCGTGCGCGCCGCATCCGGCGTGACGCCGCGGCGGCCGGCGACCTCGATATAGGTCTGCACATAGGACCGATAGCGCGGATCGTCCTCGGGATTGACCAGGTCGAAATCGCGGCCGGCCTTGATCGACAGGCCGAAGCGCTCAATCCGCGCCTCCACCACGGACGGACGGCCGACCAGGATCAGCTTGGCCAGCCCCTCCTCCAGCACCTGCTGGGTGGCGCGCAGCACGCGCTCGTCCTCGCCCTCGGCATAGATCACCCGCACCGGCTGGCTCCGCGCCTTGGCGAAGAGCGGCCGCATGATCAGGCCGGAGCGGAACGCGAAGCGTTCCAGCAGCCCGGTATATTCATCGAAATTCTTGATCGGCCGCGTCGCCACGCCGGAGTCCATCGCGGCCTTGGCGACTGCCGGCGCGATGCGCTGAATGAGTCTGGGATCAAAGGGACTCGGGATCAGCGAGCCCGGACCGAACCCTTGCGATTCGGCGCCGGCCAAACCGCGCACCACCACGTCCGACGGCGGATCGCGCGCCAGCTGCGCGATCGCATCGACAGCGGCGTGCTTCATCTCTTCATTGATGGCGGTGGCGCCGACGTCGAGCGCGCCGCGGAAGATGAAGGGAAAGCACAGGACGTTGTTGACCTGGTTGGGGAAGTCCGAGCGGCCGGTGCAGATCATCGCATCTGGCCGCGCCGCGCGCGCCTCGTCCGGCATGATCTCGGGATCGGGATTGGCGAGCGCCATCACCAGCGGTCCCTTGCCCATCTGCTTGACCATGTCCTGGGTCAGGACGCGGGGAGCGGAGAGCCCGAGGAAGATGTCGGCGCCGCCGATGACGTCGGCGAGCTTCCGCTTGTCGGTCTTCTGCGCGTAAGCCCCCTTCCAGCGGTCCATCAGCGTCGGTCGCCCCTCATAGACCACGCCCTCGATGTCGCAGACCCAGATGTTCTCGCGCTTGGCGCCGAGCGACACCAGCAGATTGAGGCAGGCGATCGCGGCGGCCCCTGCCCCCGAGCAGACGATCTTGACGTCCGGCAGCTTCTTGCCGTTGAGCAGCAGCGCGTTGGTGATCGCAGCGCCGACGATGATGGCGGTGCCATGCTGGTCGTCGTGGAACACCGGGATCTTCATGCGCTCCTTCAGGCGCGCCTCGATCTCGAAACACTCCGGTCCCTTGATGTCCTCGAGATTGATGCCGCCGAAGGTCGGCTCCAGCGCCGCCACGGTGTCGACCACGCGCTCGATGGTGTCGGCCGCGATCTCGATGTCGAACACGTCGATGCCGGCGAATTTCTTGAACAGCACCGCCTTGCCTTCCATCACGGGCTTCGAGGCCAGCGGACCGATATTGCCGAGCCCAAGCACCGCGGTACCGTTGGAGACGACGGCGACCAGATTGGCGCGGGCCGTCAGCGTGGCCGCCTCACCGGGGTTTTGCGCGATCTCGGTGCAGGCGGCGGCGACGCCGGGGGAATAGGCCAGCGCGAGGTCGCGCTGGTTGGCGAGCGGCTTGGTGGCGTGGATCTCGAGTTTTCCGGGCTGCGGCAGCCGGTGGTAGGCCAATGCCGCGGCATGCAGGTCTTCGGAATAGGACATTCGCTTCCCCCGAGGCTCCCGAAACGCAGGGTTCCGGTGGTATCGCCGATCAGTTTTGCGGCAGATTGAACCGGATGTGAAGCACGCTCAAGTGCGTTCGTGCAATTTGGAAATGGCGCGCGTTCATACTCCGTCGTCGTTCCGAGGCACGTCTCCTGCGATGTCGTCGTCTGCCGTGCGCAATTGCGCACTGGCGCGGACGACGACAGCGGAGAGACGTGAACAGCATTCCCGCGGCGCGATTTCGCGTCCGAGTCTTGCAATTCGGTGTCCCTCTGAAAGCAGAGGGCGCAGGGAATGCCGGGTGCACGCCGCACCCACTGCCTTGCGTGCAAACGAAAAAGACGCACGCAGGCCAACACAGGTACGCCGAAATCACTCCGGCACTCCCTGCGCAATGGTTTTACGGCTGCTCCGTGCTCTCCCCGGAGTACCGGGCTTGTTAGCCTCCGTCGCCTGCCGATTCGGCATCTCGCGATCGCAGACTTGACCCCAGCGTCGGGGGGACAGGACCACACGGCTTGACCGTACGCGTTGCGCCGCACGTCTTGCGGCACAACCGCGTCCATCGCAACCCGCGCCACGTGTCGTGACGATCGCGAAACGCCCCTCCTGAGAGGCGCGGGCTGGCTTCGTTAAATCATAATTTCCGTCTTTCGGAAAGATAATTATTTTCAATCGAAGAACTTGACTCGTCGGGCAAAACAGGCGGCGGCTTTTGGTGCCTGCCCGTCGTGCCGCGGCGGCAACAGTTGATCGAGTTCATATCGGGCAACAGCAGCGATTAAGGCGCGCGGAAGAGATAGCTGCTATCTCCGCACGGCTGCTACCAGAGAAGCGGGGGCAAACGGCTTGTGCAAGAAGGTGGTCAAGCGAGGTGGGTTCTCGACCTGCTTGCCTGAGATGAGAATAATGTTCATCCGCGGGAATTTTTCTCGGGCATACTGAGCAAGCTCAACCCCGGACATCGTCCCCGACAAGGAATTATCGGTGACGAGCGCGCGCAACTCGGCGCCGCATGTCGCCACGATCAACTCAGCTGATTCTGCCGTGGAGCATTCGACGACATCAAAGCCTTCCTCTTGCAGAAGCTCAGCCATGACCTCGCGAAGTAGAACATCATCCTCAACCAGGAGGACTACAAACTGCCACATGCGTCCCTCCACTGTCGCATGTTAATTCTAGCTAGGCCGTTTTGTTCAACTCCCTGCTCTGCTCGCCGGAAGAGGTTCCTGCGCGCTCCGGAACTTGAAAATGGAGCCCGGTCCGCCAACTCAGCCGCGAGGTCGGGTTCTGACTGTCGGGTAAACACCGCCGAGCACCTCCTTGAAGTGACCGCGAACCGTCTCGTCGCAGTTACAGGATTTTCTGCGCAGCATAGCTTCGTCGAGTACGCGAAGTTCCATTCGCCTGGTTTCCAGGATGCCTTGCGCCCGCAAGGCCGTGAGGAGCCTGCTCACATAGGTGCGGCCTACACCGAGCATGGCGGCAAGTTGCTCGTGACTGAGGGGTATGACGTCGCGCCCGGTCCACGCCATGATGACGAGGATCCACTTGGCGGCACGCTGCTCGATCGAATGTGCCGCGTTGCAGGCGCTCCCCTGCAGGGTTTGAGCCAGCAAGCAATCGGCGTACCGGGCAAAAAGATTCGCCAGCGATCGTGACTTGGCCTTTGCGGCTTCCAATCGGGCGATGGGCAGGCGCGCGAAGGGACCTCCAATCCGCACGACGCTCCTTGAGAAGGCTGGCAACCGTCCGTGGCTGACGATACCGCCGAGTGCCCCTTCTCTGCCGATCATGACCACCTGCACCTCGCGCCCGTCTTCTACGGCGAGAACAAAGCAAGCGGCGCTCGTGTCGCAGGGAAAGTACACCGTCTCGACGTTATCGCCAGGGTTATAGATGGTCTGGTTCGGGGCACACCGGTCGAAGGTGAGATGAGGTGCAATAAGCGCGTAGTCGCTCTCACTCAAAATCCCAAGCAGGTCGTTTTGGGGCCGACTTGAAATGTCCGGTCCACCTAGGAGGCTCATGGTTCAACGCTCTCCCTAGGGCTACTCTCGCGAGTGATGTCGTTGCCCTACGGTTGTTCACCGGAATAGTCCGTATAAAAGTGCACACAGCCTCCGGAATATTGACGATGAGCTTCACCCGTGTCGCCACCGTGCTCGCAATGGTCTGCAGCCGCACAACCCTTGATCGGCGCGAATTCGTTGACCTGAAACGTCCTCCGGTATTTATATATTTTAGCTATTCGTTCGCCCAAGGCGGGGACGGGCAATGACGGTCCATCGGCTAATCCAAAACCTGCCGCTTCACCCTGAGGATATCAGCCGGCTGAGAGCGGCCTACGAAGAAACCATCGGTGCTCTCGGACTGATCGATCGCAGCGATCAAATGACGAATTTCGTGGCAAAGAAGGTGATCGAACTTTACCAGTCCGGCATTCATGACTCCGGCCAGATTGCCGAACTTGGCGCTACGGCAGTTGCAGAGGGTCGCCTGCCCAAGAGAAAGCTAAAACAGCTCCGCGATGGTGTGCCTGAGGCAGAAGATGGCGACGAAGCCTGAAACCGAAGCCGCCGTCTTCCGTTGATGTGGCATGGCAAACCAAAGGGACTCGTTGATCGAGCAGGCGGCGCGGTGCCGCCGACTGGCACAAGCCATCAACGATGTCGAATTCGCCGACAAGCTGGAAGCAATGGCCGAACGCTATGAAATGTCGGCCGCGGGTTCGGGCCCATCCCTACCCCTTCATAAGGACATCGAACGCCGCGCCTACCTGCTTTGGCAGGAAGCCGGCGAACCGGAGGGAAGGGACCTGGAATTCTATCTCCGGGCTGAACAGCAGCTGCGGGAAGCGTGCATTGCTAAAAACTGATCACCTGGACCGCGGGCGTGCGAAGGCGTTGCTCAGAATCCGGGAGGCTTGCCGGATCGAAAAGGCGACGTTCTGATCCACGAAATGAGAGCGATCTATCCTGATCTTCCGATCGTCCTCGCGACCGGTCACAATACGCAGGAGTTGCGCGCCCAATTCGGGGCCCAAAACGCGCTGGCGTTTGCGAGCAAGCCCTACTCGGCGGACGCACTGCTGAACGCGTTGAGCAGCCTGGGAGTGGGTCGTCGAGAGGGCTAACGTTTAACTTTCGGCGATCAGGCTGAATTTGCCGCAAACACGCCTGTCTCCGGGAGGACACACAGCGCGATTTTCGCGCCGCGCCCCCGACGCCGGTGTGGCCGCCGACACAATCGGGAACGATCATGGCCCTCGTCGATTTGACTTGAATGGCAAGGAGGCCGCGGCATGAAGACGATGGCAAAAGCATTCGCGCTCGGAACGGCCCTGGTGCTGTGTAGCCTGGGGACTTCGCCCGCCGCGGCCCAGACGCGAACGGGCAAGGTCGTTCGCGCGCCACAGCAGAGGCTTTACGTCCCCGTGCCCGTCGTCAGGCCTTACTGGGATTCGTATATCGTGCCGCGATATCGCTATCGGCCCGAGGACGACCGGGTCGATCCGTACGGGCCGCCCGTCGTGCCGGTGATACGCTTCGGCAATCAGGAGATGACGCTTCCGGCGTGGGTGTGGTGAGCACGCCGCGATACGACGGCGCTAATGCTCGACCCGGTACAGCCGCCATCGCCCCGGCACGCCCTTGAGCTGGTGAACGCCGCGCTCCGCAAAGCGGATTTCGGACTTCGACAGCAGATCCCTGATCGCACTCGAGACCAGGATTTCGCCGGCAAGCGCTTTTGCGGCGACGCGCGCGCCGATGTGAAGCGTGAGACCGACCAGCTCGGCTCCGCTCACGCGATATTCGCCCGCGTGCAGCCCTACCCTGATCTCCAGCCCCAGCGTGCGAACGGCCTCGCGGATTGCCGCCGCGCAGTGAATGCCGGCGTCGGGTGCCTTGAATGTCGCCAGCAGCCCGTCCCCGGTCGTGACGACTTCTTTTCCGCGCAAGGTCTTCAGCTCTCGGCGGACGGCGGTGTAATAGATGATTCATCACCTGGGTCCAGCGGGCATCGCCGAGCCGCGCGGCCTTTTCGGTGGAGCGGACGATATCGACGAACAGGATCGTGGCGAGCGCCTGTTTGAGCTCCGCGCCGCGATCCGCCGCTTTGCGCCGGGTTGCGATATTCCCGGTCAGCGGTTGATAGCGGTGATTGCGCCGCCGCGCGATCGCGGATTTTTCATAGTCCCTGGCGCGCTGCACCGTGCCGCAACGAATGGTCTTGTCCATCGGCGGATGCGTCCAGTAGACCTTGCGGCCGTCTGCGACGCCCAAAACCTCGACTGCGCCCCACTTCAGGAAAACGGTCGAGCCGACCCGCCGGACGCACCATGCCTTTGACGTGTATCCGGAGACGTTCTCCTGATGGACTCCGATGCGAAGAAACTTTGGCATGACGCAATCATACAACGTGCGCTTGAGGGCCGGAAGCCGACACGGCACGCGGCGCGATGAATTCCGCGAGACGAAATCGCAGGCAGACCAGCCCCAGCAAAAGTGATCGCGACCGCGACGCATACGGCGAAACGACTCGTCAATTCCATCGTAACATCGAGGTCAGGGATCGTGTTGGAACGGACCAGCCGTCAGGGGGACCATATGCCGAGAACCGCCAGGTGCCTGTGTGGCGACTTCAGCGTCGCCGTTTCTGCCGAGCCTGTCATGGTCAACGTCTGTCATTGTGAGGACTGCCAGCGCCGCTCGGGCGTGCCCTGGAGCAGCGCCGCGTATTTTCCGAGCGACAGCGTTCGGCTCGATGGTCCGAACAAGATCTATACCCGCACCAGCGATGCCGGCACCCGGATCAATCACCATTTCTGCCCGACCTGCGGGGCCACGGTGTGCTGGGCGCGCGAGACCGGCGCCACGCGATTTGGCATTCCGGTCGGCGCCTTCAACGATCCGCTGTTCCCCGCCCCGTCGCTGTCGGTCTGGGAAAAACGGCGATACGCATGGTCGCCCGCCCTGGAAAATCTGGCGCATTGGGACACGCAGCCGCCGCCGCGCTGAGGCTGCGCCCGGCGCCGATCGGTTCTGCGGCGAATTCGGCCTGAAATCGGTCGTGCCGCATAACAACCTGACGATGCGGTCGACGCCGGCCTTGCGCAACGCGACGCCGCGAAGGATGCTGCACCCGTTCATCAAAGGGCAAGTCATGTCTGTCGATACGCAAGCCGCCACCGACCGCCTCCTCCGTTTCCTCAGCATCGAAGGCGTGACCGGAAAGGAGGCCGCGATCGGGCGCGAGCTCGCCGCGGCGCTCGGGGAAGCCGGCGTGCCGCAAGAGGCGATCCGCCTCGACGACGCCAACACGCGCATCCCCGTGCCGACCGAGACCGGCAACCTCATTGTCGATCTGCCCGGCCGCGGCGCGATGCATAACCAGCCGCGGATCATGTTCATGACCCACATGGACACGGTGCCGCTCTGCGCCGGTGCGCAGCCGAAGCGCGCCGGCCGCAAGATCGTCAACCGGGCGAAGACCGCGCTCGGCGGCGACAACCGCTGCGGCTGTGGCGTTCTCGTGACGCTCGCGGCCGAGCTCGCCAAACACAAGCTCGATCATCCGCCGATCACGCTGCTGTTCTGCGTGCGGGAGGAGAGCGGGCTGTGGGGCGCGCGCCACGTCAAGACCGAGGATCTCGGCTCGCCGGTGATGGCCTTCAACTATGACGGCGGCTCTGCGTCCAATGTCGTCATCGGCGCCGTCGGCGCCGATCGCTGGCAGGTCGAGATTTTCGGTCGTGCCTCGCATGCCGGCGTCGCACCGGAACGCGGGATCAGTTCGACCATGATCCTTGCGCTTGCGCTCGCCGACCTGAAGGCCGGCGGCTGGTTCGGCAAGGTGGTGAAGGGCAAGCGGCAGGGCACCAGCAATGTCGGTCCCGTCACCGGCGGCGACGGCCGGCCGGCAGGCGACGCCACCAATGTCGTCACCGACTACGTGCACGTGCGCGGCGAAAGCCGCAGCCACGACGCGAAGTTCTTCAAGGAGATCACCAAAGCCTACAAGGCGGCGTTCGAGAAGGCCGCCAAGCGCGTCAAGAACAGCGAAGGCAAGTCGGGCCGCGTCAAGTTCAAGGCCGAGACCGACTATTATCCGTTCCGCATGAAGGACAGTTTGCCCGTCGTCAAACGCGCGTCCGCGGCCGTGTCCGCCGTCGGTGGAACGCCGGTGATCCGCGCCGCAAGCGGCGGCCTCGACGCGAACTGGATGGTCCGCCACGGTATTCCGACGGTGACGTTCGGCGCGGGGCAGAACGAGCCGCACACGATCGACGAATGGATCAATCTCGACGAATACGACCGCGCCTGCGCGCTCGCCGTGCAGCTTGCGACGATGCGGTGATGTAGATCTTCTGTTTGCGCATGATCTCCGCGAAAACGCGTTCCACATTTGTCGCGAGAGAAACCGCTACACACTCCGATCAGTGCGGGGCGGTGGATCTGCGGATGGTGCGAAAAAGATGAAGCTGGTAATATGTATTTGGAATATGGCTGAGGATAGAGTTGAATGGTATTTAAGAAGATGAGCTGTGTTATAGACGTGAAAAGTGTGTATAAGCGGGCGTGTGATTGTGCAGTACTGAGAGTGAGAAAATGAGTGATAAATGGTGAGAAAGGATAGTGCGGATGTTTTACGGGTTGGTGCTGAAGGATTGATTGTCTCCACGCGGACAGAAAGCGGTAATTAACGACATATTGAAGAATTGGAATACGATTTCGGTGTCGCCCGCGCACGAGCGGAAGGATAAGAAGCAAGCTGCTATGATGTAATTGAGAGATGAGTAGACTTTGGAGTAAGTAGGTTATAGATGAGCTGAGGGCAAAGCGAGTTGACGTAGGTTGAGAATGAAAGTTCTGGGAGGCAGGTTATTTTGACAATGAGATAAATTTCAGTAATTGAATGCGGTTGAAATTGAATACGGGAAGAGTGAATTTCTGCTTTTAAGGGAAAAGAGAGTCAGGATTGGAGGAAATATGAAATTGCTGTTTTGAGATAATAGTTAATGAGGGGTGTTGCTAACGGGGTGATTTTGTAAGTAGATGTGATTGAAGAGGTAATGATGAGTATGTTAATGGGATCGTAGAGATAATCGGGAGGTCGCGCAGCACTCATATCGGCTCGATCCAGGTGCGTTCGCGTTCGCCTATCCAAACAACGATGTCCTGAACGGCGGCCGTCCCACGCCGGCGGCCGGCATGGACACCAGGACATTGTTGCTCTTCAACAGCCGCGCCGCATATGGTGTCGCCGGGACACATGCCGGCGCGCCCGCGCGAAGACTTAAGTGAAAGCGGCGCTTTCAACTGGGGCGGCGCTCAGGCGCTAGTTCACCCCGCGATTTTTGCCCTGCCAATAGGGATCGCGAAGGCTGCGCTTCAGAATTTTACCGGCACCCGATTTGGGCAACGGTTCATTGCGGATCACCACCGATCGGGGCACCTTGTATCCGCCGATATGCTTCCGGCATACGGCCACGATGTCGTCGGCCGTGATGGAGGTGCCCGGTTTTGCGACGACCTCGGCGTGGACGATCTCTCCGTAGCTCTCATGGGGAATCCCGAACACCGCCACCTCCAGCACGGCGGAATGGTGAAATACGGCGTTCTCGACTTCCGTCGTGTAGACGTTTTCGCCCCCTGAAATGATCATGTCTTTGGCGCGGTCGACGACGAACAGGTATCCCTCCTCATCCGCCCAGGCCACGTCCCCGCTCTTGTACCAACCATCGCCCACAAGCGCGCTGGCAGTCTCCTCCGGCCGCTTCCAATAGCCCAGCATGATGTTCGGTCCGCGCACATAGACCTCGCCGGTCTCGCGCGGCTTGCAAACCGAACCGTCGTGACGGCGGATTTCGACTTCGACGCCGACGACCGGTTGTCCGCAGCTCGCAAGGCGGCTCTTCGCCGGTTCGATCCCGCGCGCGCCCTCGCGGTTGTCGGTGCGCTGTGTCGACGTGACCAGGGGCGAGGCCTCGGTCATCCCATAGAGCTGGACGATATCGCACGGCAACAAGTTGCAGACCCGGAGCAGCAGATCCACCGGCATCGGCGAAGCTCCGTACATCAGCAAACGCCATGCCGAAAAGTCCCGGTTCACCGTCGCCGGATGATTGAGCAACATGTTGATCATCGTCGGCACGATCAGTGCCACGGTGACTCTCTCCGTTTCGACGACCTTGCCGAACAACTCCGGCTCGTAGCCGCGGATGCAGACATGGGCGCCGCCCATGAATGTCAGCGCGAACGTCGTTGCTGCATCGGCGGCGTGAAACATCGGTGCAGCATGGATAAAGCGATCCGTCGGCAACAACGGGTTGGCAAGCAGCATGTGCTTGGCATTGGCCAGCAGATTGCCGTGGCTCTGCATCACGCCCTTGGGCAGGCCCGTCGTGCCTCCGGTGTAGGAAATGGCTGCAAGCGTGTCCGCGGCGATCGCGCGGAGTTCGGAATGGTTCTCGTTGAGCGGCGTTGCCGCGCACACATCGTCCCAATGGACCCACCCGTCCGGAGCGGACTCCGTCCCGGCGTAAAGCAGGTAATCGAGAGAGGGGCATCGTTGCTTGAGTTGAAGGGCTACCTCCCGGTAGGCACCATCGGCGACGATGGCTCGCGCCCCGCAGTCGTTGATGATGAATTCCAGTTCCGGGACGGCAAGCCGGTAGTTGAGATCGTTCAGCACCATCCCGGCGGCGGGAATGCCGACCCAGCACTCCAGGTGCCTAAAACTGTTCTGGCCGATTGATGCGACGACCTCTCCGGTGCGCAGGCCGAGGTCGCGCAGGCCGGCAGCGAGGCCACGAACCCGTCGATTCCATTGCGCGTAAGTGAGGCGTGTTTCGCCGTCGACGATCGCCTCAGCGTTCGGACGCGTCGCCACAGCACGCGCCATCGGCCACGCCAGGGTTCCTTGACTGGTCATTGCCCCCTCCCAAGCTCGAGCGCGCCAAGGCTAGCATCTTGCGTTTCCGCGGCAACGGGGAGATGGGCGCAGGGTGCTGTGACGCGATGTCCGCCTGGGGTCGGGAGCGGGACATCCCGGCCCCGTCACGTCATCGATCAGCTCTGCGGCAAGTTCAGCCTGATGTGCAGCTCGCGCAGCTGCTTCGGCGTGACCTCGCTCGGCGCGCCCATCAGGAGATCGACCGCCTGCTGGTTCATCGGGAACAGCGAGATTTCGCGCAGGTTGGTGGTGCCGCACAACAGCATGACGATGCGGTCGACGCCGGCCGCCATGCCGCCATGCGGCGGCGCGCCGTACTGGAACGCGCGGTACATGCCGCCGAAACGCTCGACGACGTCCTTCTCGCCATAGCCCGCGATCTCGAACGCCTTCACCATCGCCTCGGGCACGTGGTTACGCACGCCGCCGGAGGCGATCTCGTAGCCGTTGCAGACGATGTCGTACTGGAACGCCTTGATGGTGAGCGGATCGTTGCTCGACTTCAACGCCTCGAGGCCGCCCTGCGGCATCGAGAACGGGTTGTGCGAGAAATCGATCTTCTTGTCTTCCTCGTTGTACTCATACATCGGGAAGTCGACGATCCAGGCGAGCTCGAAGCGCTCCTTGTCGACGAGGTTCAATTCCTCGCCGAGTTTCGCGCGCGCGAGGCCAGAGAACTTCCAGAATTTCGCGGGATCGCCGGCGACGAAGAACGCCGCGTCGCCCTCCTTCAGGCCAAGCTGCGCGCGGATCGCCGCCGTGCGCTCGGACCGATGTTGTTGGCGAGCGGACCCGCGCCCTCATTGCCCTCGCGCCACATGATGTAGCCGAGACCGGGCTGGCCCTCGCCCTGCGCCCATGAGTTCATGCGGTCGCAGAAGGCGCGTGAGCCGCCGCCCTTGCCCGGGATCGCCCAGACCTGGTTCTTCGTCGTCCTCCAGCATCCGCGCGAACACCTTGAAGCCGGAGCCGCGGAAATGCTCGGAGACGTCCTGCATCACGATCGGGTTGCGCAGGTCCGGCTTGTCGCTGCCATATTTGCGGACGGCTTCGGCAAAGGGAATCCGCGGCCAGCCTTTGGTCACGGGCTTGCCCTTGGCGAATTCCTCGAACACGCCGGTGACGACCGGCTCCATCGCGGCGAACACGTCGTCCTGCTCGACAAAGCTCATCTCGACGTCGAGCTGATAGAACTCGCCCGGCAGACGGTCGGCGCGCGGGTCCTCGTCGCGGAAGCACGGCGCGATCTGGAAGTAGCGGTCGAAGCCACTCATCATCAGCAGCTGCTTGTACTGCTGCGGCGCCTGCGGCAGCGCGTAGAATTTGCCGGGATGAATCCGCGACGGCACCAGGAAGTCGCGCGCGCCTTCCGGCGAGGACGCGGTCAGGATCGGCGTCTGGAATTCGAAGAAGCCCGCTTCCTTCATGCGGCGGCGGATGGAGTCGACGATCGCGCCGCGCGTCATGATGTTCTGGTGCAGCTTCTCGCGGCGCAGATCGAGGAAGCGATATTTCAGCCGGATGTCTTCCGGATATTCCTGCTCGCCGAACACCGGCATCGGCAGCTCGCCGGCCGGGCCCAGCACCTCGATGTCGCTGACATAGAGCTCGACATGCCCGGTCGGCAGTTCCGGATTGTCGGTGCCCTCGGGGCGGCGGCGCACCTTGCCCTCCATCCGCACCACCCATTCCGAGCGCAGCTTCTCGGCGAGCTTGAAGGCCGGCGAATCCGGATCGACCACGCATTGCGTCAGCCCGTAATGGTCGCGCAGGTCGATGAACAGCACGCCGCCATGGTCGCGGATGCGATGACACCAGCCCGAGAGGCGAACGGTCTCGCCGATATGGCTCTCACGGAGCGCGCCGCAGGTATGGGTCCGGTAACGATGCATGGATGTCTCGAACGGATGTCGGAGGATCGAATCGGAGGCCAAAAGCCGGTCCGAAACGCCGGCAGGGTTTAGCCGAGGCGTTCCCGCACGGCAACCGAATGCAAGGGGAAGTTTGGGCCTCGAAAAAGGCCTCCAGCAGCGCCTATCTTGGGGCCATGACGGTGCATTTCCCCTTCCAGAACACCTATGCGGCCCTGCCGGCGAACTTTTTCGCCCGCGTGGCGCCGACCCCGGTGGCCTCGCCCCGGCTGATCAAGCTGAACCGGCCGCTGGCGGTCCAGCTCGGGCTCGATCCGGACCTGCTGGAGACGCCCGAAGGCGCGGAAATCCTGGCCGGCAAGACGACTGCCCGCCGGCGCCGATCCGATCGCGATGGCCTATGCCGGCCACCAGTTCGGGCACTTTGTTCCCCAGCTCGGCGATGGCCGCGCCATCCTGCTCGGCGAGGTCATCGACAAGGACGGCGTCCGCCGCGATATCCAGCTCAAGGGATCGCGGCCCCACCCCGTTCTCCCGCCGCGGCGACGGCCGCGCCGCGCTCGGGCCGGTGCTGCGCGAATACATCGTCAGCGAGGCGATGTTCGCGCTGGGCATTCCGACCACCCGCTCGCTCGCCGCCGTGACCTCGGGCGAGAACGTGATCCGCGAGACCATGCTGCCGGGCGCGGTGCTGACCCGCGTCGCATCGAGCCACATCCGCGTCGGCACCTTCCAGTATTTCGCCGCGCGCCAGGACACCGACGCGCTGCGCCGGCTCGCCGATCACGTCATCGCGCGGCATTATCCGGATTTGGCGGGAGCCGATCGCCCCTATCACGCACTGCTCGCAGGCGTCGTGGCGCGGCAGGCGCGAACTCGTCGCGCGCTGGCTGCATATCGGCTTCATCCATGGCGTGATGAACACCGACAACACCTCGATCTCGGGCGAGACCATCGATTACGGCCCCTGCGCCTTCATGGATCATTACGATCCCGGCGCAGGTGTTCTCCTCGATCGACGAGCAGGGCCGCTACGCCTATGCCAACCAGCCGCGGATCGCGCTGTGGAATCTGACCCGGCTCGCCGAATGCCTGCTGCCGCTGATGTCCGACGATCAGGAAAAGGGCATCGCGGAGGCGCAGGAGATTCTCGGCGCCTTCCCGGAAAAATTCACGGCCGCCTATCAGGCCGGCCTGCGCAGCAAGATCGGCCTGTTCACGGCGCGCGACGGCGACGAGGCGCTGGTGCAGGACCTGCTCGATGCGATGGCGCAAGGCAAGGCCGACTTCACGTTGACCTTCCGCCGCCTCAGCGATGCCGCGGCCGGTGATCTCAGCGACGTCCGCGCGCTGTTCGCCGAGCCCGCCGCGTTCGACGAATGGGCCGCGCGCTGGCAGAAGCGCATCGCCGACGAACCGCAGTCGTCCGCCGAGCGGCAGGCCGCGATGCGCGCGGTCAATCCGGCCTTCATCCCGCGCAACCACCGCATCGAGGCTGTGATCGTCGGCCGCGACCAACGACGACTACGCGCCGTTCGAGGAGCTTCTGAAGGTTTTGGCGAAGCCCTATGATGACCAACCGGATTTTGCCGCTTATGCCGACCCGCCCAAGCCGGAAGAGCGGGTGTGCCAGACCTTTTGCGGGACGTGAGATCGTTTCGGTCGATCACCTCGCCGGCAAGTGAGCCACCATTCCCTCCGTGCGCGCGCGCACATCGGGTGACGCGAGACAGGTGGCGACGGCCTCATATCCCGGCGACCCCGCAACAGGAATGACCCGGCTCGGCGGACTGTGATTGGCGGGACACAGGATGATCGCTTCATCCGCTCCGACACAATCCAGGTCCAGGATCGCGCTGGAGCGCGTCAGGAAGAACAGCGGCTTTGCCGCCGGCGCACGACGGCGCAAATGGCCGATCAGGGCCTCCTGTGTCGCCGCATCCAATCCATGTTCCAGCATGTCGATCACCAGGATCGACGCATCGTCCGATTCCAGTGACGTGAGCAGCGCAAGCAGCGCCACCGATTCCGTGCCGCCGTCATCGACGATCGCGGCCAGACTGTTGTCCACCCGAGACTTCAAGGCGGCGTCGGCATCGAGGCTCGCGCGCGCTGCGGCAGCGTCGTTTGCCAGCCGATCCAAACCGACGAACGCCGCATTGGGCAGCGCAGCGGCCAGGCGTTTGGCCAACTGCGTCTTGCCGCTGCCGAGCGGGCCGACGATGTAGTTGAGCGATCGGACGTCGCGCAAGTTGAAGGGCTCGCCACCCCACGGCCAGGGAAGATCGAACGCGATACTGACATCCGGCATCGGCTTGAGCAGGCGAATGAGGTCTCGGGCCTCCGGCACTTCGCCCCGGGCCAGATCCGCGCGCAGGCGGCTGACCTTGCCGATCGTATGGCCGAGCTCGCGCATGCGATCTTCGAGAGCTTCCTTGTGTGCCGCCAAGGTCCGATCGAGAGTCCGGACGTCGCCTGCGAATATCCGCGCGACGTCGCCGAGGCTGAGGCCGAGCGCGCGCAATTCCACGATCTCGGCGGCGCGGGCCATCTCGGCAGGGCCGTAGGCACGCCACCCTGCCGGGGTGCGAGCCGGCGTGATCAAGCCACGCTGCTCGTAGAGGCGCAGCGCCTTGGTGGAGATACCGAGTTGCCTGGCGGCCTCGGATGGGCTGAGAAATCGGGCGGCGGAGTTCACGAATCACCTCGTTGCTGTCCTGACCGATACGCTTATGGAGGCGGCCGCAAGGGCCGGGTCAAGCGACGTCCGCCGGCATGTCCGCGGCATTGGCGGCGGCCTGGCGGTTAACCCGCCATCCACCATCCCGAAAGCCGCGGCGCCGCCAATTAAGATTCGGTCAATCCGCCCCGACAAAGCTCACTCCTTTGTTGGGGGATTTTGTCGTGGACGCACTTGTGTTCGAGTTCATGGGGCTGGCGATGCTGGGGCTCTGCGTCGTCGTTCTGGCGGTCCCGTCGGGGCGGCAATCCCAAGGCCGCGTCCGCAACCACTGACCTTCCGCAGTTGATCCAACGCCGGCGACGGCCAATCCGGCAGGCCGGTCAGTCCACGCTATTGCCGTATTGCAAGGCTCGAATCTGCCTTAAGACGCTTGACATAACAGCGCTTTCGGCCGAACGGCTGTTGCACGCGTCATAGGTCGTTCATGGATCTCGTCACTACCACTTCGGAACTCGCGGCTGTCTGCGCGCGACTGGCACAGCACCCCGTCATCACCGTCGACACCGAGTTCCTGCGCGAGACCACCTACTATCCCCTGCTCTGCGTCGTGCAGATGGCAAGCCCGGAGGAGGCTGTCGTCATCGACGCGCTCGCGCCCGGCATCGACCTGCGGGCCTTCTTCGAGCTGATGGGCAATGAGAAGGTGCTGAAGGTCTTCCACGCCGCCCGCCAGGACATCGAGATCATCTGGCATCGCGCCAACATGTTGCCGCACCCGATCTTCGACACCCAGGTGGCGGCCATGGTGCTGGGCTATGGCGATAGCATCGCCTACGACCAGCTGGTGCAGCGCATCACCGGTCACCGCCCCGACAAGACCCATCGCTTCACCGACTGGTCGCGGCGTCCGCTCAGCAGCGAGCAGATTCACTACGCGGTCTCCGACGTCACCCATCTGCGCGACGTCTTCATCGCGCTCGATGCCGACCTGAAGAAGCGCGGCCGCAACAACTGGGTCAGCGTGGAGATGGAGATCCTGACCTCGCCGCGGACCTACGACTTCCATCCCGAGCGCGCCTGGGAGCGGCTGAAGACGCGGGTGCGCAAGCCGCGGGAGCTCGCGGTGCTGATCGAGGTCGCGGCCTGGCGCGAGCAGGAGGCGCAGAGCCGCGACGTGCCGCGCGGCCGGGTGCTGAAGGACGACGCGGTCGGCGATATCGCCACCCACGCGCCGACCTCGCTCGAGAAGCTCGCCAATCTGCGCTCGCTGCCGAAGGGTTTTGACCGCTCCAAATGGGGCGGCGACATCGTCGCCGCCGTGCAGCGGGGATTGGCGCGCGATCAGGCGACGCTGCCGAAGCTCGAGAAGCCGCGCAACAATTCCAACGGCGCGGCCACCGTCGAGCTGTTGAAGGTGCTGCTGCGGATGACCTCGGAGCGCCACGCGGTGGCGAGCAAGGTGATCGCCACCGTCGACGATCTCGAAGAGATCGCGGCCGACGACAATGCCGATGTCGCCGCCCTGCAAGGCTGGCGCCGCGAATTGTTCGGCGAGGCCGCGCTGGCGCTGAAGCACGGCAAGCTGGCGCTTGCGATCGAGAAGGGCCGCGTCGTCAGGGTCGATCGCGGCGACGCCGAGAGCTGAGAGTCCGTCGCGCGGTCGCCCTTAGACCGCAAGCCCGGCCAGCTCAGCGCGGACGCGGTCGAGCACGTCAGCCCAATCCCGCGTCGCCGTCTGCCGGAACAGCCGCATGGTCGGGTACCAGGGGCTGTCGTCGCGATCGAGCAGCCAGCGCCAGTCCGGCGCATAGGGCAACAGGGTCCAGACCGGCCGTCCGAGCGCGCCGGCAAGGTGGACGACACTGGTATCGACGCTGATGACCAGATCGAGGCAACTGACCAGCGCCGCCGTCTCGGCGAAGTCGGTGAGATGCGAGGTCAGGTCGACGATGCCGGTTCGTTCGAGCACGGCCTTGTCAGCGGTGCGCGGGTCCTTTTGCAGGCTGATGAAGGCTGCATCGACATCGAGGATGCGCGACAGCATGGACAACGGAATCGACCTGTTGCGATCGTTCACATGGGTCGGCCTGCCCGACCAGACCAGACCTACGCGCAATGCCCTGCGCGGTCAAGACGTTCCTGGAGCCGGTCTTCCCAGGCCTGCACGCGGCTCTCCGGAGGCGCCGGCAAATAGGGTATGTCGGCCGGAATCGTATCGAGCCGCGTTCCAAACGCCAGCGGAAGACTGCAGGTCGGAACATGCAGGTCGAACGACGGCAGGGATGGATTCGATTTCGGCGAGCACTCGGCAACACCTGACAGCTCCGACAGCAAGGGATGAAGCGGATCGCCAACCCGCAAGACGACGCGCGCGCCACGCTCGGCCAGCATCGGGATGTAACGCGCGAACTGAATCGCATCGCCGAAACCTTCGTCCTCCAGCACGAGGATGGTCTTGCCTTTGAGATCGACATCTCCGCGCCAGAGCGGCTGCGGGAACTCTGGATACGAGCCGGACGGGCCCGCGCGCGCCACCGCGCCTCACGTCCCGCCCAACCGGCTTCGAAATTGCCGGTCAGCAGCTCCAGCAGGGACAGATGGAATGTCAGATCGGGATCGTCCGGATCGAGCGCCTTCGCTTGATGGAAGGTTGCGAAGGCCTCATCGATCCGCCGCAGCTCGGTCAACGTGAAGGCCTTGTTGACCAGTGCGGTGATGCAATCCGGCCGCAAGGCAACGGCCTTGTCGAACCATGCGAGAGCGTCTTCGCCGCGGGACAGCAACTGCAGCGACGAGCCGATATTGTTGCAGGTCTCGTGATTGGCCGGGTTGAGCGCGTGCGCCCGCAGAAAATCGGACAGGGCATCCTCGTATCGCTTCATCTCGAAGCGCACGAGGCCACGCTGTTCGAGAACGGCCGCCTGGTTCGGCCGTTGTCGGTCGCAGAGATCGATGTAAGACAGCGCTTCGTCCGGCCGCCCAAGCTTGAGGAGAGCGCAGCCGTAGCCATAGATCGCGTCGGCCTGGACCGGATTGAACTTCAGGACGTTCCGATAGCTCGTGAGGCTTTCGCCGTACCGTTCGAGCTTCCGCAGCACATTGCCGTGTTGGATCCACAACGCGATGTCGTCGGGCCGCAGCTGCAGCGCCCGCTCGAGCGCCTTGAGCGCACTCGCCGTGGAGGCCCTGCTGCTCCAGCGCGATGCCGAGACTGCCGAGATAATCCGTCTCGGGATCCTGCCGGCCGGCGCGTTCGATCCACGCGATCGCGTGGTCGTATTGCCGGGCATGCAGGTGCAGCAGACCCATCAGATGCAGGGTTTCCGCGTGATCGGGTTCGGCCGCGAGCGCCTGTTGGCAGCAAAGCTGCGCATCCAGAAGGCGGCCGGCCTGCATATGCTGGAGGGCGAGCTCGCGAAGTGCGGCCGGCGTGGACGCGCCGGAACCTGTCGTGGTCTTTTTGGAGCGCTTGAGCGGCGCGGCGTTCCCTACGGTTCATCAGGGCAAGTCTCCTCGCCCAACCTCTAGGTGATTCCCTCGACTATCAGGAACTGGAGCCGGCCAGCGCGCTACCACTTCACCTCGAGGCCGAGCGTGCCCTGGTGCGACTGCAGATTGGCGCGCAGCTTGGCGTCGTAGTTGAGATAGACGCGCGCGGTATTGCCGAGGAACAGCGAGGCCGAGGCGCCGGCATCCGCGCCGTACTGGCTTTCGCCGATGCCCTGCACCGCGATGCTCTGCGGTCCGAGGCTGACGGTGACGGAGCTGAAATTCTGCTCGAAATTGTCGATGAACTTGCCGTAGGCCGACAGGTCCAGAATCCGCGTGCCGAAAATCCAGTAATGGCCGACCTCGGCGCCGATCAGGCCCGCGCGTCCGCTCGAAGGTTGCCCCCGTCGCCATCAGTGGATCGAAGCCGCCGACCTCCTGCAGCGAGCCGGTCGTGGAGCGCACCCATTCGAGCCCGGCCTTGGGCACGATGCGGCTCTGCCCCTTGGTCCAGTAGTAGTCGAGCTCGGTCAGCGCGCCGTCGATGCGCGCGCCGTAGCTGGCATTCGCGAAGCCAAAGCCGGTGTCGCGGCTGGAGCCGACATTGCCGAAGCCGTGCACCAGCGCGATCGCCCAGGTCCATGGTCCCTTGTCGACGGCGGCGGTGAAGCCGAGCTGCGTCAGATCGAGCGTCGCCGTCTGCATGGCGAGCGGCACGTCGATTTTGGTGTGGCTCTGGTCGATCGAGAAGCCGATGTTCACGTGAGGCACGATCTGCGCGCCGAAGCCGGCGACGGCGCCCGCGGTGCTGCGCTTGTCGCCGACAAAGTCGCCCTGGGCGTCGTTTCGGGTCGAGAGGCCATAGAGCTCGCCCCAGCTGCGGTAGCGCGGACCTTGCGCGGCTTCGGATGCGCCGCCGCCACCCGGATTGTTGCGCAAGCTCTGGTTGAAGCCGTTGGTCGCCTGGCTGCCGAGCCGCTCCAGGAAGCTGGAGCCGAGGTTGAGCGCCTGGTTGCCCGCCGAGATCTCGGAATTGATCATGGTCGGCACCGGAACCGGTGTCGGGGATGGCGACGGCGAAGGAGATGGTGACGGAAATGGCGGCGCGACCTGCGCGTGCGCCGGGGATGCGACCACGGCCAGCGCAAGCGCGCAGGCGAGCATGACCGCCTTCAACAGGCCGCGGCCGGCTGCTCCGTCCCCCACGCTGCGACGGCTGCGATGAGCAGCACATGATGCTATTTCCAAACGCAAAAAGCCGCTGTCCCCACCCCCGGATTTGCCCTTGTTTGCCGGCAACGGTCAATCGGTGCTCGCACCTGCAAAAAGCTGATTGAGCACCATTGTGCTTCCGCCGCCACACGGACTACACGGCACTCGGCAAAGCTCATTGGCGATTTCCTGAGCCATGCCAGAAGCTTGCCAATACCGTCATTTCGTGTTGCTATCCGCCCCACAATCGGATTGGCCGTTCGACTGTGCGTTTCGCGACGTTTCGGAGATTGAGCAGAAAGCCGTTTGTGACGTGGCATGCGTGAAAGCGCATCCGCGTTTTTTGCGTTCAGAGCAGCAGGAGACAGGCGATGCCCAAGGGTACCGTCAAGTGGTTCAACCCGACCAAGGGTTATGGGTTCATCAAGCCGAACGGCGGCGACAGGGACGTGTTCGTCCATATCTCCGCCGTCGAGCGTGCAGGACTCTCCACCCTCAATGAAAACCAGGTCGTGGAATATGACCTCGTGGAAAACCGCGGCAAGGCATCCGCGGAAAACCTCAAGGTTTCCTAACCCATCAACTCGGCGCGGGCGCGCGTGTCGTGATGTTCAAACCCCCGGCGATGGCCGGGGGATTTTGTTTATTCACACTGACGAACCGTCCGCGCTCGCCACCGGCGAGATCAGGAAATTGCCGGAGCCGGCGCTATCGGGCGTCTTGCAGATATCGCCGTCGAGCTTGACTGCGCCGATCGCAAGCAGCCGCAGCGCATCGGGATAGATGCGGTGCTCGACTTCCAGAATCCGCTCCGACAGCGTCTCGGCCGTGTCGTGATCGCTGACGCCGACCGCGCCCTGCATCAGGATCGGCCCGGCATCGGTCTCGGGAATGACGAAATGCACGGTCGCGCCCGAGATCTTCACGCCGGCGCGCAAGGCCTGACCGTGCGGATCGAGGCCCGGGAAATGACGGCAGCAGCGACGGGTGGATGTTGAGCATCTTGCCGTACCAGCGCCGCACGAACTCCGCGGTGAACAGGCGCATGAATCCACCGAGACAAATCAGCTCGACCCGGTGCTGATCGAGCACGGCCTGCAGCGCGGCCTCGAAGCCGGCGCGATCCTTGCCGAACGGCTTGCTCTCGATCACGGCGGTCGCAACGCCGCTCGCTTTCGCTCTTGTCGAGGCCGAGCGCATCGGCGCGGTTGGAAATCACCACCACGATCTCGGCGGGATAGTCGGAAGCCTGCGCGCCGCCTTGATCAGCGCGGCCATGTTGGAGCCGCGCCCGGAAATCAGGATGGCGACGCGGCGCTTCATGCGGTGAGATCGAGATGGCCGTTATAGACGACGCGGTGCTCGCCTTCAGCCGGGATCACCTCGCCGAGCAGCGCGACATTCTCGCCGCTCGAGGCGAGCACCTCAGTCACCTCCTTGACCGCGTCCGGCTTCACGATCGCGATCATGCCGATGCCGCAATTGAAGGTGCGCAGCAGCTCGAGCTCGGCGATGCCGCCCTGCGCCGCCAGCCATTTGAACACCGGCAGCACCGGCAGCCGCGCCAGGTCGATGCCGACGCCGAGATGTTTCGGCAGCACGCGCGGAATGTTGTCGGTGAAGCCGCCGCCGGTGATATGGGCGAGCCCCTTGATCGCGCCGGTCTCGCGGATCGCGCGCAGGCACGATTTCACATAGAGCCGCGTCGGCGTCAGCAGCGCGCCGCCGAGCGTCATCACCGGCGAGAACGGCGCCTGCGCATCGAAGCCGAGGCCCGAGACCTCGACGATCTTGCGCACCAGCGAAAATCCGTTGGAGTGCACGCCCGACGATGCAAGCCCGATGACCGCATCGCCGGCCTCGATGTCGCCGCGCGGCAGCAGCGTGCCGCGCTCGGCCGCGCCGACCGCAAAGCCGCCGAGATCGTAGTCGCCGTCCTTGTAGAGGCCCGGCATCTCGGCGGTCTCGCCGCCGATCAGCGCGCAGCCGGATTCGCGGCAGCCTTCGGCGATGCCGGCGACGATGGCGGCGGTTGCCTCGGGGTCGAGCTTGCCGCAGGCGAAGTAGTCGAGGAAGAACAGCGGCTCGGCGCCCTGCACCACGATGTCGTTGACCGACATCGCGACGAGGTCGATGCCGATGCCGTCATGCAGGCCGGTCTCGATCGCGATCTTGACCTTGGTGCCGACGCCGTCGGTGGCGGCGACCAGAACCGGGTCCTTGAAGCCCGCCGCCTTCAGGTCGAACAGGCCGCCGAAGCCGCCGATCTCGGCGTCGGCGCCCGGGCGCGCGGTGGCGCGGACCATCGGCTTGATGAGGTCGACCAGCCGATTGCCGGCATCGATGTCGACGCCGGAATCCGCGTAAGTGAGCCCGTTTTTGCGTTCGGCCATGGCCAGTTCCGGAATAATTCCGGCTGGTTACGTCGGATTCCCCTGCCGTGCAATGGCTCGCAAGCAAGCCGCCGTTATACTATGTAGATAACGACCGGCCACGGGCAGGCCGGGTCCTTTGCGCCGGGAAGCGCCGTGAGTATTCCGACCAGCATCCCCAACATGATCACGTTGGGCCGGATCCTTCTGGTTCCGATCATCATCTGGGCGATCGCCTCGGACCAGATGGAGCTGGCGTTTGCGGTGTTCGTCATTGCCGGCGTCAGCGACGCCGTGGACGGCTTTCTCGCCAAGCGCTTTCACATGACGAGCGAACTCGGCGCGCTGCTTGATCCCCTCGCCGACAAGGCGCTGCTGGTGTCGATCTTCATCGCGCTCGGCATCTGGGGCGCGATCCCGCGCTGGATCGTCATCCTGGTGGTGTCGCGCGATTTCATGATCGTCGGCGCTGTGATCGTGTCCTGGTTGTTCGACAAGCCGGTGCCGATGAAGCCGTCGATGGTCTCCAAGCTCAACACGGTGGCGCAGGTGGCGTTCGCGGCGCTCGTGCTCGCCTCGCTCGGCTTCGAGTTCAAGCCCAGGCCTTACGACCTGATCCTGATGGGCTTCGTCACGGTCTTTACGCTTTCGTCCGTTTCGCTTTATCTGGTCGAGTGGGTACGGCACATGAGCACGATCGAAGCGAGATAGTGACAACGCCCGTGGCAGTTCGCGTTCAACCCCGTCAACTGGCTTTCGCCCTGCCGCATGCGGAGAGCCTCGCGCGGGACAATTTCCTGGAAGGCCCTGCGAATGAAGCGGGCCTCGGCCTGATCGAGCGCTGGCCGGAATGGCCGGCGCACACCATGCTGCTGGTCGGCCCCGAAGGATCGGGCAAGAGCCACCTCGCCGCGATCTGGGCCGATCAGGCCGGCGCCCGCTCGACCATGGCGCACACGCTGACGCGCAGCCACGGTGCCGGCCGCACTCGCCACCGGCGCGCTGGTCGTGGAGGATCTCAAGGCCAACGATTTCGACGAGCGCGCGCTGTTTCATCTGCTCAACCTCGCGCGCGAAGAGCAGGCCTATCTGCTGATCACCGCGCGCACGCCGCCCGCTTCCATCGAGGTCGAATTGCGCGACCTGCGTTCGCGCCTGCGCGCGCTGCCGGTGGTGTCGCTGGCCGAGCCCGACGATTTGCTGTTCCGCGCGCTGATCGTGAAATTCTGCGCCGACCGGCAGCTTGCCGTCGACGAAAGCGTGGTCGGCTATCTCGCGACCCGGATCGAGCGCTCCTATGCGGCGGCACGCCAGGCCGTCGAGGCGCTCGATCGCGAGGCGTTGCGGCTGGGCCGGCCGGTGACCCGGGCGCTCGCTGCCGAATTGTTGCGCAAAGGCGACTGAAGCCGTGATTCCGCTGCGGCTTGACGCCGCAGGGGACGCGGGACATCATGTCCGTGAATCGTCATCCGGCTGTCACATAATCCGCGCCAAAAGCGTTGATATGCGCAAGACCAGTGACACCGGATTGGACCGAAGTCTCATGGATACCGAGCAAGCCGTTGTAATTGAAGAGAAACCGGCCGTCGTCGAGGCCGCCTCGTCGATTGCCGCAAGCCCCGAGCGCTTCATCAATCGCGAACTCTCCTGGCTGCATTTCAACCGCCGGGTGCTCGAAGAGTCGGTCAATCCCGGCCACCCGATGCTGGAACGGGTCCGCTTCCTGTCGATTTCCGCCAATAACCTTGATGAGTTCTTCATGGTCCGCGTCGCCGGCATCCGGGCGCAGGTCAAGGAAGGCATCACCGAACGCAGCCCCGACGGACTGTCGCCGGCCGAGCAGCTCGTGTTGATCAACAAGGGCGTGTCGCAGCTCGCCAATGACCAGCAGGCGATCTGGCGCGACCTGCGCCACGCGCTGGCCGACGTCGGCATCGTGCTGGTCGACGGCCGCGACGTCACCAAGAGCGAGCGGACCTGGATCGAGGATCACTTCCTCCACAACATCTTCCCGCTGCTCACCCCGCTTGCGATCGATCCGGCGCACCCCTTCCCGTTCATCCCGAGCCTCGGCTTCACCGTGGCGCTGCAGCTGATGCGCACCTCCGACGGCAAGGCGATGAACGCGCTGATCCGCATGCCCGGCAAGATCGACCGCTTCATCCGCATGCCCGCGGGCAAGGACGGCGCGGTCCGGCTGATCACGCTGGAACAGGCGACCGGCCTGTTCATCGGCCGGCTGTTCCCCGGCTACACCGTCAAGGGCCAGGGCTCGTTCCGGATCATCCGCGACTCCGAAATGGAAATCGAGGAAGAGGCCGAAGACCTCGTGCGCGTGTTCGAGACCGCGCTGAAGCGCCGGCGGCGCGGATCGGTGATCCGGCTCGAGATCGAAGCCAACATGCCCGAAGAGCTGCGCGGCTTCGTCCAGCATGCGCTCTCGACCACCGACGACGAAGTGTTCCTGGTCGACGGCGTGCTGGCGATGAACGAGCTGTCGCAATTGACGCGGCTCGATCGCCCCGATCTCGAATTCCCGCCTTACGTGCCGCGCCATCCCGAGCGTGTCCGCGAGCAGGGCGGCGATATCTTCGCCGCGATCCGGCAGAAGGATCTGATCGTCCACCACCCCTACGAATCCTTCGACGTGGTGGTGCAGTTCCTGCAGCAGGCCACGCGCGACCCCGACGTCGTCGCCATCAAGCAGACGCTCTATCGCACCTCCAACAACTCGCCGATCGTCCGCGCGCTGGTGGAGGCCGCCGAGGCCGGCAAGACGGTGACCGCGCTGATCGAGCTGAAAGCGCGGTTCGACGAGGAAGCCAATATCCGCTGGGCGCGCGACCTCGAGCGCGCCGGCGTGCAGGTGGTCTACGGCTTCCTCGAATTGAAGACGCACGCCAAGCTGTCGATGGTGGTGCGCCGCGAGGGCGGCAGCCTCGCGACTTACGTCCACACCGGTACCGGCAACTATCACCCGGTGACCGCGCGCATCTACACCGATCTGTCCTATTTCACCTCCGATCCGACCATCGGCCGCGATGCGGCGCGGGTGTTCAACTACATCACCGGCTATGCCGCGCCGAGCGATCTGGAAAAGATGGCGGTGTCGCCGCTCATCCTGCGCAAGCGCATCATCGAACACATCAAGGGCGAGACCAGCCATGCCAGGCATGGCCGCCCCGGCGCGATCTGGATGAAGATGAACTCGCTGGTCGACCCCGACATCATCGACGCGCTGTATGAGGCCTCCCAAGCCGGCGTGTCGATCGAACTGGTGGTGCGCGGCATCTGCTGCCTCCGACCCGGGCTACCGGGGCTATCGGAAAACATCCGCGTCAAATCGGTGATCGGGCGCTTCCTGGAGCACGGCCGAATCTACTGTTTCGGCATGGGCCAGGGCCTGCCCGGCGCAAAAGCTGCTGTGTATATCTCGCTCTGCCGACATGATGCCGCGGAACCTCGACCGTCGCGTCGAGGTGCTCTGTCCGCTGCAAAATCCCACGGTGCATCAGCAGGTTCTCGAACAGATCATGGTCGCGAACCTGAAGGACAATGAGCAGAGCTGGCAGTTGTTGCCGGATGGATCGTCAACGCGTATGAAGGCCGCGAAAGGCGAAGAGCCCTTCAACCTGCACAACTACTTCATGACGAATCCGAGTCTCTCAGGCCGTGGAAAGTCGCTCAAGCAATCTTCGCCGCGCCGTCTCACGCGCCGTAACGACCGTCATTAATCTCGCAAAGAGGACACGCCGGTGAAACGGCCGCGCAAGCGCGAGCCAAGCGTCGCGGTCATCGACATCGGTTCGAACTCGGTTCGTCTCGTCGTCTATGAACGGATGGCACGAAGCCTCGTCTCCGTGTTCAACGAAAAGACGTTGTGCGGCCTCGGCCGCGAGGTGCAGTCGACCGGCCTGCTCGCGCCCGATGCCGTCGACAAGGCGCTGACATCGCTGAAGCGTTTCCACGCGCTGTGCAAAGTCCAGCGGGTCGGCCGCGTCTATGCGATCGCGACCGCCGCCTGCCGCGATGCCTCCAACGGACCTGACTTCATAGCCAAAGCGGAGCGCATCTGCGGCGTCAGGATCGAAATCCTGTCGGGCTCGCGCGAGGCAAAACTGTCCGCGCTCGGCGTCGTCTCCGGCATCCACAGGCCCGACGGCATCGTCGGCGATCTCGGCGGCGGTTCGCTGGAACTCGTCGATGTGCGTGGCCACCAGGTGCGCGGCGGCGTGACGTTGCCGCTCGGCAGTCTCGCGCTGCAGGACCTCGCCCACAAATCGCTGAAACGCGCCGAGCGCATCGTCAAGAACGAGCTGTCGGAGCTGCCGCGCCTGAAATCCGGCCGCGGCCGGACCTTCTACGCCGTCGGCGGCACCTGGCGTGCGCTGGCGCGCATCCACATCATCCAGAGCGGCTATCCGCTGCGCGTGATGCACGGCTACACGATTCCGGCAGCCGATGCGCTCGACTTCGCGCGGCGCCTGCGCCGGCTGGCCGCCGCCGACATGCTGGCCGACATCGAGGCCGTCGCCGACGCCCGCCGTCCGCTTTTGACCTACGCCGCGCTGGTGCTGGAATACATCATCCGCGCGGCACGGCCCAAGATGATCACATTCTCGACCTTCGGCGTCCGCGAAGGCCTGCTCTATTCGATGCTGCCGGAGGCCGAGCGTAACGAGGACGGTTTCCTCTGCGCCTCGCAGGACCTCAACGAACTGCTCTCCCGCTCGGCGCGCCATGCGCAGGAATTGATCGAATGGACCGATCGCCTGGTGCGGGTGGTGCGGTTGCGCGAGACCGACGAGGATCGCCGGCTGCGTCACGCCGCCTGCCTGTTGTCCGACATCGCCTGGCGCGTGCATCCCGACCATCGCGGCGAGCAGACGCTGGAGCTCATCACCAACGGCAATTTCGGTTCGGTGAGCCACCAGGGCCGCGCCTTCGTCGCGCTATCGGTGTTCTTCCGCTATGCGGGCCTGTCCGAGGAGAACCAGCCGCCGCTGATCATCCAGGAGCAGGTGTCGGCCTCGCAGCTCGAGCGCGCCCGCGTGCTCGGCGCGGCGTTCCGCGTCGCGCATCTGATTTCGGCGGCGCGGCCGGGCGTGCTCAAGGCCACGCATTTCCGCACGCGCGGCCGCAAGCTGATGCTGGTGTTCGAGCACCGGATGGTCGACCTCGTCGCCGACCGCGTCGGCAGCCGCTTCAAGCAACTGGCGCGCCTCGTCGGCCGCTCCGGATCGATCGTGCGGCGCTAACCTCCAGCTATTCTGCCGCGTGGGGTGCGAGATGATGCCCCTTCTGCCGCCGCCAGATCGAGCCTGATATCAACACCACGATCGCGCCGAGCGCGGCGCAGGCGATCTCGCCACCATTGCCGGCGACGAACAACGGGGCGACGCCGAGCAGCGTCAGCATGGCATCCAGCTCGATGCCGATGGCGCCCTCGAAAATGCTTTGCAGCCTTGGATGGACGACGGGATCGGTGGCGATGACATCGCCCGCGATCCATCCGAGCAGGGCGGACCCCGCCCAGATCAGGATCGGCAGCATCGACAAGCAGCGCCATGATCAGCGCGGCGCCGGCGATGATCAGCGGGATGCTGCTGGCGAGCCCGAAGATCAGCAATGGAATGCTGCCATCGGCTGCGGCCGCGACCGCGATCACGTTGTCGAGGCTCATGACGATGTCGGCGAGCACGACGATCTGCACCGCGGCCCAGAGATGCGAGGCCGATCCGACGCAGTTCGTGGGGCTCGTCGCGCGGAACCAGCAGCTTTGCCGCGATCACGATCAGCGCCAGTCCTGCCACGAGCTTCAGGTAAGGCAATCCCATGACGCTCGCGATCACGACCGTGAAGACGATGCGCAGCAGCACGGCCGCGGCGGTGCCGAGCACCATGCCCCAGAAGCGCTGGCGCGGCGCCAGCGAACGGCATGCCATCGCGACGACAAGCGCGTTGTCGCCGGACAGCAGCACGTTGATCCAGATGATCTTCGAGAGATTCATCCAGAATTGCGGATGAGCGATTTCGGCGCTGAACTGTCCGAGAACGCCGCCGATCCCGGAATCAAATACGTCCGACAACCAGTTCAATGCCATCTCCGAGTGCGGCTTTCGCGTCACTCGGTATCGCAAACGGGATGCGCGGTCGGGGTGGCCAATTGTCCGGGTGGCATTTGTCGCCCGCAGACGAAAGTCGTATTCGCGACGGAACGTTACGCGTGCGCCTCCGCCTCCTGCGCCTGCGACTGCAGCTTGCGGCGGCGCCAGATCGATCCGACGATCAGCACGACGATCGCGCCCAGCACCGAAGCAGCGATATCCATCAGATCGCCGTCGATGTTGAAATGCGACACGCCGAGAATGGCCGACGTCATGTCGATGCTGAAGTGACCGTCCAGCACGCGGTGCAGGAAGGATTGGTCGATCGGATCGCTGGCGATCACGTCGCCCGCGATCCATCCGAGCAGCATGGCGCCGAGCCAGACCAGCACGGGATATTTGTCGAGGATCAGCATGATCAGCGCCGCGCCCGCGATGATCATGGGAATGGAGACCGTGAGGCCGATGATCAGCAGCGGCCAGCTGCCCTGGGCCGCGGCCGCGACCGCGATCACATTGTCCAGGCTCATGATGATGTCGGCGATCACGACGATGCGCACGGCATGCCAAAGCGTGGTTCCGGCGGCGACCTCGTCGTTCTCGTCTTCCGGCACCAGGAGCTTGGCCGCGATCACCAATAGCGCAACGCCGCCGACCAGTTTCAGATAGGGCAGCGTCATCAGCGTCGCGACGATTCCGGTGAAGGCGATCAGCAGCACCACCGCAACGCCGGATCCGATGATCATGCCCCACATGCGATGCCGGCCATGCAGGCCGCGGCAGGCCATCGCGATCACGAGCGCGTTGTCGCCGGAGAGCAGGATGTTGATCCAGATGATCTTGCCGACCGCGAGCCAGAACGTCGGCTTCTGCATGTCGGCCTGGAACTGCGTGAAGAACGCGCCGATATTGGCGGGATCGAACACATGCATCAGCCAGTCCACAGCCTACCCCTCCCCCTCAAATCGGCCGCATCGAGCGGCTCTGTATCGTATCTCAGCCGACGATCTCGTTGCCGGAGAAAAACTGCGCGATCTCGAGCGCGGCCGTTTCCTTGGCGTCCGAGCCGTGCACCGAATTTTCGCCGATCGACTTTGCATGCACCTTGCGGATGGTGCCGTCAGCCGCCTTCGACGGATCGGTCGCACCCATCACGTCGCGATATTTCGCGATCGCATTGTCGCCTTCCAGCACCTGCACGACGACCGGGCCGGAGGTCATGAACTCCACCAGCTCGCCGAAAAACGGGCGCGCCTTGTGCACGGCATAGAACGTCTCGGCCTGGTCGCGCGACATGCGGATGCGCTTCTGGGCGATGATCCGCAGGCCCGCTTTCTCGATCAGCGCGTTGACCGCGCCGGTCAGGTTGCGCGCGGTCGCATCGGGCTTGATGATCGAGAAGGTGCGTTCGGTCGCCATGAGTTTTGGTCCTCAAATTAACGGGGAATTTCGGGTTGCGGCGCTTATATCGGCGCACCACGCCCCCGGCAAGCGACCTTACAGGGGCCTGAACGTCAGGAATTACAGCAATTTCACCAAGATGAAGGTGGTCTGCAACACCCATACCGGCGCGGTTCAGCAACGCTCGCATAGGCTGCAATCGACCGGACGCCCGCCTCACTCGGTCGACCGGCCAAGGACTTTCCCGACGGCGTGCCTGAGGTGCGCCCGATGATGGAGACCACCATGTTTCACAAACTCTCGCTTGCTGCAGTTGCCGCTGTCGCGTTGGGTGGCGCGGCGTTGGCGCCGACACCGGCTGCCGCCTGGTACGGCGGCTATCACCACGGTTGGGGCCCGCGCTTCTATGTTGGTGCGCCGGTCTCGTACGGCTATGGCGGCTGCTACGTCCGTCAGCTGGTCCCGACCCCCTGGGGACCTCGCTGGCGGCTGGTCAACCGCTGCTATTGATTCGCTCTTGAGACGCGAAAAGCCCCGGTTCGCCGGGGCTTTTTGCTGCGAGTCCGCAAAAGCGCTGAATTTTTATGCAGATTTTACCAAATTGCCATGCGCGCAGAGATAGGCGGAAACAATTGCGGCGCGGCAGCGTTGGCAATGGGTCTCTTGAGTGAATTGGGTCATTTGAGCAAACGGACGTAACGGAACCCGCCATGATTGGCATCGAGGCCGATAACAGCGAGCAGATGGACTACAAGACCAGCCGGTCGATCTGCGACGCCGTGGGCGAACGGTTGCAGAAGGATCTGCGGCCCGAGCGTTCCGACCTGTCGCCCCGGCTGCGCGAGCTCCTCAACGAGTTGCGCCGACTGGACGACAACGGTCCCGTGGGCCACTGAGGTTCACCAAAGAATTGCAGCGGCAAGGGCCGGCGTGCGGAATTTTTGTGGCGCGATGCCATTGCGTTTGAGCGCGGCTGCGGTGACAAACCGCGCATGCTTTCCATCACGGACATCTCAATTCGATTGGCCGGTCGGCTTCTGATCGAGGGCAGCTCGGTGCAGATCGTGCCCGGCTCGCGCGTCGGGCTGGTCGGCCGCAACGGCACCGGCAAGTCGACGCTGTTCCGGGCGATCCGCGGCGAGCTCGCGACCGAGAGCGGGACGATCGCGATCCCGCCGCGCTGGCGCGTGGGCTCGCTGGCGCAGGAGGCGCCCGACGGCCCCGACAGCCTGATCGATGTGGTGCTCAAGGCCGACATCGAGCGCGATGCGCTGCTCAGAGAGGCCGACACCGCCCACGATCCGCACCGGATCGCCGAGATCCAGACCCGCCTCGTCGACATCGACGCCCATTCCGCGCCGGCGCGCGCGGCCGCGATCCTGAGCGGCCTCGGCTTCTCCACGCCGGAGCAGGCGCGACCGGTCGGCGAATTTTCCGGCGGCTGGCGCATGCGCGTCGCGCTCGCGGCGACGCTGTTCGCGGCACCCGACCTGCTGCTGCTCGACGAACCGACCAACTATCTCGATCTCGAAGGCACGCTGTGGCTCGAGGATCATCTGGCGAATTATCCGCGCACCGTGATCGTGATCAGTCACGATCGCGACCTGCTCGAAACATCCGTCGACCAGATCCTGCATCTCGACCGCGGCAAGCTCACGCTCTACCGCGGCAGCTATTCGTCGTTCGAGGAGCAGCGCGCCACGCGCGAGATGCTCGATGCCAAGCATGCCAAGCGGCAGGAGGCCGAGCGCAAGCGCCTGCAGGCCTTCGTCGATCGCTTCAAGGCCAAAGCTTCGAAGGCGCGGCAAGCGCAGTCTCGCGTGAAGATGCTGGAGCGGATGAAGCCGGTCGCGGCGCTGGTGACCCGGGACGTGCAGGAGATCAGTTTTCCCGCATCCGGACAAGATGCTGTCGCCGCCGATCATCGCGGTCGATGGCGTCAACGTCGGCTACGATCCTGCCAGTCCCGTGCTCAACCGCGTGACGCTCAGGGTCGACAATGACGACCGCATTGCGCTGTTCGGGGCCAACGGCAACGGCAAATCGACATTGGTCAAGCTGCTGGCCGGCCGGCTCGAGCCCTTCTCTGGAAAGATCATTCGCGCGGACAAGCTCGCGGTCGCCTATTTCGCGCAGCATCAGCTCGACGAGTTGAACGAAGATGCGTCCACTTACGATCACATCCGCAAGCTGATGCCTGAGGCGCCGGAGTCGAAGGTACGCGGCCGCGCCGGCGCCATCGGCTTTTCCGGCAAGGCTGCCGACACCAGAGTCGAACAGCCTGTCCGGCGGCGAGAAGGCGCGACTTGCTGCTCGGACTTGCGACCTTCTTCGGTCCCAACATGATCATCCTGGACGAGCCGACCAACCATCTGGACATCGACAGCCGCGCGGCGCTGGCCGAGGCGATCAACGATTTTCCGGGCGCCGTGATCATGGTGTCCCACGATCGCTATCTGATCGAGTCCTGCGCCGATCAGTTGTGGGTGGTGGCCGACCATGCGGTGACGAATTTCGATGGCGACCTCGACGATTACCGGCGCCTGGTGCTGTCGGCGCGCAGCAAGCCGGACGCGCCGCGCGAGAACAATGAGCGCGTGACCGGCCGCGACAAGGGCCCGAGAGGCGAGAAGCAGAAGCCGCTGAAGCAGAAGATCTCGGAGGCCGAGGCCGAGATCGAGCGCATCACCGCCATCATTGCCAAGATCGACACCGCGTTGGCGCTGCCTGACATCTTCAGCCGCGATCCCAAGCAGGCGGCGCAGCTCAGCCAGGCGCGGGCCAACGCAGCGAGCGCGCTACAGCGCGCCGAGGAGCGATGGCTGGAGGCAAGTGCGCAAAATGAAGAAACGGCCGGTTAAACCCGATTAGGTCGCCGCGGGCCTCTTCGGCGGTTTTTTCGCCACCTTGGGCGGCGCGACCGGCTCCGGTCCACGCTCGATCGAGGACAGCCGTCCGCCACTGAAGGTGTAGATGCCCGCGCGCGGGCCGCGCGACCAGGTCACGACGGCGAGGCGGCCGCCCGGAGCGTTGGAGAGATTGACGCTGTCGGGCGCGCCGATGCCGCGCACCACGTCGCATTCGGTATGACCGAGCGCCACCGTTCCGCCCGCGACCGGCGGCGCGCCGGCGGCGTTGTCGGCGAGAGCTTGCGCGCCGGCGCCCGGCGGCGCCATCCCCGGACAGGCGCCGTCGGCGCTGACGAGATCGTCGGGTCGGACGGGTTGGTCGGGCGTGAGCGGCGGCGCGTCGATCGAGACGTTGCGGATGAACAGCCGCCCCGAACGCGAGAACCATTCGGCATCTCGCGACAACAGGTCGGAGCCGCCCGAGCAGCCCGCGATCAGCGGAGCCAGCGCAAGCAGCGTCACAAGCAGTCTTTGATGTCCGATGTCGTAACGCACGATAATCTAAGTTCCCCGCCCCTTCCCCGAAGGGGTTGTCCGACCATCACTTTGCGGCACCAGCGTGGCTTACGAAAGCACCAAAAGGCAATACCGCAGAATATCATTAATTCCCTGGAGGGCGATGAGATTAGTCGCGGCGTCGCCACCGGCCCATCTCGTCGGCCTGCCAATAGGTGACATCGAAGCCGCGGGATTTGCAATCCGTCCAGGCCGCGCGCGCCGCAGAAAGCGCGTCCGCGTCGTCGCCGTTGAACAGCAACACCATGCGCTCATAGGACGCCGAGTCCGGCGGCAGTGCGGCATTGTCGACCAGGAAGCGGACATTGGCGCCGTTGGGATTGCCCTCCTCCACCGCCAGGACGATCGGCTGGTCCTGCGCGTCGCCCGCGCGCCAGGTGGCGTGCGGCAGGAAGGAATCGTCGCGGTAAGTCCACAAATGCGCATCGAGCGCGTCGGCGCGCTCCTGCGAACTCGCCTGCACCACCACGCGCCAGCCGCGCTCGAGCGATTTCTCGAGCAGCGGCGGCAGCACGTTCTCCACCGACATGTTCTGCAGATGGTAGAACAGGACCTCGGTCATCGCTCGTAGTGATCCGCGACCAGGCGATCGAGCAGGCGCACGCCGTAACCCGAACCCCAGCTCTGGTTGATCTCCGTCTTCGGCGCGCCCATCGCGGTCCCTGCGATGTCGAGATGCGCCCAAGGCGTGTTGTCGACGAAACGCTGCAGGAATTGCGCCGCCGTGATCGAGCCGCCGTGCCGGCCGCCGGTGTTCTTCATGTCGGCGAATTGCGAGTCGATCTGCTTGTCGTATTCCGCCGAAAGCGGCATGCGCCAGACTTTCTCGCCGGTCTCGGTCCCGCACCTGATCAGGCGGTCCGCCAGTTCGTCATTGTTGGAGAACAGGCCCGCGTGTTCGGTGCCGAGCGCGACCATGATCGCGCCGGTGAGCGTGGCCAGATCGACCATGAATTTCGGCTTGAACTTCCTCGCGACATGCCAGAGCACGTCGGCGAGCACCAGCCGCCCTTCCGCATCCGTGTTGATGATCTCGATGGTCTGGCCCGACATCGAGGTGACGATGTCGCCGGGACGCTGCGCATTGCCGTCGGGCATGTTCTCGACGAGGCCGATGGCGCCGACCGCGTTCACCTTCGCCTTGCGCGCGGCCAGCGCATGCATCAGCCCGACCACGCAGGCAGCACCCCCCATGTCGCCCTTCATGTCCTCCATGCTGGCCGCGCCCTTGATCGAGATGCCGCCGGTGTCGAAGCAGACGCCCTTGCCGACGAAGGCAACCGGCGCGCCGCCCTTCTTGCCGCCGTTCCAGCGCATGATCACGGTGCGGCTGGGCCGCGCCGAACCCTGGCCGACACCAAGCAGCGCACCCATGCCGAGTCTGGTCATCGCCTTGACGTCGAGCACTTCGACCTCGACGCCGAGCTTGCGCAAGCCGCTCGCGCGGCGCGCGAACTCTTCCGGAAACAGCACGTTCGGCGGCTCGTTGACGAGATCGCGGGCGATCTCGACGCCATCCGTGACATGCGCGCTCGACGCGAACGCGCGGTTGCTCTTGCCGACATCGTTCACGGCGATCGACACTTTCGCGTTGAGCGCAGCGCTCTCGTCCTTTTTCTTCGTCTTGTAGCGATCGAATTTGTAGGCGCGCAGGCGGATGCCGGTCGCCAGGCCTGCGGCCTGGCCGGGCTTCATGGCGCCACTGGCGTGCTCGGCCATGACGGTCACATCCGTGCTGGCGGCATTCAACTTGCCGGCAACGATGCCGCCGAGCTTGAGGAAATCCTTCTCCTTCAGCTCGCCCGATTTGCCAGTGCCGGCCACGAGCAAGCGCTGAATCTTGATTCCTTCTGGTTCCAAGAGATCGAGTGTGGAACCATTCTTTCCCTTGAAGGTGCTGGCCGCTGCGGCCCGCTTCACCAGATCGACCGCGGGCCCAAGCGCCTTTCGGGTCGCTGGCCCCAATTTCAGCTCCTCGTCACAAAACACCACGAGGACGCCGCGCGGGGCCGTGGATAATGGGACAAAGCCGACCTTGACGGCGTCGGACATGAAAACCCTCCAAAATCATGATGTTACGCTATGGGATCGACCCCGTGCGCGCATTTCCGCCTGCCTGCTGTGACCTGGGAAATCCCGCCTTTGCCGCACTATGGCCTGCAAGCCGCTCCGATGCCAAGGGGATGCCAAGCGGACGCCGAGCATCTCGCGTGGCCGCCCCGCCACAAGACGGGAAAAATTAACCTTATCTTCACCGCGCCACGGGGCGGCCATTTTGTTGACGGATCAAAGGGATGGTAGTGAGAAAATAAGCCGTTTGGACAGATGCGGCGCAACCTTTGGGGACCCCTTCTTTGAGGGGTTTGGTTGCGGCGCTGTTCGACCGTGGCAGGGCGGGATCGTACGGGAACGATGGGGTCGATCGACAAGTACATTTTCCGCACGACGCTCGCGTCGTTTGCGCTCGTCCTGGTCAGCCTCACCGGCGTGATCTGGATAACGCAGGCGTTGCGCGGCATCGACCTGATGACGAGCCAGGGCCAGACCATCGTCACCTTCCTCGGCCTCACCAGCCTCATCATTCCCGCGCTGGTGCTGATCATCGCGCCGATCGCGCTGATGATCGCGATCTCGCACACGCTGAACAAGCTCGCGACCGATTCCGAGATCATCGTGATGAACGCCGCCGGCTTCTCGCCGATCCGGCTGTTCCGTCCGTTCGTCTTCGCCACGGTGGTGGTGGCGATCCTGGTCGCCTTCATCGCGGCCTATCTCGCGCCCGACGGCATGCGGCGGATCAAGCAATGGGACGCCGAGATCACCGCCGACGTGCTGACCAACATCCTGCAACCCGGCCGCTTTGCCCAGCTCGACCAGAATCTCACCATCCGCATCCGCGAACGCCAGCCCGGTGGCTTGCTGGTCGGCATCTTCATCGACGACCGCAGGGATCCCAAGGAACGCGTCAGCATCGTTGCCGACCACGGCACCGTGGTGAAAAGCGGCGACGGCTCGTTCCTGGTGCTCGAGGACGGCAATCTGGAGCGCTTCGAGGTCGGCAAGCGCGAGCCCGCGATGGTGGTGTTCGGCCGCTACGCCTTCGACATGTCGAAATTCTCGCAACATGGCGACGTCTCGCTCGGCATCCGCGAGCGCTACATCTGGGAGCTGTTGTGGCCGAGCCCCGATGATCCCGTGTACAAGGCGCTGCCTGGCCAGTTCCGCGCCGAACTGCACGACCGCTTCCTCTCCCCGATCTATCCGTTCGCGTTTGCCGCGCTGACCTTCGCGTTCCTCGGCGCGCCGCGCACCACGCGCCAGAGCCGGAACTTCTCCATCGGCGGCTCCATCTTCGCGGTGTTCGGCCTGCGCATGGCCGGATTCGCCTGCTCGGTCATGACGGTGAAAAGCCCCGTCGCCGCGATCATCCAGTATGGGCTGACGCTGGGCGCCGTCGCGATCGGCGTCTGGATCATCGTGTACGGGCTCGTGATCGAACCGCCTGCAAGCCTGTTCGAGACGTTCAACAAATCGCTTGCCCGCCTGCAGCGGCTGCTCGGAAGGCCGGTGTCGGCATGAGCATGATGAGCAACACGCTTGGACGCTATTTCGCCGGCCGCTTCGTGGTCGCGGCGCTCGGCGTGTTCGCCAGCATCTTCGTGCTGCTGGTGCTGGTCGACTACATCGAGATGGTGCGCAAGACCTCCGGCCTTGCCGCCGCCTCGCCGATCATGGTGGCGGAAACCTCGCTGTTCCGCGTGCCGCAACTGCTCGAGAAGATGATGCCGTTCTGCGTGCTGATCGGCGCCATGACCTGCTATCTCGCGCTGTCGCGGCGGCTGGAACTGGTGGTGGCGCGCGCCGCCGGCGTCTCCGCCTGGCAATTCATCGCGCCGGCGCTGGCCAGCGCGCTCGTGCTCGGCGTGATCGCAACGACCGGCTACAATCCGATGTCGGCCAGTCTGCGCGAACTCTCCAAGCGCATGGAAGCCGAGTTGTTCGGCGGCGCAGGCGGCGGCGGAATTCAGGACGCATCCGGTTTCTGGATCAACCAGTCCAACAGCGACGGCCAGATGATCATCAACGCCGCGCGCAGCGAGAAGCAGGGTGTGCGGCTGACCGGATTGACGCTGTTCCGCTTCGATACGGAAAATCGTTTCAAGGAACGCATCGAGGCGCGTGAGGCCACACTCGAAGAAGGGCGTTGGGTGTTCAAGGGCGTGCAACGCTTCGCGCTCAATGCGCCGCCGGTCGAGCAGCCGACGCTCGAGGTCGCGACCTCGCTCACGCCGGCGCAGGTGCGCAACAGTTTTTCGACGCCGGAAACTGTGTCGTTTTGGCAACTTCCGACCTATATCCGCTCGTCCGAAAGTTCGGGCTTCGCCACCGCCGGCTATCGGCTGCAATATCACAAGCTTCTGGCACTGCCGTTTTTGCTTGCCGCGATGGTGATGGTGGCGGCATCGGTGTCGTTGCGCTTCTTCCGATTCGGCGGCGTGCAAAAGATGGTTTTGAGTGGCGTGGGTGCGGGCTTTCTGCTCTACGTGCTGTCGAAAGTAACCGAGGATTTGAGCAAGGCCGAGTTGATGCATCCGATCGCTGCGGCGTGGTTGCCCGTGGTGGTGGGCGGCCTCACCGGCTTTGTGGCCTTGCTGTACCAGGAGGACGGGTAGTGGCAATCGTCGCCGCCCTCCAGATGTGCCTGTCCGCGTTGGCGCGGCGCATGGTCGTGCGCCGCGATCGCCGGAGCCTTGCCGCGGCAAGGCCGCTGCTCGCGCTGTTGCTCGGCGTGCTGTTCACGGGCGCGTTCGAGTTTGCGGCGACAGCGCCGGCCGCAGCGCAGAGCTTCACCTACAATCCGCGTCCGCCGTCGACGCATCCGCCGCGCGTCGCCAATACCGACGGCCAGATGCTCGTGCAGGCCGTCGAGGTCGACTACGACTACAACAACAAGCGCGTGTCGGCGGTCGGCAACGTGCAGCTGTTCTACAACGGCACCAGCATCGAAGCCGACAGGGTGATCTACGACCAGACCACCAAGCGCCTGCACGCCGAAGGCAACATCCGCATAACGGATGCCGACGGCAAGATCACCTATGCCAACATCATGGATCTGAGCGACGACTACCGCGACGGGTTCGTCGATTCGCTGCGCGTCGACACGGCGGACGCAACCCGCATGGCCGCGACCCGCTCCGACCGCTCCAGCGGCAACTACACGGTGTTCGAGAACGGCATCTATACGGCTTGCGCGCCCTGCCGGGACGATCCGAAGAAGCCGCCGCTGTGGCAGGTCAAGGGCGCCCGCATCATTCACGATCAGCAGGAGAAGATGCTGTATTTCGAGACCGCGCAGCTCGAATTCTTCGGCGTGCCGATCGCCTATATGCCGTACTTCTCGACGCCCGACCCGACGGTGAAGCGCAAGAGCGGCTTCCTGATGCCCGGCTTCAGCGAAGCCTCGACCTACGGCTTCGCGACGGAAATTCCCTACTACTGGTCGATCGCGCCAGACATGGACGCTACGTTCAACCCGCGCATCACCACGCGGCAAGGCGTGCTGATGCAGGCCGAGTTCCGCCAGCGCCTGATCAACGGCTCGTACCAGATCCGCGCCTACGGCATCGATCAGCTCGATCCCGGCGCCTTCGCCGGCCAGCCCGGCGATCGCCAGTTCCGCGGCGGCGTCGAGACCAAGGGCCAGTTCGCGATCAACGACAAATGGGTCTGGGGCTGGGACGGCGTGGTCCTGTCGGACTACTATTTCATGTCCGATTACCGGCTGTCGCAATATCGCGATCCGCTGAACTCGTTCCTGAGCCTGCCGACGGAAGCGGTCTCGCAGCTGTATCTGACCGGCGTCGGCAATCGCAGCTACTTCGACCTGCGCACGATCTACTATCTCAGCTTCTCGGGTAACCAGCAGCAAGTGCCGGTGGTCTACCCGGTGATGGATTATTCGAACGTCTTCAACTACCCGATCTTCGGCGGCGAGGTTTCCTACAAGACGAACTTCGTCAATTTGTCACGCAATGACGCCGTGTTCGACCCGATCACGACGCTGGCCAATACCAACAGCCTCTGCACGACGACGTCCGCCGACCCGCTTGCTCGGACTCCGTCGCAGTGCCTGCTGCGCGGCATGCCCGGAACCTACACGCGATTCACCGCCGAAGCGCAGTGGCGCAAATCGTTCACGGATTCCTACGGTGAAATCTGGACGCCGTTCGTCAGCGCGCGGGTCGATGCGATCAACGCCGATGTGACCAACGCGCCCGGCGTCGGCAACTTCCTGCCGACCGGCAACACCACGGCGTTGCGGGTGATGCCGACAGTGGGCCTCGAATACCGCTATCCCTTCATCAACGTGCAGCCATGGGGCTCGACGACGATCGAGCCGATCGCGCAGGTGATCATTCGGCCGAACGAATCCTACGCCGGCAAGCTTCCCAACGAGGACGCCCAGAGCCTGGTGTATGACGCGAGCAACCTGTTCAGCGTCGACAAGTTCTCGGGCTACGACCGCGTCGAAGGCGGTGGGCGCGCCAATGTCGGCGTGCAGTCGACCACGCAATTCGACCGCGGCGGCAGCGTCAAGGTGCTGTTCGGTCAGTCCTACCAGCTGTTCGGCCTGAACTCCTTCGCGGTGCAGGACATGAACAACACCGGCGTCGATTCCGGCCTTGCGACCCAGAAGTCCGACTATGTCGCCAGCGTCAATTATTCGCCGAACCGGACCTATACGTTCAGCGTCAGGTCGCGCTTCGACGAGCAGACCTGGAACGTGCAGCGCTTCGAGGCGGAGGCGCGGGCGAACTTCGACCGCTGGTCGGTCAGCATGACCTACGGCAATTACGCGGCGCAGCCGGAGCTCGGCTACCTGATCCGCCGCGAAGGCCTGCTCGGCAGCGGCTCGGTCAAGATCGCGGCGAACTGGGTTGTCACCGGCGCAGCGCGCTGGGATCTGGAAGCCAACAAGCTCAACACCTATACGATCGGCGCCGGCTATGTGGACGATTGCTTCGTGCTGGCGGCGAACTATGTGACGTCGTACAGCTATTCCGCGGGCACGGCGCCGCCGGTGCTCGGCCATGCCTACATGCTGCAGCTCGGCTTGCGCACGCTCGCCAACACCTCCTCGTCGGCCACCGGTGTCGGCAGCATCCAGTAGGACCGCGACGAGGATGAGCAAATCCGGCATGGCCTCAAGGCTTCGACCAGGATCGACTGACCAGCGAAGATGATCATGACGACACCACTTTCCCATCGCCTTCGAACCCTGATCATGGGCTGTGCCGCGGCGCTGTTGCTGTCGCTTGGCGCCTCGCCGGCGCATGCGCAGACCGTCGCGGTCATGGTCAATGGCGAGCCGATCACCGACTTCGACATCGAGCAGCGCAGCAAGCTCGACTTCCTCTCGACCCGCAAGCCGTCCGACCGCAAGGAGGTGATCAACGCGCTGATCGACGAAAAGGTGAAGATCAAGGAAGGCAAGAAATTCGGCGTCGATCCGAGTGTCGCCGATATCGACCAGGCCTTTGCCGGCATGGGCCAGCGCATGCACATCACCGCAGACCAGTTGACGGCGACGCTGGAGAAGCAGGGCATCAGGGCCGACACGCTGAAAGCCCGCATCAAGGCCGACATGGTGTGGACCAGCCTCGTGCGTGGACGCTACAAGGAAAAACTTCAGATCGGCGAAAAGGACGTCAATGAGGCCGTCAAGGCCGAAGGCGGCGACGATCAGCAAAAGGGCGAGGCCTTCGAATACAAGCTGCAGCCGATCGTGCTGATCGTGCCGAAGGGATCGGCCCAAAGCGCGTTCGAACTTCGGCAAAAGGACGCCGAGACCTTGCGCGGCCGCGTCGAGACCTGCGAACAGGCGAACCAGTACTTCAAGTCGATGGCCAATGCCGCGATCCGCGAGACCGTGACCAAGACCTCGGCCGATATCCCCCCCAACCTGCGCAAGGTGCTGGACGATACGCCGGTCGGCCATCTGACCCCGCCCGAGGTGACCAAGCAGGGCATCGAGATGGTGGCGCTGTGCTCGCGCAAACCGACCACGATCGATTCGCCGAAGCGCAAGGAAATGCGCGACAAGATGTACGCCAAGAAGTACGAGCAGACCTCGAACAATTATCTGGCGGAAATCCGCAAGGCGGCGATGATCGAGTACCGTGAAACCAAGGCCGAAGATTCGACGGCCGAGGACGGCAAGAAATCGAAGCCGCGCCGCAATTGACGGCTTGCGATTCATTTTTGCGGTTTGTGAAAGCAGATGCTGCGATGGAGCACCAATCCCGCAAGGCAGGCAATCGACCGCTCGCACTGACGCTGGGTGAGCCCGCGGGCATCGGACCCGACATTGCACTGCTCGCCTGGTTGCGCCGGGATGAGTTGAAGCTTCCGCCGTTCTATCTGCTCGGCGACGCCGCGTTCATCGCCCGACGCGCCAGGGCGCTCGGCCTCGAGGTAACGGTGGCGGAGGTCGGCGCGACTGATGCGTGCGCCGCCTTTGCGCGGGCCTTGCCGGTCGCGCCCACGGGCAAGCACGCGACCGCCGAACCCGGAAAGCCCGACACATCGAGCGCGGACGCGGCCATCACCTCGATCCGCCGCGCGGTCGCCGACGTCCGCTCAGGGCTTGCCAGCGCCGTCGTCACCAACCCGATCGCGAAAAGCGTGCTTTATCGCGCCGGCTTCAAGCATCCCGGCCACACCGAATTCCTCGCCGAGCTGGCGGCGGCAAACGGCAGGACACCGCAGCCCGTGATGATGCTGTGGTCGCCCGCGCTCGCGGTGGTGCCGGTGACCATTCACCTCTCGCTGCGCGAGGCAATCGCGCAGCTCACCACGGACTTGATCGTCAGCACGGCGCGGATCGTGGCAGCAAGCCTGAAGAGCCGTTTCGGTATCGCCGGCCCACGCCTGGCGCTGTCGGGACTCAACCCGCATGCCGGCGAAGACGGCTCGCTCGGCAGCGAAGACAAGGCGATCGTGGCGCCCGCGATCGAAATCCTGCGCGGCGAAGGCATCGACGCCAGGGGCCCGCTTCCCGCTGATACGATGTTCCACGAAGCGGCGCGGAAAACCTATGATTGCGCGATCTGCATGTACCACGACCAGGCGCTGATCCCGATCAAGACGATCGCCTTCGACGACGGCGTCAATGTCACGCTCGGGCTGCCCTTCATCCGCACCTCGCCCGACCACGGCACCGCCTTCGACATCGCCGGCACCGGGCGCGCCAATCCGGCAAGCCTGATCGCGGCGCTGCGGCTGGCCGCGCGCATGGCGGAGATGTCGGTCCCGGCGCAGGTATCATGAGCGCAATCGACGACTTGCCGCCGCTCCGCGAGGTCATCCGCGAGCATCAGCTCTCCGCGCGCAAATCGCTGGGGCAGAATTTCCTGCTCGACCTCAACCTCACCGCGCGCATTGCACGCGCCGCGGGTCCGCTGGACAACACGACCGTGGTCGAGATCGGCCCGGGGCCGGGCGGATTGACCCGTGCGCTGCTGGCGCTGGGGGCGGCGCACGTCATCGCCGTCGAGCATGACCCGCGCGCCATTCCCGCGCTGGAAGCCATCGCAAAGCGCTATCCCGGCCGGCTCGAGATCGTCTGCGCCGATGCGCAGAGCTTCGATCCCCGACCCTATCTCGGCTCCTCAAAAGCGAAGATCGTCGCCAACCTGCCCTACAACATCGCAACCGCGCTTCTGATCGGCTGGCTCTCGGTCGAGCCGTGGCCGCCATGGTACGACATGATGGTGCTGATGTTTCAGCGCGAGGTCGCGGAGCGCATCGTCGCGCGCGAAGATGAAGAGGCTTACGGCCGGCTCGGCGTGCTCGCCAACTGGCGCTGCGAGACGAAGATCCTGTTCGACATCTCGCCCGCGGCGTTCGTGCCGCAACCCAAGGTCACGTCCTCGGTGGTGCGGCTGATACCGCGCGAGACGCCCGAGCCCTGCGAGCGCCGCCTGCTGGAGCAGGTCACGGCCGCCGCGTTCGGCCAGCGCCGCAAGATGCTGCGTCAGAGCCTGAAATCACTGCCGGCCGATCCCGCGCGGCTCGCGCTCGCGGCGCATGTCGATCCGACCCGCCGCGCCGAAACCATTCCGGTGTCCGGCTTTGTTGCCATGGCCCGTGAATTGGCCGATATACGGAACGAAAATTCGAAGACGTTCTTGAGGGAGAAGAAAGATGGCGCAGATGCGTCGACAGTCGCTCGTGAAATTCGATGCTCCGCTTTGCGAGACCATCGTCGACACACCCAAGCCCCAAGGCAAGGAGGTGCTGGTCCGCGTCGATCGCTGCGGGCTGTGCCATTCCGACCTGCATATCCAGGACGGCTATGCCGATCTCGGCGGCGGCAGGCGGCTCGACACCACGCGCGGCATGGTTCTGCCCTTCACGATGGGCCACGAGATCGCAGGCATCGTCGATGAGGTCGGACCGGACGCCGACAAGAGCCTGATCGGCGCCAAGAAGGCGGTGTTCCCATGGATCGGCTGCGGCCAGTGCCGCGACTGTCTCAACGGTGACGAAAATCTCTGCCTGAAGAATCGTTTTCTCGGCGTCATCCTCGACGGCGGATTCGCGACCCACGTGCTGGTGCCTGACGCGAAATATCTGCTCGACTATGCCCCGCTTTCGGTCAACCAGGCCGCGACGCTGATGTGCTCCGGCATGACGGCCTATGGCGCACTGAAGCGCCTCGTCGACCGGCCGCGGCAACGCAATCTGCTGCTGATCGGGCTCGGCGGCGTCGGCATGATGGGCCTGTCGCTGGCGCAAGCGATGTTCAAGCAAAAGATATCGGTCGCCGACCTAAATCCCGCCGCGCGGGAAACCGCGCTGAAGAACGGCGCCGCGATCGCCTACGATCCCGCCGAGCCCGACATTGTTAAACGAATTGTCAGGGAGACCGAGGGCGGTTTTGATGAGATCGTCGATTTCGCCGGCAACGAAAAGTCGATGGCGTTTGCGACCTCGGTGATCGCGCGCGGCGGCAAAATCGTGGTGTCCGGCCTGATGGGCGGCAATTTCAGCCTGCCCATGGTGCAATGGATTTACAAGCGCATGACCATCGAGGGTTTCATGGTCGGAACGCTGGCCGAAGGACATGAATTGATGGCGCTGGCGCGCACCGGCAAGATCAAGCCGACGCCGATGCGCGAAGAGCCGATGGGCGACGTGCAAAAATGGATCGATGAATTGCGAGCCGGGAAAGTCGTGGGACGTATCGTCCTGAGAAACTAGAAACGACGGTGCCGGCCTCGCTGCTTTTTGTTGGCGCATGATCTCTTCGGAAAACCGCTTCACACCGCTAAGTGGGGGGCTTTCCGGATCATGCGCTGAGAAGCGGGAGGATAAATGGCCTGGATGAATATTGGCGCGCGCGGCGCGCTGGCGCTGCTGGCGCTCGGTCTCGCCGCTACGCCCGCGCTGTCGCAGAAGAAATACGGGCCTGGCGTCACCGACAAGGAAATCAAGATCGGCACCACCACGCCGTTCAGCGGCCCGGCATCGGCCTATTCGGCCGGCGCGGTGTCGGCGACCGCTTATTTCCAGAAGATCAACGACGAAGGCGGCATCAACGGGCGCAAGATCAACTATGTCGCGCTGGACGATGCCTATAGCCCGCCGAAAACCGTGGAACAGATCAGAAAACTGATCGAGAGCGAGGAGGTGCTGTTCCTCGTCAACACCGTGGGCACCGCGACCAACAATGCGGTCGTCAAATACATCAACCAGAAGCAGGTGCCGCATCTCTTCATCGGCACCGGCGCCACCATGTTCAACGATCCCGTCCATTTTCCGTGGACGATGAGCTGGACGCCGCACTACGCCTCCGAAGGCGAGATCTACGCCAAATATATCCTGCAGACGAAGCCGGATGCGAAGATCGGCATCATCTCGCAGAACGACGATCTCGGGCGCGACTACATGCTCGGCTTCAAGCGCGGCCTCGGCGGCAAGGCCGCGAGCATGATCGTGTCGGAGCAGACCTACAATACCACCGATCCCACGATCGACTCGCAGATCGTGTCGCTGAAATCCGCCGGCGCCGACGTGATGGTGATCTTCGCGGTGCCGAAATTCTCGGCGCAGGCGATCCGCAAGGCTTACGACATCGACTGGCATCCGCAGGAGTTCGTCGACAGTGTCGGCTCCTCGATCGCGGGCGCGATCAGGCCGGCCGGCTTCGAAGCCGCCAAGGGCGTGATCTCGGCCGCCTACCAGAAGGACCCGGCCGATCCGCAATGGCGCGACGATCCCGAGATGAAGGCGTTTAACGTGTGGATGGACAAGTACAATCCGCGCGTCGACAAGAGCGATTATTACGCGCCCTACGGCTACAATATCGGCCATGCGGTGGTCGAACTGCTCAAGCAGTGCGGCGATAATCTCACGCGCGAGAACGTCATGGACAAGGCGCTGCACATGAACATGGAGCTGCCGCTGCTGTTGCCGGGCATCAAGCTGACGACGAGCCCGACCGACCACCGTCCGATCAAGCAGATGCGGCTGGTACGCTTCAACGGCGAACGCTACGTGCTGTTCAGCGACGTGCTCGCCAGCGACTGAACCGCGATCGACTGCGGCCAGGTCAAGGGCGCTGCTTCGGCAGCGCCTTTTTTGCGGGCCTGAAACTTCGGCAATTCGAAGGCGGGAACCCGAGCCCGAATTAAGCCCAATCCTCTCCGGATTTGCGGCCTATTGCGACCCAAGTCTTTTTCGACACTCCGGGCGTCATGTATTGCGTACCGGAGATGCGTATGTCGAACGTCCAGGCGAAACTCGCATCGGCCTTTCTGTTGAGCGTTGCTGCAAGCGCCGGATTGATGGCAGGTCCCGTCCGCGGCGCACGCGCAGCGGACAGCTGCATCACCGAACCCAAGGCCGACGCGCCGCAGGGCAAGCATTGGTACTATCGCATCGAGCGCGGCACCGCCCGTCATTGCTGGTATCTGCGCGGCGAGGACGAGGCGTCCGCGCGCACGCCTGTCGCGGAGCCCGTGGCTGCGGCAAAGCCCGCGCCCTCAACCACCGGCAATGCGCCGCCGGCACGATCGCTCGCCGACGCCCGTGCCGAGTTCGCACCGAAGGCGCGCGGCGAGGACAACGCAGCGCGCCACCGCCGCCTTCAGTCTGGCCGAATCCGCAAAGCTGCCATTTCGGCGCCAGCGGCTGCCACGACCGCCACAACCGGAATCGGCCCCGGCGCGGGCGCACCCGCCGCACCTGCCGAGTCCCAGCTCATCTCGCGCTGGCCGCAGGCGTCAGGCGCGCCTGCGACCGCAAACGCCGCACCGCAGGCGTCGCTGATGGTCGCGGACGCACAGCCGGCTGAAACAGCGGCGCCGGTTCCCGCGGAACCACCGCAAGCAAGCCCGCCACCGACGCGCGAGGTCGGCTCGTTGCAGAAACTTGCGCTGGTGGCGTTCGGCGCGCTGGCGCTGGCGGGAATATCAGGCAGCCTGGTCTATCGGCTGGCCGGCGCACGCTGGCGCCGAAGGCGCCAGGAACGTTGGCCGCAGCGGCAGCCCGTTTCACCGTCTCTTGCCGATGAGGCGCGGGGCGCACCCTGGGTCGCAGCGGAACTGAGCCCGACCATTCCGCACGGGGACGTCGCGGAGGTGGATGTCGCACACGAGGATGCGGCAAGGATCGCCTTCGGCAAGAACGACGACAGCTTCGAGAAGATCGAGGATTTTCTCGCGCGATTGACCAAGCAGTTGCAGGACGAATTGCAAACGACCCGCTCGACCGAGCTGGAAAACCCGCGCCCGCAGTGACGCTGCCCGCGTTACTTCTCCAGCTGCCGCTGCAAATCGCGCACGAATGCCGTCAGCCCGGTGCGGCGCTCGCGCTTCAGCCGCTCGGCCTTGAGGATCGACTGCACCTCGGCGAATGCCGCCTCAATGTCGTGGTTGATGACGATATAGTCGTATTCCGCCCAGTGGCTCATCTCGTGGCTGGCGCGGCTCATGCGGCCGCGGATCACCTCGTGCGAATCCTGCGCGCGCGAATGCAGCCGCTTTTCGAGATCGAGCGCCGACGGCGGCAGGATGAACACGCTGACCACGTCTTCACGCGCCTTCTCGCGCAACTGCTGCGTGCCCTGCCAGTCGATGTCGAACAGCACGTCCTCGCCCTTCGACAGTGCCGCTTCCACCGGCGCGCGCGGCGTGCCGTAGCGATTGTCGAACACGGTGGCCCATTCCAGCAGCTCGTTGCGCTTCACCATCTCCTCGAAGCGCGCCTTGTCGACGAACAGATAATCCTGGCCCTCGACCTCGCCCGGGCGTTTCGCCCGCGTCGTCGCCGAGACCGACATTTTCAGCCCCGGCATCCGCTCGATCAGCAGCCGCGACAGCGTGGTCTTGCCGGCGCCCGAAGGCGAGGACAGCACGAACATCAGGCCGCGCCGTTCGACGCCGTCAATGCCGTGTCCGTGGGCCGCCATGCATCACTCCAGATTCTGGACCTGTTCGCGGAACTGCTCGACCACGCTCTTCATCTCGAGCCCGGTATTGGTCAGTTCGAGATCGTTGGATTTGGAGCAGGTGGTGTTGACCTCGCGGTGGAATTCCTGTGCCAGGAAATCGAGCCGGCGGCCGATCGGCCCGCCCTTTCCGATCAGCTCGCGCGCCTGCGACAAATGCGAGGCGATGCGGTCGAGCTCCTCGCGGATGTCGGCCTTCGCCGCGATCATAAGCGCTTCCTGACTCAAGCGATCGGCGTCGAAACGATCGGTCGTCTCGAGCAGCGCGGCGACCTGCTCGGCGAGACGCGCCCTCACCGCTTCCGGCTTGCGGCCAGGAGCTGCCTCGGCCTTTTTCGCCAGCCCCTCGATCTCATCCAGCCGCTGCGAGAGGATTTGCCCGAGCGAGGTGCCCTCGCGCCGGCGCATCGCCACGAGATTGTCGAGCGCCTCGTCGAACGCCTTGGCCGCGGCCGCCTTCGCCGCCTTGTCCTCGTCCTCGTTGCTTTCGGGCTCGACCACCTCGATCACGCCCTTGATGGCGAGCAGGCCGTCGACGCTCGGCGCCACCGCATCGATCTTGCCGGCGAGCTGGCCGGCAACTTTCAGCACGGCGTTGAGCACATCTTCGTTGATCCGCACCGTCGAGGTGGCGTTCGCGCGCTTGACGTTGAGATTGGCGTAGACCGTGCCCCGCGCCAGCACCTCGCCGGCCCGCTTCTTGGCATGCGCATCGAGCTCGTCCCATCCCTGCGGCAGCCGCAGGCGCAGGTCGAAACCCTTGGCATTGACCGATTTCAATTCCCATTCGAACGCGTAAGGCCCGCTTGCCCCGTGGCTTCGCGCGAAGCCGGTCATGCTCGACAGCGCCATGGCGTGAAAATCTCCGAACAAAAATAGTGTCAGATTCGCTGCACCAGCGCGCGCGGACCATAAGACCTTTTCAGGAAATGTGGAGTCCGCCTTGTTTGGGCATGATCTTATCGGAAAACCGCTTCACACTTTTCCGGATCATGCCTCTATTGCTGGACGGTACCGGCCGCCGGGGCCTGCGCCGCGCCCTGGCGCGCGGCCGGCGGCGTGCGCGGGGCGGCCGGCCGTTTCGCGGGCTTGGGAGCAGCCGCGGCGGGTGCGGCCTGCGCCGCTTCGGCCGCGGGAGCCGGCGCCGCCGCTGGCGCGTCGTCGGGCAGTTCGGCCCTGTCGTTCGCCGTCTGCTTCTCGATCGCGCGGAGCTTGGCCACGTTCTTCTGGTGCGCGTCCAGCGATTCGCTGAAGGCGTGTCCGCCGGTGCCGTCGGCCACGAAGAACAGGTCGCGCGTGCGCGCCGGATTGGCGGCGGCTTCCAGCGAGGCGCGGCCGGGATTGGCGATCGGCCCGGGCGGCAGGCCGTCGATCGTATAGGTGTTGTACGGCGAAGGCTGGCTGATCTCGCTGCGCTTGATCGGCCGGCCGAGCGTGCCCTTGCCGCCGACGAGGCCGTAAATGATGGTCGGGTCGGACTGCAGCTTCATCTTCTTCTGCAGCCGGTTGGCGAACACCGCGGCCACGCGGCTGCGCTCGTCGGCCTTGCCGGTTTCCTTCTCCACGATCGAGGCCAGGGTCACCAGTTGCTCCGGCGATTTGACGGGAACGTCGGGACTGCGATGCTCCCAGATCTCGGCGACCAGACGCTTCTGCGCCGCCTGCATGCGCTGGATCACCTGCTCACGCGTGGTGCCGCGCGGGAATTTGTAGGTTTCCGGCAGCATCGTGCCTTCGCGCGGAACCTCGCGGATCGTGCCGGAGAAAAGGTCGTTGTCGCTCAACCGCGAGATGATCTGCTCGGACGTCAGGCCTTCCGGCAATGGTGACGGAATGCTGCACCACCTTGCCTTCGACGAGGATGCCGATCACATCGCGCAGCGAAGCGTTCTTCTGGAACGCATATTCGCCCGGCTTCAGTTCCGAACGCGCCTTCTGCGCTATCACCGCAGCGAAGAAAGCCCATTTGTTGATGTCGATGACGCCTTCGCGCTGCAGGACTTCGGCAATGTCGAAGGTCACGGCGCGCGAGGGAATCACGACGGTCTTGTCCTGCTGCAGCGGTCCCGGAGCCTCGAGGGTCTTCTTGCCGTAATAGTAGGCGGCGCCGGTGCCGAGCATTCCGATCAGGAGAAGGGTGATGATCGCATTGCCGACGATGACAAACGGGTTGCGCGCCCGCTCCGACCGCTTCGGCGGCGGCGGAACCTGCTCGGGCTCCAGCGCAGCGCGCGGACTGCGTGGCGAGATGGGCGGCCGTTCACTCATCGATGCAACCTGAGTCCTGAACTTTGGTAGTTTGCGCCCGAAGCTACAATTCGTCATCGAATACGGCGAAACGGTGGTTTCGCCGTGAACGACATCAGTTGACAACGCGCTGAACGATAACGGACGCGTTGGTACCGCCGAATCCGAAGGAATTCGACAAGGCGATATTGATCTCGCGCTTGCGCGGCGTCAGCGGCACGAGATCGATCGCGGTTTCGACGGACGGATGGTCCAGATTGATGGTCGGCGGCGCGATATTGTCGCGGATCGCCAGGATCGAGAAGATCGCCTCGATCGCGCCCGCGGCGCCCAGCAGATGCCCGGTCGAGGATTTGGTCGAGGACATCGACGACCTTCGAGGCGGCGTTGCCGAGCAGCCGCTCCACCGCGCCGAGTTCGATCTCGTCGCCGACCTGGGTCGAGGTGCCGTGCGCATTGATGTAATCGATGTCGGAGGCGCTGACGCCGGCGCGCTTGATCGCCGCGCTCATGCTGCGGAAGGCGCCATCGCCATCCGGCGGCGGCGAGGTGATGTGGTAGGCGTCGCCCGACAGTCCGTAGCCGATCACTTCGGCATACATCTTCGCGCCGCGCGCCTTGGCGTGCTCGTATTCTTCGAGAACGAGCACGCCGGCGCCCTCGCCCATGACGAAACCGTCGCGATCCTTGTCGTAGGGGCGCGATGCCTTCTCCGGCGTCTCGTTGAAGCCGGTGGAGAGCGCGCGCGCCGCGCAGAAACCGGCCATGCCGATCCGGCCGATCGGCGATTCCGTTCCGCCGGCGACCATCACGTCGGCATCGCCGAGCGCGATCAGGCGGCTGGCGTCGCCGATCGCATGCGCGCCGGTCGAGCAGGCCGTCACCACGGCATGGTTCGGACCCTTGAGGCCGTGCTCGATCGAGACATAGCCGGAGGCGAGATTGATCAGGCGGCCGGGAATGAAGAACGGCGAGACCCGGCGCGGCCCGCGCTCCTTCAGCAGGATGGCGGTTTCGGCAATGCCGTTGAGACCGCCGATGCCGGAGCCGATCATCGTGCCGGTGGCGCAGCGGTCCTCTTCGGTCGCCGGATGCCAGTTGGCGTCATCGAGCGCCTGGCGCGCCGCCGCCATCGCAAAGATGATGAAGTCGTCGACCTTGCGCTGCTCCTTCGGCTCCATCCACTGGTCGGGATTGAAGGTGCCCTCGGCGCCGTCGCCGCGCGGCACCATGCAGGCGATCTTGCTCGGCAGATCGGAGACGTCGAAGGTGTCGATCTTCCTGGCGCCGCTCCGGCCGTCGAGGATGCGCTTCCAAGTCGTCTCGACGCCACAGCCGAGTGGCGACACCATGCCGAGGCCGGTAACGACGACTCGCCTCATGTCCTAAAACTCCAGCCCGAAGGCGGCGGCCCGTAATACAAAACCGGGGGACCGCCCGAAAACGGTCCGTCCGGTTTCAGGCGCCCCGCCGGGGCGTCAGCTCTTCGCGTTCTTTTCGAGAAATTTCGTGGCGTCGCCGACGGTCAAAATCGTCTCCGCGGCGTCGTCGGGGATCTCGCAACCGAACTCTTCTTCAAATGCCATCACGAGCTCGACGGTGTCGAGGCTGTCGGCGCCGAGGTCGTCGATGAAGCTTGCGTTGTCGACCACTTTTTCGGGCTCAACACCAAGGTGTTCGACCACGATCTTCTTAACCCGCTCGCCAATCTCACTCATCGTTCAACCTCGTGTTGTTTCCTTGACCCGACCCCGGGGATAGACATCGTGGTCGATAAACTTCCTTCGCAACCGCGCATAAACCTGATTTGGCCTCGTTGCCAGCGTCCCATGATCGAAGTTTCCGAACCATCGTGGCAGGTGGTCGCAGGAACTTCAAAGGGGCGCCGGCCGAAGCGACCGGCGAACGACGGCAAGCTCCGTCCCGCCAATATACAGGGTTTCCTGATCCTGCAATGGCGTTCTTGGCCCATCCGTTTTCCGGGTTCGGTTATCATAATTCCAAAGCCTTGGCCATAAGCCCGGCGTCCCCGGCGAAAACGGCGTTTCGCCGCATCTTGAGGGGGTTAGCGGGGCTCTAGTGGTCCGATTCCAACATTCGCATCCCCTCCCGGCAGGCACTTTTGCGAATGTTGGAATCAAAGGACCACTAGCAAACTTATAATTCTAGTGGAGCTTTGGATTTGACGTTCGCCTACGAATGGGAGGCGCCAGGATGGCGAACGTCAAATCCGCTCCACTAGATCATGGCCATGCCGCCGTTGACGTGGATGGTCTGGCCGGTGATGTAGGCCGCTTCGTTGGACGCCAGAAACACGGCCGCCGCGGCGATGTCCTCCGGCGTTCCCAGCCGTGCCGCCGGAACCTTGGACAGGATGGTTTCGCGCTGCTTGTCGTTGAGCGCATCCGTCATCGGCGTCTTGATGAAGCCGGGCGCGATGCAATTGGCAGTGACGTTCCGCTTGGCGTATTCGGCGCCCAGCGTCTTGATCATGCCGATCAAGCCCGCCTTCGCGGCCGTGTAGTTGCCCTGTCCGGGATTGCCGGTCACGCCGACCACCGAGGTGATGGCGATGATGCGGCCGAAGCGCTTGCGCATCATCAGCTTGGTGGCGGCGCGGGCCAGACGGAACGTCGCGGTCAGATTGATATTGATGACCTCGTCCCAGGCCTCGTCGGTCAACTGCACGAACAGATTGTCACGGGTGATGCCGGCATTGGCGAGGAGAATGTCGACCTGTCCCATCGCCTGCTCGGCCGATGGCACCAGCGCCTCGACTTGCGCCGAATCCGAGAGGTTGCAGGGCAGCACATGCACGCGTTCGCCAAGCTTGGCGGCGAGCGCGTCCAGCACCTCGCGCCGCGTCCCGGAAATCGCCACGGTGGCGCCCTGCGCATGCAGCGCCTGCGCGATCGCGCCGCCGATGCCGCCGGTCGCTCCGGTCACGAGCGCCGTCCTGCCAGTCAGATCGAACATCGGAATCTCCTCTCGGTCCCATCTAGGCCGACGCCAGTGCCTCTTTCGCAGCAGCGATGTCATTCGGGCCGCTGACCGACACACCCACAGCTCCGTCCGCAATACGCTTGACCAGTCCGCTCAGCACCTTGCCGGCGCCGATCTCGAAGAATCTCGTCACGCCCTTGCCCGCCATGAACGCGACCGACTCGCGCCAGCGCACGGTGCCCGTCACCTGCTCGATCAGACGGCGGCGGATTTCGTCGGGATCGTCGATGCTGGATGCCAGCACGTTCGACACCAGCGGCGAGACCGGCTTGTTGATGGTGACGCCGGCGAGCGCCTGCGCCATCGCGTCGGCCGCGGGCTGCATCAGCTTGCAGTGGAACGGCGCGGACACCGGCAACAGCATCGCGCGCTTGGCGCCCTTGGTTTTGGCGATCTCGACCGCGCGGTCGACCGCGGCCTTGTCGCCGGAGACGACGACCTGCCCGCCGCCATTGTCGTTGGCGGCCTGACAGACCTGGCCCTGCGCAGCTTCGCTCGCGACCGCGACGGCCGCGTCATAGTCCAGACCGAGCAGCGCGGCCATGGCGCCGACGCCGACCGGCACCGCCTTCTGCATCGCAAGGCCGCGCGTGCGCAACAGCCGCGCCGCATCCGGGATCGAGAGACTGCCGGCTGCCGCCAGCGCCGAATATTCGCCGAGCGAATGACCGGCGACGAAGGCCGCATCGCGGCCGACGGAAAAGCCGGCCTCACTCTCCAGCACGCGCAAGGTGGCGATCGAGACCGCCATCAGCGCCGGCTGCGCGTTTTCGGTAAGCTGCAGCTTCTCCGCTGGTCCCTCCCAGATGGTCGCGGTCAGCTTCTCGCCAAGCGCCGCATCGACCTCGTCGAACACCGCGCGCGCGGCCGGAAAGGCGTCGGCGAGCGCCTTGCCCATGCCGACGGCCTGCGATCCCTGGCCCGGAAAAGTGAATGCTGCCGTCATCGGCGCTCCCCGAGAATGTCTCCGAAATCTATTGGAAGATGGGGGCGTAAGTCACCGACCTCGGCGGCCATGTCAAGCCGCCGCGAGCCCTTAGGTAACCGCTTCGGGCTAGAAACCGCTGGCCCGCTGGTCGCCGCCGACGGCCTCGCCGGCCCGCGCCCGGCGCAGGCTGTTGACGAGTTCGCCCGGGCGATCGTCGCGATTGGGCTTTGCGGTCGCGAGCCGCAGCACGGCCGCATAGCCCGGCTGTACCTCCATGCCGCCGGCAAACCGGCTTTGGCTGAGAATGCGGTGCACGCGCGGCAGATTGTAGCAGGGGATGTAGAACAGCAGATGATGTTCGAGGTGATAGTTCACGTAGTACGGCGCGATGAACAGCCGCTCGAGAAAACTGGCGCGCGTGGTGCGGGTGTTGCGCAAGGGATCGTTCGAGTCGGGCACGACGGCATGTTCGGCGATGTTGCGGATGCGCGTGATCACCATCATCCAGGTCAGTAGCGGCACCAGCCACAACAGCGGATAGGCCCACCACACGCCGGCGGCGGTAAGCCCCGCGAACATCGCGGCGTTGACCACGCATTGCGGCCCGAGCTTCTCCCAGAACTGTGCGGCGCGACGCGACAGCGGCCAATCGGACGGACCGAGCGCGTTCAAAAGCTGCGCCTTGCGCTGCTGATAGCCGGTCTGTCCGGTGATATCGCGCAGGAATTTGCGGCGATAGCTCAGCTGTGTGATCGGGAACGGCGCCGACAGCACGAGGTCGGGATCGTCGTGCTGCTGGGTGCGGGCGTGATGCTGCAGATGATAGCGGCGATAGGCGCGCGTCTCCGCGAAGACCGGATAGGCGCAGAACCACTGGCTCAGGAACAGATTGGTCTTCTCGTCCGGCGACAGGCAGCCATGCGCGCCGTCATGCATGAGGATGGCGAGGCCCAGCTGGCGCGAGCCGATGATGCCGACCGCGAGCGGATAGGCCAGCACGACGATCCATGAATGCGAGCACCATGCGACCAGCGCGATCGCGCCAACAATCAGCGCCCAGGCGTGCACGATCATCGCGACGCCCTTCCAGGTGAAGCGTTCGCGCACCGCGACGAGTTCGTCTTCGCTGAGGACATCGCGGGCACGCATGCGAAGCGCGGTCATGACTGGATCTCCCCTTCGGATGACGTCTCGCCGCTGACGAGACGAAGCCGCGCTTGCGGGTCTGGTGGTCGCCTGATCGCCGAGCACGCGGAGCATTTCGGTGGCGAGTTCTTCGGCCGAACGGCCCATCGCATAGCCTTCGACCATCACGCCGATGGCCAGCGCCCAGAACCGCCGCGAGGACGCGTCGGGATCCCTGAGCGTATTCCAGCCATGACGCTCGATCTGGCTCGGCATAGGCGCGCAAGCCCTCCGCATGCAGCCGCTCGATGGTGCGCTCGACCAGCGGCGCGAGATCGGGGCGGCGGCGCGTCAGGGTCAGCGCCTCCGCAAAGAAGGCGACGGAGTCCGTCGCGGTGACGGCTTCGACCAGTGCGCGGGTGTAGTCGCGCGGCGTCTCTGCCTTCAGCGCGGCCTGTTCGGCCGATCGCGCGACATAGAGCATGTCGCGGCAGGCGGCCTCGACGAACAGCGCCTCCTTGGTGCGGAAGTAATAGGTGATCTGGCTCGGGAAGGCGTCGGCCGCGGCCGCGATGTCCGAGATCGAGGTTCCCGCCAGCCCCCTCTCCTTGAACAGGCGGCTTGCGCCATCGAGAAGCGACGAGCGCATCCGCCGCCCGGCCGAACGCGTGGCGCGCGCAGCGTGCTTGGGATCGCCATCCACGGGCATTGGCGTGGTTCCGGGGCGTCTCGGTGCCATCTGATAATTGTATGTTATACAAACAAATAGTGCAAGGCCGATATTCGGCCTCCTGCGGCCCAATCGGCCCAGCCGGGGCCGCTTTGCCTTGCCAAGCCGGTCAAATTCCTTATAAGGCGCGCATCCGTGGATCCCGGCCGGGAGCTGAACGGACGGTCTCAGCAACTCAAACGTTGATGTGACAGGACCAGTCGGTCCGTCGTCCCGTGTTTCCGCCTTCTTGAGCTTCCGAGTCCTTTCCCAAGGTCTCGAAGGGCTTGACGCCAGGAGCCGCGCCAACACTAGGAAAGGACACTCATGCCTCTTTATGAGCATGTTTTTCTCGCGCGTCAGGACGCGAGCCCACAGCAGGTGGAAGAACTGACGACCCAGATGACCGGCATTGTCGAGCAGGCCGGCGGCAAGGTCACCAAGACCGAGAACTGGGGCGTGCGCTCCCTCACCTATCGCATGAACAAGAATCGCAAGGCGCACTTCGTGCTGCTCAACATCGACGCGCCGTCTTCGGCGATCTCCGAGATCGAGCGGCAGGAGCGCATCAGCGAAGACGTGATCCGTTATCTCAGCGTGCGCGTCGAGGAGCATGAGGAAGGCCCCTCGGCCATGATGCGCAAGGCCGATCGCGACCGCGAGCGCGACGATCGCGGCGGCGGCTTCCGCGACGGCGGCTTCCGCGGCGATCGCGACGGCGGTGGCTTCCGCGGCGATCGTGATGGCGGTGGCTTCCGCGGCGACCGCGGCCCGCGCCGTCCGCGCGACGATGCCGAGACCCCGGCGGCGGCAGAGGAGTAAGAACGATGGCTGAAGCTGGTGCACGCCGACCGTTTTTCCGCCGCCGCAAGACCTGTCCGTTCACGGGTCCGAACGCGCCGAAGATCGACTACAAGGATTCCAAGCTGTTGATGCGTTACGTGTCCGAGCGCGGCAAGATCGTGCCGAGCCGCATCACGGCCGTCTCGGCCAAGAAGCAGCGTGAGCTCGCGCGCGCCATCAAGCGCTCGCGGTTCCTGGGGCTTCTGCCTTACGTCATTCGCTAACGCATGATCCGGAAAAGTGTGAAGCGGTTTTCCGAAAGATCATGCGCGACAATAAGCTTCGCCGCGGCGTCGCCGCGGCCGTTCATTCATAAGGCTTCCGGGTCGTCCGGTTGCCGATGGTTGGGGTTCACAAAACCTCTAACCGCTCGAAAGGGGCGGGACAGCTGATGATCGCGACTGTTCTCATTGCGCTTGCCGGCGGCTGTGCGTCGGCCTTGATGTTCGCCTCGATCAGTCTCGGGCGCGCCGATCTCGTTGCTGCTGCTCTATCTCGCGCCGCTGCCGCTGATGGTGATCGCGCTCGGCTGGGGCCCGCTGTCGGCAACCATCGCCTCCGCCGCCGCTTCGTTTGCGCTGGCCGCGATCTTCGGCATTCCCTACGGCGTCGGTTACGTCATCGGCGTGGCGCTGCCGTCCTGGTGGCTCGGACATCTCGTCTTGCTCGGCCGGCCCGTCGCGTCGTCCGGCAATGGCGCGGAAGCGCCTCACATCGAATGGTATCCGGTCGGCCGCATCCTGGTCTGGATCGCAGGCTTCGCGTCGCTGACCACCTTTTGCGCGCTGTTGATGCTCGGCACCGACGCCGCGGCAATTCTCGCCGCCATGAAACAGGGCGCTGCTGCGGATGCTCGAGATCCGCGGCATCGCGGCAGACGAGCAAGGTGCTCGATGCGCTGGTGACGATCATGCCGGCCTGCGCCGTCATCGGCATCATGGTCACGCTCACGATCAATCTCTGGCTCGCGGGAAAGATCACCGCGATGTCCGGCCGGTTGCGCCGGCCATGGCCGGATTTGAAGACCGCAGCACTGCCGAAGGCCGCGCTCGCCGCGCTCTGCATTGCGGCCGCCTGCACGCTGGCCGGTGGGCTTCTCTCGATTCTCGCAGAGATCGTCGCCTCGGCCCTGATGCTGGCCTACGGGTTCGCGGGTTTCGCCGTGCTGCACACGCTGACGCTGGCCTTGAAGAGCCGCGCGCTGTGGCTCGGCTCGGCCTACGCGGCGGTCGTGCTGTTCGTCTGGCCGGTGATCGGCATCGTCGTGCTCGGACTGGCCGATGCCGTGTTCGGATTTCGCCAACGCTATCTGCGCAGGCAGCCGCCGCCGCTGCCCGCGCCCTGAGTTCAACCGTTCAACATCATCTTTCAAGGAGAGAAAACATGGAAGTCATTTTGCTGGAGCGCGTCGCCAAGCTCGGTCAGATGGGCGAAATCGTAAAGGTCAGGGACGGTTACGCCCGTAACTTCCTGCTGAAGCGCAAGAAGGCGCTGCGCGCCACCGCCGAAAACCGCGCCAAATATGACGGCATGAAAGCCGAGCTCGAGGCCAACAACCTCCAGGCCAAGTCGGAAGCGGCCAAGGCCGCCGAGAAGATCGACGGGATCGAGATCGTGATCATCCGCCAGGCCTCCGAGAGCGGCCAGCTGTTCGGCTCGGTGTCGGTGCGCGACATCGTCGCGGCACTCGCCGACGAGAAGGTCACCGTGGGCCGCACGCAGGTCTGGCTCGACGCGCCGATCAAGGCGATCGGCCGGACCAAGGTGACGATCGCGGTGCATCCCGAGGTCGAGGCGACCATCAACGTGACGGTCGCCCGCAGCGCCGACGAAGCCGAGCGCATCAAGCGCGGCGAGGACATCTCGACCCGTCAGGAAGATCAGGATGCCGCCGCCGAGGCGATTGCCGCCGCCGGCGAGTTCTTCGATCCCGAGGCGCAGCACGACGACGTGCAGCCGGCGCCTGCTGCGGCGCCCGAAGCCGAGCAGAAGTAAGACTGTTCACACGAACGCGAAAAAGCCCGGCCTTGAAAGCCGGGCTTTTTATTTTGTCTCTGAAATTATCGCGAGATCGGCGGCGCGGGTGGCCCTGCCGGCGGCACCGGCGGCAGCGCCGGTGTCGCGGCCACCACCGCAGGCGGCGGCTCGACCGGCTTGGACGGCGACGGAACGGCCGGCGCGGTCTCCGCGCTGATCGCTGCCGAAATGACGGACGGAGGTGCGCTGGCTGGCGCAGGCTCCGAGCCAGCAGCCGGAGCCGGCGTGACCGGAGGCACCGGATCGGGCCGCAGCGCTGACGTCTCTCCCGGCGCGGACGGCGCGGCGTTGGCGGATTGCGATGGCGTCTCGGACGGCTTTGCGCCTTCTTGCTTGGCGGTCTCGCCGGGCGTCGAGGCTTCCTTCGTGCCCTCACCCTTCGGCAGTTCCTCGCCGGGCTTGTTGCGCTTGGCTCAGCTTCTGCTTGGCATTTTGCTCTCTGGCGGCCTCGATCGTCGCCTGCGATGGCGACTGCGGCGACTCGCCCGATGATACCGGGGCGGCTTCCGGCGGCGCGCCGCCCGGATGAATCCTGCGGCCACAGCGGTCGAGCTGCTCCGGCGGCTTCGCCTCCTGCTTGGCCTCCTTGGTCCCTTCCTTCGCCCCTTCCTTGGCGCCCTTCTTCTCGGCGCCGCTCAGCCGCGTGTCGGTGGCGCCGTTGGAAATCAAATAGGAGGCCAGCACGCCGGCCATTTCCGGGCTGGTGGTGTAGTGCTGGCGCAGGAAGCTCGACAGCGAGGAGGCCGGCACCGACTTCAAAAGTCCGCGCGGGGCCTTGTGGCAGGCATTGCAGGTGCCCGCGAAGATCTGGGCGGGGGTCTTGCCGGCTTCGAGGTTGGTGGCCTGCGCCAGCGCGCGATCCGCCGCCAAACATCCCACTAGAAGCATCACCGTCGCCAGAATGAGCGCTCGGCTCGACATTCCCTGTTCTCCGCTTGCGGAAATCGCGCCCCAGTGCGGCCGGGATACCCCTCCCACGCGGCGCGCGGCGGTCACCTTTTAGCCGATTATCGCGCGAATGGAAGCGCGTTGGCCACGCCTCTCACGCGATCGCGACATTCTGGAATATCCGCTTTGTGGACAACGCATTAGCGGATGATCTCGGCGCCGAATAGACTTTGGGTGCAGAATTGGAACCATCGCGTTCCGTCTGCGTCGGAACCATGGGCAGGAACAATCGGAAGGGCCGCTGGTCGCGGTGACCGCGATGGACCGCTTGTTACGTTTCTCTCTGGATAAATTCATTCGCCGCGGCGCGATGACCGTCACGACGGCGAGCGGCAAAACTTTCACCTGCGGCGACGGCACGGGCGATCCGGTCGCCGTCCGCTTCCTCACTCACGACGCCGAGCGCCGGATTCTCCTGAATCCGGAGCTTGCGCTGGGCGAGAGCGTATATGGACGGCAGCTTCGTCGTCGAGCAAGGCAGCCTCGCCGACGTGCTCGGCATCCTGCTCGATCAGCCGGACATCCTGCCCGACTGGGCCAAGGATGCGCTGGTGGGCGCGCTTTCTGATCAGGCATGCGAAGCAGTTCAATCCGCGCCGTCGCTGCGCGAAGCAATGTCGCGCATCACTACGATCTCGACGGCCAGCTCTATTCGCTCTTTCTCGATTCCGACAAGCAATATAGCTGCGCCTATTTCGAGACTCCCGAGACCAATCTGGACGATGCGCAGCTCGCCAAGGAGCGGCATCTGGCGGCAAAGCTCCTGATCCGGCGCGGCGACCGCGTGCTCGACATCGGCTCGGGCTGGGGCGGGCTCGGTCTTTATCTCGCCGAGATGACGGGCGCTGACGTCACCGGCATCACGCTTTCGACCGAACAGCTCGGAGTTTCCAACGCCCGCGCCGAGGAGAAAAATCTGAGCCGGTCGGCACGGTTCCTGCTGCAGGATTATCGCGACGTGACGGGACCGTTCGACCGCATCGTCTCGGTCGGCATGTTCGAGCATGTCGGCGTCGACTTCTACGATACGTTCTTCAAGCGCTGCGCTGACCTGTTGACCGAGGACGGCGTGATGCTGCTGCATTCGATCGGCCGCTCGACCGGTCCTGACGTGACCAGCCCCTGGATCACCAAATACATTTTCCCGGGCGGCTACATCCCGGCGCTGTCAGAGGTGTTTCCGGCGATCGAGCGGTCGGGCCTTCTGGTCTGCGACACCGAAATCCTGCGGCTGCATTACGCCGAAACCCTCAAAGCCTGGCGCGAGCGCTTCCTGGCGCATCGTGAAGAGGCGGCGCAACTCTATGACCAACGCTTTGTGCGGATGTGGCAGTTTTACCTGGCCGGCGCGGAGATGTCGTTCCGCAAGCAGAACCTGATGAACCTGCAGATCCAGTTGACCAAGCGCCAGGGCGTGGTTCCCATGACCCGCGATTACATCACGCGGGAAGAGGCGCGACTGCGCGCCATGGAACGGCGCGGACGGCCGCGGCTCAGACTCGCGGGTGAATAGTCCAGACTTGCGGGCGAATCGTGAAGGTTAGTGGCGCCGGCCGTAGGCGCCGTAGGGACAGGACGCCGGGCGGCCCAACTGGGCGCGGACCTTTGCCAGCACCAGCCGATCTACGGGACGGCGCTGGATGTCGGGACGGGCGATCTGTTCCATGGTCTCGATCAGGCGCGACAGCCATTGCCGTTCGCCCTTCCCCGACCGCCATGTCTGCAAACCTTGGCCCATCGCCTGTTCCTGTCCGAGAAACCACCAACCCCTGAACCAGACACTCGTTCCGGTGAAAATGCCGGAAAGAAATTCGGGCGAATGTGAATGACCTCACAGAACCCCGGGCTTTCCCTGCCCTAAAACTCGCGCATGGCCTCACAGCAACCAGCGCTCGATATGCAGGACGATCTTCGAACCGATTACGCCCTGATCCTGATCGGCACCGCGGCCGCCGTGATCGCGCTCGGCTATTTGCTGCTGACCTGAATCCCTCGAAAATGAGTCCGGTCGGGGTGGAACAAGGTTCACCCAACTTTTCGAAAATCTTCGAGAGCCGCGCTTTCGCCTGATTCTCGGCCGAACCGCCGTCAAGGGGAATGCGGTGTCATAATTCGGATTACACCCACATCGAGTTGTGAGAATCGGGCACAACAAAATATCACGCTTCCGCGTTGCGAGGGACAGGCGCTTTATCGCCGCCCCATCCCAATAACACCAAATCCGAAGAACAATTCTCGTCCATGGCGCCTCCTGATTCGAACGTCTTAAAACTTCCGGCCGACCCCAACGCTCCCGCCTATCGGAGCGCACCGCACAATATCGAGGCCGAGCAGAGCCTTTTGGGCGCCATCCTGGTCAATAACGACGCCTTCTACCGCGTCTCGGACTTCCTGGAACCGAAGCACTTCTTCGAGACCGTTCATCAGAAGATCTACGAGACCGCCGGCAGCCTGATCCGGATGGGCAAGGTCGCCACCCCCGTGACGCTGAAGACCTTCTTCCCGGCCGACGCCGACATTCTCGGCATGACCGTGAGCCAGTACCTCGCCCGCCTCGCCGCCGAGGCGACCACCATCATCAACGCCCAGGATTACGGTCGCACCGTCTACGACCTGTCGCTGCGGCGCGACCTGATCGGGATCGGCGAGGAGATGGTCACCGTCGCCTATGACGCGCCGGTGGATTTCGCGCCGCGCGCGCAGATCGAGGACGCCGAGCGCAAGCTGTACGAGCTGGCGGAGTCCGGCCGCTATGACGGCGGCTTCCAGCGCTTCTCGCAGGCCATGAAGGTCGCGCTCGATATGGCGGCCAACGCCTATCAGCGCGACGGCAGACTATCCGGCATCGCCACCGGCTTGCGCGATCTCGACGCCAAGATGGGCGGCCTGCAATCCTCCGACCTCGTCATCGTCGCGGGACGCCCCGGCATGGGCAAGACCGCGCTTGCCACCAACATCGCCTACAACATCGCCAAGGCGCATCGCTCCGAGGTCCAGGCCGACGGCAGCATGAAGACCGTCAATGGCGGCATCGTCGGCTTCTTCTCCTGCGAAATGTCGGCGGAGCAGCTCGCGACCCGCATTCTGTCGGAGCAAGCCAGCATTTCTTCGAGCATGATCCGCCGCGGCGGCATCAACCAGCAGGAATTCGACCGCATCCGCGACTACACCATCGAGCTCGAGCATCTGCCGCTCTTTGTCGACGAGACCGGCGGTCTTGCGATCGCGCAACTGACGGCGCGGGCGCGGCGCCTGAAGCGCCAGCGCGGGCTCGACGTGCTGGTGGTCGACTACATCCAGCTGTTGCAGGGTTCCAGCAAACGCTCCGACAACCGCGTGCAGGAGTTGACGGAGATCACCACCAGCCTGAAGGCGCTGGCCAAGGAACTGAATATCCCCGTGATCGCGCTGTCGCAGCTCTCGCGCCAGGTCGAGAACCGCGACGACAAGCGGCCGCAGCTCTCCGACCTTCGCGAATCCGGCTCGATCGAGCAGGACGCCGACGTCGTGATGTTCGTGTTCCGCGAGGAATACTACCTGCAGAGCAAGGAACCGAAGCTCGGCACGCCCGAATACGAGAAATGGCAGCTCGAGATGGCACTGGTGCATGGCAAGGCCGAAGTCATCATCGGCAAGCAGCGTCATGGCCCAACCGGCACCGTCAAACTGCAATTCGAAGGGCAGTTCACCCGTTTCAGCGACGCCACCGACGAGCGCGCACCTGCCCTATCGCACGAACGATTAGTTCCGTGCCGCACGGTTGAACCGGCTTGCCGCGCCGCGTAACCTAGGGGTCATGAACATCATTTCCGACCCCAACGCCGCGGGCACGATCCTGTCTGCCGAGGCCAACCAGGCGGCGGCGCTCGCGACCGCAACCGGCATTCTCACCATCGATCTCGACGCCATCATCGCGAATTGGCGCAAGCTGGAGAAAACGGCCGTGCCGGCCGAATGCGCCGCCGTCGTCAAGGCCAATGCCTATGGCTGCGGCGCCGTGCAGGTGGCGAAGGCGCTGGCGTCCGCCGGCTGCAAGACCTTCTTTGTCGCAACGATCGAGGAAGCGCGCGTGGTGCGCGCGGCGCTCCCGACCGCAACGCTCTACGCGCTCGACGGCTTCTTCCAGAACAGCGGCGATGCCTATGCCGCGATCGACTGCAGGCCTGTGATCGGCGATCTCAACGAGCTTGCCGAATGGGACGTGTTCTGCCGCCGCTCGGGCTGGAACGGCAGCGCTGCCATCCATATCGACACCGGCATGAACCGGCTCGGGCTCACGATCCCGGAAGCGCAGGGCATCATCCCGCGCATCAATGCCGGCGATCACGGCATCACGCTTGTGATGAGCCACCTCGCCTCCGCCGAATTGGTCAACAATCCGACCAACGCCAAACAGCTCACGGCCTTCCGCGAGATCGCCAGCCTGTTTTCGGGCGTGCCGGCCTCGCTGTCGAATTCGTCCGGCATCTATCTCGGTCCGCAATTCCAGTTCGACCTGGTGCGGCCGGGCGCTGCGCTCTACGGCGTCAACCCGACGCCGGAAGCCGACAATCCGATGAAGCCGGTGGTCGAGTTGAAGGCGCGCATCGTGCAGATCCGCAATGTCGAGCGCGGCGAGACCGTCGGCTACGGCGGCACCTGGACCGCGCGGCGGCCGACGAAGCTCGCGATCGTGTCCGCCGGCTATGCCGACGGCTATTTCCGCGCGGCAAGCGCCAATGACGGCACGCGCGGCGCCGAGGTCGTGGTCGCCGGCAAGCGCTGCCCGATCGCGGGGCGCGTTTCGATGGATCTGGTGGCGGTCGACGTCACCGACCTGCCGGCGAATGCGGCGCGGCGCGGCCACATGGTGACGCTGATCGGCGAGGGCATCACGGTCGACGAGCTCGCGCATCATTTCGGCACCATCGGCTACGAGGTGCTGACCAATCTCGGGCGGCGTTACGCGCGCGTCTATAAGGGCGGCGTCGCGACGCCGGTGGAGACAGCGGCGCCTGCGTTGCAATCCGAGGAGGCAGCCTCCTCCCCTTAAGTTCGTCGCAAAAAAGAAACCGGAGCTTTCGCTCCGGTTTCGTGTCGTGTGCGCCGATCCCTTCGGATCAGGCGAGCTGACTGCCGATCGGCAGCTTGCGAATGCGCTTGCCCGTCGCCGCAAAGATGGCGTTGCACAGCGCGGGCGTGAACGGCGGCACGCCGGGTTCGCCGACGCCGCTCGAGGGCACGTCGATGCTGTTTTCGACGATGTGCACATTGGTCACGGCCGGCGCCTCGTAATGCCGGATGACCTGGTAATCGTCGAAATTGCTCTGCTCGACGCGTCCCTTCTTGAGCGTGATCTCGCCATATTTGGCGAGCGACAGGCCCATGACAGCGGCGCCTTCGATCTGCGAGCGGATGCGCTCGGGATTGACATAGAAGCCGCAGTCGATCGCGGTGTCGACGCGCGGGATCGTGATGTTGCCCTTGGCATCGACGGCCACCTCGACCACGGTCGCGATGTAGCTGACGAAGCTGCGATGGGCGGCGATGCCGAGCCCGGTGCCGGGCGCCATCTTCTTGCCCCAGCCCGCCTTCTCGGCCGCGAGTTCGGCGACCTTGCGCAGCCGTCCGGTGTCGACCGGATAGACGTCGTTGGGCTCGCCATAGTCCCACCACTCGGTGGTCGCCTTCTTCGGGGAGTCGACGATCCGCGCCGGCCCGATCAGCTCGAGCAGCATGTCCTTGGGATCGCGCTTCAGCTCGGCCGCGATCTCGGCGACGAACGACTGGATCGCCCAGGCATGCGCCACGTTGTTGACCGAGCGGAACCAGCCGACCCGGACATGCGACTGCGCCTCGCCGCTCTCCAGCCGGACGTTCGGCACGTTGAACGGCGTGTCGACGAAGCCCATGCCGAGCTCGATGAAGCCCGGATATTTGTCGTCCGGCTTGAAGTTCGCGAACAGGCTCGGCGCCGCGCTGCGGTGCCGCCAGGCCACGACCTTGTTGTCCTTGTCGATGCCGGCCTCCAGCCGCTCCGCGGTGACGGTGTGGTAGAAGCCGTGCTTGATGTCGTCCTCGCGGGTCCAGACCACCTTGACCGGCGCGCCGTCCATCGCCTTGGACAGCAGCGCGGCCTCGATGGCGAAGTCCCATTTCGACTTGCGGCCGAAGCCGCCGCCGAGCAGCATGTTGTGCAGGACGACAGTTCTTCACGTCGAAGCCGAGGCGCTTGGCGATGTCGTCGCGCGCGCCGCCGGGACTCTGCACCGAGGTCCAGATCTCCAGCTTGCCGTCGGCGATCCGCGCCGTGGCGGCCGGCGGCTCCATGGTCGCATGCGCCAGATGCGGCGAATAATATTCCGCCGTCACCACCTTGGCCGCCGACTTCAACGCCGCATCGGCGTCGCCTTCGGCGCGCTCGAGCCGGCCGGGCTTGCGCACGTTCTCTTCCAGCATCGCCTTGTAGGACGACGGAATCGAACGTGCCGTTCGGTCCGTCATCCCAGGTGATCTTGAGCGCCTCGCGGCCCTTCATCGCCGCCCAGGTGTTTTTCGCGATCACGGCCACGCCTTCCAGCGGCGCGAACGCCGCAGGCGCGGGCGTGCCTGCGATCTTGACCACCTTGACGACGCCCGGGACTTTCATCGCCGCGCTGTCGTCGAGGCTCGCGACCTTGCCGCCGACCACGGGCGTGCGCTCGATCGAGGCATAGAGCATGCCGGGCAACCGCACGTCCTGGCCGTACATCGCCTTGCCGGTGGTGATGTCGTTGAGGTCGACGATGGAGATCGTGCCCTTGCCGATGTAGCGGAACTCGCTCGGCGACTTCAGCTTGAGCGTGTCCGGCGCGGGTACCGGCAAGGCTGCGGCATCCGCCGCGAGCTCGCCGAAGCCGAGCTTCTTGTCGGAGGTCTTGTGCACGACCTCATGCAGGCGGACCTGCACTTCGCTGGGATCGACGCCCCAACGCTTGGCGGCCGCCTGCTCCAGCATCTTGCGCGCGCCGGCGCCGACCTGGCGCATCGGCTGGATGAAGTGACGCACGCTGCGCGAGCCGTCGGTGTCCTGGTTGCCGTAGGTTTCCTCGTCGCCCGGCGACTGGACGACGCGCACCTTGGCCCAGTCGGCGTCGAGCTCGTCGGCGACGATCATCGGCAGCGAGGTGCGCGCCGCGCCGTTCCCCATCTCGGCGCGATGCGCCACGATGGAGACGATGCCGTCCTTGTCGATGGAGACGAAGATGTGCGGATTGGTGACCACGCCATGCGGCATCTTCTCGGCGCCGGTGGCATAGGCCATCGCGGGACGGATCGCCGGGAATTGCGCGGCGAGAACGAACACGCCGGTGCCGGCGATGCCCTTGAGCATGTTGCGGCGGCTGACGTTGGCGATAGTGACGTTTTGCTGATTGCGCTGATAGGTCATGTCACGCCCCCTTCGAAGCCGCGCGAACCGCGGTGTGGATGCGCTGGTAGCAGCCGCAGCGGCAGATGTTGCCGAACATGGCGTCGTCGATCTGCGCATCGGTGGGTGCGGGGGTTTTCGCGAGCAGCGCCGCGGCCTGCATGATCTGGCCGCACTGGCAGTAGCCGCATTGCGGCACGCTGACATTGCGCCAGGCGACCTGCACCGGATGCTCGCCGGTCGGATGGAGGCCTTCGATCGTGGTGACGGACTTGCCGCCGACGTCGGACATCGCAACGCCGCAGGCGCGGACGGCTTCGCCGTCGAGATGCACGGTGCAGGCGCCGCAGAGCGCCACGCCGCAGCCGAATTTCGTGCCGGTCAGGCCGAGCTCGTCGCGCAGAAACCACAGCAGCGGCATCGACGTATCGCCGTCGAACGTGCGCTCCTGTCCATTCACTTTTACGGTGACCATGAGTTCCTCCGATGGCGGATATCTGGGGCCACGGAGCTGCCGCCTCTCAGCGCGTGGCGTTGCCTGAAACTGGCTGCCAGTCGACGATCAGCGCCACATGCGGTGAGCGAAGCCGGCGGTTTTTTGTTGTTGGCCGTGTCGCGTCAGCTTGGAGTGCGAGAGGAGTGATGCGAAGAGAAAGTCATCGCGGAGTTGGTAGACGTCGGCGGATGCTAACAAGTTGTGACTCGTTCGCAAGGAGATTTGAAAGCGAGCATTTCGCAGCTCGCTGCCCACTTTCGGCGAGTGGGCCAATGTTTGTGGACATTTTGCCACAATGCGCGCGCGCTTCGACCGCAACGGCGTCGGTCCGGCGGCTTCTTTGACGAACGATTGGTAACCTCGCACACTGGGAATGGGTCAACGTCCCTTCCCGATCGGCCCAACGACGAGACCGACGCGGCCGCCCCGGACCATGAAGATTGCGACTTTCAACATCAACAATGTCAACCGCCGCCTGCCGAACCTGCTGCGCTGGCTGCGCGCGGCAAAGCCCGACGTGGTCTGCCTGCAGGAATTGAAGGCCGCCGACAACGAATTTCCGATTCGCAGCGATCGAGAAGGCCGGCTATCGCGCGGTCTGGCGCGGGCAGAAGACCTGGAATGGCGTTGCGATCCTGTCGCGCAAGTCCGAGCCGGTGCTGACCCGCACCGAATTGCCGGGCGATCGCAGCGATCATGAGGCGCGCTATATCGAGGCCGCCGTCAACGGCATCATCATCGCCTGCATCTATCTGCCGAACGGCAATCCGCAGCCCGGTCCGAAATTCGACTACAAGCTCGACTGGTTCCGGCGGCTGAAGCTGCACGCCGCGAAATTCATGAAGCAGGACCTGCCGGTCGTGCTGGCCGGCGACTACAATGTCGCGCCGACGCCGCTCGACATCTATCCGACCAAGTCCTGGGACAAGGACGCGCTGATCCAGCCGAAGAGCCGCGCGGCATTTGCCTCGCTGGTGGCGCAGGGCTGGACCGATGCGATCCGCACCCTGCATCCGTCGAAGCCGATGTTCACCTTCTGGGACTACAAGCGCAACCGCTGGCCGCGCGACGCCGGCTTGCGGCTCGACCATCTCCTGCTCAGCCCGGCGCTTGCGCCGCGGCTTGCCAAGGCCGGCGTCGACCGCAAAATCCGCGGCGAGGACGGCGCCAGCGATCACGCGCCGGCGTGGATTGTGCTGAAGTAGCCGCCTCACACCGAGACGATTCGCGTGGGCTTTCTCTTCATCCTCATCGTCGGCCTCGTCGCCGGCACCATCTCCGGCATCGTCGGCACCGGCTCGTCGATCATGCTGATGCCGGTGCTGGTCTATGAATACGGGCCGAAGCAGGCGGTGCCGATCATGGCGATCGCCGCGGTGCTTGCCAACGTCTCGCGGATTCTCGCCTGGTGGCGCGAGGTCGACTGGCGCGCCTGCCTCGCCTATTCGGTGACGGGCATCCCGGCCGCAGCGCTCGGCGCGCGCACGCTGCTGGCGTTGCCGTCGCATGCAGTCGACATCGCCATCGGCGTGTTCCTGATCGCGATGGTGCCGGTGCGGCACTGGCTGGCGCGCCACGAGCTGAAGGCCAATCTCTGGCATCTCGCGATCGGCGGCGCGGTGATCGGCTTTCTCACCGGCATCGTGGTGTCGACCGGGACCGCTCAGCGTGCCGCTGTTCCTGTTCTACGGCCTCTCCAAGGGCGCGTTCCTCGCCACCGAAGCCGCAAGCTCGCTCGGCCTCTATTTCAGCAAGTCCGTCACCTTCGAACGCTTCGGCGCGCTGAATGCGGACATCGCACTCAAGGGCCTGATCGCGGGGTCATCGCTGATGTTCGGCGCCTTCATCGCCAAGCGCTTCGTGCTGCATCTCGCGCCCGATCGCTTCCGCCTGCTGATGGACGGCATCATGCTGGCGGCGGGCCTGTCCCTGCTCTGGACCGCGGCGACTTCCTAAAATTCTGGCAATTCCGGTCATCCACCCTGAACCAATCACACGGATTGGCCGACGAGTGACTAAGGTCGGGCCGCGCCTCAGCCTTCGTTTATGCTTGGCGTCGTATCTGCGGCATCGACAACCAGGAGCACAGGTATGAACCGGGGCATTATCGGCGTCGTCGTCGCCCTCATTGTTATTCTGATCATCGCCGGCGGCAGCTGGTACACGGTCGACCAGACCGAACGCGGCGTTCTCTTGCGCAACGGCGCCGTCATCGGCACCGCGCAGCCCGGCCTTGGATTCAAAGTGCCGCTGTTCGACAGCGTCGAGAAGGTCAGCGTCAAGACGGCGACCTATACCTGGGACAAGATGAACTCCTATTCCTTCGATCAGCAGCCGGCCGACCTCAAGGTCAGCGTGACCTTGCGCGCCGCGCCCGAGAAGGTCGCCGACCTCTACGCCAAGTTCGGCAGGCTCGACGCCGCGGTCAACCAGGTGGTCAGCCCGGTGGTGAACCAGCAGGTCAAGGTCGTGTTCGGCCGCTACACCGCGGTCAAGGCGATCCAGGACCGTGGCCCGCTCAACAGTGCGATCAAGGATGCGATCTCCGAGACGCTGAAATACGATCCGATGATCATCATCGAGTCCGTGCAGCTGGAGAATATCGAGTTCAGCCAGAACTATCTGCACTCGATCGAGCAGCGCATGCTGGCGGAGGTCGAGGTGCAGAAGCTGCAGCAGAACGCCGAGCGCGAGAAGGTGCAGGCGCAGATCACGGTCACGCAAGCCACCGCGAAAGCCAACGCGGTTCGTGCCGAGGCGCTGGCCCAATCCGAGGCCACGAAGCTGAACGGCGAAGCGCGCGCTTCCAACATCAAGGTCACGGGCGAAGCCGAGGCTTCCGCCATCAAGGCGCGCGCCGAGGCGCTCGGCTCGAACCCGAACATCATTGCGCTGACGCAAGCCGAGCGCTGGAACGGCGTGCTGCCGACCACGATGGTGCCGGGCTCGGCCGTGCCGTTCGTGACGATCAACAAGTAGGTTTGTCGCCAAAGCCTTGTCGCGACTATGCGAGAGAGCAGGAAGCTAGGTGGCGCCAGCATATTCAGCGGCGCAAAGATTCCAGGTCGCAGCGACAGTCCGGGAAAAGCTGAACGAACTTGTGCGCGCGCGCGCCGCGGCAAGCGAGTTTTCTATCGCGAAGCGAGCTCAGATGAGTTATAGAACAAAATAGGAACAACATAACTCTGATTCATCTTATTTCATGGCCAAATCCACCCTCTCCTTTGTCTGCCAGAACTGCGGCGCGGCCTATAACCGCTGGCAGGGCAAGTGCGAGTCCTGCGGCGAGTGGAATACGCTCGCCGAGGAAGACACGACCGGCACCGTGCCGGTCTCGATCCGCTCCAGGCGCAAGGGCCGGCAATTCGCGCTGGAGACGCTGACCGGCAAGAGCCACGAGGCCCCGCGCCTGCCGTCGGGCATGGCCGAGCTCGACCGCGTCACCGGCGGCGGTTTTGTGCGCGGCTCGGTGCTGCTGGTCGGCGGCGATCCCGGCATCGGCAAGTCGACCTTGCTGACGCAGGCAACGAGCCTGCTGGCGCGCGCCGGTCATCGCGCGGTCTATATCTCCGGCGAAGAGGCGGTCGCGCAGGTGCGGCTGCGCGCCGAGCGGCTGGGACTTGCCGACGCGCCGGTGCAGCTCGCCGCCGAAACCTCGGTCGAGGACATCGTCTCGACCCTGTCGGAAGGCGCGGTGCCGCGCCTGATCGTGATCGACTCGATCCAGACCATGTGGACCGACACGGTGGAATCCGCGCCCGGCACGGTGACGCAGGTCCGCGCCTCCGCGCAGGCGCTGATCCGTTTCGCCAAGAAATCCGGCGCGGCCATCATCCTGGTCGGCCACGTCACCAAGGACGGCCAGATCGCCGGCCCCCGCGTGGTCGAGCACATGGTCGACGCCGTGCTCTCCTTCGAGGGCGAAGGCTCGCAGCAATTCCGCATCCTGCGCGCGGTGAAGAACCGCTTCGGCCCGACCGACGAGATCGGCGTGTTCGAGATGACGGGCCTCGGCTTGCGCGAGGTCACCAACCCCTCCGAGCTGTTCCTGTCGCGAGCGCGATCTGGGCACGCCGGGAACGGCGGTGTTCGCAGGGATCGAGGGCACCCGCCCGGTGCTGGTCGAACTGCAGGCGCTGGTGGCGCCGACCTCGCTCGGCACGCCGCGCCGCGCGGTGGTGGGCTGGGACCCGAGCCGGCTCTCGATGGTGCTGGCGGTGCTGGAGGCCCATTGCGGGGTGAAACTCTCGCGGCCATGACGTCTATCTGAACGTCGCCGGCGGCCTGCGCATCCAGGAACCGGCGGCGGACCTTGCCGCGGCGGCCGCGCTGGTCTCCTCGCTGGTCAATGCGCCCCTGCCGCCGGATGCGGTCTATTTCGGCGAGATTTCGCTGTCCGGCGCGGTCCGGCCGGTGGCCCAGACCGCAAGCCGCCTGAAAGAGGCGGCAAAGCTCGGTTTTGGCCGCGCCGTCCTGCCCGAAGCTGCCCGCGGCGAGGTCGGCGGCGACGCCGGACTATCGCTCAATACCATCGGCTCCCTGACCACCCTGGTGGCCGAAATCGCCGCCCGCGGCAGCCCCCGAGGTAACCGGGGTGCGGAGACGGAAAAAAATACCACACCTGCGAGATTCCGCCGTTCCGAGGGCTAGCTGGAGGTGACGTTCGCTCCCCTCGCCGCTATACAACCCGCGCACGGGACAGCGGCGATTTCCGGCCTTGCCGGACGCCTGATATGCCCCTCAGGTAGGACGGCGTTGAGGCGCCGATTCGGAACTTTTCGACCAGCGGACCAGACCAGCCGATGCCGATAACGATCCTCGATCTCATCCTGCTCGGCGTCATGCTGGTTTCGGGCTTGCTCGCCATGGTCCGCGGCTTCATGCGCGAAATCCTGTCGATCGCGGCCTGGGGCTGCGCGGCGCTGGCGACGCTGTATTCGTTCGGCAAGCTGCTGCCGACCGCCAAGACCTATTTCAACAACGATACGGTCGCCTCCGTCGTGGTCGTGGCCGGCGTCTTCGTCGGCACGCTGATCGTCGTTTCCGTGATCACGGTTAAGATTTCCGACATGATCCTGGATTCCCGGATCGGCGCGCTGGACCGCACCCTGGGCTTCCTGTTCGGGCTCGCCCGCGGCCTCCTGATCGTGGTCGTGGCCTTCCTGTTCTTCAGCTGGCTGGTGCCGGAGAAGCAGCGCCCGGACTGGGTGTCGGGCGCCAAGTCCCGGGTGGTGCTGCAGGGAACCGGCGATTGGCTGATGTCGCTCTTGCCTGACGACCCCGAGAACACCATTTTAAAGAGATTCAAGAAGAATAAGCCTGAAGACGATACAGCTGACACCGATTCGGCCCAGCCGGGGGCCGCTGAGGGATACAGCAAATCGGCGCGTGATGGTTTGAAGAAGCAGATCGAGAAGTCCGGGGCCAAGTGAACGAACGAGTAAACGCAACCAGGTGGGCGAGAGCGGTTTAACTCCAAACGAGGCGCGGTAGACGAGATGCAAAACCCCGATCAGGACGCCCAGCTCGATCTCAAATTCGGCGCCGCCGCGATCGAGCTACAGGACGACCTCGAGGGAGATACGCTCCGTGAAGAGTGCGGCGTGTTCGGCATTTTCGGCCATCCCGATGCCGCCGCCATCACCGCGCTCGGGCTGCACGCCCTGCAGCATCGCGGCCAGGAAGCCGCCGGCATCGTCTCCTTCGACGGCAGCCGCTTCCACAGCGAGCGCCGGCTCGGCCTGGTCGGCGACACCTTCTCCCGCCGCGAGGTGATCGAGCGCCTGCCCGGCCATCTCGCGGTCGGCCATGTCCGCTATTCCACGACCGGCGCCACCATCCTGCGCAATGTGCAGCCGCTGTTCGCCGAGCTCAATGCCGGCGGCTTCGCGGTCGGCCACAACGGCAACCTCACCAATGGGCTGGCGCTGCGCCGCGAACTGGTGCGCGGCGGCGCCATGATGCAGTCGACCACCGACACCGAGGTGATCCTGCATCTGGTCGCGCAATCCAAGCGCAACCGCTTCATCGACCGCTTCATCGAGGCGCTGCGCGCCATCGAAGGCGCCTATGCGCTGGTGGCGATGACCAACAAGAAGCTGATCGGCGCGCGCGATCCGCTCGGCATCCGTCCGCTGGTGCTGGGCGAGTTCGACGGCTGCCCGATCCTGACCTCGGAGACCTGCGCGCTCGACATCATCGGCGCCAAATTCGTGCGCGATATCGAGCCGGGCGAAATCTACGTGTACGACGAGCGCGGCGCGCAGAGCCACAAGCCGTTCCCGCCAAAGCCGCCGCGGCCCTGCGTGTTCGAATACATCTATTTCTCGCGGCCGGATTCCATCGTGCACGGCCGCTCGGTCTATGAGGTGCGCAAGTCCTTCGGCGCGCAGCTCGCGCGCGAGAGCCATGTCGATGTCGACGTGATCGTGCCGGTGCCGGATTCCGGCGTGCCCGCCGCGGTCGGCTACGCCCAGCACTCCGGCGTGCCGTTCGAGCTCGGCATTATCCGCAACCACTATGTCGGCCGCACCTTCATCCAGCCGACCCAGGCGATCCGCGAGTCCGGCGTGAAGATGAAGCACAACGCCAATCGCGCCGCGATCGAGGGCAAGCGCATCATCCTGATCGACGACTCGCTGGTGCGCGGCACCACGTCGAAGAAGATCGTGCGCATGATGCGCGACGCCGGCGCGCGCGAAGTGCATTTCCGCCTCGCCTCGCCGCCGATCCTCTATCCCGATTATTACGGCATCGACCTGCCCGACCGCGGCGGCTTGCTTGCCGCGACGCATTCGGTCGAGGAGATGCGCGAGATCATCGGCGCGGACTCGCTGGCGTTCCTCACGATCGACGGCATGTATCGCGCCATGGGCTATCCCGGCCGCGATCCCGCCAATCCCAAATTCTCCGACCACTGCTTCACCGGCGACTATCCGACCACGCTCACCGACCAGGCCCAGGTCGAGGTGCTGCCGCGGCAGCTGTCGCTGCTGGCGGAAGCGAGCTGACGCGTCGTCATCTGCCACGGGGCGTCATGCAGCGATCGTCATTCGTCATGGCCGGGCTTGATCCCGGCCATCCACGTCTGCTAATAGCCGCTGCGCAAAGACGTCGATGCCCGGCGTATCGACACCGCGTGCTTCGAGCTGGAATGCCTGATGTCCTGACATCCCTCACCTCCCGCATCGCCGTCGTCACCGGCGCCTCGCGCGGCATCGGCTATGCCACCGCGCGTGCGCTGGCGAAGGCCGGCGCGCATATCGTCGCGGTCGCGCGCACGCAAGGCGGACTTGAAGAGCTCGACGACGAGATCAGGAAGGACGGCGGCAGCGCCACGCTGGTGCCGCTCAGCATGACCGACAGCGACGGCCTCGCGCGGCTCGGCGCGGCCCTGCACGAGCGCCATGGCAAGATCGACATCCTCGTCGGCAATGCCGGCGTCGCCGGCCCCTCCTCGCCGCTCGGCCATATCGATCTCAAGCCGTGGAACGACGTCATCGCGGTCAATCTCACCGCGAACTTCCAGCTGATCCGCTGCATGGAGCCGCTGCTGCGCAAATCCGACGCCGGCCGCGCGGTTTTCATCACCGCCGGCTCCGCGCAACGCGCACCCGGCTATCGCGGTCCCTATGCGGCCTCGAAAGCCGCGCTGGAAACATTGGTGCGGGTTTGGGCGGCGGAGACCGCGATCGACGCCGATCCGCGTCAACCTGTTCAGCCCCGGGCCGATCCGCACCCGCATGCGCGCTACCGTGTTTCCCGGCGAAGATCCGATGACGCTGGATACGCCGGAACAGGCGGCCGAGTTCATCGTGCCGATGTGCGCGCCTGAGTGGAGCGAGACCGGCAAGCTCTACGATTACAAGACGCGCAAGCTGATGAGCTTTCGCGCGGCTGACTGTAAGCGCTCCGATGAGCATTCCGCAGCTGCATAAACGCTGGGCACCGGGCAAGCGCAACACGGGCGCACAAAGGCGCATTGCCGCCGACGCCCCGGAACCGGTATCCGGGATCAGCTGATCGACCATCGGGCACAAGGCTCCGAAGAGGCCTGCTGGCCCGTTCACTCTGGAGGAACATCATGAAAACCATCTTCATGCGCGGCGCCGCCGCGCTCATCGCCCTCGCAGCCCTTGGACTCCGCCGGCATTCGCCCACGACAAGGTCGTCAAGATCGGCGTCCTCAACGACATGTCGAGCCTTTATGCCGACATCAACGGCCCCGAAGTCGGTGATCGCCATCAACATGGCGGTCGAGGATTCCGGACTGCGCGCCAAGGGCTGGAAGATCGACGTCTTCAGCGGCGATCACCAGAACAAGCCCGACGTCGGCGTCAACATCGCGCGCCAATGGATCGACACCGAGAAGGTCGATGCGATCGCCGACACGCCGAACTCCGGCGTCGCGCTCGCCGATCAGCAATCTCGTCAAGGAAAAGAACGCGATCCTGCTCAACTCGGGCGCGGCAACGCGCCGATCTCACCGGCAAGGCCTGCACGCCAACACCATCTCCTACACCTACGACACCTACATGCTCGCCAACGGCACCGGCAAGGCGCTGACCAAGGCCGGCGGCGACAGCTGGTTCTTCCTGACCGCCGACTACGCTTTCGGCCACGCGCTGGAGCGCGACACCGCGGCGGTCGTCACGGCCAATGGCGGCAAGGTGCTGGGCGGCGTCAAGCATCCGCTCAACACTCCGACTTCTCGTCCTTCCTGCTGCAGGCGCAGTCGTCGAAGGCGAAGGTCATCGGTCTTGCCAATGCCGGCGGCGACACCACCAACGCGATCAAGCAGGCCTCCGAATTCGGCATCGTCGCCGGCGGCCAGAAGCTCGCCGCGCTGCTGCTGTTCGTCAACGACGTGCATTCGCTCGGGCCTGAAGATGGCGCAGGGCCTGACCTTCACGGAATCCTTCTATTGGGACCTCAACGACCAGACCCGCGCCTGGTCCAAGCGCTTCTCGGAAAAGGCAGCCAAGCACGCGATGCCGTCGATGACCCAGGCCGGCAACTATGCCGCCGTGCTGCATTATCTGAAGGCGCTGGACGCGCTCGGCGGCAATCCGCATGACGGCGCCAAGGTCGTCGCCAAGATGAAGGAACTGCCGACCGACGATCCCCTGTTCGGCAAGGGCCCGCTGCGCGCCGACGGCCGCCGCATCATTCCGGCCTATCTGTTCGAGGTGAAGAAGCCCGAGGAATCGAAGGGACCTTGGGACTATTACAAGCTGATCGCGACGATTTCGCCGGAAGACGCGGCCAAGCCGCTCGAGGCCAGCGAGTGCCCGCTGATAAAGAAATGACGGCCAGAAGCCGTCATGGTGAGCGAGCGCGTAAGCGCGTCTCGAACCATGAGGCCCGAGTGTGCCCCGCATCCTTCGAGACGCCGCTACGCGCGGCTCGCTCAGGCTGAGCGCTTTACTTCTTCGCGCGCATCAACGTCCTTGCCGCGACCACCAGCGCCAATGCAAGCAGCGCGCCCGCCAGCAGGAACGGCGCGCCCGGCAGTTTCACCGGCGCGCTGTCGCCGATGAAATAAGCGAAGATCAGCGTGAACAGGAACGGCCCGAGCATCTGCGACACGCTCTGCACGCTCGAAGTCGCGCCCTGCAACTGGCCCTGCTGCTCCGGAGACACGCGCCGCGTCATCAGCGCCTGCGTGGCGGCGCCCGCCACGCCCCACAGCGCATTCACGGGAAGGCCCAGGCAAAACCACAGGCCGGTCGGCGCCGCGCCGTAGATGAACAGGCCGATCGCGCCGCAGGCGAGCCCGAACAACAGCGCCTTGCGCTCACCGAACGATTTCACGATCGGACCTATTGCCAATCCCTGGACCACCATCGAGAAGACGCCGACAGCGGCGAGCGTCAGGCCCACCGTCTTGACGTCCCAGCCGTAGCGATAGCCGGCGTAGAGCACGAAGACCGACGGCAGCACGACGTGCGCGAGCTGCGCGAAGAAATTGGCCAGCGACAATCCCGCAAGCACGCGGTCGGACCGCAACAGATGCAGCGCGCCGACTGGATTGGCGCTGCGCCAATGGAACGCCGTGCGGCGCGCCTTCGGCAGCGACTCCGGCAGGATCAAGAGGCCGTAGAGCCCAGTTGAGGAAGCTCAAGTCCCGCCGCGATCCAGAACGGCAGCCGCGGCGAGGCATCGCCGAACAGGCCGCCGAGCGCCGGACCGAGGATGAAGCCGGCGCCGAAGGCAACGCCGATCTTGCCGAACACGGCGGCGCGCTTCTCCGGCGGCGTGACGTCGGCGATATAGGCGAAGGCGGTGGAGATGCTCGATGAGGTGATGCCCGAGATCATGCGGCCGATGAACAGCCACCACAATGACGGCGCCAGCGCCATCAGCACGTAGTCCGCGGCGAGCCCGAAATTCGACAGCAGCACCACCGGCCGCCGTCCAAAGCGATCCGACAGGCTGCCGACCACCGGCTGGAACAGGAACTGCATCAGCGCCCAGACGGTGCCGAACAGGCCGAAGATAGCGCGCCGCGCTTGCGGTGTCGTTGCCGACGAAGCTTTCGATCAGCTTGGGCAGGATCGGAACGACGACGCCGAGCGCCAGCATGTCGAGCAGCACGGTGACGAAGATGAAGGTCACAGCCGCGCCCTTCGGCTCGGACGCTTCGACCGTGGCCTCCTGCCCGCTCATGACAGCCGCTTCCTCTTGTGCGCGAAGGGGTTGGCTTTCTCGCGCAGCGTAATCCGCACCGGCGTGCCCGGCAGCTCGAAAGCCTCGCGCAGCGAGTTGGTGAGATAGCGCAAATAGGATTGCGGCACGGCATCGGCGCGCGAGCAGAACAGCACGAAGCTCGGCGGGCGCGCCTTGGTTTGCGTGATGTAGTTCAGCTTCAGCCGCCGGCCCGACACCGCCGGCGGCGGATTGGCCGCGACCGCCTGCTCGAACCAGCGATTGAGCCCCGCAGTCGCCACGCGCTTGTTCCAGACCGCATAGGCATCGACGATCGCCTGCATCAGGCGGTCGATGCCCTCGCCCATCAGGCCGGAGACGGCGACGACGGGCACGCCCGTCACCTGCGGCAGCCAGTGGTCGGCATCCCTGCGCAACGCGGAGATCTGTCCACCCTTGGCTTCGACCAGATCCCATTTGTTGACGGCGATGACCAGCGCCCTGCCCTCGCGCTCGATCAAATCGGCGATGCGCAGATCCTGCTCCTCGAACCTGTTCTGCGAATCCATCATCAGCACGACGACTTCGGCAAAGCGCACCGCGCGCAGCGCGTCCGCAACCGACAGCTTTTCCAGCTTCTCCTCGATCCGCGCGCGGCGGCGCAGGCCGGCGGTATCGAACACGCGGAAAGCGCGGCCCTTCCATTCGATCTCGACTGCGATGGAATCCCGCGTCGTGCCGGCCTCGGGACTGGTCAGCAGCCGCTCCTCGCCGATGAGATGATTGATCAGCGTCGACTTGCCGGCATTGGGCCGGCCGACGATCGCAACCCGGATCGGCCGCGTCGCGGAATCGTCTTCCGCCTCTTCTTCGTTCTCATCGTCTTCGTCGGCACGCTCGGGCAGCAGCGCGCGCAAGGCATCGTAGAGCTCGCCGAGTCCCTCGCCATGCTCGGCCGATATCTGAATGGGATCGCCGAGCCCGAGCGCGTAGGCCTCCATGGCGCCGGCATCGCCATGCTTGCCCTCGCTCTTGTTGGCGAGCAGCAGCACCGGCTTGTCGGCGCGGCGCGCGAAATCGGCAAAGGCGCGGTCGGTCGGCGTCAGCCCGGCACGCGCATCGACCACGAACATCAGGGCATCGGCGAGCTTGATTGCGGTCTCGGTCTGCTCCTGCATCCGCGCCGTCAGCGAGCCCCTCGCGCCCTCGTCGAGGCCGGCGGTATCGATGATCGTGAATTCGAGATCGCCGAGCCGCGCCTCGCCTTCCCGGCGGTCGCGCGTGACGCCGGGCTCGTCATCGACAAGCGCGAGCTTCTGTCCGACCAGGCGGTTGAACAGCGTCGACTTGCCGACATTGGGCCGGCCGATGATGGCGATGGTGAACGGCATGGCCTACCCGTGCCCGTGTTCGCGGGCGCCTGTCAAATGCAATGAACGGCAGAAATCAGCGCGTGAAAGTGCCGCCCGGCAGCGGCGCCGGGAAAGGCGACGGCGATTGCTGCGCCGACTGGGCGGCAGGCGCGCGGCCTGGCGGCGGCGTATTGGGATCGGGCGGCGGCGCAGTGGTGCGCTTGCGCACGATCTTCTTCGGCTTCGGCGCGGGAGGCGCGGCGGCAGGTTCTTCCGTCGCAGTGGCTTCGCCATCGACCTCGGCGGGGGCCGCAGCTTGATCGGTCGCGGCGGGCGGCTTGCCCTTGCCCTTCCTGGCGACCTGCTTCGGCTCCGGCGGCGGAGGCTGCGGGGCCGCGGCCACCGGCGGAACGTCCTGCTGCTGCTGGGCGCCCTTGTAGAGATCCTTCGGCACGCCCTGCTCGAGGCCGGGGACGCCGTCGGGGAAGACCGGCTCGCGCTTGCCCGGCAGCTTCTTCTTGGTGTCGAGCCAGTCGAGCAGATCGGTCGGATCGAAGCTGCTGCCGAAACCGCTGGAGCAGCCCGCAAGCGCGCCCGAGAATCGCGATCAGGACGGTAGCTGCGATCAGACGTTGCGGTCGGCGCATGGTCGATCTCATAAGGTCCAATCCGCACCGTCAGCTCTTGGCGACCGGCGGCAGCAAGGCTTGCAACGCTTCGGCACGCGAACGCACGCTCGGCGGCGTGTCGGCATCGCCCGAAATCATGTCGAGCCACTGCCGCGCCGCGCTCGAATCGTTGGCGCGAACGGCAGACAGCGCCAGCAATTCACGCGCGACATGATGGAAGGTCGCGTTCGGCGCGGCGTCGGCCTCGAGCCGCTGCTTCATGTCGGAATAGCTCGCGGTGTCGACCAGAATACCGCCGGCGCGGATGCGCGCCAGCTCCTGCTGCTCGGCGCCGATGCTGCGATCGGCGGCCAGCTCATCGAACATCTGCACGGCGGCCTTGGGATCGCGCTTCTCGACTTCCGCGGCGAGACGAAACCGCGACAGCAGGCGATAGCCGTAGGGGCTCTTGGCGACGAGATCGGAGAAGGCCGTCTCGGCTTCGCCGTGCTTGTTCTGCTCGGAAAGGTCGACCGCCTTGTTGAAGGCATCGCCGGCTTCCGCGGCCTTCTTGGCTTCCAGATATTGATAGCCGCGCCAGCCGCCCACGGCGGCGACGATCAGGATCGCCACGGCGATAATAAAGAGCGAGTACTTGTCCCAGAGCTTCTTGAGTTGCTCGCGGCGGACTTCCTCGTCTACTTCATCAAATAATTCAGACACTTAAGTGTATCCCATCCCCGCGTCCGGGCGTGCCGGAAAGGCCAAGTCCAGCATCTCGCGGCGGCGTTACCCTAACGATATGGCGCTGGCAAGGCAAAGCGAGCCGGATCAAGGCGTTAACGGTGCCCTGTTCCCGGGCAGCGCTCAAGCGCCCATCCCCTCCCGCAGCACGCGCTTCATCACCTTGCCATTGGCGTTGCGCGGCAACGGCTCGCGCGTCAGCAGCATGGTCTCCGGCACCTTGTAGTCGGCGAGCCGCTCGGCGCACCAGGCGCGCAAGCGTCTCGCTGCGAGACTTCGTTGCGGGTGACGACGACCGCATGCACGCGCTCGCCCAGCACCGGGCACGGTTTGGCGATGATCGCGCTCTCGACCACGCTGTCATGGCCGGCCAAAACCAACTCCACCTCGGCGGAATAGATCTTCAGGCCGCCGCGGTTGATCATGTCCTTCTGGCGGTCGAACACCCGCACCAGATTGTCGGCATCGATCGAGCCGAGATCGCCGGAATGCCAGAAGCCGCCGGTGAAACTTTCAGCTGTCGCCTTCGGATTGTTCCAGTAGCCCTTGATGACGGAAGCGCCGTGGATCCAGATCTCGCCGATCTCGCCGCGCGGCAGCTCGCGTCCCTCCGCATCAACCACGATGATAGTCGCGCCCGGACAGGGCAAGCCGACGCTGTCGATGTAATCAGCGGTCAATTCGCCGGGCATGATGGTCGAGGGCGAGGTGGTCTCGGTCGCGCCGTAGCAGTTCATCAGCTTCAAGCCGGGCAGTTTCGTCGCCAGCCGCTCGATGGTCGCAATCGGCATCGGCGCGCCGCCGAAGCCGCCGATGCGCCAGGATGACAGGTCGTAGCTGTCGAAGTCCGGCTGCAGCAGGCAGAGATTGTACATCGCCGGCACCAGCACGGTGTAGGTGACGCGCTCGCGCGCGGCGAGCTTGAGATAGTCGGCCGCCTTGAACTCGGCGGCGATGATCAGCGCGCCGCCGCAGGCGACCATGGTCATGATGTTGGCGACGACGCCGGTGACATGGGCGAGCGGCACCGCGGCGATCGAGCGCTCGGCTGACGTGAGCTGCATGCTCGAGGCGAACACCATCGAGGAATGAATGATGTTGCAGTGGGCGAGCATCGCGCCTTTCGGCCGCCCGGTCGTGCCCGACGTGTAGAGGATCATCGCGGTGTCCTCTTCGCCGACCGCGGCCGGCTCGATCAGCGGCGGGTTATCGGCAAGCCGCGCGAAGTCGGATCGACTCGGAGTCATCATCGATCACGACGCGATGCTTCAACTGCGCCACGTCCTTGGCATCGGGCACGCGATCGGCCAGCGAAGCCTCATGGATGAGACAGCTCGCGCCGCAATCGTTCAGGACATAGGCGATCTCGGGCTTCTGCTGACGCGTGCCGAGCAGGACGGTGATCAGGCCTTGATGCGCGGCCGCGAACAGGATCAGCGGAAATTCGATGCGGTTGCCGAGCAGGATCGCGACGCGGTCGCCGGACTTCAGACCCAGCTTGCGGAAACCGCGCGGCGATGCGCTGCGACTCCCCGATGACCTCGCGCCAGCTCATGCGCTTGCCGCCACAGACCAGCGCCTCGGCGTCGGGATTTTTCGCCGCGGCGTGCGCGACCATGTCCCAGATGTTGGCCGGGCGCTCGCAAAATGCCGGCACCACGCGATCGCCGAAGCGTTGCTCCAGCCGCATCGCGGGAATTGAAAATTTCGACCAGTCCATACTTCAAGTCCCGATCACGGGCACGCCGATCACGACCGGATGGAACGCGAAGGCGAGCGCGAGATAGGCGATGATGCCGACCACGACCGCGATCACATCGTTGGTGACGCCGCCGACGGGAATCGGCGGCGCCCCGGCATCGGATGCGGTGTTTCAGCGAAATCCGGTCGAACACCGCCCAGGCCAGGAACGAACCGAACAGGATGATGCCGCCGAGATCGCCATTGGCGAGCAGATGGCCGAACGCCCACAGCTTGACGCCCGCCAGCATCGGGTGCTTCACCGCCGTGTAGATGCGGCCGCGGAGATAGGACGCCACCACCAGGATCACCGCCGGCAACATCAGCGCGACATTGAGGTGCTTGAGGAAGGTCGGCGGCGACCACACCGGGATCATGCCCTCGGCGCGATAATGCGCAAAGCCCCAGACGATCAGCGCGAGGCCCGCGAACGACGCCACGGCATAGCCGATCTTGTAGCCGCCCTCGCCCATCGACGCGATGAATTGCGCACGCAAGCCACGCTGCGTCGTCAGCGTGTGGACGCCGAGGAACAGGATCAAGCCCACGATCATGACCAGCAGTCCCACGGTGTCCTCCCTTGGCCGCTGTCGATTGCTATTCGCGTATCATTTTCGGGGGCGGCGCGGCAATGGCTCTCTCCCCTCATGGTGAGGAGCGCCGCAGGCGCGTCTCGAACCATGAGGCCCGTATTGCTTCATCGGGCCTCATCCTTCGAGACGCCGCTTCGCGGCTCCTCAGGATGAGGGTTGGCTGTTAGTGAACCCTACTTGCTCTCACTCGTCGTCTTCCCCAACTCGCGATTATCCACATACCGGATCGCGATCGGGCGGCCCGCCAGCGCGCCGCCGAGGCCGTCGGTGAATTTCAGGGGAATGCAGGCGTCGAGCGAGGCGTTGATCGCCTTCAGGTAGGTCTCGCGCGTGTCCGCCGGCACGCCCGCGGTCGCAAAGGTGATGCGCGGCGGGCCGATCATCTCGCCGGAGCGCTTGAAGCTGAAGCGCACCGACATCTGCATGCCCTCGCGCGCGACGTCGGGCGGCGGCGGCGACCAGCAGGAGCGCAACTCGGCAAAGAGATCGCCGATAGTGTCGAGGTCGTGGTCGGGCCGCCGGTATTTCTCCTCGTCCTCTTTCGCAGGCACCGTCTGGATCGTCAGCTGCAGGTTCTCGCCATAGGGATATTCGATCTCGGGAATGCAGGGCCCGTGATTGAACACGCTGCAATAGGTCGGCGTGCACGGCCTGCCATCCAGCACGCTGCAGGGTTCATGCGAGAACGGGATCGGATTGATCTGATGCCGCCGCCGCGCGTCGGCGTGGCTCGCCGTCAACGATGGCAAGACAGCAGAACACCGGCGATGACAACGACACGCCGCAGCATGAGGGCCTCGAAGACGACACGCTTCAGAGAATGATGCCGCGTGTACGGCCGCAGCAAGCCCGCCGCCGTTCACAACCCCGCGTTCGGAAGCCTCACGCCCTCTTCTTCACGTCCTTGATCGTGGAGAACACGATGCCCTCGGCGCGCTCCTTGGTATAGCCGAGATAGAACTCGTTCTTGGCCATGAACACGGGATCGCCGTCGACGTCGTCGGCGATGCCCGAGCCGTTGGCGGCGATGAAGGCATCCAGCTTCTTCCGGTCGTCGGAGGACACCCAGCGCGCCAGTTGAAACTCGCTGACCTCGAACTCGACCGGCAGCGAATATTCGGCATCGAGCCGCGCCTTCAGCACGTCGAGCTGCAGCGGGCCGACCACGCCGACCAGCGCCGGCGCGCCGTCGCGCGGGCGGAACACCTGCACGACGCCCTCCTCCGACATCTGCTGCAGCGCCTCTTTCAGCTTCTTGGCCTTCATCGCGTCGGTGAGCCGCACGCGGCGCACGATCTCCGGCGCAAAGCTCGGCACGCCGACGAAGGTCAGGTCCTCGCCTTCGGTCAGGGTATCGCCGATCCGCAAAGAGCCGTGATTGGGAATGCCGACGACGTCGCCGGCAAAGGCCTCGTCCGCGACCGAGCGGTCCTGGGCGAAGAAGAATTGCGGGCTCGCCAGCGGCATGCTCTTGCCGGTGCGCACCAGCTTCGCCTTCATGCCGCGGCTGAGCTTGCCCGAGCAGAGCCGCGCAAACGCGATGCGGTCGCGATGGTTCGGATCCATGTTGGCCTGGATCTTGAACACGAAGGCGCTCATGCGCGGCTCGGCCGCCTCGACCTTGCGCAAATCGGAGTCCTGCGCGCGCGGCGGCGGCGCGAACTGGCCCAAGCCCTTCCAGCAAATCGCCGACGCCGAAATTGCGCAGCGCGCTGCCGAAATAGACCGGCGTCAGATGGCCCTCGCGGAACGCGTCGAGCTCGAACGGCTTGCAGGCCTCGGTGACCAGCGCCAGTTCGTCCTTGATCGCGGCCACATCGAGATTGGGATTGCGGCGAGGCCAGATCGGCGATCTCGATCTGCTCGGCCTGCCCGGTCTTGGCGCCGCCGCCTTCCAGCAGGCGCACGCCGCCGTTCCGGACATCGTAGGTGCCGAGGAAGTCGCGGCCGCGCCCGACCGGCCAGGTCATCGGCGTGGTGTCGAGCGCCAGCGTCTTCTCGATCTCGTCCAGGAGCTCGAAGGTGTCGCGGCTCTCGCGGTCCATCTTGTTGATGAAGGTGATGATGGGAATGTCGCGCAGGCGGCAGACCTCGAACAGTTTGCGCGTGCGCGCCTCGATGCCCTTGGCGGCGTCGATCACCATGACGGCGGAATCGACCGCGGTCAGCGTGCGGTAGGTGTCCTCGGAAAAGTCCTCGTGGCCCGGCGTGTCCAGCAGGTTGAACACGAGGCCCTCGAATTCGAAGGTCATCACCGAGGTGACGACGGAGATGCCGCGCTCGCGCTCGATCTTCATCCAGTCCGAACGCGTGTTGCGCCGCTCGCCCTTGGCCTTGACCTGGCCGGCGAGATTGATGGCGCCGCCGAACAGCAGGAGCTTCTCGGTCAGCGTGGTCTTGCCGGCGTCGGGATGCGAGATGATCGCAAACGTGCGCCGCCGCGCCACTTCAGTGGCAAGCGGCGATGGGCGCGGCGAATCGGTGGTGACGGCGAGGTCGGACATTTGGGGAGCGTTTGGCAGGGAAAAAGCGCCCAATCAAGGGGCGCGCTGGCTCCATATAGGAAGCCTGCGTCAGCGGAACAACAGCGTCGCCCAATAGGTCAGCGCCGCGATGATCGCCGAGGCCGGGATGGTGATGACCCAGGCATAGACGATCGAGCTCGCCACGTTCCAGCGCACCGCCGAGACGCGCCGCGCGGCGCCGACGCCGACGATGGCGCCGGTGATGGTGTGGGTGGTCGAGACGGGAACACCGAGCGCGGTCGCCATGAACAAGGTCATGGCTCCGCCGGTCTCGGCGCAAAAGCCCTGCATCGGCGTCAGCTTGGTGATCCGCAGTCCCATGGTGCGGACGATGCGCCAGCCGCCCATCAAGGTGCCCAGCGCCATCGAGGCCTGGCAGGCCAGCACCACCCAGAACGGAACGGAGAACTCGCTGCCGAGATGGCCCTGCGAATAGAGCAGCACGGCGATGATGCCCATGGTCTTCTGCGCGTCGTTGCCGCCGTGGCCGAGCGAATAGAGCGAGGCGGAGGCGAATTGCAGGATGCGGAACGCGCGGTCGACGGTGAACGGCGTCGAACGCGCCGAGGCCCAGGACACGATCGCGACCAGGACCATCGCGAGCACGAAGCCGACCAGCGGCGACAGCACGATCGCAGCCAGGGTCTTCGACAGCCCGCTCCAGACCGCGGCCGAAAGGCCGGCCTTGGCCATGCCGGCGCCGACCAGCCCGCCGATCAATGCGTGCGAGCTGGACGAGGGAATGCCGAGGCCCCAGGTGATCAGGTTCCAGACGATGGCGCCGACCAGCGCCGCGAAGATCACGGCAGCATCGATGATCGAGGGCTCGATGATGCCGGTGCCGATGGTGTTGGCGACATGCAGGCCGAACACCGCAAACGCGATGAAGTTGAAGAACGCCGCCCAGAGCCACCGCGTATTGCGGGCGCAGCACCCGCGTCGACACGATGGTTGCGATCGAGTTCGCGGCGTCGTGCAGCCCGTTGAGGAAGTCGAACAGCCAGCGCGACTCCGATCAGGAGCGTAGAGAACCGGGAGACCCAGTGCGGCTTCCACTGCCCTAAACCTGTTCGATCACGATCGAGCTGATCTCGTTGGCGACGTCGTCGAAGCGGTCGGCGACCTTTTCGAGATGGTCGTAGATCTCGGCGCCGACGATGAAGTCCATGGTGTTGGCGCTGCGGTGCTTGAGGAACAGCTCCTTCAGCCCGATGTCGTGGAGGTCGTCGACGCGGCCTTCCAGCTTGGTCAGCTCCTCGGTGATCGCGTTCAGCGCGGCCACATTCTGGCCGATCGACTGCAGCAGCGGCAGCGCGCGCACGACAAGGTTCGCGCAGTCCACCAGCAACGTTCCGATCTCGCGCATCGGCGGCTCGAAGGTGCGGACCTCGAACAGGATGACGGCCTTGGCGGTCTGCTGCATCTGGTCGATGGCGTCGTCCATCGCCGTGATCAGGTTCTTGATGTCGCCGCGGTCGAACGGCGTGATGAAGGTGCGGCGGATCGCGGTCAGCACCTCGCGGGTGATGTTGTCGGCGTCGTTTTCATACTGGTTGACGCGCTGGCAGAACACCGGCGTCTCGTCGCCGCCGCGCAGCATGTCCTGCAGCGCCTCGGCGCCCTTCACCACGGTCTGGGCATGACGGGCAAACAGGTCGAAAAAGCGCTCCTCCCTCGGCAGGAGCGCGCGAAACCAACGCATCATGGGCACGGTCCATCCGTTTTGCTAGCGGCCGCCGGGCGGCCCGTCACAGAACTGTCATAGACCGATTTCGTTGCAAAGGGCCACGCGCCGGGCCCTTGGGGCCGGGTCATCCACGACTTTATCCAGTCAAAAACGGCCGAAAAAGCCAGCGCTTACAACGATCGCTTCAGGAAATGCGCGATCTCGCCGATGATGCCGCGGCGGAACAGCAGCACGCAGGCCACGAAGATCACGCCCTGGATCACCTGCACCCATTGGCCGAAACTCGCCAGATATTGCTGCATGGCGATGATGATGAAGGCGCCGACCACCGGACCGAACACGGTGCCGAGCCCGCCGACCAGGGTCATCAGCACGATCTCGCCCGGACATCCCCACCTCGACGTCGGTCAGCGATGCATTCTGCGCGACGAACACCTTCAGCGCGCCGGCCAATCCCGCCAGCGTTCCCGACAGGATATAGGCAAGCAGCTTGTACTGATCGGTCTTGTAGCCGAGCGAGATCGCGCGCTGCTCGTTCTCGCGGATCGATTTCAGCACCTCGCCGAACGGCGAGTTGATGGTGCGGAAGATCAGCGAGGAAGCCCGCGAGGAAGCCGGCCAGCACCACGTAGTACAGCACGGTCGGCTTCGAGAGATCGAGGAAGAAGAACAGGTGCCCCTGCGGAATGCCCTGAATGCCGTCTTCGCCATGGGTAAAGGGCACCTGCAAATAGATGAAGTAGAGCAGTTGCGACAGCGCCAGCGTGATCATCGCGAAATAGATGCCCTGACGGCGGATCGCGACGAGCCCGGTGATGACCGCGAGCCCGGCCGAGGCGGCGGTACCAGCCAATATTCCGAGCTCGGGGGAAAGGCCCCAGACTTTCAGCGCATGGCCCGAGACATAGCCCGCCGTCCCCAGGAACATGGCGTGCCCGAACGACAGCAATCCGCCATAGCCGATCAGGAGGTTGAAGGCGCAGGCGAGCAGCGCAAAGCACAGCGCCTGCATCACGAAGAACGGATAGATGCCGGTAAACGGCACGATCGCCAGCAGCAGCGCCATGATGGCGAACGCGATCATCTCGTCGCGGACGGCTTGCGGGGTCACCGGAATCGTATCGTCGGTCAATGCAGTCATGTCACGCCGCCTTTCCCGTCAGACCCGTCGGCTTCACCAGCAGCACCAGCACCATCAACACGAACACCACGGTGTTGGAGGCCTCGGGATAGAAATATTTGGTCAGTCCCTCGATCACCCCGAGCGCAAAGCCGGTGATGATCGATCCCATGATCGAGCCCATGCCGCCGATCACCACCACCGCGAACACCACGATGATGACGTTCTCGCCCATCAGCGGCCGCACCTGGTTGATCGGCGCCGACAACACGCCCGCGAGCGCGGCGAGGCCGACGCCGAGGCCGTAGGTGAGCGTGATCATGCGCGGCACGTTGATGCCGAAGGCACGCACCAGCGTCGGATTTTCGGTGGCGGCGCGCAAATAGGCGCCGAGCCGCGTGCGCTCGATCAGGTACCAGGTTCCAATGCAGACGATCAGCGAGAAGATCACGACCCAGCCGCGATAGATCGGCAGGTACATGAAGCCGAGATTGATGCCGCCTTGCAGTCCGTTCCAGTCGCCGACCTTGGGATAGTCGGGGATCGCGTAAGGCAGACCCGACGAGCCGAAGTAATTCTGGAACACGCCCTGGATGATCAGCGCCAGCCCGAAGGTCAACAGCAGTCCGTAGAGGTGGTCGAGGCCGGCCAGCCACTGCAGCATGGTCCGTTCCAGGATCATGCCGAAAATGCCGACGATGATCGGCGCGAACACAAGCGCCCACCAGTAGCCGATGCCGGAGAGGCTGAGCAGGAAATAGGCGCAGAACGCGCCCATCATGTAGAGCGCGCCATGCGCGAAGTTGATGATGTTGAGCATTCCGAAGATGACGGCAAGGCCCAGGCTGAGCAACGCGTAGAACGAGCCGTTGATCAGTCCCACCAGAAGCTGTGCGTAGAGAGCCTGCATCGATCGACCCCGCTCAATCCCCTCAAATGAACCCGCCGGTGTCTGGTGCGACGCCGGCGGGCAGTCCTTACTTCTTCAACAGCGCGCACTTGCTCTCGGAGAGCGGCGTGAACGCCTGGTCGCCGGGCACCGTGCCGACCAGCTTGTAGAAATCCCAGGGCGCCTTGGATTCGGAGGGCTTCTTCACCTCGAACAGATAGGCGTTGTGGATCACGCGGCCGTTCGGCTGGATCGCGCCCTTGCCGAACAAGGGATCGTCAGTCGGCATCGACTTCATCTTCTCGACGACCTTGACGCCGTCATGCGGATTGCCGCCGAGCGCTTCCAGCGCCTTGAAGTAATGCATCAGCCCGGCATAGACGCCGGCCTGCACCATGGTCGGCGGCGCGCCGTTCTTCATGCGCGCGGCGAACTTCTTGGAGAACTCCCGGGTCTGGTCGTTCATGTCCCAGTAGAAGGTCTCGGTGAAGTTCAGGCCCTGCGCGGTCTCGAGCCCGATCGCCTTGACGTCGGTGAGGAACAGCAGCAGCGCGGCGAGTTTCTGGCCGCCCTTGACGATGCCGAACTCGGCCGCCTGCTTGATGGTGTTGGTGGTGTCGCCGCCGGCATTGGCAAGGCCGATGATCTTGGCCTTGGACGCCTGCGCCTGCAGCAGGAAGGAGGAGAAGTCGGAGGTGTTGAGCGGATGCTTGACGCCGCCGACCACCTTGCCGCCGTTCGCGGTGATCACGGCGGTGGTGTCGCGCTCCAGCGCCGCGCCGAAGGCGTAGTCGGCGGTGATGAAGAACCAGGTGTCGCCGCCCGCCTTCACCAGCGCCTGCCCCGTGGTGTGGGCGAGCATGTAGGTGTCGTAGGTCCAGTGCACGGTGTTGGGCGTGCATTGCGCATTGGTGAGGTCGGAGGTCGCAGCGCCCGAGTTGATGTAGACGAGGTTCTTTTCCTTGGCGACGTTGTTGACTGCGAGCGCCACGCCGGAGTTCGGCACGTCGACGATCGCGTCGACCTTGTCGACGTCGGCCCATTGCCGCGCGATCGAGGTGCCGATGTCGGGCTTGTTCTGGTGATCGCCGGAGACGATGTCGATGGTCCAGCCTTTTGCCTTGAGGCCGGAATCCTCGGCCGCCATCTGCGCCGCCAAGGTCGAGCCGGGGCCGCCGAGATCGGCATAGAGGCCGGACTGGTCGGACAGCGCGCCGATCTTCACCACCTTGTCGTCGGCGGATGCGCCGCCTGCGAAGGCAAGCGACAGCGCGGTCGAGAGCAACAGCGAAGCGATGAGTTTGGTCTTCATGTTTCTTCCTTCTTGTTGAAACTAGACGCCGAGATAGGTGTGCAGCTTGTCCATGTTGGACTGCAGCTCGGAGTTGGCGAAGCCGTCGATGATCTTGCCGTGCTCGACGATGTAGTAGCGGTCGGCGACGGTGGCGGCGAAACGGAAGTTCTGCTCGACCAGCAGGATGGTGAAGCCCTGCTTCTTCAGCCGTGCGATGGTCTGGCCGATCTGCTGGATGATGACCGGCGCGAGCCCCTCGGTCGGCTCGTCCAGCATCAGGAAGTTGGCGCCGGTGCGCAGGATGCGGGCGATCGCCAGCATCTGCTGCTCGCCGCCGGAGAGTTTGGTGCCCTGGCTCTTCAGCCGCTCCTTCAGGTTCGGGAACAGGTCGAAGATCTGGTCGAGCGTGAGCCCGCCCGTCCTTCACGACCGGCGGCAGCAGCAGGTTCTCGCGCACGTCGAGGCTTGCGAAAATGCCGCGCTCCTCCGGACAGAAGGCGACGCCCATCTTTGCGATACGATCCGACGACGTGCGGATGATCTCGGCGTTGTTGAAGCGGACCGAGCCGGTGCGCTTGCCGATGATGCCCATGATCGACTTCAAGGTCGAGGTCTTGCCGGCGCCGTTACGCCCGAGCAGGGTCACCACCTCGCCCGCGCCGACGTCGAAATTGACGCCGTGCAGGATGTGGGACTCGCCGTACCAGGCTTCGAGATTCTGCACGGACAGGACCTGGCCGTTTGCGGCTTTGGCGGCGGGCGCGTTGGCCATTTTCACCTCAGGCATGACCGGCCCCCAGATAGGCTTCCTTGACGCGTTCGTCCTTTGACAGTTCGGCGTAGTTGCCCTCAGCCAGCACATGGCCGCGGGTCAGCACCGTGATGATGTCGGAGAGGTTGGCGACGACGCTGAGATTATGTTCCACCATCAGGATGGTGTATTTCGCCGAGATGCGCTTGATCAGCGCGGTGATCTTGTCGATGTCCTCGTGGCCCATGCCGGCCATCGGCTCGTCCAGCAGCATCATCTCGGGATCGAGCGCCAAGCGTGGTCGCGATCTCCAGCGCGCGCTTGCGGCCATAGGGCATCTCGACCGCGGGGGTCTTGGCGAATTCGGTCAAGCCGACGTCGTTGAGCAGGTCGCGTGCGCGATCGTTGAAGCGGTTCAGCACCGATTTGGAGCGCCAGAAATCGAAGGAATGTCCGTGCTGGCGCTGCAGCGCGACCCGCACGTTCTCCAGCGCGGTAAGGTGCGGAAACACCGCCGAAATCTGGAAGGAGCGGACGAGGCCGAGCCGGGCCACGTCGGCCGGCGCCATCGCCGTGATGTCCTGTCCCTTGTAGGTGATGGTTCCCGCCGACGGGCTGAGAAACTTGGTGAGCAGGTTGAAGCACGTGGTCTTGCCGGCCCCGTTCGGACCGATCAACGCGTGAATGCTGCCACGGCGGACCTTGAGTGCGACATCGCGTACGGCGAAAAATCCCGCGAATTCCTTGGTCAATCCGTGGGTTTCGAGAATGAACTCATCAGCCAAACAAACTTCCCCCCGCCGCGCACGCCGACCCGCGCATGGCTGTTCTTCCTGCTCGACAGGTTTCTCCGGGAAGACCTTGGAAATCGTCCCGAAACCGCCGCCTCCGGGGCCGGAATATGCCGTCAACGGCGCACCCAAAGCAAGGCGGAAAGCGGGCGCAGGATAAGGTGCCGCGGAGCCGGGAATTGACCTTTGGTCGAACGGCCAGGCACTCCGCCTTTTGGCCCCGACGGCCTCGCCGCTTAGCGTTTCGTTAACGCTGATTTGGCGCGGGAACCTGCCTTCACCGAAAATTTCCCATCGCAGCCGACAATTCGGCGTTTGCATCCAGAACGGATTTCTCCCGTGGATTTCGAGAGCGCCAAACCGTCGGTCGTCAAGTCGATCAAGCAGCGTGATCTCCTGAACACGTGGCTACGCCTCTACGCGCGCGCGCAGGCCATGCCGCGGATGGACGAGTACCAGCCGGCGCGGATGGAGGACGAGGCGCCCGACCTCGTCTACTACAGCATCGACACCGCCTTGCTGCCGCCGCGCCTGACCATCCTGAGCGACGGCACGCGGATGTCGACCGCCTATGGTCACACCGGCAAGGGCAAGCTGCTCGACGAGTATCTGGGGCCGCGCCTCGCGCCGATCGTGATGCCGGTCTATTATGTCTGCATCCAGCGCAAGCTTCCGGTCTACACCATCGCCCATATCGACGACGCCTATGGCCGCCTTGTCGCCTATGAGCGGCTGCTGCTGCCGTTCTCGGAAGCAGGCGGCGGCGAGGTCACCCACATCATCGCCTCGCTGAAGACGATCAGCGAGGACGGCGGCTTCGAGATCAGGAATTTGATGCGCGGCAACGACGTGCTGCCGACGCCGAAGCTGCGCGCGGTGATCGACCAGGACCTGTTCCATCGCACGCCCGGCCGCATCGTGCCCGGCGACCTCCTCGAATTCAACTGACGCCCGTGGACAACCAATTCCAGAGCGCCAACCCGTCGATCGTCAGATCGATCCGGCAGCGCGAGCTTCTGAACACCTGGCTGCGGGCGCTGCGCAAACCAAAGCCCCTGCCCTCGCTGCTCGACTTCAAGCCCGACCGGATCAACGACGACGAGCTTGTCCGACATGATGGGCTTCAACGTCGAAGGCGACGGCGAGACCGCGCGCTACGTCATCACCCATGAAGGCTCGCGGCTGACCGCGACCTATGGCAACGATCACGTCGATCCGGCCTTGCGCACCAATCGCTATCTCGACGATGCCATCGGCCCCGACCGTTATGGCCGCGTGGTGCCGTCCTATCGCGCATGCATCGCCCTGAAGCGGCCGACCTATTCCATCTCGATGGTCAAGGATGGCGACGGCAAGGACGTCTCCTATGAGCGGCTGCTGCTGCCGTTCGGCCCCGCCGAGCGGGTCGAGCAGATCGTCGGCTCCTACAAGGCGATCAGCTTCGACGGCGGCTTCAAGGTCAACAACCTCATGGGCATCAGGCCGCACAACCTGCCTGTCGTCGCCATCAATGCGGTGATCGATCAGGAGCTCGCGCGCCGGCCGATCGCGCTGCCCGACGACGTCGTCGAAATCGTCTAGCCCACTTTCTTCGCCTTCACTTCCTTGGCATAAACCTCCGGCTTGAAGCCGACGAGGCGCTTCTTGCCGAGATCGAGCACCGGCCGCTTGATCATCGAGGGCTGGTTCAGCATCAAGGCCAGCGCCTTCTTCTCGTTGAGGCCGTCCTTGTCGGCATCGGGCAATTGCCGGAAGGTGGTGCCGGCGCGGTTGAGCAGCGTCTCCCAGCCGACCTCGTCGCTCCATTGCTTGAGCTTGTCCTTGGCGATCCCCGCCGTCTTGTAGTCGTGGAAGTCGTAGGCGACGCCGTGGCCGTCGAGCCAGGCGCGCGCCTTCTTCATGGTGTCGCAGTTCTTGATGCCGTAGATCGTGATCGGCTCATGCCTCTTCGCCGTTAGCCTCCTCAGCGCCCCGCCCGGCTCCAGCGCTTCGCCCAATGCAATCGGATGCGCCATGGTCTCGTGCAGCGCTTCCTTGTCGAGCTCGCCCTCGGACAGGCTGATGACGACGCAGGCGACGCCGTTGCCGATCAGATTGGTCAGCGCGCGGCATTCGCTCATGAACTTGTCGATGCCGACCAGGATCGCCAGCGACTGGATCGGAATATCGGGCACGATCGCGAGCGTCGCGGCGAGCGTGATGAAGCCCGCGCCGGTCACGCCGGATGCGCCCTTGGACGTGATGATTGCGATGCCGAGGATGCCGAGCTCCTGCCAGATCGTCAGATGCGTGTTGGTCGCCTGCGCCAGGAACAGCGTCGCCAGCGTCATGTAGATGTTGGTGCCGTCGAGATTGAAGCTGTAGCCGGTCGGGATCACCAGACCGACGACGGATTTCGATGCGCCGAGATGCTGCATCTTCTCGATCATCTGCGGCAGCACCGTCTCCGACGACGAGGTGCCGAGCACGATCAGGAGTTCGTCCTTGATATAGGCGATGAAGCGCAGGATCGAGAACCCGGACAGCCGGGCGATCGAGCCCAGCACGATCAGCACGAACAGGACGCTGGTGAGATAGAACGTCCCGATCAGCGCAATCAGGTTCCACAAGGAGCCGATGCCGTAGGCGCCGACGGTGAACGCCATGGCGCCGAACGCGCCGATCGGCGCGACGCGGACGATGAGGGCAATGATCTTGAAGAACACTTTGGCCGCCTGGTCGATCGCGTGCGAAATCGGCTCACCGGCCTTGCCGAGCAAGGCGATGGCAAAGCCCGACAGGATCGAGATCAACAGCACCTGCAACAGGTCGCCGCGCGCCAGCGCCCCGATATAGCTGTCGGGGATGATCCCCATCAGGTGAGCGACGATGCCGTCTTCCTTGGCCTTGGTGACGTAGGTCGCGACCGCCTTCGCATCCATCGTGGACGGATCGATGTTGAAGCCGGCACCGGGTTTCAGGATTTCGCCGACCAGCAGGCCGACCGCGAGCGCCACGGTCGAGACCGCCTCGAAATAGATCAGCGCTTTGAGGCCGACGCGTCCGACACGCTTCAAGTCGCCCATCGAGGAAATGCCGTGCACCACGGTGCAGAAGATCACCGGCGCGATCATCATCTTGATCAGCGCGATGAAGCCGTCGCCGAGCGGCTTCAGCTCCTTGCCGAGGTTGGGATTGAGATGTCCGACCAGGATACCGAGGAAGATCGCGATCAGCACCTGGATGTAGAGGACCTTGTACCAGGGCTTGTGATGGGTGGAGACGGCGGGGCTGGGCGTGTCAGTGGGCATGGCGCGCTCGCTACTGTTCAAGTGACGGCCATCATGGGATGGCACGCGGCAACAGACAACTCATTTTCATTTTCGACATTCACGGCCGCTTGGGGATATCGAGGCCGCGCTGCACTGCGGGACGCGCCAGTCCGCGCTCCAGCCAGGCCGGGACATGCTTCAAGCTGTCGAACCCGACGATCTCGCGCGCGCCATAGAAGCCGACGAGGTTGCGCACCCATCCGAGCATGGAGATGTCGGCGATGCTGTAGTCGTCATCCACGAACCACTGCCGGCCCTCGAGATGCGTCTCCATCACGCCGAGCAGGCGCTTGGCCTCGGCGACGTAGCGCTGCAGCGGCCGCTTGTCCTCAAAATCCTTGCCGGCGAATTTGTGGAAGAAACCGACCTGGCCGAACATCGGCCCGATGCCGCCCATCTGGAAATGCAGCCACTGGATGGTCTGCCAGCGCCGCGCCGGATCTTTCGGCAACAGCTTGCCGGTCTTCTCGGCAAGATATTGCAGGATCGCGCCGGACTCGAACAGCGGCAGCGGCTTGCCGCCGGGTCCGTCGGGATCGAGGATCGCCGGGATCTTGCCGTTCGGATTGAGCGAGAGGAATTCGGGCGTCTTCTGGTCGTCCTTGTTGAAGTCGACCAGATGCACCTCGTAAGGCAGGCCGATCTCCTCCAGCATGATCGACACTTTCACGCCGTTCGGCGTCGGCAGGGAATAAAGCTGCAGGCGATCGGGATGCTGCGCCGGCCAGCGTTTGGTGATGGGGAATGCGGAAAGATCGGGCATGAGGGCTCATTCTTGTTTGTTGTCGCGATAATGTAGAGCGTGCGTTGCGTGCGGCAAGGTTGATCCCTTCACGCTTTCACGGCATCTTTCCCGCGACACCGGCAACAGACCGGCGATGACGACAGGGGAGATGCACAGTTGAGCGATGGAGCCATCAATGGCGGCGAGACGCCGCAGCCAAAGCTCTTTCAACCATTCACGATCCGCGGACTGACGCTGAAGAACCGTCTCGTGGTGCCGCCGATGGTGCATTATCGCGCCGAGGCCGGCAACACCTGCGGCACTTTCCATGTCGTGCATCTCGGCCGCTACGCGCTCGGCGGCTTCGGGCTCGTCTTTGTCGAAGCCACCGGCGTCGAGGAGATCGGCCTGATCAACGAACACGATCTCGGCATCTGGAACGAGGCGCAGGTCGAAAGCTTCAAGCCGCTGATCGCTTTCATGAAGCGGCAGGGCACCGCGATCGGCATCCAGCTTGCGCATGGCGGCCGCAAGTCGTCGTCGCAGACGGCGATGCAGGGCATGGGCCCGTTGACGGAAGAAAATTTGAAGGCCGGCGCGAAGAAGTGGCAGCCGGTCGGACCGACGTCGGAGCCGGTCGCCAAGGGCTGGCTGACGCCGCGGCAGCTTACGACCGCCGAATGCAAGGCGATGGTCGGCACCTGGGCGAATGCCGCGCGCAATGCGGTCAAGGCCGGCTTCGACACCATCGAGATCCACACCGCGCACGGCTACCTGCTGGCCTCGTTCCTGTCGCCGGTCTCCAACACCCGCAACGACGAATATGGCGGCGACCGCAACGGGCGCATGCGCCTGCCGCTCGAGATCGCGGAAGCCGTGCGCAAGGAGATGCCCGTCGGACATGCCGCTGTTCGTGCGCGTCTCCTCGGTCGACGGCACGGCAGAGGGGTGGAACATGGACGACACCGTCGTCTTTGCGCGCGAGTTGAAGGCGCGCGGCGTCGACGTGATCGATTGCTCCTCCGGCGGCATCTCGGGTTCGGCCACCGCGGCGCAGGTGACGCGCGCGCTCGGCTTCCAGGTGCCGTTTGCCGAGCGCGTGCGCAAGGAAGCCGACATCGCCACCATGGCGGTCGGCATCATCCTCGAGGCGCAGCAGGCCGAAGACATTCTCGAGAAGGGTCAGGCCGATTTGATCGCGGTCGGCCGCCAGTCGCAGTTCAATCCCAACATCGCCCATCACTGGGCGCACGATCTCGGCATCAACCGCCGCTTCGAGGACTGGTCGCCGGAATTCGGCTGGTGGCTGGAGAAGCGCATCAGGACGATGGATGGATTTGCGACGCCGACGGGCGTGGTGACGCGACGAGGGTGAGAGCGCAGATCATAGGCCGAGGCTGCAAGCGCCGGCGTCCTCCTACAGATGTTGATCGACGGGTTTGTCTGAATCACCCGACAGCAGTTTTGGATAGAGCGGCTTGAAAACGAATTGATCCGTGGATTTGGCGCGGTCAAACCGCAGCACGACGTCGAAGCGATCACCGGACCACTTTTTGGGCAAGTCGCCACTGTTGCTGACGGGCAGCTTTGGCAGAATGGCCTCGACGATGGCCTTGTGCTCCCAGCAGACCAGCACGACGCCGTCGTGCTCCAGCACCTTGTCGACCAGATGTTTTTCGTCGCCCTTCGCAATGCTCACATCCGCCGTCAGGCCGAGGCGCGCCGCAAGCGGTGTGATGGTTTCGGCCGGGCGGCGGCTCGGCCCCTGGTTCGGCTCCCCGGCTGCGCCGGGCGTCGGCCGCATAGATCCTGGCCGGCGGCGGATAATCCTTGCCGCCCAGGCCGGCCCCGAACAGGCTGTCCCAGGCGCCGGCGCGCTGCCAGCCGCGAATGACCAGGGATTCCGTGTCAACCGTTCCATTCTCCATCAGCCCCGGGCCAAGCTGCGGCTGCTTGTCGTCGGGTTTCTCGGCGTGGCGGATAATGAAGAGCGTGAGTGCCGTCATGATGCACCGGATGATGATTTGGCAATGAACAACTTTCGCGGGTGCTCACGCTACAGAACGATTTTCGATCCTGCAAGATGAAGAGCGCCTCACATCTGGATCATCATCTCGAACCCGCCGAAGATCATGCGCTTGCCGTCGAACGGCATGTCGCCCTTCAGGCGCGGATCGGCCATCACCTTTTCCATGACCGTGTCGCGGTGGGCGCGCGACTTGTAGACGATCCAGGAAAAGATCACGACCTCGTCATCGCCGGCCTGCACCGCGCGCGGAAACGACGTGAGCTGGCCATAGGGCACGTCGTCGCCGACGCATTCGACGAACGACAATGCACCCAATTCCATCCAGACCTCGCCCGCCTTCCTGGCGTGCGCCTTGTAGACCTCGACCTTGTCCTTTTTCACCGGGATCACGAAACCATCGACATAAGGCATCAGAGTCTCCTTGTTGGGCCGTCGGTCCAAGGACGATTGCACGAGCCCACATCCGACACCCGTCGGACGACTTTTCTGTGATGTCTTACATCGCGGCTGCGCCGCCGAGCGCCGGAACTGCCGTCCGTTGCGAACGGAACAGCCAATAGAGCGCGACGACGTGGGTGATCATCAGGATCGGCACATAAATGATGGGGATCGCATAGAGAGCGCCGAGCTCGCCGGCGTTCGCGGGAACGCCGGCCATGATCGCGTCGTAATAGTCGATGAGGAGGTCCGCGATCCCCACCAGATTGAAAGCAACGACGAACCCCCAGAACAGCAGACGGATCCTCACAGTTGCGAGCGCCAGCATCGCGAGCACGCCGGTTGCGAAGTCGCCATAGGCGGCGACGGTCGCGAAATGGACCGGCAGGTTTCCGGCGACGCCGGGCACGATGAAGACGAGCCCGAAAAAGCGGAAACTGTGCAGCGTCGCGATGGCGCGGTGCGCTTCGAAACGCTCCATCGATCGCAGCCATGGCAGGATGTAGACGCCGAAGCAAAGCAGCCAGGCGACATAGCCGGACACGAGATGGATGCGGAACAGGGTTTCCGTCGACATGGTGTTCTCCATTCACGAGTTGGTTGAGATCGCTTCGAACACCGCGCTCAGGATTCCGACGCGACCTTCGATGATGTTTCGTCCGAGGTTGGCGGCGAGCTGTGCGAAGTCCGGTCCCATCACGACGCCGAGATTGGGTGACGGCGGCGGCGAGGTGCGCACTTGCGCGACCCAGGCCTTGGCGGCGGCGCTGTCGTCCTGACAAACCAAGGTGCGGAAGCCGGCTGCTTCGATCGCTTCGCGCGTTGCCGCTGCCGTCAGCAGGAAGCTCGTCGCCGGCGTTCGCGCCCAGGGCGCAGGATAGTGCACATCTTCATGCACCTTGCCGTCGCCGAGAACGACGTCGTAGGTGGCGAACCGGCCGCCCGGCTTCAGCACCCGGCGGATTTCGCGGTAGAGCCGCGGCCGATCGGCGATGTTCATCGCCACATGCTGCAGCAGCACGGCGTCGAACGAGGCGGCGTCGAATGGCAGTTCGAGTGCGCTGCCGGTCTGGAACGATACGAGCGCGCCCTGCCCGGTCCGTTCGGTCAGATAACGCGCGGCATCGACGAAGGGCACGCTGAGGTCGACGCCGGTCACCTGGCAGCCGCAGGTCGCGGCGAGATACCGCGCCGGTCCGCCGACACCGGAGCCGAGATCCAGCACCGCCATGCCGGAGGTGATCCCGGCGAGCTTCGCCAGCTCGGCGGTGGCTGCAAGCCCACGCGTATGAAACTGATCGAGTGCGGCGAGTTGCTGCGGCGTCAGCCGCTGGTCTTCCGGTCCGAAGGCGGCAAGCGCTAGTTTCAGTCGTTCGGTCAGGCCGGTTGCGCGGTAATGGTCGCGCACGTTGTCAAGGACATCGATCATAAGGCTGTTCTCCCGGTCGGCGTGACTGCCGGATTCGCCAACCACATATAAGCCCGCTTTCCGCGCGCGATTATCCGCGATAATCTCGATGAGCCATGAAGCGGAACTTCACAATCAGGCAAGGCGCGCTCGACGGCGTCGAGGCGGCGCTCGCCGTCGCGCAGCACCGCAGCTTTCGCCGGGCTGCGGCCGAACTCGGCGTGACGCCGTCGGCGATCAGTCAGGCGGTGCGCGCGCTCGAGGCGCGGGTCGGCGCGGCGCTGTTCATTCGCACCACGCGCAGCGTCGGGCTGACCGAAGCCGGCGAGCGCTTCCTCCTCCGCGCCAAGCCCGCCTTCGAGGAACTTGTCGCCGCAAGCGCCGCCGCGCGTGACCTCGGGCAACGGCCGGCCGGACTGTTGCGCCTGTCGGTGCCGCGCGCGGTGGTGCCGGTCCTGCTGGAGCCGCTGATTGCGTCGTTCTGCCGCGACTATCCGGACGTCGAAATCGAGATCGCCGCACGCGAGGAGCTGATCGACATCGCCAAGGAAGGATTCGACGCCGGCATCCGGTTTGGCCAACTCATCGCCGCCGACATGGTCGCGGTGCGACTGACGCCGCCGTTCCGCCTCTTGATCGTCGGCCACCCCGATTACCTCGCGCGCGCCGGCCGCCCAGCCCGGCCGGACGATTTGCGTCGGCAAGCATGCCTGCGTTTCCGGCGATCCAACGGAGCATTGGCGCTGTGGCAGCTCAGCGACAACAGCCGCGGCATCGAGGTTGCGGTCGTCGGGGCCGCTCATCGCCCATGACTTCGCCACCTTGCTCGCCGCGACGCTCGAAGGAATGGGCCTTGCGCAACTCCCCGAGCCCGTGGTCCGCGAGCACCTCGCAACCGGACGAACTCGTGTCCGTCCTGGAAGGATACGTGCCGACGGCGCCGGGCATGTTTCTTTATCATCCCGGCAAACGGCAGGTGCTGCCCAAGCTGCGTGCGTTCATCGATCACGTGAAGAGCCGGTCGGGCGGGCGCAGGACTCGCATCGAGGTCGACGACCGGCGAGTCAGACGCAAGCGAAAATGATGCAGACGCAATGGGTACGTGGACACGGCTCTCCGTTCCCGCGGCATGATTTGTCCGGGTTTTGCGAAAGATCACCCTCGAAAACAGAGGGCGCAGGGAATGCCGGGTGCACGTCGCACCCACTGCCACGCGTGCAAACGAAAAAGACGCACGCAGGCCAACACAGGTACGCCGAAATCACTCCGGCACTCCCTGCGCAATGGCTTTACGGCTGCTCCGTGCTCTCCCCGGTGTGTCGGGCTTTTTAGTCACCGTCGCTGCGCAATCACATCTTGCGCAACTTGACCCCAGCGTCGAGGGGACAGGACCACACGGCTTGACCGTACGCGATTGGGCCGCACGTCTTGCGACCCAACCACGTCCATCGCAGCCCGCACCACGAATCGTGACGACGCGTTTCGCCCCTCATGCGGGCGGGATGGCTTCGTTAAATCATAAGTTCGATATTTCGGAAAGGACAAATATTTTTGCGCGAGGGACTGGACAGCGCGTGCGATTTTTGAGCAGCGCGGCAGGTGTTTTGCCCGTCGTGTTGTGGCGGCAACAGTCCGTCGTTGCTCCAGGGCGGCAGGAGGCGAAGCGGCGAAGCAATCCATAAGCCTCTCGCGCGAAGCTGATCTCAAGGAATGGATTGCTTCGCCGTTCGCTCGCAATGACGAGCGATGAGGAATCGCAACGCGCCCTAGGCGCCGTCAACATCCAGGCTCACCACCACGGCCGCATTCGCGATCAGGATGGAATCCCCGCCCTGCTCGGCCGGGACTTCCAGCCCGCCCTTGACCGCCGTCACGGTCACCTTGCCGTAAGGCAATTCCTTCGCGACCGCGGCCGTGTCGACGCCTTCAGGATTCGGCACGCCGATGGTGACGTCGACCAGCATGTCGTGCGCGGTCTTGCCGAACAGCGCGCACGAAGCTGATGCTGGAATGGCGGATCGCATCGGACACCGCGCGCTTGGCCGCCTTGGTGGCGTCCTTGCCGTGGACGTCGACGCCCATGCCCATCTCGGTGATACAGCGCCTGCGTGTCATGCGGGTTTCCTTGCGACAGCTTTGGTGTTGACCTCACCGATGCTGCCACAAGGAAACGCGTTTGGCATCCCTGAGCGGAGATAGCCTTCTATGCCGGCACCGGCACGCCCTGCGGCTCGACCTTCGGGAACGGCCGGAACGTCATCGCGATGAGGAAGGCGCCGAGCCCGAACGCCCACGAGCCGATATAGAGCCAGGCGTAGCTCGCGAAGGTGTCGTAGATCAGCCCGCCGGCCAGCGGCCCGGTCGCCATGCCGAGGCTGCCGGCCATCGCGGTGCCGCCGATGACGGTGCCCATCATGCGCAGCGGAAAGTTCTCGCGCACCAGCACCGAGTAGAGCGGCATGATGCCGGCATAGATGAAGCCGAACAGCGCCGCCACCGCGTAGAAGCCGGCGAGCTCGCGCACGAAGACATAGGCCAGCGCGCCGAACGCCTGCACCAGCAGGCCGATGACCAGCACGCGCTTGGCGCCGAAGCGGTCGCCGACCAGGCCGAAGCCGATGCGGCCGAACAGGCCGGCCAGGCCCTCGACGCTGTAGATCGACACCGCCGCGACCAGCGGAATGCCGCAGCTGATGGCATAGCTCACGGTGTGGATGATCGGGCCGGAATGGGTGGCGCAGCAGAAGAAGTTGGTGGCGAGCAGGATGATGAACTGCGGCGAGCGGATCGCCTGCGCGCGACGTCAGCTCCGGCCGCGGCAGCGCGTCGACGGGCGCGGGCGCATTGCGCGGCAAGCGCCGGCGGGCGGCGCACCAGCAGCGACACCGGGATCATGATGGCGGCGACGACGCCCGCCATGATCAGCATGGTCGTGCGCCAGTCGTGGTTCGAGACCAGCCAGGCCGACCAGCGGCGACATCGTCATCGGCGCCATGCCCATGCCGGCCGAGACCAGCGACACCGCGAGGCTGCGATGGGTGTCGAACCAGCCGGTGACGGTCGCCATCATCGGCGCGAAGATCGCCGCCGTCGCGCCGCCGACCATCAGGCCGAACAGCAGCTGAAATTCGATCAGCGAGGTGGCGCGGCTTGCCAGCGCCAGCGAGGCCGCGATCACGATCGATCCCGTCAGCACCACCGGCAGCGGCCCGAACCGGTCGGACAGCGTGCCCCAGATCATGCTGGTGAAGGCCATGGCGAGGAAGCCGATGGTCATGGCGCTGGAGATGCCGGCCACCGACCAGCCGGTGTCGTGCGCGATCGGCTGCAGCAAGCACCGGCAGCGAGAACATGCCGCCGATCGCGACGCAGCCGAGCAGGCCGCCGGCGGCGACGATCACCCAGCGATAGTTGGAACCGTTCATTTCAAGTCTCCGTTCCTGCTCTCTCAGGCACAGGACGAACGAGGGAAGCGAAAGACGACATCCAGCGCAGGCAAAATACGCTGTTCGGCTGCGCCACTCCGCCCTCACCTGAGGAGCCGTCGCAGGCGGACGTTCGAAGGAGGCCAGATACGTCAGGCCGAGACGCGCTTGCTTCGCCAGAAGCAAATTATCGGCGCGAAAACAGCCGCAACCAGGGCCCCAGATGGAACGCGCTCATCAGCAGCGTACATCGTCACCATTCCGGACAGCGGCGATCCGCCGCTCCGGCGGAACACATCATATCCGGCATGCTGCCGCCGTGGACGGCGGCAAGCAGCGCCATCACCGCGAAGGTCGGCGTGGCCGCGAGCGACAGCCAACCGGCCGCGCCCGCCCTGCTCGTGAGTCCGCAAGCCCGCTCACGTCGCCTCGCGCTTCCGGAACGCGGCCTCGCCGGCGTCGGAGACCTCGACCCACCTCTGGTCGGGCGCAGCACCGGGGACGTAGCTGTCGTGCCAGTTCCACCACTTGTACGGCCGGGTCTGCGGATAGCCTTCCGGCGAATCCTCCCACTCCTCCTGACGGCCGAGCGCGGTCATGTCGAGGTAGCTCCAGACGGTGCCGATCGCCTCGTCGCCGCGGCTGTTGATGAGGTAGGTGCGGAAGACGCGATCGCCGTCGCGGATGAACGCGTTGTGGCCGTGCCACTGGTCGACGCCGAAGTCGGCGTCGAAGCTGTCGGTGATGGTGTACCAGGGGATGTGCTCCCAACCCATCCGCGCCTTCAGCCGCGCGATGTCGGCCTGCGGCGCGCGCGAGGCAAAGGCGAGCGTGGTATCGCGCGCGTTGAGGTGGGCGAGATGGGAGACCTGGTCGGCCACCATCGAACAGCCGATGCAGGCATGCTCCGGCCAGCCATGCACGCCGGGCTCGAAGAAGGCGCGGTAGACGATCAGTTGACGGCGGCCCTCGAACAGGTCGAGCAGGCTCACTTTGCCGTTGGGCCCGTCGAACGCGTACTTCTTCTCGACCGCCTGCCATGGCATGCGCCGGCGCTCGGCGGCCAGCGCGTCGCGCGCGCGCGTGAGTTCCTTCTCCTTCACCAGCATCTGCTGCCACGCGGCGGTCCACTCCTGTGCCGAGACGATTTCGGGTTTCATCGCAAACTCCTGTTTGTTGTTGTTGAGCCGCTTGTGCCTGTCTCGCGCATGCTTTTCGCGAAAACCGCTTCACGCTGCCGCATCAGCGCACTGCGGCAGCCGGCGGTCGTAGTCGCCGCGCAGCTTCATCATGCCGTCCCAGAACGGCGCGGGCTCCTCGCCCGCACACGCGCCACCAGCACGTCGAGATGCGCGTGCCAGCCGCCGGAAACGCCGAGCATGAAATTGCGGTTGGGCAGGCGGCGGTGGATCAGGGTCAGCAGCACGTCGTTGCCCTGCGCCTCCAGTTCGAAGGACACCTCGCCGTGTCGTTCCAAAGGTGAAGGCGAGCTTGCGCGGCGGATCGAGCTGCGGTGATGTGGCCCTGCATCCGGTGCTCCGCGTCGAAACCCGTCGGGGCGCTTGCCGGGCGGATCGGTGAGCTCGTCGTTGCGCCAGACCAACTCGAAGGGCGCGCCGACCTTCATCTCCATCTCGCCCGCGGCGAGCCATTTGCGGCGCAGGTCGCTTTCGGTGAGATAGGCCCAGATCCGCTCGATCGGGCCCGGCAGCAGGCGCTGGATTTTCAGCGTGGTCGGTTCGATCAGCGTGCCATAGGCATCGCGCGTGGCGCGTCTTGTTCATCGCTCGTCTCCTTACTTCTTGCGGTTCGGTTTGCGATCTTTGGCGCGCGTCTTCCTCGCGGAGCAGCCGCTCGAGCACGTCGAGCCGGCTGGTCCAGAAGCGCTCGTAGAAGCTCAGCCACTCATGGGCGCTGGCGAGCGGCCCCGGATCGAGCCGGCAGATATGCGTGCGGCCCCTCACCTCGCGGCGGATCAGGCCGGCATGCTCCAGCACCCTGATGTGCTTGGAGGCCGCCGCGAGCGAGATCGCAAAGGGTTCCGCGAGCTCGCTCACCGTGCGCTCGCCGCGCGGCGAGATCGCGCAGCATCTGCCGCCGCGTGGCGTCGCCGAGCGCGTGGAAGACCGAGTTCATCTGCGGGGTCTGTAATTCAACCATGTGGTTTAATATACGCGGCCGACGGGACTGTCAACCGATTGGTTTAGTATTCGGTCGCGATGTTCGTCGACACGGTTGCGTCAGCCAGAGCTTGCGCGCCGCCGAGTGAAAGCTGGCGGGTACGCGCGCTAACCGCCAAGGCGGTGCGCGAGCTTGAAAGCGCCCGGGCATGCGATGCTCGGAGCGATCCCGTCAGCCGGTCACGGCTTTGCTGGCCAGGCTGCTGCCGTATGGACCGTGTCGTAGATGGTCTGTGCCCCGGTGAAGGTGGGGTCGACATCTTCGTTTTGGCTGCCATTCCGGCAATGGTCGTTGTCGAGTCTCCAGCTGAACATGCCGCGCAACTGGTTCTGCATCGCATACGTCGTCCAGGCCGCGGTGTCGCCGAGCGATGTCTGAACGTCGCTGTTCTCGGTGCAGACCCCACCCATCAGGATCGAGGCCTTGACGCCGGCGCTGGTCCAGACCGGGACGTCGGTTGGCGTATCGGCGGACGAGTAATCCTGCAGCTCGAGCGCGTCCACGTACTGGTTGAATATCGCCACGGCGTTGTCGCCGTAAAGACTGCAGGGCCGTGACCTGGCCATGGCACCGAGACAGCGATGCCGAGACCGGCTTGCTTGAAACTCGGGCCGAGCTGCGAAACCAGTTCCGCCACGTAGGACCTGCCTTCCTGTTCCGCGTCGATCGCGATTCCCTTCAGCTTGTTCTGCTGCAGGTACCAGACGGTGTTCTTGGTCGCGCGGTTGTTGTTGTTCCGATTGTCCTGCACTGCCGCGGCGACTCCGGCATCGCCGGTCCCGGCATAGATCGCGACGCCCGACGCCCGCGTTCGGATTTGTTTCTGCACCTCGGCCGCATACGGCATATTGAGCTGCAACATGTAGCCGCCGCTCTCAACCTCCACGAATTCGCCGAATGCCAAATTGTAGCGGCTGGCGACATTGAGCGGGACCTTGCCCTGCACGAGGTTGGCGGCAGCCCCGTGGTCCGTCCATGTGTCGTACCAGGTGGCGATCTCGGAAACCAAGGCTGAACTCCTGTGATGCGGGGCGTGTGGAAGGGTTGCCTCGCGGCGGCGCCGCGAAGGGTCAACAACCTGTAATCGTATGAAAATTATACTAGAGTACGAGTGTAGGGTAACGCCGCTGCCGCACCTTCGTGCGGATCCGTCGGGTTATCCGCCCGGCAAGCTCAACCCAGCTTGATATTCGCGTCCTTGACGATCTTGCCCCAGCGCGCCATCTGGTCGGCGACGAAGGCGCGGAATTCCTCCGGCGTGTTCGCCTTCGTCTCGATGTTGAGCTGCTCGAAGCGCGCTCTCACCTCAGGCGAGGCGATCGCCTCGTTGATGGCAGCGTTGAGCGTGCGCACGATTGCCGCGGCGTGCCGTGCGGCACGAACACGCCGTTCCATTCATAGGCCTCGAAGCCGGGCACCGTGTCGGAGGCCGGCGGAATGTCGGGCAGGCTTTTCAGCCGGCCCTTGCCGGTGTGGCAGATCGCCTTGACCGTGCCGCCCTGGATCAGGCCGACCACCGACGAGCCGTTGGAGAAGAACAGTTTCACCTGTCCGCTCATGACGTCGTTGAGCGCTGGGCCGCCGCCGCGATACGGCACGTGGTTCACCTTGGTGCCGGTCATGAAGCGGAACATTTCCAGCGAGAGATGCCGCAAGGTCCCGTTACCCGACGAGGCCGATGTCGATGCGTTCAGGCCCGCCTTGGCAGTAGGCGTTGATCGTCGGCAAAGGTCCCCACCGGCAGCGACGGCGTCACCACCAGGATGTTCGGCACCAGCGACACCAAAGCGACAGGGTCGCAATCTCGGTGTAGTCGAACGACAAGTTCGAAGTAGAGCGCGCCGTTGATCGAATAGGCGGTCCCGTCGGCAGGATCGAATCGCCGGGCGACGCCTTCGCGACCACGGCCTCGCCGATCGCCGCCCGCGCCGCCGCGATTCTCGATGACGAAGTTCTGCCGAGCATGGCGCCGGCCTTCGGCGTAAGGAATCCGCGCGGTGGTGTCGCGCCGCCGGCGGCGGATACGGCACCATCACCGCACGGTGCGGGTCGGCCATGCAGATTGGGCGGTGGCGGGAGCGTGAAGGGGGCAGTCGCCAGGCCGGCCAACAACGCACGGCGTGAAACGCGGTTCGGGCATCGCTCTCCCCTGAATTGTTCTGTTTGGGGAGAGCGTCGGCGAGGCGCGAAGCCAAGTCAATCTGACCTTCGCCCTATTGATTGATCTCGGGCTCGACCAGCCTTGCGAGGTTTCGCAGCGACTCCTGCCAGCCGAGATAGCAAGCCTCGGGCGGAATGACGTCCGGCACGCCCTCCTGGACGATGTTCACCTCGGTCCCGACCAAGACTTTCTTCAACGTCACGGTCACCTGCATCTCGCCGGGCAGGTTGGGATCGTCGAACTTGTCCGTGTAGCGCAGGCGTTCGCCCGGGACGAGTTCGACATATTCGCCGCCGAACGAATGGCTCTGGCCGGTCGTGAAGTTGCGGAAGGACATCTTGAAGGTGCCGCCGACCTTGGCTCCAGATGATGCACGGTGCAGGCGAAGCCGTTCGGCGGAAGCCATTTCGCGAGCGCGTCCGCTTCGAGGAACGCGCGATAGACCTTCTCGGGGCTGGTCGCCAGGACGCGGTGCAGGCGTATGGTGTTGGGCATGCTGATTACCTCGCTGATTGCCGTTTCATACCCTTACGACGAACGAGGGCTTGGCGATCCGACAGGCGAGCTAAGATTTTTTGGGAGTCCGGAAATGGTTGCGATGCGGCTGTTGCTGGCGACGCCGTTACCGACGGGAAATGGACATGGCTCCGAACGCGTCCGCACGGGCTTGCACGATGCTTATCCCATGCGCGTCCGTAGAAAAAATTCGCTACTCCGAGAAGAGCCACTCTCAAAGGATCTCAGTGCCGGCCGACCCACTCTCCATTCTGAAGACAGTTTACGGTTATGACGCCTTCCGCGGGCGGCAGCGGGAGGTCATTGAGCATGTGATCGCCGGAAACCACGCCTTCGTCTTGATGCCGACAGGCGGAGGCAAGTCGCTCTGCTACCAGATCCCGGCGATTGCGCGACCGGGCATGGGCCTCATCGTCTCGCCCCTGATTGCGCTGATGGAAGACCAGGTGGCGGCGCTCAGACAGGCCGGCGTCAAGGCGGCGGCGCTCAATTCGCGGCTCTGGGGCACGGAAAAGGATCTCCTCTGGCGCGATATCGAGGCGGGCGAGCTGGACCTCCTGTACGTGGCCCCGGAAACGCTTCTGCAAAAACCTCGACCGGCTGAAATCGGCGCACGTCTGTCTCATCGCCATCGATGAGGCCCACTGCGTTTCGCAATGGGGGCATGATTTCCGACCCGAATATCGCGCCCTCGACTGTCTCGCGGACCTCTTCCCCGCCCTGCCGCGCATTGCGCTCACCGCCACGGCGGATGCGCCGACGAGAGCGGAGATCGTCGAACATCTGAAGATCGGCGCTCACAACAGCTTCGTCTCCGGCTTCGACCGCCCCAATATCCGCTATTGCGCGGCCGAGAAGATGAGCACGACGCAGCAGATGCTGCGTTTTCTCGAGCCCCGTCGGGGCGAGAGCGGCATCGTCTATTGTCTGTCGAAGCGCAAGACGGACGAAGTCGCCGCCACCCTTAATGCCCACGGCCACACTCGCGCTGCCCTACCACGCCGGCATGGAGATGACGACGCGGGAGAAAAACCAGCGCCGCTTCCAGCATGAGCAAGGCTTGATCATGGTGGCGACCATCGCCTTCGGCATGGGCATCGACAAGCCCGACGTGCGCTTCGTGCTGCACGTGGACCTGCCCGCAAGCATCGAAGCCTATTACCAGGAGACCGGCCGCGCCGGCCGCGACGGCCTGCCTGCCGAGGCGCTCATGCTCTATGGCGCGGCGGATATCGCGCTGCGCCGCCGCTTCATCGACGAGTCGGATGCTGCCGAGGCGCGCAAGCGGATGGAGCACCGCAAGCTCGATGCGCTGCTGGGTTTTGCCGAATCCTGCCAGTGTCGCCGGCAGGTGCTGCTGCGCTATTTCGGCGACGACTGCCAGCCTTGCGGCAATTGCGATGTCTGCCTCGACCCACCAAAAACGTTCGACGGCAGAGTTGCCGCCCAGAAGCTTCTCTCCTGCATCTATCGCTCCGGCGAGCGCTTCGGGCAGGCGCATGTCATCTCAGTTCTCCTGGGCGAGCCCGACGACGCGCATCGAGCGCCTGGGCCATGACAAGCTCTCAACCTTCGGCATTGGCACGGAGCACGATCGCAACGCCTGGCGCTCGATTATCCGCCAGCTCGTCGCCCACGGACTGATTGCCGTGGATGTGGCGGGCCACGGCGGCTTGTCGATTTCTCCCGCAGGCCGCCAGTTCCTGCGTGAGAAGCCACCCTTGAGCCTGCGCGTCTTGAAGAGCGCCAAACCGGAGCGAAAGGCCGCTCGTCGGGACGCCAAGGAAGCGGTTCCCGCTGCTGACCGCGCCTTGTTCGAGAAGCTGCGCGCCAAGCGCCTGGAACTCGCCAAGGCGCAGAACGTACCGCCCTATGTCATCTTTCATGACAAGACGCTCGCCGAAATGGCGGCGCGCAATCCGCGGTCCATTGCCGAGCTTGCCGGCATCCCTGGCGTCGGCGAAGTCAAGCTCGCGCGCTACGGGCAGGCGTTCCTGGAGGTCATCAAGGGACACGCGGGAGCTGGAGAGGATGCTCGCGACGGCGAGTGAGGTTGGCGTCGCGGCAACTTCGATGACGGAGGTGCCGGTCTGAGATAGATCGCAGACCGAGTGCATTTAGTGCACTGCCACCCAACTGAGCGACGCAGTCCATCGAGCTCCTACGAATTGGGGACCAGAGCAGCGAGAAACTCCGGAAGCTCGTCGCCACCAACTCCACGCGATCCTCTCCGAGCTCCTGCTTCTGATCGACCTGATAGACGGCGCCGGCGCTCGGCCCCATGCGGCAATCCAAAAGATAGAGGTTACCACCTTGGTCTTCGGAATGGCAGCATCCCGATCGGGAAGGACATCGCCAACCAGTTCGATAACAACCATCGACCTGGAGCAACTTTCCGGATTCCGCCAACTCCCGAAAGATTGGCCTACGATCCCAATAGTCTGCGATTGGGTCGACACGACCTGGACCGGACGAGACGGTTCGTGATCCCGACTGCGATCCAGCAGCGCCGGTGCTCGGCCCCATGCGGCAATCCAAAAGGTAGAGGTTACCACCTTGGTCTTCGGCAACCGGCAAGCATCCCATTGGGGAGGACATCGCCAACCAGTTCATAACAACCATCGACCTGGAGGTAACTTTCCGCGTCGCCAATTTCCAAGATTTGTTTTACATCCCAATAGTCTGGATTGGTCGAGACGACCTGAACCGGACGAGACGGCTTCTCCCTGTGCGACCGCAGGAAGGCGCGATAGGCCGTGGGCAGGCTGGTCCCAAGCGCTGCTTCCAAGTTCTCAATTCGTTGTTCGGCATTCATGACGCAATGCTAGAGCGCTGTCCGATTTGGATCAATCGTCATCCCGCCGTAGATGATCCCTGCTCTCGAAAACCGTTCGAGTTCGGAAAGAGCGCCGGGACGATTGACGTCCGAGATGTCAGTCTGCTGTTCCTCGAACTGATGCCGGGATTCGACGTTGCGGTATCGGACGTCAGACCTACTCCCACTCGATCGTCCCCGGCGGCTTGCTGACGTCACGTCGTAGACCACGCGGTTGACGCCCTTGACCTCGTTGATGATGCGGGTCGCGACGTGGCCCAGGAACTTCATGTCGAAGGGATAGAAGTCGGCGGTCATGCCGTCGGTCGAGGTCACGGCGCGCAGGCCCACGACGTATTCGTAGGTGCGGCCGTCGCCCATCACGCCGACGGTCTTGACCGGCAGCAGCACGGCGAAGGCCTGCCAGATCGCGTCGTAGAGGCCGGCCTTGCGGATCTCGTCGATATAGACCGCGTCGGCGTTGCGCAGGATGTCGAGCTTCTCGCGCGTGATGTCGCCGGGGCAGCGGATCGCGAGGCCCGGGCCCGGGAACGGATGGCGGCCGACGAAGATCTCGGGCAGGCCGAGCTCGCGGCCGAGCGCGCGCACCTCGTCCTTGAACAGTTCGCGCAGCGGCTCGACCAGCTTCATGTTCATGCGCGCCGGCAGGCCGCCGACATTGTGGTGGCTCTTGATGGTCACCGACGGTCCGCCGGTGAACGACACGCTCTCGATCACGTCGGGATAGAGCGTGCCCTGCGCCAGGAACTCGGCGCCGCCGATCTTCTTGGCCTCCGCGTCGAACACGTCGATGAAGAGCCGGCCGATGGTCTTGCGCTTCGCTTCGGGGTCGGTGACGCCTTCGAGCTCGCCGAGGAATTGCTTCGAGGCATCAACATGCACCAGCGGGATGTTGTAGTGATCCCGGAACAGGTCGACGACCTGCTCGGCCTCGTTCGAGCCGCAGCAGGCCGTGATCGACGAACACGCAGGTGAGCTGGTCGCCGATCGCCTCGTGGATCAGCACGGCCGCGACCGCGGAGTCGACGCCGCCGGAGAGGCCGCAGATCACCCTGCCCTTGCCGACCTGGGCGCGGATCTTCTCGATCGCCTCCTCGCGGAAGGCGCGCATGGTCCAGTCGCCGGTCGAGCCCGCGATCTTGCGCACGAAGTTGCGCAGCAGCTTGCGCGCCGTCGGGCGTGTGCACCACCTCGGGGTGGAACATCAGCGCCGTAATATTTGCGCTTCTCGTCCTGGATGATCGCGAACGGCGCGTTCGCCGAGGTGCCGGCCACCGCGAAGCCCGGCGGCATCTTGGTGATGCGGTCGCCATGGCTCATCCAGACCTGATGCCGCTCGCCCGGCGCCCAGTCGGCGTCGAACAGCGCGCTCTGCGGCCTTCGACCTCGACATCGGCGCGGCCGAACTCGCGGTGGTGGCCGCCCTCGACCTCGCCGCCGAGCTGGGCCGCCATGGTCATCTGGCCGTAGCAGATGCCGAGCACCGGCACGCCGGAATCGAAGATCGCGCTGCGGCGCGCGCGGCGAGCCCGCCTCGTGCACGGACTCCGGACCGCCCGAGAGGATCACGCCCTTGGGGCGCATCTCGCGGAAGGCGGCTTCGGCCTTCTGGAACGGGACGATCTCGCAATAGACGCCCTGCTCGCGGACGCGGCGGGCGATCAGCTGGGTCACCTGACTGCCGAAATCGACAATCAGAATCTTCTCATGCGCCGAGGCCACATCGGGCGTCGACTCCTGTGCTTTCTGTGCGGCTGTCATGGACAGGAGATTACGCGCTCGGGGACGGCGCCGCAACCCTCACCGCGCTCGTCATGGCCGGGCTTGACCCGGCCATCCACGTCTTTCCGGGGCGTCGCGAAGGCGCGAACCCGGCATCTCGCACGTTGCGAGGTGCCGGTTCCGCTGCCGCTACCCGGACTGACGATCCTACGATTTCTTCAAAATCGACACGAAGAACCCGTCCGTCCCGGTCCGGCGCGGGGTCATCAGCCAGCCCTCCTCCGTCCGCAGCGCGGCCTCGGCGAACGCCTCGGCCTTGTCCCAGAGCACGCTCGCGGTCTCCTCCGGCGGCTGCACCGAAAACTCCGGATGGCGCGTGATGAAGCGCTGAACCTGCTCGGAGTTTTCCACCGGGAGCACCGAGCAGGTGATGTAGGCGATCCGCCCGCCCGCTTTCACCATGGCGCTTGCGCGATCAAGCACTTCGATCTGGTCCTTCAAGCGGATCTCCAGCGCGCCCGGCCGCATCCGCCATTTGGCGTCGGGATTGCGGCGCCAGGTGCCGGTGCCCGAACAGGGCGCGTCGATCACGACCAGATCGGCGCTCGCCTTGATGTCGGCGAGCGGCTCGGCCTCGCCCTTGGGCGCGCGCACTTCCGCGTTGTGCACGCCGGCGCGCGACAGCCGCTCATGGATCGGCGCGAGCTGGCGCTTGTCGCGGTCGGTCGCGATCAGCCGGCCCTTGCCGCCCATCATCGCCGCCAGCGCCAGGGTCTTGCCGCCGGCGCCGGCGCAGAGATCGATCACCTGCTCGCCGGGTTTCGCGGCCGAGAACAGCGCCGCAAGCTGCGAGCCCTCGTCCTGCACCTCGATGCCGCCCTTGATGAAATCCTCCTCGGCATGGATGCCGGGATTGCGCGCGTCGGCGCCGAGCTCGATGCGCAGGCCGAGCGGCGACCACGGCGTCTCCTTCGCATTGAGGTGAGCGAGCGAGCGCAACACCTTCTCGCGCTTGGCTTTCAGCGTGTTGACGCGCAGATCGAGCGGCGCGCGGCTCGCCATCGCGGCCGCCTCGGCCGCGCGGTCGTCGCCGAAGGCTTGCGCGAGATAAGGATCGAGCCATTCCGGATAGTCGCCGGCGATCGGCGGCGGCGCGTCATCGGTGGTGCGCGAGGCCAGCGCCGCGCGCTCGGTGTCGGTCAATGGCTGAGGCGCGAAGCGGCCGCCGTCGCAGAGCGCGGCGATCGCGTCCGCATCCATGCCGCGCTCGACCTTGAGCATGCCGAGCACGCGGGCGCGCGCGGTGTCGCTCTCCATGATCCAGGCGCTCGACGCGCGCCGGCGCAGCACGTCCCAGACCAGCCCCGCAATCGCGGCGCGGTCGCCGGAGCCGGCAAAGCGATGCGACGATGCCCCACTCCTTCAGCGCTTGCGCCGCCGGCACGCGCTGGGACTCGATGGTTTCGATGACTTCAATGGCGGCGGACAGCCGCGCGGCCGGGGTCATTTCATGCTTTCGATTGAGGAACGGCGTAACGCTCAGATGAGCAACAGGATCTTCAGCGCGAAGTAGACCCACATCGCGAACAATACAAGCACGCCGGCGAACCAGGCGAGCGAGCGCGTCCGCACGTCGTTGGAGGTCACGAAGATGCCGGCATGGGCAAAGCGCGTCACCACGAACACCCAGGACAGCATCACGATGATGAGGTCGGCATGGCGCAGCGGCAGCGCCAGCGCGATCAGCACATAGAACAGCACCGGGATTTCGAACTGGTTGGCAAAGCAGTTGCCGATCGCGGTGGCCCGTTCCGGCCAGTTCGGCTGGCGCAGCGCGATGTCGCGCAGCTTGGTCTCGCCGCTGGCGATCGACCGGGTGCGCGCCGACACCATCCCCAGCAGCACCGCGAAGACGAGGCCGACCTGCACGAAAACGGGCAGCAAAACCATCTGAACGGACATCGGAAACCTCCCGGCTAGGCCGGACGGTATTAGCGGCCGCGCCTGCCCCTGACAACAAGCGGTTGAACCATCCTCGTTATTGCCGCGACCAAATGCCGGAACTTCCAGCTCCTGATTGCGCCGGCGAGACCTGCGATGAACATCACCTCCCCGCTCCTGAAGGGCATTGGGCAAGCGGCCTCGCTTGCCCGGCGATTCCGTGACCTCGCTGCTGATGAAGGTCGGCGATTTCACCGGGTGGTTCGACGACGGCCCGGATGGCGGGCTCGGCATCCTGATGTCGCGCTGGCCGGCGCCGCCGCGGCGCTGGCGGTGGCGATCGCGCTAACAGTCTATTTCCGCAGCGGCTATCGCACGGCAAGGGACGTGGTGAAGCACGGCCTCGCGGCGGTCGTGGTGCTCGGCCTTGTCGCTTTCGTCGCCTATGACATGCGCCATGCGGCGCTGGCCTATCTCGGCATCAATCCGGAGAAGCCGGCGGTCGAGTTTGAAATCCGCATGCCGAAGGCGCGCGATGTCGGAGATATCGGACTCCCAGATCGAGCTGCACACCGACCGCGCGGCTGCTCCGTTCAAAACAAAGTATGAAACAGGTCACGTCATGATTCCGATGCCGGGCTGTAATATGCTCGGGCTTCGGAAGGAATGATTGCCATGACCGAATTTCGACTGACCCAGATTTCAGACACGCATCTCGCCCGCCGCTTTTCCAAACTGACTGCAAATTTCGAACGCCTGAGCGACCACATCGACACCACGCGGCCCGATCTCGTCATCAACAGCGGCGACATGGCGTTCGATGCGCCGACCAGTCCCGACGATCTCGAATTCGCGCGCTCGCTGCACGACGCGCTGCCGGTGCCCTGCCGCTATCTGCCCGGCAATCACGACATCGGCGACAACCCGACGCAGGCCGGGCCGCGTCCGTCGCACCTCGTCAACGAGAAGGACCGGCAGGCCTATATCGCCGCGTTCGGCGACGACCGCTGGCGTTTCGAGGCCGCCGGCTGGTGCTTCATCGGTCTCAACTCGCTGGTGATGAATTCGGGGCTCGTCAGCGAGGCCGAGCAATTCGACTGGCTCGCCGCCGAGCTCGCAAGCGCGCACGGCAAGCCGGTGGCGCTGTTCCTGCACAAGCCGCTCTATCTCGACGCGCCCGACGATCCCGAGCTCGCGCCGAGCGCGATCCGCTACGTGCCGCCGGCGCCGCGGCGGCGGCTGCTCGAGATGCTGCGCGGCGTCGACCTGCGCCTGGTCGCCAGCGGCCATGTGCATCAGCGCCGCGACTACAGCTACTCGCGGCCTGCGCCACATCTGGGCGCCCTCGGCCGGCTTCGTCATCTCCGACAAGCGGCAGGAGCGGATCGCGCTCAAGGAAGTCGGCCTCGTCGAGTATCGCTTCACGCCCGACAGTTTCGAGGTCCGCCATGTCCGGGCACCCGGCATGGTCGATGTCGATCTGGATGAACTGCTGAAGGCGCCGTCGCGGGCGGAAGAGAAGGCCGCAAGCTAAGGCGAGTGCTTAAATCTCCTTCCACCAGCGCCAGGTCGCGGCCATCGCCAGCAAGCCAAGAACGCCGGTCACGGCCGTGGCGTTGTGCGCCCCGATGCGGTCTGCGAGCCAACCGAGCCACAGGAAGCCGATCGGTCCCGTGCCGATGCAGACGGTCAGGACGCCCAGGATCCGCGAACGCATGTCCGGCGGCGCGGCGAGATAGACCAGAGTAGCCTGCATCGTCGCAAATCCGGCGCCAGCCAACCCCGTCACCAGCAATGCCGCGCCCGCCAGCGCCGGGCTTTGCACGAACGCGAACATCACCACCGCGATCAGGTAGCAGGCGACACCGCCAAGATAGGTCCCGCCGTACCATCTCGGGGTCAGCCACAGCGCCGCCAGAAGCGAGCCCACGAAAGCGCCGATCCCGTCCATGGTCGCCAGCAGGCCCACGCCCTCCGGGCCCAGATGCAGACGGTCGCGCCCGATGACGGGGATCATGCCGGTAAAGGGCCAGCCGAAGATATTGTAGATCACGGTCACGACCAGCACGCCGATGAGCCGCTTGTCCGTGCGCACCAGCGCGAGGCCCTCGGCGATCCTCGTCAGCACGGCGCCCGAGCCCGTGGCGCGTGGAATGCGCGAGCGGACGGTGACGACCGCCCAGAGCGCGGTGCAATACATCAGCACGCTCAGAACAAAAGCGCCCGCAATGCCCGACCAGGCCAGCAGAAATCCGCCGACGACAGGGCCGACCATGCGGCTCGCATTGTTGGCGCCAACGTCCAGCGACATCGCCGTGCCCATCTGTTCGCGGCCCACGACCTCGCCGATCATCACGCGGCGCACCGGGTTGTCGGTGCACCAGCCGCACCCGTTGATGAAGCTGGCGAACGCGAGATGCCAGATTTCGAGCTGTCCGGTCCGGTCCAGAATGACGAGGACCACGGAGGTGGCGCCCATCAGCAGCACGACGACGAGCAGAGTTTTGCCGCGATCGAAGCGTTCCGCGAGCGCGCCGACAAACGCCCCGAACAGACCCATCGGCAGCAGACGAAGCATGGTCACCATCGAGACCAGAAACGCCGAATCCGTGCGCTGGTAGACGACAATCCCGACCGCGACGGTTTCCACCCAGCGCACGGTTGAGACGATCAGGCCGACATACCACAAGCGCCAGAAGTCCGGCGCATCGATCATCCGCCGGCGCGGCAAGCTGGTCACGCGATCGCTTCCTCCCGGGGGACGGCTTGTTATTCCCAACGCTTGCACGAACGGATGGTCGCGTGCACGCGCTAGATCTTCGCCGCGTTCTTCAGTTCCTGCTTGATCGAAGCCAGCAGCGACTGCAGCGCTTCCCCGTCAGGAGCGGGTGCCGTGGCCATCGGCGGCTTGGACGGCGCCGGCCTCGGGCGCGTCGGAACGGGCGCAGGCGCGGCAAGTCGCGGGCGACAGTTCGTCCTCGCCTTCGAATTCCACGAACTGGCCGTGCAAAACGTCGTCGCGGCGGCCCATGATCCAGAGGGTCACCCAGTAGCCGCCAGCCAGCAGAAGGAAGACTAAAATACCGATTTCAAGCATTGCAGCACCAGAAATTGGTGCAATTTTTCAATGCCTTGGTTCCCTCGTCAAGCCGCGCCCTGTGGAGCACGTGTCATTCGCGCACCAGTGTTGCGTTGCAAGCACACGCTTAAGCCCTGTCCGGCCCGACCCGCACCAGCTGCTTGCCGAAATTGGCGCCTTTCAGCAGCCCCATGAAGGCGTCGGGCGCGCTGTCGAGCCCCTCGGTGACGAACTCCTTGTACTTCACCTTGCCCTCGCGGACCCAACCCGACATGTCGCGCAGGAAATCGCCATGGCGCGCGGCGAAGTCGCTGACGATGAAGCCGCGGATGGTGAGGCGCTTGGTCAGCACCGCGCGCATCATCGCGGCCGCCCATTTCGGCGGCTTGGCCTCGGTGTCGTTGTAATGCGCGATCAGGCCGCACACCGGCACGCGCGCGAAAGCGTTGAGCAGCGGAAACACCGCCTCGAACACCGCGCCGCCGACATTCTCGAAATAGACGTCGATGCCCTTCGGGCAGGCTTCCTTGAGCTTGGCCGCGAGATCGGGATCGCGGTGATCGAGGCACTCGTCGAAGCCGAGCTCCTTCTTCACATGCGCGCACTTGTCCTTGCCGCCGGCGATGCCGACCGCACGCGCGCCCTTGATCTTCGCGATCTGCCCGACCGCGGAGCCGACCGCGCCGGAGGCGGCCGCAACGACGACGGTCTCGCCGGCCTGCGGCTTGCCGATATCGAGCAGGCCGGTGTAGGCGGTCATGCCGGGCATGCCGAGCACGCCGACCGCGGTCGAGATCGGCGCGAGCTTCGGATCGATCTTGTTCAGGCCCTTGCCGTCGGACAGCGCATGCGTCTGCCAGCCGGCGCGCGCCAGCACGATGTCGCCCTTGGCGAAGTTCGGATTGTTCGAGGCGATCACCTCGTTGACGGTGCCGGCTTCCATCACGCCGCCGATCGGCACCGGCGCGGCATAGGACGGCCCGTCGCTCATGCGCCCGCGCATGTAGGGATCGAGCGACAGCCAGATCGTGCGCAACAGCACTTGCCCGTCGCCCGGCGTCGGCACCGGCACGTCTTCCATGCGGAAGTCGGATGGTTTGGGCTCGCCGACGGGACGCGATGCCAGAACGATGCGCTTGGCCTGGGCCATGGGGATTCCTCCGCTTATTGTCTGATGATCGACAGTGTAGCGAGGATGCGGCTGAAGCGGACGGCGCAAGTGCGCCGTTGCCATCCTGGATGCTGCTAAGATCAGACCCGGATTGTCGAGATCCCGGGTTCGATGCTTCGCACCGCCCCGGAATGACTGCGTCACATCCCGCCGGGATAGTTCGGCGCCTCGCGCGTGATCGTCACGTCGTGGACGTGGCTCTCGCGCAGGCCCGCGCCGGTGATGCGCACGAACTGCGCCTTGTCGTGAAATTCGCCGAGGTCCTTGGCGCCGACATAACCCATCGCCGCGCGCAGGCCGCCGGCGAGCTGATGCATGACATTGGCGACCGGACCCTTGTACGGCACCTGGCCTTCGATGCCCTCGGGCACCAGCTTCAGCGTGTCCTTGATGTCCTGCTGGAAGTAGCGGTCGGCCGAGCCGCGCGCCATCGCGCCGACCGAGCCCATGCCGCGATAGGCCTTGTAGGAACGGCCCTGCCACAGGAACACTTCGCCCGGCGTCTCGTCGGTGCCGGCGAGCAGCGAGCCGACCATGGCGATGTCGGCGCCGGCGGCGAGCGCTTTCGCCAGATCGCCGGAAAACTTGATGCCGCCGTCGGCGATGACGGGCACGTCGGCCTTCTTCGCGGCCTCGACCGCATCCATGATCGCGGTGAGTTGCGGCACGCCGACGCCGGCGACGATGCGGGTGGTGCAGATCGAGCCCGGGCCGATGCCGACCTTGATCGAATCCGCGCCGGCATCGATCAGCGCCTGCGCGCCTTCGCGTGTGGCGACATTGCCCGCGATCACCTGCACCTCGTTGGAGAGGCGCTTGATGCGGCTGACCGCTTCCAGCACGTACCTGGAATGACCGTGCGCGGTATCGACCACGATCAGATCGACGCCGGCATCGATCAGCTTCTCGGTGCGCCCATAACCGCCCTCGCCGACCGTGGTCGCAGCCGCAACGCGCAAGCGTCCCTGCGAATCCTTGCAGGCGAGCGGATGCGCCACCGCCTTCTCCATGTCTTTCACGGTGATCAGGCCGACGCAGCGATACTGGTCGTCGACGACAACCAGCTTCTCGATGCGATGCTGATGCAGCATCCGCTTCGCCTCGTCCTGGCTGACGCCCTCACGCACCGTCACGAGGTTTTCGTGCGTCATCAGCTCGGAGACTTTCTGCCGGGGATCGGTGGCAAAGCGCACGTCGCGGTTGGTGAGGATGCCGACCAGCTTGCCGGGCTTGCCATTGCCGCCGGTGACCACGGGAACGCCGGAGATGCCGTGATCCTTCATCAGCGTCAGCGCGTCCGACAGCGTCGCGTCAGGCCCGATGGTCAGCGGGTTCACCACCATGCCCGACTCGTACTTCTTGACCTGCCGCACCTGGACGGCCTGCGCGTCCGGATCGAAGTTGCGATGGATCACGCCGACGCCGCCGGCCTGCGCCATGGCGATCGCCATGCGCGCCTCGGTGACGGTGTCCATGGCGGAGGCGATGATCGGGATGTTGAGGGGAATGGCGCGGGTGACGCGGGAGCGGATGTCGACGTCGGACGGCAGCACATCCGAAAGGCCGGGCTTGAGAAGCACGTCGTCGAAGGTATAGGCCTCGGGAAACCGCTCAAGTCCCTGCGCCATCGTCAACTCCTTCCGGCGGCCGTCGGCCGCGATTTCCTAAAGATGAGCGCCACCTTCGGCGAAGCTTTGCGCTCCGCCGTCGAATCGGTGCCCATCGGTGGGGTTGACGAGGGTCGATAGCATGGGCTGGCAGCGAATCAAAGCGCTATGCACAGCCTTTTCTTCGACCCTGCCCTGCGCCTTCAGATCAGCGGTAGTAGCCGGGAGGCGGCCCATGCTGGCGGATCGCCTCCACCACTTCCCGGTGCCGCCGCTCCTCCCGCTTCATATGGACCGCGATCAGCGCATGCGCCGATGGCACCAGCAGCAGGACATGGAAAACCAGCCCGAAAAGCAGGCAAAACACGATCAGGACCAGGTTGAACAACGCCGAAAACGGCTGCCCGTTCAGGAGCAGGCCGACCGGCGGTAACAGCGCTGCGAGGATGTAGATCACCGACGCCTCCGGCGTTTTTCCGCTACCAGATTTAGGTCTGCCATCCCGTTCCGCAATAGCTCATATGACAGGAGGGTGTTACAGCCCACCTGACCCCGCCTCTTTGCCTCCCCTGATTTGATGAACAAACAACGCGTCATTCCGCTGATCGTCGCCACCGCCCTGTTCATGGAAAACATGGACTCGACGGTGATTGCGACCTCGCTGCCCGCCATCGCCGCCGATATCGGCACCAGCCCGCTGACGCTGAAGCTCGCGATCACCTCCTATCTGCTGTCGCTCGCCGTCTTCATTCCCGCCAGCGGCTGGACCGCCGACCGTTTCGGCGCGCGCATGGTGTTTGCACTCGCCGTCGGCGTGTTCATGGTCGGCTCGATCGGCTGCGCGCTGTCGACCTCGGTCAACAATTTCGTGTTCGCGCGCATCCTGCAGGGCATGGGCGGCGCGATGATGACGCCGGTCGGCCGTCTGGTGCTGTTGCGCTCGATCGACAAGAGCGCGCTGGTCAACGCCATGGCGTGGGTGACGGTGCCGGCGCTGATAGGCCCGGTGATCGGGCCGCCGCTCGGCGGCTTCATCACCACCTATTTCTCCTGGCACTGGATCTTCCTGATCAACATCCCGATCGGGCTGCTCGGCATCTTCATGGCGCTGAAATACATCGACCCGATCAGGAGCGTCGACCCCGAGCGTTTCGATCTCAAGGGACTCGTGCTGGCCGGCATTGGGCTGGCCGGCATCGCGTTCGGTCTGTCGGTCGCCGGCCTCAATCTGTTGCCCTGGAGCGTCGTTGCGGCGCTGGTCGGGATCGGCTCGATCTCGATGACGCTCTACGTCTTCCATGCGCGGCGAACGGGCTCGCCGGTGCTGGACTTCACGCTGCTGCGGCTGCCGACCTTGCGCGCGGCGATCATCGGCGGCTTCATGTTTCGGCTCGGCATCGGCTCACTGCCGTTCCTGCTGCCGCTGATGATGCAGGTCGGCTTCGGCCTGTCGCCGTTCCAGTCGGGCCTCGTGACGTTCGGCTCCGCGGTCGGCGCGATGGGCATGAAGACGCTGGCCGCGCGCATCATCCGCGCCTTCGGCTTCCGCAACATGATGACGGTCAATGCGCTGATCAGCGCGGTGTTTCTGGCGGCCTGCGGGCTGTTCACGGCGACGACGCCCTTGCTGCTGATCATGATCATCCTGGTGGTCGGCGGCTTCTTCCGCTCGCTGGAGTTCACCGCGATCAACACGGTCGCCTATGCCGAGGTCGAGGCCGGGACAGATGAGCCGCGCCACCACCATCGTCAGCGTCAACCAGCAGCTTGCGGTCTCGGCCGGCGTCGCCGTCGGCGCAGCCTGCGTGGAGTCGACGCTGTGGATGCGGCATCTGACCGAATTGTCCGCCGACGTGTTCGCGCCGGCCTTCCTCGTGGTGTCGCTGGTCTCGGCGGCGTCATCGTATTTCTTCTGGCAGATGCCGAGCGACGCCGGCCATGAAATCTCCGGCCGCAAGGCGCTGGCGCTCGCGAGCCGCAAGGGCGCGGCCAAGGGCGCCGCGCAGGACGCCGCCGTCGTCGCCACCGAGGGCACCCAGGACATGCGCGATCAAAGGTTGGGGTGAGGTACCGATAAGCCGGAGCGACAAATGGACGTGCAGCGGATCGCCGCCTTTTCGCGGGGAACGAGCGGGGGTAACCCCGCCGGTGTCGTACTCTGCGAAGCGCTCCCTCCTGCCGACCGGATGCTGGCGATCGCGGCCGAGGTCGGATATTCGGAGACGGTCTTCGCCGCCCCGAGCGAGGATGGCTGGCGGGTACGCTACTTCGCACCTGAGATCGAGGTGCCGTTCTGCGGCCACGCAACAATCGCGCTCGGGGCCGCGCTTGCGCTTGCCCATGGCGACGGCACCTTCACGCTCCAACTCAACGACACGCGGATCACCGTAACAGGATGGCGGAAATCCCGCGCTCATGGCCGCGTTGCAATCGCCGCGCACGCGCAGCGAACAGGCGCCCGAAGAGTTGGTCGAGGCAGCGCTCAGCCTTTTCTCGTACACCGTCGCCGATCTCGATCCACGTCTGCCTCCCGCAATCGCCGATGCTGGTGCCCGACATCTCGTCCTGGCCCTGACCAACCGGCAGAATCTGGCCGCGATGCACTATGACCTGGAGCAAGGGCGGCAGTTCATGACGGCAAACGGGATCGTGACTGTCAGTCTGGTCCATGCGGAAACCAACACACTCTTCCATGCCCGCAATCCGTTCGCCGCAGGAGGCGTCTACGAAGACCCGGCGACGGGAGCCGCAGCGGCCGCCTTCGCGGGATATCTGCGCGATCTTGGATGGCCTCATGGTGGTGCCATCGAGATTTTGCAGGGGGAGGACATGGGTGTGCCCTCACGGCTGAGAGCCGAGATCACCTCCGAGCCCGGCTGCGAGCATCCGGGTATCGGGAGAAGCTCGGCAGATGTAGTCGCCACCGAGGGCACCCAGGACATGCGCGATCAGCGGTTGGGTGATACGCGCGCTTTGCAGCGATGCGGTTCCCCTGTACCATCGCGCCAAGACGACCCGCATTCAGAGGTCGTTACGGCAAGGGAAGGGTTTTCATGCGTCGCAACATTGTCGCCGCGCTCGTGCTTCTGTTGTGGGGAGCGGGGCTGACCGCTGCGGTCGCGCAGCAACCGGTCAAGCTCGGCGTTCTCAACGACCAGACGGGACTGTACGCCGATCTGACCGGCATGGGCTCGGTCTACGCCGCGCGCATGGCGGTCGAGGATTACGGCGGCAAGGTGCTGGGCCGGCCGATCGAAGTCATCTTCGCCGACCACCAGAACAAGCCCGACATCGGCGCCAACATCGCACGGCAGTGGATCGAGACCCAGGGCGTCAACCTCATCCTCGACATTCCCAATTCGGCCGTGGGGCTCGCCGTGCGCGAGGTGACGCGCACGCACGACGCCGTCGACATCAACACCGGCGCCGCCTCATCGGATCTCACCGGAAAATACTGTTCGCCGCACGGCGTGCACTGGAGCTTCGACACTTACGGCCTTGCGGCGACGATCGGCCAGGCCGTGGTGAAGCAGGGTGGGGATAGCTGGTTTTTCATCACCGCCGACTACGCCTTCGGACACGCGCTGGAGCGCGACACCGCGTCCTTCGTCACGGCTGCCGGCGGCAAGGTGCTGGGGGCGGTGCGCCATCCGCTCAACACCGCCGACTTCTCGTCGTTCCTGCTGCAGGCGCAAGCCTCGAAGGCGAAGGTCGTCGGTCTCGCGAACGCCGGCGGCGACACCATCAACACGATCAAGCAGGCCGGGGAATTCGGTCTCACCCGCAAAGGCGACCAGCGCGTGGCGGCGCTGCTGCTGCAGTTTCCCGACACCCACGCGCTCGGGCTCGAAGCGGCGCAAGGCCTGATCGCGAGCGAGACTTTCTTCTGGGATCTCGACGACAAAACCCGCGCCTGGACCAAACGCTTCCTCGCCCTCAACAACGGAAAGCCGCCAAGCATGATCCATGCAGGGACCTACGGCGCGACGTTGCACTACCTCAAGGCGGTGGCGGCAGCCGGCACGACCGACGCCACCAAGGTCGTCGAGAAGATGAAGGAGATTCCGATCGATGACTTCTACACCAAGGGCACGGTGCGCGAGGACGGCCGCGTGATGCGGCCCTATTATCTGCTGCAGGTGAAGAAGCCTTCGGAATCGAAATATCCGTTCGACTATCTCAAGCTGCTCGCCACGGTGCCGGCCGAGGACGCCGCGCGCCCGCTGAGCAAGAGCGAGTGCCCGACTGTGAAGAAGGGCTGAGCGGGTCGTCAGGCTCGTCGCGTCACTGCGAGCGAGCGACAGCCCGGGTGAGCGCAACCGGTTCACGCGGGCTCGCTCGCGCTAGTCGATGATATGTCCGCCCTCCGCCTTCGCGCGGGCGACACCATCTTTCATCTGTTGCAGCCGTTCAGGCGAGTGCCCTTGCCACATCGTCACCTCGGCAATGACCCGCAGCGGATCGCGGGACCGGTATGAACGCGTCGGATTGCCGGGAAATTTTTTGTCCGTCAGGTTCGGATCGTCCATGATCGGCCCGGTCGGCTCGACAACATAAATTCGCTCTCGTCCGTTGCCGACGGCGAGCTCGGCGCCCCAGATCGCGGCATCCAGGGTGCCTGCGAAATAAACCCAGGAAAGCGGCTCAACGTCGGTGAAATTGGACTGATGGCCGACGACGATCAGGTCTCCCGGCTTCAAATCGGCGCGCGTGCCGTGGAAGAACGATTGTGAAAACATGGTTGCAGCAGCAGACGACATAAGATGCCTCGAACCTTGGCTCACGCCGGCGTTCGATCCGCCCCGAAACCCCGTCGCCAGCACATAGCGCTCGGAGGAATCCTGCCGGCTCGAGGCCGGCTTGACGTGGCGCACGGTCGCGAAGTCGCGCTTCAACTGCGCCAGCAAATCGGCATCCGCGCCGCTCTGGAACACCTTGGCCAGGAACGCGCCGCCGGGATTGAGAATCTCCGACGCAAAGGCGACGGCGATCTCGACCAGGCCGACGATGCGCAGCTGATCGGTCTTGCGATGGCCGGTGGTGTTGGCGGCCATGTCCGACAACACGACATCGGCGCGGCCGCCGAGCATGGCCGTGAGACGCTCCGGCGCGTCGTCGGCATGAAAATCGAGCTGCGCGAATTGCACGCCGGGGATCTCGCCCATCTCCAGCAGATCGATCGCGACCACCCTGCCCTTGCCCTCGGCGGCGCCGACGCGCCTGGCCGCGATCTGGCTCCAGCCGCCGGGCGCGGCGCCGAGATCGACCACGGTCTGGCCCGGCTTGAGCAGGCGATATTTGTCGTCGATCTCGATCAGCTTGAAGGCCGCGCGCGAGCGATAGCCTTCGCGCTTGGCCTTGGCGACATAGGGATCGTTGAGCTGGCGCTCCAGCCAGAGCTTTGACGAGTGCTTGCGCTTGCCGCCGGTCCTGACCTGGACATGCATCCGGCCTGTCGTGTCTTTTGCCATGACTTCAAGTCCTGAGCGCGCCGTCCTCGCGCATCATCTCGACCAGCATGCCCTCGCGCAGGCCGCGGTCGGCGACGCGCAGCCGCGGCAGCGGGAACGCGTTGCGGATGGCGTCGAGGATGGCGCAGCCGGCGAGCACCAGATCGGCGCGCTCGACGCTGATGCAGTTGTTGCTGGCGCGCTCGTGATAGCTCATGCCGAGCAGCTTGGCGATGGTCGCGGAGATGTCGGCATCGTTCATCCAGACGCCGTCGATGCGCCGGCGGTCGTAGCGCACGAGCTTGAGATGGATGCCGGCCAGCGTCGTCACCGTGCCCGAGGTGCCGAGCAGATGCATGTCGCGCAAATCCGCCCCGTGCTCGGCGGCAAAGGGCGCGATGTACTGCGCGATCTCGGCGACCATCCTCGCGTAGGACTCTTTGGTGACATCGCGGCCGCCAAACTGCTCGGCGAGCGTGACCACGCCGAGCGGGATCGACATCCACGCTTTGATGCGCGGCTCGGCGTTCGCCTCGGCCGGATCGCGCTCGATCCGCACCAGTTCGGTCGAGCCGCCGCCGATGTCGAACAGGATCGCGCCGCGGCCTTTTGGGTCGAGCAGCGGCGAGCAGCCGATCACCGCCAGCGCCGCCTCGGTCTCGCGGTCGATCACCTCCAGGCGGATGCCGGTCTCGGTCGCGACGCGGTCGCGGAAGCCGTCGGCATTCGACGCGGCGCGGCAGGCTTCGGTCGCGATCATGCGCAGCCGGCTCGCCCGCTTCGCCTCGATCTTGTCGCGGCAGATCGAGAGCGCCGATATCGCGCGGTCGATCGCGGCCTCGCTGATGCAACCGGTCGCGGACACGCCCTCGCCGAGCCGGATGATCCGCGAAAAGGAGTCGATCACGCGAAAACTGTCGCCGGTCGGACAGGCGATCAGGAGCCGGCAATTGTTGGTGCCGAGGTCGAGCGCCGCATAGACCGCGGTTCCCGACGTTTGCGCATGGTTGGCGGCAGGCAGCCCCGCACCGCCGGGTGCGAGGTCTCCGCGCGGGACAAAACCCTCGCGAAGCCGCGTGTCGTCATTCATTCAAACTGTCTTTCCGCGGCTTTGCAGCCGGCCTGGAATTCGCTTTTCGCGCGAACCTTAGCAGCGCCAAAGGCCTGTGCAACAACCCCATAGGACTATGACCAAATGGGGCGTTGTAGCCGCCTGTGCGGTGCGTTATCTGACCCAAGAGCCCGCGAAATCGCGCAAAATCAGGCACTTTCCGATGCAAGATCACACTTCGCCCCGTTCCGTCGAAAACGCTATCGCACTGCAAAAATACGGCGTCGGCCAGCCCGTCCGCCGCAAGGAAGACGACACGCTCGTCCGCGGCAAGGGCAAGTACACCGACGATTTCAGCCTGCCCAAGCAGGCCTATGCCTGGATGGTCCGTTCCAGCCACGCCCACGGCGTCATCAAGGGCATCGACATTTCAGCCGCCAAGGGGATGCCCGGCGTGCTCGGGGTGTGGACCGGCGCCGATCTCGTCGCCGCCGGCTACAAGCCGTTCGTGTGCGGACTGCCGCTGAAGAGCCGCGACGGCTCGCCGCTGCTGCAGACCAACCGCATGCCGCTGATCGTCGGACAAGGTGCGCTATGTCGGCGATGCCGTCGCCTTTGTCGTGGCCGAGACGGTGGCGCAGGCGCGCGACGCGGCCGAAGCGGTGGAAATCGAGATCGAGGCGCTGCCGGCGGTGACCAATGCGGCGGAAGCGGCGAAGCCCGGCGCGCCGCAGCTCTACGATCACATTCCCAACAATGTCGCGCTGGATTTCCATTATGGCGACACCGCGAAGATCGACGCGGCGTTCGCCGGCGCCGCGCATGTGACCAAGCTCGACATCGTCAACACCCGCATCGCCGTGGTGGCGATGGAGCCGCGCGTCGGGCTCGGCCATTACGACAAGGCGACCGATCGCTTCACCTTGCAGGTGCCGACCCAGGGCGTCGCCGGCAACAAGGCGGTGCTGGCGCGCATTCTCAACGTGCCGCCGGAGAAGGTGCGCATCCTCACCGCCAATGTCGGCGGCTCCTTCGGCATGAAGAACCTGAACTATCCCGAATACACCTGCATCCTGCATGCCTCGAAGCAGCTCGGGCGTCCGGTGAAATGGACCGACGAGCGCTCGACCAGCTTCCTCAGCGATAGCCAGGGCCGCAACCAGATCATGCATGCCGAGCTGGCGCTGGACGCCGAAGGCAAATTCCTCGCGGTGCGCCTCAACGGTTACGGCAATCTCGGCGCCTACATCACCGGCGTGGCGCCGGGCCCGCTGACGCTCAACACCGCCAAGAATCTCGCCAGCGTCTACAAGACGCCGCTGCTCGGCGTCGACGTCAAGACGGTGCTGACCAACACCACCCATATGGGCGCCTATCGCGGCGCCGGCCGTCCCGAGGCGAATTACTACATGGAGCGGCTGATCGACCGCGCCGCCGACGAGATGGGGATCAACCGTCTCACGCTGCGCCGGCGCAATTTCATCAAGCCGGCACAATTGCCGTTCACGGCGGCCTCCGGCGTCACCTATGACAGCGGCGATTTCGCAGCTGTGTTTGCCAAGGCGCTGGAGATTTCCGACCACGAGAATTTTGCCAAGCGCAAGAAGGAGAGCCGCAAGCGCGGTTTGTTGCGCGGCATTGCCGTTGGCTCATATCTGGAAGTCACGGCGCCGCCGAGCGGCGAACTCGGCAAGATCACCTTCGAACCCGACGGCACGGTGAAGCTGACGACCGGCACGCTCGACTACGGCCAGGGCCACGCCACGCCGTTCTCGCAGGTGCTGTCGGCGCAGTTGGGCGTGCCCTTCGAGAAGATCACGCTGGAGCAGAACGACAGCGATCTGGTGCGCTTCGGCAACGGCACCGGCGGCTCGCGCTCGATCACCGCGACGGGACAGGCGATCGTGGAGTCCTCCGCGCTGGTCGTCGAGAAGGGCAAGAAGGCCGCCGCGCATTTCCTGGAAGCGGCCGAAGCCGACATCGAATTTTCCGGCGGGCGTTTCACCATCGCCGGCACCGACCGCTCGATCGGCATCATGGAGCTCGCCGAACGGCTGCGCGAGGGCAAGATGCCCGAGGGCACGCCCTCCTCGCTCGACGTCGACCACAACACCAAGGAAACGGTCTCGACCTTTCCGAACGGCTGTCATGTCGCCGAGGTCGAGGTCGATCCCGACACCGGTGTGGTGCGCATCGTCAAATACGCGGCGGTCAACGACTTCGGCACCATCGTCAATCCCATGATCGTCGCGGGCCAACTGCATGGCGGCGTGGCGCAGGGCATCGGCCAGTCGCTGATGGAAGAGGTCAGTTACGACGAGGGCGGCCAGCCGATCACCGGCTCGTTCATGGATTATGCGTTGCCCCGCGCGGAAGACATCCCGATGATGACCATCGGCGACCATCCCTCGCCGGCCAAGACCAATCCGCTCGGCACCAAAGGCTGCGGCGAGGCCGGCTGCGCCGGCAGTCTGGTCTGCGTCGTCAATGCCGTCATCGACGCGCTGTCGGACTATGGCGTCACCGATCTCAACATGCCGCTGACGCCGGAAAAAATCTGGCGCGCGATAGAGAACGCGAAGGCGCGAAGGCGGCCTGACGATGCGGACGCCATCATCGACGAGTTGCGCACCGCCTTCGACGCGACGACGGTGTTCACCGGCAACGAGATCGACCCGCGTTATCACACCGACATGTCCGGCATTCCCGTCGAACCGCCGCTGGCGGTGGTGCGGCCGCGCAGCACCGAGGATGTCTCGGCGCTCTTGAGGCTCTGCCACAAAGCGCGCGTGTCCGTCACCACGCAAGGCGGCATGACCGGGCTGGTCCACGCCACCATGCCTCTCACAGGCGAGATCGTGCTGTCGACCGAGCGCATGACCGCGATCGAGGAAGTCGATACCGGCGGCGGCGTTGTCATCACCCAGACCGGCGTGCCGCTGCAGCGGCTGCAGGAGCGTGTCGGCGAGGACGGATTCATGTTTCCGCTCGATCTCGGTGCGCGCGGCAGCTGCACCATCGGCGGCAACATCTCGACCAATGCCGGCGGCAATCGCGTGATCCGCTACGGCATGACGCGCGATCTCGTGCTGGGGCTCGAGGCGGTGCTTGCCGACGGCACGATCCTCAAAGGCGTGCGCAAATACATCAAGAACAACACCGGCATCGACCTGAAGCAGTTGTTCGTCGGCACCGAAGGCACGCTCGGCGTGGTCACGCGCGCCGCCTTGCGCATCTTTCCGGCGCCGGCCGAACAGCAGGTCGCGTTGTGCGCACTGCCGAGCTTCGAGAAGGTTCGCGCATTTCTGGACTTATCGCGGAAACGGCTCAGCGGCGACCTCACCGCTTTCGAGGTGATGTGGAACGAGTATTACCGCCTGACGACGGAGCTCGTGAAAGGTGTGGCCGCGCCGCTGCCGACCAACCATGCCTTCTATGTCCTGATGGAATCCTCGGGCAGCGACGCCGAGCGCATCCGCGGCGATCTCGAGGACCTGCTCGAACATGCGCTGGAGCAGGACATCATATCAGATGCGACGATTTCGAGCTCCGGCGCGGCCGCCGCGGCGATCTGGAAGATCCGCAACTCCTCGGTCGAACTGTCCCGCGCGCTCGGCCCATATGGCGTCGGCTTCGACATCAGCCTCGCCATCGACAAGATGGAGGCGTTTGCCGACACCGTCAAAGCCGGGATGAAGACGATCGACAAGGATGCGTTTGCCATCGTGTTCGGTCATGCCGGCGACGGCAATCTTCATGTCAACGCCAAATATCCATCGACGGTGGATCGGACCGAGGAAGTTACCAGGCTGGTCTATGGCATTACCGGCGATTTTGCCGGCTCGATCTCGGCCGAGCACGGCATTGGCCTCTTGAAGCGTCCGTATCTGAAGCTCAGCCGCACCGCCGAGGAGATCGAGACCATGCGCACGCTGAAGCGCGCGCTCGATCCGCACGGCATTCTCAATCCAGGCCGGATCTTCGAGATGTGAAGACGGCTGCCCGAAACTTCGCTGTCATCGCCCGCCCTTGCGCGCCGGCGCGACAATAACCGATTGAGGAAGGGCGGGCTGATCACCCGCCCTTCCCGATAGTCACCGAAGGCGGTTAAGAGCCATTCGTGCAGGCTCGAATTCCAGCAGCGGATCCAGTACACAGTCTCGCCATCTCGTCCGATGGCCTTCCGCTTGAAGACGGAAATAGACGACGCGCCGAACCACCGCAGACGTGTTTCCACCCATATTGTGGCCGAGCAAGTAGTTTCCAAGAAAGAGATCGCCGGCCCGTCCAAGGACCTGTTCGGGCGACGCCATTGGGTAGGTCGGGTGCTCGATACTTAACAGCGCATCGGGCCCGTGCTCGCGGAGATAGGACGCCGCAACGTTGTGGGAGCCGGGCCAGACCCAGAGATTGCCCATGTCGGACGCGGTCTGGTCGGTCAGGAATATGCCAGCCAGCAAGGTGAACGTTCCGGGGCGTCCGCCTGGCGCAACGATTTTGAGCCCGTCGATATGCGGCCCACCGGGTCGATGATTCCAGACCGGAATATTCAGCGAGACCTGAAGTTGCGTCAGCTTGGCCAAGGCCAATGGCGCAATCAGGCTTTCGACGATCTCCCGGGCACCGCTCTCTTGCAGCAGAGCGACCAGCGGATCGGTGTCGGCCGGATTCTGTTGCCAATAAAAGTGGAAGCCGCGACGGTCAGCCGGAGGCGGATTTTGTTCGACCAACCGGTCGATCTTCTGCATAGCCGCTTCGATCAGCGTCGGTGGGACGACGTCAGGAATAACCACAGAGCCGCGCTCTGCGAATTTGCGCAGTTGGTCGTCGTTTAGGGGGGACATGACAGAGCTTTCTCTAGGTGCCAGCACCCGCGAGCCGCATCGTGCGGGACTGCAAGGTGTGGTCGGTTCGATCAAGAAGACGCCGCTCGCAAGACGTGGCATGCGAGGACAATCTCCATTCCTGCCCGCAAAGGCGCAGGCGAGCCGTTAGTGGCTCAGCAGGAAGAAAACCGAAGCGATGTTGAGAGTGCTGATCATCATGGTGCGGACAAATTATCCAAAACGGCGCGCCGGCGCAAGCCCGCAGGTGTTGGCGGCGGAGATTGGAGTTGCCGCCGCGTGTTTTCCTACGCCGCCGCCTGCTCGCGCGGCTGGGTGATCGCGATGTGCCAGATATGGGCGAGCGGCGTGGTGCCGTTGGCGACCACCAGCGCATCGAGCTCGACGAAGCGGTGGCCCTTCTTCTCGTAATTGCCGACCACTTTCGCGCGCGCGGTCAGCTCGTCGCCGACCTTGCCGGCCGACAGCAGCTGCATCTTGCTGCCGACATGAATCCAGGGCCCGAGGATGGCGTTGTCGACCAGCACCTTGTTCATGATCCGCGGCAGCAGCCCCGGATGGCCGAAGCCTTCGCGCGCATAGATCGGATCGCTTTCGCGGATGTCCGCGAGATATTCCTTGGCGGCGTCGCCGGCCCAGTCGCGCGGGATCGAGCCGAGCCATTTGCCGAGTTCGTAGGAACTCGCACTGACCGGCTTGCGGTCCTTCACCGCATCGGCCGCGACGAAATCGTTCAGCGAAAATTTTGGCGCGGCAGCCGGCAGCGACGCGGTGCCGGTCGCGCATAGCTCGCCCTTGCTCTGTACTTCAATCGTGAGGCCACTGGCGTCCTCGACCGCGCTCACTTCCGCAATGTCGCCGTCATAGACCGGCTTGATGAAGCGCGCCTCGATCAGCCCGCGCGCGAGGAAATCCCGGCCCCATTTGGCAACGGGCATGTGCAGCATATAGGCGAGCACGTCGACACCGGGCACGAGCCCGCCGGAGAAGCCGTATTTGCGCGCGACCGTGTCGTCGTGGATCTTGTTCTCGGAATGCTTTGACGTGTTGTAGGCCGAGACGCGATAGGCTTGGCTTGCCATGGTTATCCCTGATTTCGGTCGTTTCCCTGGGCGCAATCGTACCCCTCGGAACTGGCGGCGCAAGCCCCGGCTTGGCCTCGCATTCCCCGATCGAATGGGGTACCACGCGCGCAGCATGACCCAAGCCGCGCCCTCAACCCGCATCTATGTCGATGCCGACGCCTGCCCCGTGAAAGACGAGATCTATCGCGTCGCGATCCGGCTCGGCGTGCCCGTCAGCGTGGTCGCGGGCAACTTCATCCGGGTGCCGCAGGACCCGCTGATCGAACGTATCGCCGCCGGCTCCGGCATGGATGCCGCCGACGACTGGATCGCGGAACGCGCGCGCGCCGGCGATGTCGTGGTGACCGCGGACATTCCGCTGGCGAGCCGCTGCGTCAAGGCCGGCGCGGAAGTGATTGCGCCGAACGGCAAGCCGTTCACCGAACAATCGATCGGCATGACGCTCGCGGTACGAAATCTGATGACCGATCTGCGGTCGTCGGGCGAGATCACCGGCGGTCCCAAATCGTTCTCGCCGCGCGACCGCTCGACCTTCCTGTCGGCGCTCGACCAGACCATCCGCCGCATCCAGCGCCGCCACGCCGACCAGGCGGCGACAGGCCAAAGCTGATGGCGCCGCCGCTGATCCAGCTCAAAGACATCCGTCTCACCTTCGGCGGCACGCCGCTGCTGACCGGCGTCGAGCTCTCGGTGTCGTCCGAAGAGCGCGTCTGCCTGATCGGTCGCAACGGCTCGGGCAAATCGACGCTGCTGAAGATCGCGGCCGGCCTGGTCGAAGCCGATAGCGGCACGCGCTTTGTGCAGCCGGGCTCAACGATCCGGTATCTGCCGCAGGAGCCCGATTTCGCCGGTCACGCCACCACGCTCGCCTATGTCGAGGCTGGGCTCGGTCCGGGCGACGACCGCTATGCGGCGCGTTACCTGATCGAGCAGCTCGGGCTGCGTGGTGACGAGGATCCGGCGCAACTATCCGGCGGCGAGGCGCGCCGCGCGGCGCTGGCGCGGGTGCTGGCGCCCTCGCCCGACATCCTCTTGCTGGACGAGCCGACCAACCATCTCGATCTTCCCACCATCGAATGGCTGGAGCGCGAGCTCGACAGCCGCCGCAGCGCGCTGGTGCTGATCAGCCACGACCGCCGTTTCCTGGAAAACCTGTCGCGCGCCACCGCGTGGCTGGATCGCGGCCAGATCAAGCAGATCGACCGCGGCTTTGCCGCCTTCGAATCCTGGCGCGACGAGGTGCTGGCCGAAGAAGAGCGCGAGCAGCACAAGCTCGACCGCAAGATCGTCAACGAGGAGCATTGGCTGCGCTACGGCGTCTCCGGCCGCCGCAAGCGCAACGTCAAGCGGCTGGCCAATCTCCACGCGCTGCGGCAGTCGCGCCGGGATTATCGCGGTGCGGCGGGCGATGCAAAATTGTCGGCAGCTGAAGCTGAGAAGTCCGGACGTCTCGTCATCGAAGCCAGGAACATCGGCAAGTCCTACGGCGAGCGCAGGATCGTCGATGGCTTCTCGATCCGCATCCAGCGCGGCGACCGTATCGGCATTGTCGGGCCGAACGGCGCCGGCAAGACCACGCTGGTCAATCTGCTGACCGGCGCTGACGCGCCCGACAGCGGCAGTGTGCGGTTCGGCGCCAATATCGAAATGGCGACCCTGGACCAGCATCGCGAAAGCCTCGATCCCAAGTCCACGCTGGCGGAAGCGCTCACCGGCGGCCGCGGCGATCACGTCATGGTCGGCGGCAAGCCGAAACATGTCGTGAGCTACATGGAGGACTTCCTGTTCGCGCGCGAGCAGATGCGCACGCCGCTGGAGGTGCTGTCCGGCGGCGAGCGCGGCCGGCTGATGCTCGCACGGGCTCTGGCGAAGCCGTCGAATTTGCTGGTGCTGGACGAGCCGACCAACGATCTCGATCTCGAGACGCTCGACGTGCTGGAGGAGATGCTCGGCGATTACGAGGGCACGGTGATCCTGATCAGCCACGACCGCGATTTCCTCGACCGCGTCGTGACCTCGGTGATCGCGCCCGACGGCAACGGAAAATGGATCGAATATGCCGGCGGCTACTCGGACATGCTGAGCCAGCGCGGGTCGGATTTGCAGCGTGAGGCCGCGAAGGCGCCGGTCGTCGAAGAGAAAAAGGCGAAACCGACTGCCGATGCAGCCGCGCCAAAGCGCCGGCTCAGCTTCAACGAAAAACACGCGCTGGAAACGCTGCCGAAGACCATCGAAAAGCTGCATGCCGAGATCGCCAAACAGCAACGCAGGCTTGACGACCCCAATCTCTATGCCAAGGATCGCAAGACGTTCGACGAAGCTTCCAACGCCATGGCCAGGGCGCAGCAGGAGCTGGCCGCTGCCGAAGACCGCTGGCTGGAGCTTGAAGTGCTCCGTGAGGAAATAGAACAGGCATAACCAATGACTACTCCCCTCGCCGCCAAAATCGCCAAAGAATACGGCACGCCCTGCGCCGTCATCGACATGGACAAGGTCGAGCGCAACATCGCGCGCATCCAGGCGGCCTGCGAGGCTGCGGGCGTCGCCAACCGGCCGCATATCAAGACCCACAAGAGCCCGATGCTGGCCAAGATGCAGGTCGCGGCGGGCGCGCGAGGCATCACCTGCCAGAAGTTGGGCGAAGCCGAGATCATGGCCGACGCCGGCATCGACGACATCCTCATTTCCTACAATCTGCTCGGCGAGGAGAAGATGGCGCGGCTCGGCGCGCTGCAGGCCAAGGCCCACATGACCGTCGCCGCCGACAATCCGACCGTGGTCGCCGATTTGCCCAAGGCGGCCGCGGCGTCGGGCCGGCCGCTCTCGGTCGTGGTCGAGTGCGACACCGGGCGCAAGCGCGCCGGGGTGGAGACGCCTGCGGAAGCGATCGCTCTGGCCCGCACGATCGCGGCCTCAAAGGGTCTGCAATTCGCCGGCTTCATGCTCTACCCGACCGAAACCGGCTGGGCCGAGGCGCAGAAATTCTACGACGAGGCGCTGGCCGGCGTGCGCGCGCATGGGCTCTAGCGCGACGATGGTCTCGACCGGCGGCTCGCCGAACATGAAGAATGTCGGCAAGCTCAAGGGCGCGACCGAGCACCGGCCCGGCACCTACATCTATAATGACCGCATGCAGGTCGCGGCCGGCGTCGCCAGCTGGGACGATTGCGCGCTCAACATCTATGCGACCGTGGTCAGCCGCGCCGGTCCCGAGCGCGGCATTCTCGATGCCGGCTCCAAGACGCTTGACTTCGGACACCGGCGGCGGGCTCGACGGCCACGGCCTGATCCTGGAACATCCCGAGGCGAAGATCGCCAAATTCGCCGAGGAGCACGGCTTCCTCGATCTGACCCGCAGCAACACGCGGCCCAATGTCGGCGACGTCGTGCGGATCGTGCCCAATCATGTTTGCGTCGTCGTCAACATGATGGACGAGGTGGTGATGGTGCGCGGCGACGAGATCATCGGCGTGCTGCCGGTGGCGGCACGGGGGAAGTTGCGGTAGTCGCGAATGGCGAGTGGCGAATAGTCGAGTGGATGAACTACTCGCCATTCGCGACTCGCTATTCGCCCCTTAGCCACCGCAACGCTCCCCTCCCCGCCGCCGCCCCCGTCGCGAACGACGCCTGCAGTAGATAGCCGCCGGTCGGCGCTTCCCAATCCAGCATCTCGCCGGCCGCAAACACGCCGGGCAATTTGCGCAGCATGTAGTTCTCATCGAGCTCGTCGAAAGCGATGCCGCCCGCGGTCGAGATTGCGCGGGCGATCGGCGCGACGCCGGTGAGCTTGATCGGCACGGCGTTGATCAGCGCGGCGAGTTCTTCCGGCGGCAGTGACGCCAGCTGCCTGACCCGAGGCAATCGCCGCCTCCTGCAACAGCCCGATCGCGACCGGCGACAAGATTGGCCGCCTTGCGCAGGAAGTTTGAGAGCGACTGCTTGCCGCGCGGCGCGGACAGTCGCTTGGTCAGATCGCCTGCGTCGAGATCGGGCCGCAGCGCGATCGCCAGCGTCGCTTCGCCCGTCTCCGCGATCGCCTCGCGCAACTCCGCCGACAGCGCATAGATCGCGCCGCCCTCGATGCCTGTCCGCGTGATGATGGCCTCGCCGCGGATGGCCTGATCGCCGAACCTGAATTCGGTACCCTTGAGCGGTTGTCCTTCAAAGCGGTTACGGAAAACATCCGACCATGCAACCGTGAAGCCGCAATTCGCAGGCTGCAGCGACGCAATCGTGATTCCCTTGCGCCGACAGCAGATCGATCCATGAACCATCAGAGCCCAGCCGCGGCCAGCTTGCGCCGCCAAGCGCCAGCACGGTCGCGCGGGCTTCGATCGTCCGTTCGCCCTCCGGCGTCTGAAATCTGAGCGCGCCGCGCTCATCCCAGCCGATCCAGCGATGACGAAACGCGAATTGCACACCCTGCCGAATCCAGCCGTCGCAGCCAGGCGCGCAACAGCGGCGAGGCCTTGAAACTCTCCGGGAACACCCGGCCGCTCGAACCGATAAACGTCTTCTGTCCGAGCGCCTCGCTCCATGCGCGCAGCCGATCCGGCGGAAACGCTCGATGATCGCCGGCTCAAGCCTTGGCGCCGCCTCGCGATAGCGCGCAAGAAATGCCGGCAACGGCTCGCTGTGGGTGAGATTCAGCCCGCCGCGGCCGGCCATCAGGAATTTGCGGCCGGCCGAAGGCATCGCGTCGAACACGGTCACGCGCGCGCCGCCTTGCGCCAGCACCTCCGCCGCCATCAGCCCGGCCGGGCCGGCGCCGATGACGGCGACGTTCGTCTTGGAGCATGGTGTCAATTTAGGGCAGAGCGCCCGCCAAACAAACACTCGTCATTCCGGGAGCGCCGAAGGCGCAGGCCCGGAATCGATATCCAAGATCGTCGGTTATGGATTCCGGCTCGCTCGCCGCTACGCGGCGCCCCGGAATGACGAGTTACAGCTTCACGCCGGCACGCGCCGCGGCCTGACCGACATATTTCTGGGTCTGCTCGAACGCGCCTGCCAGCGCCTTCGCCGTCTGTCATGTCGCTGATCTCGGCGAAGTGGGCGGCGACCGCATCCGGCGTCCACTCCGATGGCGGCAGGTTGATGCCCTCGGTCTCGACGATCTTGATCACCGCGAACGAGCCGGCGCCCGCGCCCATGATGGTGCGGGTCGGCGCGTCCTCGCTCAGCAGATATTCCACCGCCGGCGTGATCGCCTCGGGTCGCATCAGCTTCAGCGGCTCCGGCGGCAGCAATTCCTCGGTCATGCGCGTCGCCGCGGTCGGCGAGATCGTGTTGACGCGCACATTGTACTTGCGGCCCTCTTCGGCCAGCACGTTCATCAGCCCGACCATGCCGGATTTCGCCGCGCCGTAATTGGCCTGGCCGAAATTGCCGTAAAGCCCCGACGACGACGTGGTCAGCACGATGCGGCCATAGTTGCGCTCGCGCATACCGTCCCACACCGCCTTGCAGCAGTAGAAGCTGCCGACCAGATGCACGCCGAGCACTTTCTCGAAATCGGCGGGCTCCATCTTGCCGAACGACTTGTCGCGCAAGATGCCGGCATTGGCGCAGAGCAGATCGACACTGCCCCACTCCTTGGTGGCGCGCGCCACCATCGCCTGGACCTGATCGAAATTGGAGACGTCGGCGCCGTCGGCCATCGCGGTGCCGCCGGCTTTGCGAATTTCCTCGACGACATTCTCTGCCGGCGTCAGCGAGCCGCCGCTACCGTCGCGCGCGCCGCCGAAATCGTTCACCACCAATTTCGCGCCACGGCTCGCCAGCCCCAGCGCATGCGCGCGCCCGAGACCATTGCCCGCGCCGGTCACGATGGCGACGCGTCCGTCAAACCTGATTGTCATGAATTGTTTTCCCGGATCTCTCTTCTCGTCATGCCCGGGCTTGAACCGGGTATCCATCCAAAGCGAAACAGTTCTTGATCGGGATGGATTGCCGGGTCAAGCCCGGCAATGACGAAATGAACATCAGGCGAAATAGATCAGGCCGAGCCAGTCGGCGACGATCGCCGGCTTGTCCTCGCCCTCGATCTCGACCGTGACGTTGGTGCGCGATTGCAGTTCTGTCGGCTTGCGCAGCCTGGCTTCCGTCAGCACGAAGCGGCCGCGCACGCGTCGGCCCGCGCGCACCGGCGAGATGAAGCGCAGCTTGTCGAAGCCGTAGTTGACGCCCATGGTGGTGCCTTCGATCACCGGCATCACCTCATAGGACATGATCGACATCAGCGACATCGTGAGAAAGCCATGCGCCACTGTGCTGCCGAACGGCGTCTCGCGCTTGGCGCGTTCAGGATCGATGTGGATGAACTGATGATCCTCGATCACGTCGGCATAGACGTTGATGCGGCCCTGATCGACCACGTGCCAGGAGGATACGCCGACCTCCTTGCCGACCATCGCCTGATAGGCGGCAAGCGACACCGGCGGATTCTTCCAGACTTCATTCATTTAACTTTGCTCCGATCCGGCGGCGCGTATCTTCGCCAGCTCCGGGAAATCCTCTTCACGAAACTCCTTGCCGCGAAGTGCGTCCTCGCGATTGTCGTCGTGCTCCAGCCGGCGCAGCTGCACCCGGCGGATCTTGCCGGAGATGGTCTTCGGCAGCTCGGTGACGAACTCGATCCTGCGCATGCGCTTGAACGTCGCAAGGCGCGTGTGCAGATGCGAAAGATCGACGAGCGCGGTCTCCGGCGAGCGCTCGACGCCGGCCGTGCACGAGGACATAGGCCTTGGGGATCGCGAGGCGGATCGGATCGGGGCTCGGCACGACCGCGGCCTCGGCCACCGCCTCATGCTCGATCAGCACGCTTTCGAGCTCGAACGGGCTGATGCGGTAGTCGGAGGACTTGAACACGTCGTCGGCGCGGCCGACGAAGGTGAAGTAGCCGTCGTCGTCGACGAACACGACATCGCCGCTGCGATAGTGAGCGCCGTCGGCGCCCGACAGCTTGCCGTCGTCGCTCTGATAGCCCTGCATCAGGCCGGCCGGCCGGTCGGCGCCGAGCACCAGCGTGACCTCGCCCTCTTTCGCCGGTCTGTCCGTCGGCATCCAGGATCACGACGCGATAGCCCGGCAGCGGCCGGCCCATCGAGCCGACCTTGACCTTCTGCCCCGGCGGATTGCCGGCAAGCGCGGTGGTCTCGGTTTGGCCGTAGCCGTCGCGGATGGTGAGGCCCCAGGCGGCGCGGACCTGCTCGATCACTTCCGGGATTGAGCGGCTCGCCCGCGCCGCAGACCTCGCGCAGGCTGACCTTGAAGTCGGCCAGCTCCTCCTGGATGAACAGCCGCCAGACCGTCGGCGGCGCGCAGAGCGTGGTGACGCCGCAGCGGCCGATGGTTGCGCAGCAACTGCTTGGCCTCGAAGCGCGGCTGGTTGACGATGAAGATCGTCGCGCCCGCGTTCCACGGCGCGAAGAACCAGCTCCAGGCGTGCTTGGCCCAGCCGGGCGAGGAGATGTTGCAGATGCACGTCGCCGGGCTGCAGGCCCAGCCAGTACATGGTCGAGAGCGCGCCGACGGGATAGCTGCGCTGGCTGTGCCGCACCAGCTTCGGCTTCGCCGTGGTGCCCGAGGTGAAATAGAGCAGCATCGGCTCGTCGGCCGCGGTCGGACCGTCCGGCGTGAAGCTGTCCGACGCATCGGCCGACGCTCGAACGGCAGCCAGCCGTCGACGTTCGACGATGCGCCGACGACGATGCGCACGCAGCCTGTCGGCGCGAAGCTCGCGAATTTCGCGACCTGGTCCTGGGTCGCGATCACCGCCCTCGCCCGGCCGCGGTCGAGCCGGTCCTGCAACTCGTCGGCGCGTCAGCAGGGTCGTCGCGGGGATCACGACCACGCCGAGCTTCATCGCCGCCAGCATGGTCTCCCACAGCGGCACGACATTGCCGAGCAGCAGCAGCAGATGGTCGCCGCGCTTCAGGCCCTGCGCGCGCAGGAAGTTGGCGACCTGGTTGGAGCGGCGCGACAGCGTCGCAAACGACGAATTTCGTCTCGCGCGTCCTGCCCGGCATCGACGATCCAGAGCGCGGTGCGGTCGCGGCTCTCGGGATCGCGCGCCAGCTCCGCATCGAACCAGTCCAGCGCCCAGTTGAACGGCACCGGATCGGGCCAGCGAAATCCCTTCACCGCCGCATCGTAATCGGTGCGATGCTTCAGCAGGAAGGCGCGCGCGTCCTTGAATGTCGTCATCGCTATTTTCCCGGCGAGGCCACGCACGTGATTGATGATGCCCGAGAAGTCCACGCCGCCATTGCCGGCCGCGTCGAACGCCTTGTACATCTCCTGCGCCTGCTTGCCGAGCGGCGTCGCCGCGCCGGAGGCCTTCGCGGCATCCTGCGCCAAGGTGAGGTCCTTCACCATCAACGCCGCGGCAAAGCCCGGCTTGTAGTCATTGTTGGCGGGCGATGTCGGCACCGGCCCCGGCACCGGGCAATAGGAGGTTAGCGCCCAGCACTGTCCCGACGAGGTCGAGACCACGTCGAACACCGCCTGATGCGACAGCCCGAGCCGCTCCGCGAGCGAAAAGGCCTCGCCGAGGCCGATCATGGAAATCGCCGAGAATCATGTTGTTGCAGATCTTGACGCCCTGGCCCGCGCCGGCGGCGCCGCAATGCACGATCTTCTTGCCCATCTTCTCCAGCACGGGCTTGGCCGCCGCAAAAGCCTTGTCCGCGCCGCCGCACATGAAGGTCAGCGTCGCGCCCTTGGCCCCGCCGGTGCCGCCGGAGACCGGCGCGTCGACCGAGGCAATGCCGTGTTTCGCCGCCAGCGCGTGCGCCTGCTTGGAGCTTTCGACATCGATGGTCGAGCAATCGATGATCAGCGTGCCCTTGGTCATGACTGGCACGACCTCGTTCCAGACCGAGAGCACATGCTTGCCCGCGGGCAGCATGGTGATGACGACGTCGGCGCCCTTCACCGAAGCCACCGCACTCTCGGCAATCGCTGCGCCATCGGCTCTTGGCCTGATCGCGCGAAGCCGCGACCAGATCGAACGCGACGACCTTGTGGCCGGCCTTGACCAGATTGGCGGCCATCGGCCCGCCCATATTGCCGAGGCCGATGAATGCGATGGTTGCCATGATTTCCTCCCGGAGCTCTTATTTCGTTTGATCAAATTTCAATTCGTCGGCGCCGATCTCGGCGAAGTATGGCGCGACCATCTCCGCGGTCACGTCCTCGATTCGCGGCGGCGACCAGCGGGGATTGCGATCCTTGTCGATCACGGCGGCGCGGACGCCCTCGCGGAAATCGTCGCTGCGAAACACTTCCAGCGCCGCACGATACTCCCGCACCAGGCATTCTTCCAGCGAGCGCGCTTCGCGCGCCAGCCGCAACAGCTTCAGGGTCACCACCATGCCGCGCGGCGATTTCTCGGAGAGCGTCTTCAGCGCCGCCTGCGCCAGCTCCGAGCCGTCGCGCTTCAGCGCCGCGACGATGTCCTCCATCCGGTCAAAGCCGAACAGGCGATCGATCTCGCCTTGCTTCGCCGCGACGGGTCCAGCTGTCTCGCCGGTGGCGAAGCCGTCGATCAGCGCCCTCACCTCGCCCGACAGTCGTGCCCGGCCGCACCTTGGTCAGCACCTCGCGCAAGTCAGGCAATTTCGCCGACGGTACCACCGCATCGGCAAACCCCGCATAGACCGCATCCGGCCCGTTCATGGTCGTGCCGGTCAGGCCGAAATAGGTACCGATCTCACCGGGCGAGCGCGACAGCAGATAGGTGCCGCCGACATCGGGGAAGAAGCCGAGACCGACCTCGGGCATCGCGAGCTTCGTGCGCTCGGTGACGACGCGATGGCTGGAATGCGCCGAGAGCCCGACACCGCCGCCCATGACAAGACCGTCCATGAAGGCGACATAGGGTTTTGGAAATTTCTTGATGCGGGCGTTGAGGATGTATTCCTCGCGCCACAGGATCGCGCCGAGATCGCCCTGAACTTTCGAGCTTTCCCAGAGCGCGCGGATATCGCCGCCGGCGCAGAGCCCGCGCTCGCCCGCGCCTTCCAGCACGATCACGGCGACGGCGGGATCGGCCTCGAACGCGTCGAGCGCCTTGTCGATGTCGCGGAACATCTCCAGCGTCACCGCATTGATCGCCTTCGGCCGGTTGAGCCGGATGATGCCGGCAAAGCCTTCGCGCCGCGCGATCAGGTCGGGCTCGACGACGCTCGTCTCGCGTCATCGCGCGCCCTCGATCAGCTTGCGCGCCACGATCAGCCGCATGATCTCGTTGGTGCCTTCGAGGATCTGGTGCACGCGCAGGTCGCGCACGATCTTCTCGATGCCGTATTCGCTGAGATAACCGTAGCCGCCGTGCAGCTGCAGCGCCTGGTTGGCGACCTCGAAGCCGACATCGGTGCCGAAGCGCTTGGCCATCGCACACAGCATGGTCGCGTCCGGGTCCTTGCGGTCGAGCGCGGCGGCCGCGCGCCACAGCAAGGTGCGCGCCGCCTCGAGTTCGATCGCCATGTCGGCGAGGCGGAACTGCAGCGCCTGGAATTCGTCGAGCCGCTTTCCGAACGCCTTGCGCTCCTTCATGTAGGCGCGCGCCTTGTCGAGCGCGCTCTGCGCGCCGCCGAGCGAACAGGCGGTGATGTTGAGACGGCCGCCGTCGAGGCCGGCCATCGCGATCTTGAAGCCGATGCCCTCTTCGCCCAGGCGATTTGCGACCGGCACGCGCGCATTCTCGAAGATCACCGCGCGGGTCGGCTGCGCGTTCCAGCCCATCTTGCGCTCATTGGCGCCGAAGGAGACGCCGGGCGTGTCGCTCTCGACGACGATGGTCGAGATGCCGCCGGGGCCGTCGCCGCCGGTGCGCACCATCACCACATAGAGATCGCCGCCGCCCGCACCCGAGATGAACTGCTTCTGGCCGTTGAGCACGTAATGATCGCCGTCGCGCACCGCGCGGGTGCGCAGCGCCGCCGCGTCCGATCCCGCGCCCGGCTCGGTCAGGCAGTAGCTGGCGATCAGCTCCATGGTGCAGAGCTTCGGCAGCCATTTGCGGCGCTGCGTGTCGTTGCCGAAGGCGTCGATCATCCAGGACGCCATGTTGTGGATCGACAGGAACGCCGAGGTCGTCGGGCAGCCCTGCGCCAGCGCCTCGAAGATCAGCGCGGCATCGAACCGCGTCATGCCGGAGCCGCCGACATCGTCGCGGATATAGACGCCGCCGATGCCGAGCGTCGGCGGCCTCGCGCATCACCTCGACCGGGAAATGCTTCTCCTCGTCCCAGCGCAGCGCATGCGGCGCGATTTTCTCGGCGGCGAAATCGCGCGCCATGTCGCGAACCGCAATCTGGTCCTCGTTGAGCGTGAACTGCATCGATGCCCGGCTGACGCTTGCGATTAGTTCATCGTCGGGATCGAGAAGTCCGCGCCTTCCTTGATGCCGGACGGCCAGCGCGCGGTGACCGTCTTGGTCTTGGTGTAGAAGCGGATCGAATCCGGGCCGTGCTGGTTGAGATCGCCGAAGCCCGAACGTCTTCCAGCCGCCGAAGGTGTAGTAGGCGATCGGCACCGGGATCGGCACGTTGATGCCGACCATGCCGACATTGACGCGTTGCGCGAAGTCGCGCGCCGCGTCGCCGTCGCGGGTGAAGATCGCGACGCCGTTGCCGTATTCGTGCTCGGACGGCAGCGCCAGCGCCTCGTCGTAGTCCTTGGCGCGCACCACCGACAGCACCGGCCCGAAGATCTCTTCCTTGTAGATCCGCATGTCCTTCGTGACGTTGTCGAACAGGCAGCCGCCCAGTAGAAGCCGTTCTCGTAGCCCTGCATCTTGAAGCCGCGGCCGTCGACCGCGAGCGTCGCGCCTTCCTTGATGCCGATATCGACGTAGTTCTTGACGCGCTCGCAGCGCCTCGCGGGTCACCAGCGGGCCGAAATCGGCGGACGGATCGAGCGACGGGCCGATCTTCAGGTTCTCGACGCGCGGGATCAGCTTCTCCATCAGCCGGTCGGCGGTGGTCTTGCCGACGGGAACCGCGACCGAGACCGCCATGCAGCGCTCGCCGGCCGAGCCGTAGCCGGCGCCGATCAGCGCATCGACCGCCTGATCCATGTCGGCATCGGGCATGATGATCATGTGGTTCTTGGCGCCGCCGAAACACTGGCACGCGCTTGCCGTTCGCGGCGGCGCGCTCGTAGATGTATTGCGCGATCGGCGAGGAGCCGACGAAGCCGACGGCCTTGATATCGGGATCGTCGAGGATCGCGTCGACCGCTTCCTTGTCGCCGTTGACGACATTGAGGATGCCGGGCGGCAGGCCCGCCTCGATCATCAGTTCGGCGAGCTTCATCGGCACGCCGGGATCGCGCTCCGAGGGTTTCAGGATGAAGGCGTTGCCGCAGGCGATCGCCGGCGCGAACTTCCACATCGGGATCATCGCCGGGAAATTGAACGGCGTGATGCCGGCGACGACGCCGAGCGGCTGGCGCATCGAATAGATGTCGATGCCGGGGCCGGCGCCTTCGGTGTATTCGCCCTTCATCAGATGCGGAATGCCGATCGCGAACTCGACGACTTCGACGCCGCGCTGGATGTCGCCCTTGGCGTCGGGGACGGTCTTGCCATGCTCGCGCGCCAGCAACTCGGCGAGCGCGTCGTTGTCGCGCGCGACCAGCTCGAGGAATTTCATCAACACGCGGGCGCGCCGCTGCGGGTTGGTCGCGGCCCATTCCGGCTGCGCGGCCTTGGCGTTCTCGACCGCGGCGCGCACTTCGGCCTTCGAGGCCAGCGCCACCTTGGCCTGGACCTCGCCGGTCATGGGCTCGAACACGTCGGCGGTGCGGCCCGAGTTGCCCTTGACGTGCTTGCCGCCGATGAAATGACCGATTGAGCGCATGTGATCCTCCCAAACTGAACCGAGAGCCGGTTTTGGGCGGCATCTTGCAGTCTTTATGGCGTTTGGGAAGGTTTTTCCGCGGCCGTCAGAACAGCGAAAATGCCGGTCTTGGGAGCAGACCGGCATTCGACCAAGGGCGTAGGCCGTTACCGTAGCGCTAGTGACGGGCCTTTCGCAGCCGGCTTCTTCGCAGCCGCCCGGCCCAACGCGGCCTCGCGGCCGGCGCCCAAAACCTCGTCGGAAAATTCGCCGCTGCCGGCAATCCGCGCCAGCACGATTGTTCCCATCATGGTCGCCAATGTCGCCACCGCCTGCTTGCGCGCCGCCTTCGGCGGAAGGCCGTGCATCTGCTCGGCGAGCATGTCGATCATCTGGTCGAGCTTGGCCGCGAATGCCTTGCGCGTCCTCGGGCTTTCGCGCGCGATCTCCGCGCCCAGGGTCGGCAGCGCGCAGCCGCGGCCGGGATCGTCGCGATGCACCGAGGTCAGATAGGAGTCGACGGTGCTTTCCAGCCGCTTCTCCGGTGCATTTTGTTCGGCCGCCTTGCGCCAGTGCGCCATCGAGCGGTCCATGGCGTAGGTGAAGGCTTCGATCACCAGCGCCTCGCGGGAATCGAAATGCGCGTAGAAACCGCCATGGGTCAGCCCGGCCTCCTTCATCAGGTCGGCGACGCCGATGCCGTGCGCACCCTTTTCCCGCAGGCGCACGGATGCTTTCCGCACGATGCGGTCGTGGGTTTCCTGCTTGTGCTCCCGGGAATAGCGCATGGGTCGTCCTATGGAATGTTTACAGTCATATAATAGCAGTTTCGGCTGGCAAAAGCTGCAGTATTTATTTGGCCGTGCGCGGAATATCCCGCCTTTTGACGGTAAACTTGACAAGGCCGCACTTTGCCGGGAACTGGACGGGATCTGCCGCCGAGAGCGAGAATTGCTGATGGAAATGCTCAATCATTATTGCGGCGTCACACGCGATCCGCGCGGCGTCGTGCGCCTGACCATCTGCAACGCCGGCTCGCTCAACATCCTCGGTTCCCCCGTCATCGACGGCGTCCGCGAAGGCTTTGAGAAGCTCGCCTCCGACAAGACGATTCGCGCGGTGATCCTCGCCGGCCAGAGCGAGAAGAGCATGATCGGCGGCGCCGACATCAAGGAGATGGCGACGCTGGACCAGAAATCCGCGGAAGCCTTCATCTCGCGGCTGCGCGACCTCTGCGAGGCGGTGCGCGCGTTTCCGGCGCCTGTCATTGCGCGGCTGCCGGGCTGGTGCCTCGGCGGCGGACTGGAAGTCGCGGCCGCCTGTGACTTTCGCATCGCCGCGCATGACGCCAGATTCGGCATGCCGGAGGTGCGGGTCGGCATACCCAGCGTGATTCACGCCGCCCTCTTGCCGCGACTGATCGGCTGGGGCCGCGCGCGCTGGCTGGTCATGACGGCGGAGAATATCGACGCGCCGACCGCGCTTGCCTGGGGCCTGGTCGACGCGGTCGCGCCGCCCGGCGGCCTCGATGCCGCGGTCGAGCATACGGTGAAGGCGCTGCTCGAATGCGGACCGGAGGCGTTGCGCTCGCAGAAGGCGCTGCTGCGGGCATGGGAGGAACTGCCGCTGACGGAGTCGGTCAATCTCAGCGTCGGCGTGTTCGGCAAGTCGTTCCTGACCGACGAGCCGACGCGGCTGATGCAGGGCTTTCATCAACCGCAAGCGATAGGATCGAAATGTCATGCGCCGCGAAAGCGTGCGCATACCTCATCCGATCACGACATTTTGTCATGATCGCGTGCGTTGCATTTTTTGCAACGCATCATATGATGAATGTCATGCAATAAATTTCTCCGCGATTCCCGGGAGACCGCCATGGCCGCCACCTCCGATCCCGTCGTCATCCTCTCCGCCGCCCGCACCCCGCTCGGCCGCTTCATGGGCGAATTGTCGCCGTTCAGCGCACACAAGCTCGGTTCCCATGTGATCGGCGCGGCGCTGGAACGCGCCAGGCTCGCGCCGGAGAAAATCGACGAAGTCTTCATGGGCAATGTGCTGCCGGCAGGCCAGGGCCAGGCGCCGGCCCGCCAGGCCGCGCGCGGCGCGGGTCTCCCCGATGCGACCGGCGCCACCACCATCAACAAGGTCTGCGGCTCCGGCATGAAGGCGACCATGCTGGCGCACGACATCATCAATGCCGGCTCTGCCGAGATCGTCCTTTCCGGCGGCATGGAGAGCATGAGCAATGCGCCGTACCTGCTGCCGAAGGCGCGCGCCGGCTATCGCGCCGGCCATGACCGCATCATCGACCACATGATGATGGACGGCCTCGAGGACGCCTATGAGACCGGCCGCTCGATGGGCGATTTCGGCGAGGCCACCGCGGAGGCCTATCAATTCACCCGCAAGGACCAGGACGCCTACGCGATGGAGACGCTGACGCGCGCGCGCAAGGCGGTCGAAGGCGGCGCGTTCAAGGCCGAGATCGCGCCGATCACGCTGACCGAGAAGGCGGGCCCGCGCATCATCGCCAATGACGAGCATCCGCTGAAGGTCGACCCCGCCAAGATCCCGGCGCTGAAGCCCGCCTTCCGCGCCAACGGCACCATCACGCCGGCCGCCTCCTCGGCCAATGCCGACGGCGCCGCCGCGCTGATCCTCGCCAAGCGTTCGCTCGCCGATCGCAATGGCCTGCCCGTGCTGGCCGAGATCAAGGGCCACGCCACCCACAGCCAGGAGCCGCAATGGTTCACGACCGCGCCGATCCCGGCGATCCGCAAGCTGCTCGACAAGGTCGGCTGGAGCGTCGGCGACGTCGACCTGTTCGAGATCAACGAGGCCTTTGCCGTGGTCGCGATGGCCGCGGCGAAGGACCTCGGGATTCCGCGCGAAAAGCTCAACATCAACGGCGGCGCCTGCGCGCTCGGCCATCCCATCGGCGCGACCGGCGCACGGCTGATCGTGACGCTTGTTGCATGCGCTGGAGGCCAACAATCTCAAGCGCGGCATCGCCTCGCTCTGCATCGGCGGCGGCGAAGCCACCGCGATCGCGGTCGAGCGCATCGTGCACTGACGCTGCCATGTCCTGAAATGAGGGAAGTACGGCATTTCGAGCCGGACGGCCCTTGTGGCAGAATGTGCCGGACAACTCAGGCGAAACCTCAAGAAAATCTCAAGCAAACCTCCAAGCAAATTCCCGGGAAAGCGATCCAAATGGAGCTTCCTGGCAAAACCTCCTGAGGCCCAATGATCTCCAATTGGCTGTCCGCCACCCTCGCCCGCCGCAACATCCACTACGGCTGGGTGATGGTCGGCGTGACCTTCCTCGCCGCGCTGATCTCCGCCGGCACGGTCGGCGCGCCCGGCGTGTTCATCATACCGCTGCAGCGCGAGTTCGGCTGGACCACCGCGGAGATTTCATCGGCGCTGTCGATCCGCTTCATCCTGTTCGGGCTGATGGCCCCGTTCGCGGCCGCCCTGCTCAACCGCTACGGCCTGCGCAACGTCACGCTGGCGGCGCAGCTCATCGTGGTCTCGGCGCTGCGTGGCCTCGCTCGCCATGACCAACGTCTGGCAGCTGATGCTGCTGTGGGGCGTCGTCATCGGCATCGGCACCGGCATGACCGCGCTGGTGCTCGGCGCCACCATCGCCACGCGCTGGTTCGTCGCGCGGCGCGGGCTCGTGGTCGGCATCATGACCGCAAGCGTCGCCACCGGCCAGCTCGTGTTCCTGCCGCTGCTCGCCTCGCTCACCGAGCGGCTCGGCTGGCGCACCGCGCTCGCACTGGTCTGCTGCGTGCTCGGCATCTCGGCTTTCGCCGTGCTGATGCTGATGCGCGACCGCCCGAGCGACGTCGGCTTGCGTCCGTTCGGCGATACCGGCACCGAGCCCCTCGCCGCGCCGCCGCCGAATACCGCGCCGATCGTCGCTGCCGCGCTCGGCACCTTGCGCGACGTCGTCGAAATCGCCGGTGTTCTGGGCGCTGTTTGCGACCTTCTTCATCTGCGGCGCCAGCACCAACGGCCTGGTGCAGGTGCATCTGATCCCGATGTGCCTCGACTTCGGCATCCCGCAGGTGCAGGCCGCGAGCCTGCTCGCCGCCATGGGCGTGTTCGACTTCTTCGGCACCATCGTGTCGGGCTGGCTGTCGGACCGTTACGACAATCGCTGGCTGCTGTTCTGGTATTACGGCCTGCGCGGGCTGTCGCTGGTGTTCCTGCCGTTCTCCGATTTCACCTTCTACGGCCTGTCGCTGTTTGCGATGTTCTACGGGCTCGACTGGATCGCGACCGTGCCGCCGACGGTGCGGCTCACCGCGCAACGCTTCGGCGCCGAGCGCGCCAATCTCGTGTTCGGCTGGATCTTCGCCGGCCATCAGTTGGGCGCAGGCACCGCAGCTTTCGGCGCCGGGCTCTCGCGCACGGTGCTGGCGAGCTATCTGCCGGCGTTCTTCATCGCGGGCGCGCTCTGCGTCGTCGCAGCACTGCTTGCGCTTTCGATTTCGCGGCCGAAGCCGGTCACGGCCTAGTCGTCATCCCCTGCGGCAAGCCCGGCGTGCGCAGGGGCTCGGCGAGGCGCGCAAACTCGCAAAGCAGCGAGCGTGTCTTCCTGGGATCGATGATCTCCTCGACCCAGAATTTCTCGGCCGAGCGGAACGGCGAACGCAGCTTGTTGAGGCGGTCCTCGATCTCCTTCAGCTTCGCCGCGGGATCGTCGGCCGCGTCGATCTCGGCGCGGTAGGCCGCCTCGATGCCGCCTTCGAGCGGCAGCGAACCCCAATAGGCCGACGGCCAGGCGTAGCGGATCGAGAAGCGATCGGCCGGCTGATGCACCACACCGGCGACGCCGAAGGAGTTGCGGACGATGACCGTGCACCACGGCACCGTGGTCTGGTTCACCGCCGCCATCGCGCGCACGCCATGACGGATGGTTGCCGCCTTCTCGGCCTCGAGCCCGATCATGAAGCCCGGACAATCCATGAGATAGACGATCGGCAGATGGAAGGTCTCGGCGAAATCGACCCAGCGCACCACCTTCTGGCAGGCGTCCGCGGTCCAGGAGCCGCCATAGTGGAAGGGGTCGCTCGCCAGCACGAACACCGCGCGGCCCTCGATCCGCGCAAGCCCCACGATCATCGGCCGGCCGAAATTGGAGGCCATCTCGAAGAACGAGCCCTTGTCGACGACGGCCTCGATGATCGGCCGCATCTTGTAGACCTGACGGCGGCTGCGCGGCACCGCCTTCATCAGCGATTCCTCGGCTCGCTCCGGATCGTCGGTGCAGGGCACAGTCGGCGGCAGCTCGAACACCGACGACGGCAGATAGGACAGGAAGCGCCGCGTCCGCGCGAACGCTTCCTCCTCGGTGTCGACGGCGTCGTCGACGCCGCCGGCGCGGGTCTGGATGTCGGCGCCGCCAAGCTCCTGCTTGGACAGATCCTGCCCCAGCCGCTTCACCACAGGCGGGCCGGCGACGAACATCGCGGAGTCGCGCGTCATGATCGAATAATGGCTCGAGGCCAATCGCGCCGCGCCGAGGCCTGCGACCGAGCCGAGGCCGAGGCCGACCACCGGCACATGAGACAGATTTTCCGTCACCAGGCGATACGCACGATTGCCGCCGATGCCGCCGGGCAGATTCGCCGCGCCCTTGGTCTCGATGGTCTTCACCGAGCCGCCGCCGCCGACTTCCTTCGATGATGCGGATGATGGGCAGGCGGAAATCATGCGCCATCTCTTCCGCCATCAACGGTTTCGCCGAGATCGAGGCATCGGCCGAGCCGCCGCGCACGGTGAAATCGTCGCCGACCACGACCACGGTGCGGCCGTCGACCTTGCCGCGGCCGAACACGCAATTGGCCGGCGTCAGCTGCTTGAGCTCGCCCTTCTCGTCATATTCGCCGATGCCGGCGACGGCGCCGATCTCGTGGAAAGTGTCGGCATCGACCATCCTGTCGATGCGTTCGCGGACGGTGAGCCGGCCCTGGTCGCGCTGTCGCTTGACCTTCTCAACGCCGCCCATCTCGCGCGCGAACGCTTCGCGCCGAGCGAGCTCGTCGAGTTCGGGCTTCCAGATCATTCGTCTCCTCCGTCTTGGCGATATTGTTGTCGGTCCGGACCGGAATCGCCTTCCGCTCGAGCCGGTTGTTGAAGAGATCGCCTTCGCCGCCCTCGAGCAGCGCGCCGACCGCGGCACCGAGCTGGAGCATCTGCGGCGCCACATCCCTGTACAACCGCTTCTCGTCGTACATCGCAGACAACAGCCCGATCGTCACCACGACGAAGGTTTGATATTGCGGCGACCACAGTGGCACCGCCAGTCCGTTGATGTGCGGGCTCCAGAGGCCGCAGGCCACCACATAGCCCTGCTCGCGCAGCAGGCGGCGATTGTTCTCGATGCGCGGCCGCAACAGCTTGCCCCAGTCCGGCACCTCGCGCTCCATCTCCGCGATCAGCGCATCGCCGACGGGCGGCTCGAGCGCGGCGGTATAGGCGTGGCCGGCCGCGGTGGTCGCAATCGCAATGCGGCTGCCGGTCGATTTCATGCAAGCCCAGCGCGTTCGGCGAGCGGGCATATTCGAGATAGACCAGATGAAAGCGGTCGGGGATCACGAAGCCGACCGTGCCCGGCAGTTGCTCGGCGACATCCTGCAGGCGTTGCCGGATCAGGTGGCGCAGCTGCAGACCCTTCATCATCGCGGTGCTCATCGCCACCGCGCTCGGGCCGATGCGATATTTCTGGTCGCGCGGCAGATAGACGAGCTGGCCCATCCGGGTCAGCGTGTGGGTCAGGCGCGACACCGTCGAGCGCGGCAGTCCGCAGCGATTGGAGATTTCGAGATTGCCGAGCCGCGCCTCGTGGCCCTCGAAACATCGGAGCACGTCGAACGCGCGCGACACCACCTGGATGACATCGCCACCCTCGCCCGCGATATCACCCGCGAGCATTCCCTGCCTGCTCAGGCGTTCAGAGCGCCGTCCCATCGTTGCCCACCTGTTCCGCACAGCGGAATGAAATTCCACTTGCGGATCACGCTACCTCAGGCAATCTGACGCGACAACAAGAAGCGGGTTGGTATGCCAGATATCAAAGTCGTCACCGAAGTGGCCGGACGCGTGTGCGGTCTTCCCGTTGCAGCCGGCGCTAGATGTCGGCGATGGCGATGACATTGCTTTTATCGAAGCGATGAAGATGGAAATCCCGGTGGCGTCTCCGGCCGCGGGAAAATTGAAGTCGCTGTTGGTCGCGATCGATGATGTCGTCGCCGAGGGCCAGGCCGTCGCCGTCATCGAGACCTGAAGAAGCCGAATGAAGCGTGTCGCGGGAGCGGGATTTGACGTTCGCAGCGGATGGTAAGCGACGTCAAATCCAAGCTGACCATTCGTGGTCATTCCGCATCGAAGTCGCTGCACGTGCGAATGTCGTCGGCTGGCAATGCGCGGCAAAACTGCAGACCATGAAAGCGGACTTCCCTCTTGCTTCGGCCTGGGCCAGCTCGAAACCGCCGTTGCAGCGGTTTCTCGATCGCTGCCATGCCGACTTCCTGCAGGAAAACGCGGGCGACGTCGCGAGCTACATCCCCGAACTCTCCAAGGCGAACGGCGATCATTTCGGCATCAGCCTCGCCACGCTCGACGGCCATGTCTACGAGGTCGGCGACACCCGGGCGCCCTTCACCATCCAGTCGATGTCGAAGCCCTTCGTGTTCGCGCTGGCGCTCGACAGTCTCGGCGCCTCGCGGGTGGAGAGCGTGATCGGCGTCGAGCCCTCGGGCGATCCCTTCAACTCGATCCGGCTCAATGCCGAGAACCATCCGTTCAACCCGATGGTCAATGCCGGCGCGATCGCCTGCTCCGGCCTGATCCATGAGGCGAAGGGCGCCGGCGCCTTCGAGCATATCAGGCGCGAGCTGTCGCGCTTTGCCGGACGCGATCTCGATGTCGACGAAGCGGTTTATACCAGCGAAAGCACGACCGGCGACCGCAATCGCGCGATCGGCTATCTCCTGCGCACCAATGCCGTCATCACGGACAATGTCGCCGCCGTGCTCGATGTCTATTTCCGGCAATGCTCCATTCTCGTCACTGCGCGTGACATCGCCATCATGGCGGCGACCCTGGCCAATCGCGGCATCAATCCGGTGACCGGCGAGCAGGCAGCGACGCCATACGCGATCGCGCGCACGTTGTCGGTGATGACCTCGTCGGGCATGTACGACTATGCCGGCGAATGGATCTATCGGATCGGCATTCCCGCCAAGAGCGGCGTCGGCGGCGGCATCCTCGCGGCGCTGCCGGCGCGGCTCGGGCTCGGCAGCTATTCGCCGCGGCTCGACAAGCACGGCAACAGCGTGCGCGGCATCAAGGTCTGCGAGGCGATCTCGGCGCATTACGATTTGCACATGCTCAACCGCAGCGACGACGCGCGCAACTCCATCATCGCCGACTACACCATCGGCAAGAGCCCGTCGCGGCGCAGCCGCAGGCCGACGGAGCGCGACATCCTGGCTGCGCATCATGACGACGTCCGCGTCATCGAGCTGGTCGGCACGCTGTCGCTTGCCAGCGTCGACTACATTTCCCGCAGGCTCGCCGCGCGGCCGCGGCCGCAATTCGTGATTTTCGATTTGCGCCGCGTCTCCTCGGTCACGCGCGCCGGCGCGCGGCTGATCGCGGAAGAGCTGCGCGAGCTCGCCAACTTCAACGTCACCGTGATCCTGTCCGGCATCAAGCGCACGTCGGCCGAATGGAAGATGGTGCGGGAATGGACGGAGGGTCTGCACCAATCTGCGCGACTTCTATCTGCTCGATGCCGCGATCGAATGGGCCGAGGACCAGGTGGTCTACCGCCATGGCGGCGCGATCGATTTCCACGACACCACCGAGCTTGCCGAACAGCCGCTGCTCGCGGGATTGTCGACTGAGGAGGTTGCCGAGCTGGCTGCGCTGGGCACCAGCAGGACTTACCGCCGCGGCGAGAAGATCGTCGGCGCGGGCGAGCCTGCCGCGTCGCTGTTCTTCCTGCGCAGCGGCGTGGTTCACGTCACCCTGCCGGACGGTATCAGGCTGGCGACGCTGACCGCCGGCATGGCGTTCGGCGAGATGGCGCTGCTGGAGCCGGTCCGCTCGGCCGACGTGCTGGCGGATGCGTCGGCGACCGCGGTCGAAATCTCCACCGCCGACTTCGAATCGTTCCGCGACCGCCATCCCAAAGCGGGCGAACGCATCATGCGTAATCTCGCTCAACTCCTTGCCGACCGCTTGATTGTCGCGAACACAAAGGTGAATTTGCTGACGGCGAACTAGGACGCGAACTCATTAAGGCGCAGCCATAGCCTGATTGACGCAAGTTGAACGAATGCAAGGGAGTTGGCGGACAGGAGCGGACATCAACCAGTCCTCAATCTCTTCCAAATGCGTCGAAAATGACCCTGAGCGGAAGTCGAGACCGCCACCATCTCGGGCCGCCGGACACCTGATGTTCGAGCAACGCAAGCTCCCGCCAATTTCATCAGCTGTCAGTGTGCCTTATTGTGCGAGTACGCCGCGTTGCTCCCATGGTCCCGGATTGAGAACCGCGCCGTTGACTTTGCCGGCTGCGTCTCTGACGAAGGCGATCCGCGTGTGATCGCCGCTCTCGACCTGGAGTTCATCCTTCGAGCGAACCGCCACGGGCGTCGGCCGACCCTTGTCGAAATCGAGGATTGACCATTGGCCTGTTGCCTCGACGACGAGCTTGCCGTCTACGACACGGACTTGAAGCGCGACACTCTGCGCAGGAACCGCCTCCCGGGCAAAGGCAACAACGAGCGGACCGCTCTGCGTCGCGCGGATGATCTTGAACTTGATCGCGGCGTTGACCGGACCTGAAATCCGACGAAAGGCCGCCTCCAAGGTCAGGCCCTTGATCGACTTGTCGTCGATCGCTGTGATGAGATCTCCCGCCATGACGCCTGCTTTCGCGGCAGGGCCGGTGTCGGCCAATTTGATCACCCTGAGGCCATCGGTGCCCGCGATAACGGACTCAAGACCGGTCCAGCCGTTGCCGTCGGCGATCGAGGTCTGTCTGTCCAGCGAACTTGCGGACCCGCCGAAAACGTAGCGTCCGACATATTCGGCGAGCGCGCCGGCATTTCCTTGCCCGGAGGCAACCGGCGCGGGCACTTCGGGCACCTTCAGCGCGGCATAGGGCAGGCGACGGATGGCGTCGAAATAGAAGCCGTTCTCACTGTGCTCGCTCCGCTGCATCATCATGATCAGGATCAGCTTCTGTGCCGGATCGATCGAGAAGAACGTGCCCCAGCTTCCCTGCCAGTTGAAGCTTCCGACTGCGCCCGGAATGTAGCTGAAATCGGGGCTGGTGCGGACTGCGAAACCGAGCCCCCAGCCCGTACCGAAGGCCGGACCGACTTCATGCCCCGCAATGTGCATTTTGGGCGGCAGCGAATTCGTCGTCATCAGCCTGACCGTTTCGGGCTTCAAGATACGCACGCCGTCAAGCTCGCCGCCGTTGAGCAGCATCTGGCAGAAGCGCAGAAAATCAGGAACCGTGGAGACGATGCCTCCGCCGCCCGAGAAGAACGTCTGCGGCTTGCCGACGTCGCTATTCGCGAAAGGGGGTTGGGGCTGCGGCGCCCGGCACGGCGACGAGACGGGCAAGCTTGTCCTGCGGTACCGAGAAGCCGCTATCGACCATGTGCAGCGGCGCGAAGAGGCGGCTTTGCAGAAACCGGTCGAAGGGCTGTCCCGACACGACTTCAATGACGCGGCCGAGCACGTCGTAGCCGATGGCATATTCCCAGACTTCGCCCGGCTGGTGCAGAAGCGGCAGGGCGCCGAGGCTCGCGACGAAGTCGGCGATAGGCTTGTCGCGCCGGAACGGCGCCCTGGCGCCGTACAGTACGTGAATCGCGGCATTCTCAAATCCGGGATCGGCGTAGTCCGGCGAAGCATAAACGAGGCCGGACGTATTGCGCAGCAGGTCCCGGATCGTCATCGCGCGCTTCGCCGGTTCAAAAATATTCAGCGCAACATCCTCGAGGATCGGATTCCCGGTGACCGGATCCTTTTTGACGACCTGCATATCCCTGAGCTCCGGCAGATACTGGGCCACGGGAGCATCGAGGTCGAGCTTGCCTTCATCGACCAGTATCATGGTGGCGACGCTGGTGATTTGCTTGGACATCGATCCGATGCGAAAGATCGAATCCGGCCGCATCGGCATTTTCTTGTCGTGGTCCTCGAAGCCGGTGGCTTGCAAATAGGCGAGCTTGCCGCCCCGAGCGATCCCCACGACAAAACCGGAAGGATCGCCTTTTTCGCTCTGCGCTTCGAACCAGGAGGTCATGCGCGCCAGCCGCCGCGCCGAAAAGCCGAGACTTCGGGGATCGCCGACGGTCTGCAAATCGTCGGCAAGCGCCGCGCCCGCCGGACCGAGTGTAAGCGCCGCCAGCGCGGCCAATAGAGCGACAAACCGTTGATATCGCATGGAGAGCCTCGTTTTCGCAGCTATTGCGAGGAAGCATCGCCATCAGTCTGTCAAATGTTTTCGATTCCTTCTCGCCGATTCCCGCAATTCGGCTGGCCAATTCTTCAACTCGACTGGCCGATTTTTAATCGCTCGCTCCCCAGGACTGCATTTCCGGCCATTGCAAGACGGCGGAATTCGGTTGGGGTCAAATCTGTCGCGGCCTTGAAGGCGCGGTTGAACGGACCGATCGACTGGAAACCTGTGTCCATCGCAATTGTCAGCACAGGGACTTCTACCTGTCCGGGATCGACCAGCGCCGCCTTGGCTTCCGCGATCCGGTAATGATTGAGAAACGCATTGAAATTGCGGTAACCGAGGCCCTCATTGATGAGCTGCCGCAGCCGGTATTCCGGCACGCCGAGCTCGGCGGATAGCAATCTGATGGTCAATCCCTCGCGCCGGTAGATGCGCTCGACGGTTATTAGCTGTTCCAATCGGCGCAAGAGAGCCGGTTCAATCGCGGCAGGCTTGCCCTGATCGTCAGCCGCACTGGCTGGCGCGCCTAAGGGGATATTTGTTGCGGGCAGCAGGATCGAATCTTTCCGCGTTCCCGCTTCCAGCAAATTCCACGAACTCAAGCCAGCCAGTACGAACAGAATCAAGGCGTTGGCGACGCTAACCATGGAAAAAGTGCGAATCGAGGGCGACTGAAAGAAGCTCACGTAAGAGTCGAGAGCGGTTTGGGCAGAAGCCCCAATCAAGACGACTAGCCGCAGCCCCCGCCGGCCCTGCACCAGATCCGCCGGCCAGGTGACAAGTGTCTGCGCCACCGCTAACAATGCCAGGCCGAGAGACGTAAACGGCAGCGTACGTTCGATCGTACGCTCCAGCGCAGCCGACTGTGTGATGCCGCTGGCGTCCAGCCATTGCGCGACGGCGACGGTCCCCCACAAGACGCCATGCCAGGGCCGCGGCACGAAATCGTCGTCGAAGGCGGCACGTGCCCATAGCCAGAATACGACACAGTTCGCGCTGGACAACGCCAGCAGCAACAGGCCCCACCATGCAAATGGCCGCGGGAACGTCGGCGCCGTGCAGATCATGTAAGCCGCGGCGCCGGTCGCGAGTGCGGCGCCCAGCAGCGCAGCCGTGCTGTCGCGGCGATCACGTAGCGCCAGGGTTGCGATCAGCAGGCACAATGCGACGACGGCGCCTCGCAACCCGAGGTCAATCGACATGAAACCGCTGGTGCCCACTATCGGAAATACTCCAAATGCCATTGTTGAGCCGCGTAGGCTCGCTCATACGCCCTGGGCGCAACTGATGTCGAGTCGTCAGATAATCTCGAAGCGGCTACGAACTGAAAGGAGCCCCGATCCGGCTCAGAAGTTGATGTCCGAAAGCCAGCTCGCAATGGCCACTTCCGGTTTTGGCCCATCGCGACATATTGCGCTGTCGCCCGAGGTCGGTCGCTATAGGGGCAAAGCAGACATTGCTTTAGTCGCATCACGCCGCCGGGTTTATGGGTACACGGCCTAGGCCTTCAATTCTGCCTTTGAGTCCGGGCCAGTTTGTCCGAGGCGCGGCTCCGTCCCGGCCAGCAGCCGCCGAATGTTGGCCCGATGGCGCACGATCACGTAGATGCCGCCTGCAATCACCAGCAATCGATAGGGCATCGGCTGCTCCAGGGCGCAGACGAGGACGATCGCAGCCAACGCCGCCAGCATCGAGCCAAGGGAAACAATCCGGAAAACAGCCAGCACAACGCCAAAAACCGCCGCGGCACCCAGACCCACCGGCCAGGACATCGCCAGCAACACGCCGAGCCCGGTCGCAGCCGATTTGCCGCCTGAAAAATTCAACCAGATCGAACGGCCATGCCCCAGCAACGCGGCAAGTCCGGCCAGGCAAACCGCCCAGGGCACCAGGGTTTGCAAATCAGGCGCTGTCGGCGGCACGACGGACGGCAATGTAGAGAGCCAGGGATAAAACCAGAGAGCAAAGACGATGGCCGCCGCACCCTTCAGCACATCGATCAGGAGAACCACCAACGCAGGCCATGTCCCCAGCGTGCGCAAGACGTTCGTCGCGCCGGTGGATCTTGAGCCGTGCTCGCGGATGTCGATGCCCCTGAGCAGTTTGCCCGCCAGATAGCCCGTGGGCAACGAGCCGAAGAGATAGGCGATCGCCAATCCCACACCACTCGCGATCCAGAACATCATGAGATTCACCTCGGCGGCGCTATTGGCCGCTGCCATTCCATCACCACGAACCACGGCACGCGCCGCGCACGCTCCTGGTGATCAGCATCGCCGGAAACCGGCGCGGGTTCGGCGAAGAATTTCAGCGAGAGACCGGCCTCGAGGAAGGCCGTCATGTAGGCATCGAGCGGCCGATGCCAGTTGACGATCCGGATTCCGCTCCATTCGAGCCAAAGCGGAAACTCGCCGAGATAATTATCGACGGGATAATAGAGGTACTCGCCCTCGCTGCCCTTCACCCATCCCTGGTCGATGCAGGCCGAGATGTAGCCGGTGAGATTGGCCATCAGCAGCGCGCCGCCGGGCCTCAAGACCCGCGCCATCTCGCGGATCGCAGCGCGGAAATCCGGAATATCGACCAGCGTGATGTAACTGACGACGAGATCGAAGCTGGCATCGGCGAAATTCGAGCGCTTCGGCGTGGCCGAGGCGATAGTCGCCGGCGGGATCGCGCTGCCGCGCCACGTCGATGAACTGCGCGCATCGGATCGATGCCGGTTGCCTTCACGCCGGCGGCCTTGAGCTTCCGGCAAAAGCGTCCCTCGCCGCAGCCGACGTCGAGCGCATTGTTGAACTTGCCGCTGCGACCCGCGCCATCATCACGGGGTCGAGCACATTTTGCCGTCCCCAATCGCCGCGCTCTCCCTGCTCGCCCATCGAGTCGATCCAGGCTTGCGCGGAGGTTTCCCAGCCGTTGTCCATTGGTGTATCTCAACTGCCGAACTGATCGTAGCCTCAACCAGACCACGTCGCCGACCGGCTGCATGTCGATCGCAAACGTCTCGAGGAATTTCGAGGTCATGACGTAGAAGCCGATGGAGAGCTGCAGCTCGACCAGCGCGCCCGGCGTCAGCTTCGATTTGATCGCGTTGAAGGTCGCATCCGTCGGCTTGCGCAGCTTCACCACTTCGTCGGTGAAAGCCAGCGCGGCGCGCTGCACCTCGTTGAAGCAACTCGCCGCCTGCCAGTTCTCCAGCGCCGCGTTCTGCTCGTCGGTGACGCCGACGCCCTTGCCGATGCGCTTGTGCGCAACGATCTCGTAGGGCGCCTCGCACAAAATGCCGGTGCGGGTGATCGCAAGCTCGCGCACGACCGGATCGAGCTCGCCGCGGTTGCGGATCGCGCCGCCGAGCCGGCAGTACTGCGAGAGATAGCTCGGCGAGTGCGCCATCATACGAAAGATATTGGCGTTGCGGTTCTTGCCGAGCAGTTCGCGGGTGCGGTCGTTGTGTTTCGAGGGATCGCTGTAGTCGATGCGGGCCATGATTTTCCTTGGGATTTTCCTGCCGTTGGTTGTCTTTCAACGCGACATTTTTTGCCAAAACAGTATCCGTCCGCCGACACGCCTGAGTCAAATTGCCGCCTCAATACCGTTCGAGACTGGCACAGTCGATATTCGCCTTGTGGGGACCACAAAACGAGGCGGACCATCGTCGCGGGGTGTTCCGAGTAAAAATTCTGACGGTCGTTGCGCGTCTTCGCGCCACGATGAGTCACGCCCAGGTTTAGGGAGAAACCGGCATGAAGGAAGCCACCAAGAGGGCGACCTCGGAAGCGCTCGCACATATGCTGGCGGTGACGGCGATGCTCGTCATCGCCAGCATATTGTTCTATGGGCACTAGGTCAGTCATTTCTCGAAATACGGCACCAGCCGTCCGGCGAACTGCGCAAAGCGCGCGGTGACGGAATCGCCGATCCGCAAATCATTGGCGCCGTGCGCCATCATGCGAAAGCCTTCGGCGGCATCGACCAGCACGATATTGTAGGGCACATGCGCGCGGGTCTCCGGCGTCGCCGCGCGCGTGACGACCGAGGTGGCGTAAACCGTGCCCTTCCCGCTCGCACGCTTCTCGGCGAGATCGGATGAGCCGCAGGCGGCGCAAAAGCCGCGGCGGAAATACTGCGCCTTTCCGCACGCGTTGCAGGATTGATAAAGGATGGCCTCGTGTCCGCCAGTCCAGTCGGCAGGCTTGGTCATCGTGTCCGCTCCAGGAACATGCTGACATGCGAGGACAGCACACCGCCATCGCCGTGCACGAGCGCCAGCGAGGCGTCGCGGACCTGACGGTTGCCGGCGCGCCCGGTCATCTGCAATTGCGTCTCGACCAGATGCGCCATCGCGCCGCCGACGCCGCAATGGCCGTAGCTCAGGAGCCCGCCATGGGTGTTGAGCGGCATGGCGCCGTCGCGATCGAAATGACCGGCGCGAACGCGCGCGGCCGCCTCGCCGCGTTTGGCAAGGCCGAGGTCTTCCAGCAGCATCGCGAGCGTGATGGTGAAGCTGTCATAGACCGCGGCGTAGCGCACGTCGGATATCTCGACGCCCGCGTTCTGCTTCGCCTTGGCGATTGCGATCTCGGCGCCGAGTTCGCTCAAGGCCGGCGCTGCCGTGACATGCTGATGGGTATGCGCCTGCGCGCAGCCGCGGATGCGCACCCGCGCGGCATTGGTCGGCTCGCGGCTGATGATGAAGGCGGCGCCGCCGTCGGAGACCGGACAGCAATCCAGCAGCTTCAGCGGCGACGCCACCGGCTTCGACGCCATCACGTCGGCAACGCTGATCGGCTCGTGGAACTGCGCGCCGGGATGGGTCAGCGCATGCTTGCGCATCAGCACCGCGAATTCGGCGAGGTCTTCCTCGGTCACGCCGTATTCATGCATGTAGCGGGAGGCGACGAGGCCGTAATAGGCGGGAATGGTCGGTCCCAGCGGCACCTCGTAGTCGGGATGGCCGACCTGCGCCAGCGCCACGATCGCGGCATCGCGGCTCTGGCCGGTCAGGCGGTTCTCGCCGGCGACGCACAGCACGTGCTTGACCACGCCGGCATCGACGAGGGTGTGCGCCAGCATGGTCATGGCGAGACCCGTGGCGCCGCCGACCTGCACGGCATGCGCATAGGCGGGCTTGATGCCGAAATGCTCGGCGAACACGGTCGCGAGCATGATGTGCGGCGACACCGTGGAATAGCCGCAGAGTACGCCGTCGACTTCGCTGCGCTTGAGGCCGGCATCCGCGATCGCAAGCTCGGCCGCCTTGCTCATCAGGTCGAGCGAGGTGAGGCCTTCGTGCTTGCCGTAGGATGTGAGCCCGACGCCGGTGATGTAGCTCATCTGCTTACACTGCCTACCGTCGTCATTCCCGCGCGCCGCTTGCGGCGAGCTTGAGCGATGGCGGGTGGGGAATCCACAACCACGAAACTCGGAGTATGGATTCCGGCCCCACGCCAAGACCCGCGCCCCGCAAGTGGGGAGGGACGGAGAGCATCGGCGTCCTCACGATCACAGCTCCATCTCAATACGACTTCGGCAAGCCCAGCGCCTTCTCGGCGATGAAACTCAGGATCAGCTCGCGGCTGACCGGCGCGATGCGCGGGATCAGCGACTCCCGGAAGTAGCGCTCGACATGAAACTCCTTGGCGTAGCCGAAGCCGCCATGGGTCATCACCGCCTGCTCGCAGGCATGGAAGCCGGCTTCCGCCGCGAGATATTTCGCCGAGTTCGCCGCCGGCCCGCAGGGCATGACCCTGATCGTATTGCCAGGCGGCCTGCAGCGTCACCAGCCAGGCGGCTTCGAGCTCCATCCAGTTCTTGGCGAGCGGATGCTGGATCGCCTGGTTCATGCCGATCGGGCGGTTGAACACGACGCGGCCCTTGGCATAGGCGGAGGCGCGCGCCACCGCGCAATGACCGAGGCCGACGGCTTCGGCCGCGATCAGGATGCGCTCGGGATTCATGCCGTGCAGGATGTATTCGAAACCCCTGCCCTCCTCGCCGAGGCGATCCTCGACCGGAATCTCGAAATCCGCGAAGAACAGCTCGTTGGAGTCGATGGGCTTGCGGCCCATCTTCTCGATCTCGTGCACCGCGATCGTCTTGCGGTCGAAGTCGGTGTAGAACAGGCTCAGGCCGTGGGTCGCGCTACGCGTCTCCTCCAGCGGCGTGGTGCGCGCCAGCAGCAGGATTTTTTCCGAGACCTGCGCGGTGGAAATCCAGACCTTCTGGCCGTTGACGACATAGCGATCGCCCTTGCGCACCGCGCGCGTTTTCAACTGCGTGGTGTTGAGGCCGGTGTTGGGCTCGGTGACGGCGAAGCAGGAGCGCTCCCTGCCCTCGACGATGCCGGGCAGCATGCGCCGGCACTGCTCTTTCGTCCCGAACACGACGACCGGATTGAGCCCGAACACGTTCATGTGGATCGCGGACGCGCCGGACATGCCGGCGCCGGACTCCGCGATGGTGCGCATCATGATCGCGGCTTCGATGATGCCGAGGCCGGAGCCGCCATACTCCTCGGGAATGCAGATGCCGAGCCAGCCGGCATCGGCGAGCGCCTTGTGGAAGTCGGCGGGGAAGCCGCCCTCCTTGTCCTTTTTCAGCCAATAGGCGTCGTCGAAGCGCGAGCAGATTTTCGCAACGTGGTCGCGGATCGATTCCTGGTTGGCGGTGAGTGCAAAATCCATCGAGCTAATCCTGTGCTGCCTTCGTCACGCCGTCGCGCACCATGGAAGCGATCTCGTCCGCCGTGAAGCCGGCCTCGCGAAGAATCTCCTCGCCATGCTGGTTGAGCCGCGGCGCGAGCCGCGTCGTTTCGGCTGATGTCTCCGACCACCGCGCCGACACCTTCATGCTGCGGATCGGCCCTTCGCTCGGATGCTCAACCACCGGGAAATAGTCGGTCGCGACCAGATGCGGATCGGCCAGCATGGTTTCGAGATCATGCATGGGCATCACGGGAATGTCGGCCTTGGTCAACAGTTCGAGCCAGTCGGCGGTCGAGCGCGTCTCGAAGATGCGCGCGAGCTCGCCATAGACGATGTCGATGTTGACTGACGCGACCGGCGAAGGTCGCGAACTTCGGATCCTCGCGCAGATCGTCGCGGCCGGTTGCCTTGAAGAAGCTCTCCCACTGCTTGTCGTTATAGACGATCACGCTGAGATAGCCGTCGCTGGTCTTGTACGGCCGGCGGTCGCGCGACAAATGCCGCGCATAGCCGCCCTTGTCGAGCGGCGGCTCGTAGGTCAGCCCGCCCATGTGATCGCCCATGACGAAGCCCGCCATGGTCTCGAACATGGGAATGTCGACGCGCTGGCCGCGCCCGGTGCGCTCGCGATGCACGAGGCTGGCGCAGACCGCGCCGACCGCGGTCAGGCCCACGATGCGGTCGACCAGCGCGTTCGGCACATAGCGCGGAATGCCGTCGGAGGTCTGCGCCATCAGCGCGGGCAAGCCGGTCGCGCCCTGGATCAGATCGTCATAGGCGGGCTTCGCCGCATAGGGACCGTCCTGGCCGAAGCCGAACACGCCGGCATAGATCAGGCGCGGATTGCGCTTGCTCACGACGTCGTAGCCGAGATCGAGCCGCGCCATCGCCTGCGGGCGGACGTTGTAGATCAGCACGTCGGAGGTTTCGACCAGCCGCAGCACGGCGTCGCGGCCGGCGGGCTTCTTCAGGTCGAGGCAGATCGAGCGCTTGTTGCGGTTGGTGTTGAGGAACACCGGGCCCATGCCGGGATGCCGGGTCGGGCCGATCAGCCGCGTCACGTCGCCGTCGAGCGACTCCACCTTGATGACGTCGGCGCCGTAGTCGCCGAGCATCTGGGTCGCATAGGGGCCCATCAGCACGGTCGTCATGTCGATGACCTTGATGCCTTGCAATGGGCCCATGGCGTCGTTCGCTCCCTGATGTTGTTGGGCCACGTAAGAGCAGCGCGCGGCGGAGATCAAGGGCAAGTGGAGTATGGGGGTATGCGCAGTCTCTCGTGTCCCGGGCGCGATGCAGCGTGCGAACGCTGGCTTCGCAGACTCCGGGACCGCATGATCGAGCGATCTCATGGGCTCCCGGATCAGCAGCGCATCGTGAAGACACGCTGCGCTGCATCCGGGGCACGAGGCTCACTCATACGCCTCCGCGCCCTTGCGCAATTGCTCCCATTGCGCGGCATCGTGGCCGCAGATCACCTGATAGCCGGCGCGCTCCAGCCGCCTGATCTCGTCAAAGGAACGCGCGGCGACCTCCGCGTCGACCATGTTGCGCGGGATGATGTCGCGATCGAGATTTTCGCGCACGCTGAGCGCATCCGAGGCCAGCAGGAAACGCCCGCTGCGATCGAGTTCGACCAGCGCGCCGGTCATGCCCGGCGTGTGGCCGGGAAGCGGCACCAGCACGATCCGGCCATCGCCCATCACGTCGGTCTGCCCCGTGATGGTTTGCATCGGCATCGGATGATCCCAGTCCGCGGCAAGATAGGCCATCTTTTCCGCACCGGGCGCATTGGCGACCTCGATCTCGCGGGCATGCACGAACATCGTTGCCTGTCGAAAGAAGGCATTGCAGCCGCAATGATCGGTGTGGAGATGCGAGCAGATCACGACGTCGATGTCGTCAGGGCCAAGGCCGATCGCTTTCAGGCCGCTGACGACGTTGTCCTCGCGCGACATGACCGGCGTCATGAATTTCGTGAGCGCGCCCCATCGCGCCTGCGGATCGGTGGCGACATCGGGATGGCATCCGGTGTCGAACAGCACGTTGCCCTGGGGATGGCGCAGCAGCACGCAGGAGACCGGCAGATCGATCATCTCGCTGCGATCGGCGTCGGGGATGAAGACCGCGCGCCGCATCCTGACACGGCCGCCGGGGAGAATGTGCATTTTCATCGGAAACTCTTTTTGGCAGGTGAGAAACAGCGGCGCGCGTGGTGCGGCCGCAGCCATTAAGATTACATCTTAACTAAAAATTAAACATGCGTTTGCGGGCGCGAAATGGCGCGCCTAGCGTGCGGCCAAGGGCTGTCAAACAAACAAGAATTGGTGCGCATCATGACCTACAGGAAGCTTGCAGCGCTGGCTGCCGTCGGCGCGATTGCGCTGGCGTTTACGACGAACGAAACGGTTGCGCGGACTGGCGGCGTTGGCGTCGCGGCAGCGCCGCGAACGGGGTTGCGCACGGTGCGGCCGGCTACCGCATGCGGTGCACGGCTTCCGCAATCGCAACAGGTTCAACGGCGGTTTCTACTGGCCCGGCTATGGCGATGCCTATGGCGCCTATGCGCCGACCGGCGAACCGATCGCGGCTCCGCTCAAAGGACCGCTCTCGGGACCGGACGAGGTCCGTTACACCACAATACAAGACGTGCCCTGGGACTGGGCGCATCGCTTTCCGCCGAATGTGACGCCGTCCGACCGGCCCTATGTGCCCGGCTGCGGCTCGGAGAGCGTCGATGTCGGCGGCGGCAAGACGGTCAACGTCATCCGCTGTTACTGAGCGCACGCGATTTTCAAGAAAAGGCCGCCCGTCCGGGCGGCCTTTTGTTTTGCATGCCATGCGACCGTCGAATACTGTCCGCCGCCTTAACCCAACAAGAAACCAGGCTCAGGGAGAAGATAATGTCATTTTACCGAGGCATGACCTGCGAGAACGTCACGATCAAGGGCGACAAGGGCACGCCGATCGAAGCCTATGTCGCGAAACCGTCCGGCGCGGGCCCGTTTCCGGGCGTGGTGCTGGTCCACCATCTGCCCGGCTGGAGCGAGCTCTACATCGAGACGACGCGGCGCTTTGCGCATCATGGCTATATGGCGATCTGCGCCAACCTCTATGAGCGCGCAGGTGGGGGCAATCCGGACGACGTCGCCGCCAAGGTGCGCGCCGACGGCGGCATCCCCGATGCCCAGATGGTCGGCGACACCGAGGCGGCCGTGAAATGGATGCGCGCGCAGCCGAACCACAACGGCAAGGTCGGCATTTTCGGCTCCTGTTCCGGCGGCCGGCATGCCTTCATCTATTCCTGCCAGAAAAAGGACGTCGACGCCTGCGTCGAGCTGTGGGGCGGGCGCGTGGTGATGGGCAAGGAAGAGCTCAACGACAAGACGCCGACGGCGCCGATCGACATGACCAAGGACTCTGTCTGCCCGCTGCTCGGCCTGTTCGGCAATGACGACCGCGCGCCGAGCCCCGAGCAGGTCAACCAGCACGAGGCCGAGCTGAAGAAGCACGGCAAGAATTACGAGTTCCACCGCTATGACGGCGCCGGCCACGGCTTCTTCTACTGGCACCGGCCGCTGTACCGGCCCGAGCAGGCCATGGACGGCTGGGGCAAGGTGTTCGCGTTCTACGGCAAGCATCTGGCGAAGTAGGAGGCGGACATGTGCACGTCGATCATCGAAGTCGTCGGCGCCGAGGGCATGGCCAAGCGCGGCGATCAATGGTTCCCGCTCTCGCACGCGGTGGTCGCCTACGACCACGCGCGCCATGCCCATCTCGGCGACGTCATCACGCTCGATTTCATCAATGCCGCACTCGAACCCGGCGCGCGCGCCGGGATCGAGCTGACGCTGGAGACGGCGAAGGAGCTGCGCGCCGCGCTGGACCGCGCGATCGCCGCCGCCGATTTCGAGGAGGCGGAAGTGCGCGGCAAGGGCGCGCGTGCCGGTGGTGCGCGCGGCGTGAGAACGCTTTCGTGCCCCGGATGCGGCGCAGCGCGTTCCTTGCGATGCGTAGCATCGTCAAGTGCGGTGCGCTGCTGATCCGGGGCCCAACCATGTCCCATCGAATGGGTCCCGGATCAGCGAAGCAGCGTTTCACGCTGCATCGCGTCCGGGACACGAGTGCGAATTACTTCGCGGGCTCCAGGATCGAGACGTAGTTGGCGACCGCCGCGCCGCCCATGTTGAAGATGCCGCCGAGCTGCGGGCTCTTCAGCTGCATGCCCTCGGGCGCCTGACCCGCAAGCTGCATCGCCGTCATCACATGCATGGAGACGCCGGTGGCGCCGATCGGATGGCCCTTGGCCTTCAGTCCGCCGGACGCATTGACCGGCAGCTTGCCGTCCTTCTGGGTCCAGCCTTCCTTGATCGCGCGCGCGCCCTGCCCCTTCGGCGTCAGGCCCATCGCTTCATATTCGATCAGCTCGGCGACGGTGAAGCAGTCGTGGGTTTCGACAAAGGAGAGATCGCTTAGTTTCACGCCGGCCTTCTCCAGCGCGCGCTGCCAGGCCACCGTGCAGCCCTCGAATTGCAAAATGTCGCGCTTTGACATCGGCAGGAAATCCTGCGCATGCGCGACCGCGCGGAAGTTGATCGCCTTCTTCATCCCCTTGGCGCTTTCGGCATCCATCAGCACGAGTGCCGCGGCGCCGTCAGAGACCAGCGAGCAGTCGGTGCGCTTCAGCGGACCGGCGACATAGGGATTCTTCTCGCTCTCGGTGCGGCAGAACTCGTAGCCAAAATCCTTGCGCATTTGTGCGAAGGGGTTGGCGACGCCGTTCTTGTGGTTTTTCGCCGCGATCATCGCCAGCGCATCGGACTGGTCGCCATATTTCTGGAAATAGTTCTGCGCGATCTTGCCGAACACGCCGGCAAAGCCGCCGACCACCTCGCCGTCTTCGGGCAGGTAGGATGCCTTCAGCAGGTTCTTGCCGATCTCGGCCGAGGGCGTACGCGTCATCTGCTCGACGCCGACGACAAGGACGGTCTTGGCATTGCCCGATGCGATGGCGCGAATGCCCTGATGCACGGCGGCCGATCCCGTGGCGCAGGCGTTCTCGACGCGCGTTGCCGGCTTGAAACGCAAATTCGGATCGGCCTGCAGCACCAGCGAGGCCGTGAAGTCCTGCGGCGAGAAGCCGGCGTTGAAATGCCCGAGCACGATCTCGTCGACGTCGCCAGCCGCGATGCCGGCATCGGCGAGTGCTTCGTTGGCGACCTTGATGACGAGGCTCTCGACGGTCTCGGCGTCGAACTTTCCGAACGGCGTATGCGCCCATCCGACGATGCTGGCGGTCATGGCTGATCTCCTTGTCTTGCTCGAAAGGCTTGTAACCTATCTGGGCGCCGCCTTTCAGCGATTTCATGCTTCGCTCGCAGATGGCAGTTATGCCGGCCCAGTTGCCGGCCCTGATCTCGGCCGGCGGACAGAGCCAGGAACCGCCGACCGCGACCACGTTCGGTTCGGCCAGCCAGGCCGCGGCATTGGCTTCGCCGATGCCGCCGGTCGGACAGAATTTCACTTGCGGAAAGGGACCGGCGAGTGCGCGAAGTGCCTTGATACCGCCGGACGGCTCGGCCGGGAAAAACTTCACGAGATCGAAGCCGTGCGCCAGCGCGGCCATCAGCTCGGAGGCGGTGGCGATGCCCGGCGCGAACGGCAGGCGTGCTTTCGGCGGCGGCCTTCAGCAGCTCCGGCGTGGCGCCGGGGCTGATGCCGAATTTCGCGCCGAGCGCTTCGGCGCGAGCGAGGTCGTCGGCGTTGAGGATGGTGCCGATGCCGACGATGGCGTCGGGCACCTCGGCGATGATGGCTTTCGCCGCGTCGACCGCGACCGGCGTACGCAAGGTCACCTCCAGCGTGCGCACCCCGCCCTTGACCAGCGCGCGCGCCAGCGGCACCGCGTCCTCGACGCGTTCGATGGTCAGCACCGGCACGACGCGCGCGGCCTTGAACAGCGCGAGCAGTGTCCTGTCTGGTCATCGCGATACCTTGCGAAGGATCGTTGTGGCGTCGGCCGGCATCGCTTCGCGCGGAATGATCGCACCGGGATGGCACACCACCACGCCGGCCAGGCGATGGCCCGCGCGCGCGGCTTCGATCGGATCGGCGCCAGCGAGCCGCGCGGCGATATAGGCGGCGGCAAAACTGTCGCCGGCCGCCGTGGTGTCGACCACGGGCGTGAGGATGGGATCAGCGGCCAGGGTCTGCATTGCGCCTGCGGCGCGCACGAGGCTCGCCGGCTCGGCAAGGCGCAGCACCACCTCGCTGGTTGGAATGCGCGCGAGCAATGCATCGGCGGCTGTCATCGGGATAGAGCGACTGCAAATCCTCAGTCGAGGCGAGCACGATGTCGGCGATCTCGAACGCCTCGGCATAGACGGCCCGCGCGACATCGAGATCGGGCCAGCAGGCGGATGCGGAAATTGGTGTCGAACACGATCCGCGTACCGCGCGCTCGCGCCGCGCGGAGCGCGTCGAGCAGCCGCGCCCTGCCCTCGTCGCGGTAGATCGCAAGCGAAATGGCCGAGAGATAGATCAGATCGTAATCGCCAAGCGATTGCAGCAGGTCTGCCGTCTCGGGCAAATCGAGCAGGCTCCGCACCGCCGCGTTCTCGCGCCAGTGGAAGAAGCGGCGCTCGCCTTTGTCGTCGGTGCCGATCAGATAGATGCCGGGCAGTTTGCCTGTGACACGCATCACCCGGCCGGTGCCGACGCCCTCGGCCACCCAGCCCGCGATCATCTCGGCGCTCAAGGGATCGTCGCCGAGCGCGGTGATGTAGTCGACGGCAACGCCGAGCCGCGCGAGATAGACCGAGGTGTTGAGCGTGTCGCCGCCAAAGCCGCGCGAATACAGGCCGCCGCCCGCCTGCTTCAGCTCGATCATGCATTCGCCGATGCTGGCTACGCGGGTCATCGTCCGGCTCTGCTCGTAGCCTGGGTGAGCGAAGCGACACCCGGGAAACCGCATATCGCTACGCTCATGCGGGCTACAAAGACGACAACTCAGTTGACGAACTTGCCGCCGAGCTCGTCCTCGATGTGGATCTTGATGATGTCGTCGAAGGTCTTCTCGGCGGTGGTGAAGCCGAGCTGGCGGGCGCGCTTCGTCTCGAAATTGCGCGGCCAGCCGTCGACGATGCCCACGATGAAGGGATCGGGCTCGCGCTTGATCCGCGCGGCGACCTTGTCGCCGGCGACACGCTTGAGCGCCGCGATCTGCTCGCCGACGGTCGCGGTCAGGCCCGGCATGGAGAGGCCGCGGCGCGGACCGACGGTCGCCAGATCCATGGTGCCGGCATGCAGGAGGAAGCCGACCGCGGAGCGCGGCGTCGCGTGCCAGTGGCGCACGTCTTCGGACACCGGCAGCACGGCTTCCTTGCCGGCCAGCGGCTCGCGCAGGATGTTGGAGAAGAAGCCCGACGCCGCCTTGTTCGGCGCGCCCGGCCGGATGCAGATGGTCGGCAGGCGAATGGAGATGCCGTCCAGGAAGCCCTTGCGCGAATAGTCGGAGATCAGCAGCTCGCCGATCGCCTTCTGCGTGCCGTAGCTGAGCAGCGGCGTATGGAAGAACTCGTCGCCGATCGCCTCGGGGAACGGCGCGCCGAACACCGCGATCGAGGAGGTGAAGACCAGACGCGGCTTGTAGCCGCCGCCGACCAGCCGGATGGCGTCGATCAGCATCCGCGTGCCGTCGAGATTGATGCGATAGCCCTTGTCGAAATCGAGCTCGGCCTCGCCCGAGACGATCGCGGCGAGATGGAAGATCACGTCGGGACGGCCGGCGATCAGCTTCTCGGCCGCGCCTGCGACCGCGAAATCGCCGGCGTGCACGTCGACGGGAAAGCCCGGTTTCTCCGGCTTGGCCGGCGCCACCACGTCATGCAGCGTCAGCTTGGTGATGTCGGCCTTGCCGAGACGGCCGTCGCGCAACAGGCGTTCGACCAGCTTGCGGCCGACCATGCCGGCCGCTCCCAGAACCAGAATGTGCAAGGCGGACTCCCGAGGTTTCTTGATTATCGCCCGAGCACGCCGGGCTTACTCCTTCACGGCGCCGGTCATCGCCGACACATAGTGCTCGACGAAGAAGGCGTAGAGGATGACCAGCGGCAGCGAGCCGGCCAGCGCGCCCGCCATCAGCGAGCCCCAGCGATAGACGTCGCCGTCGACGAACTCGTTGACGATCGCGACCGGCACGGTCTTGTTCGGCGTCGATTGCAGGAAGGTCAGCGCGTAGATGAACTCGTTCCAGCACAGCGTGAAGCAGAAGATGAAGGCCGAGATCAGCCCGGGTATGGCCAGCGGCAGCACGATCTTGGTCAGGATCTGCCAGCGGCTGGCGCCGTCGATCAGCGCGCATTCCTCGAGCTCGAACGGGATGGTCTTGAAGTAGCCCATCAACAGCCAGGTCGAGAACGGGATCAGGATGGTCGGATAGGTCAGGATCAGCGACAGCGGCGAGTCGAACAGGCCGTACTGGAACACGACGGTCGCCAGCGGAATGAACAGGATCGACGGCGGCACGAGGTAGGCGAGGAAAATGAGGCCGCCGACGAGGTGCGCGCCCTTGTAGCGCAGCCGCACGATGGCATAGGCCGCAAGCACGCTCGCGATGATCGACAGCACGGTGGCGCCGACCGCGACATACATCGTGTTCCACAGCCAGTGCGGATAGTAGCTCTCGAACAGCAGCTTGTGGAAATGCTTCAGCGTCGGATGCCAGACCCAGAACGGGCTGTAGGTCTCCATGTCGAGCAGCTGGTTGTCCGGCTTCACCGACGTCAGCGCCATCCAGTAGAACGGAAACAGCAGGACGATGACGATGATGGAGAGCGGCAGATAGAGCGTCACCAGCCGGCGCGGCACCGACTGCAGATAGCTCATGCCCTCGCTGTGATCGACCCGCGCGGGCGTCGACAGGATGGACTTGAGGTCGACCTTGGTGGCGGGGAGATCAGTCATTGTTCTCTCCCTGCTGCCACTTGCGCCGCTGCAGGCCGAACCAGGACACCATGATCGCGGCGAGCAGGAACGGAATCATCGCGCTCGAGATCGCGGCGCCCTCGCCCAATTGCCCGGCGATGATCGCGCGCTGATAGGACAACGTCGCCATCAGATGCGTGGCGTTGACCGGGCCGCCGCGGGTCATCGCCCAGATCAGCTGGAAGTCGGTGAAGGTGAACAGCACCGAGAAGGTCATCACGACCGCGATGATCGGCGTCAGCAAGGGATAGGTGATGTGGCGGAACATCTGCCAGCGCGTGGCGCCGTCCAGCGTCGCCGCCTCATAGAGCGAGGGCTGCACGGTCTGCAGGCCGGCCAGCAGCGTGATCGCGACGAACGGCACGCCGCGCCAGATATTGGCGAAGATCACGCAAATCCGCGCCCAGGTCGTGTCGCCGAGGAAATTGATGTTGTGATCGATCAAGCCGAGATGCTTGAGCGACCATGAGATGATCGAGAACTGCGAGTCGAAGATCCACCAGAACGCCAGCGCCGAGAGCACCGTCGGCACGATGAAGGGAACCAGGATCGCCGCGCGCATGATCGCCTTGAACGGCATGTTCTCGTTCAGCAGCAGCGCGAGATAGAGCCCGATCGCGAATTTGAAGGCGGAGGCAACGAAGGTGTAGAGCATCGTGTTGGAGACCGACAGCCAGAAGATGGCATCGTCCCACAGCCAGTCGTAATTTTCGAGGCCGATGAACTGTCCGATCGCGGCCGATCTTGGTGTCGGTGAAGGAAAGCCAGATGCCGAGCCCGAGCGGATAGGCCAGGAACAGGATCAGGAACGCCATCGCCGGCAGCATGAACCAGAAGCCGAGCCAGTTCTTGTTGTGCTTGAGCTGATCCCACGCGGTCGCTTCGCGGATTTCCGTCTTGGCGCGTTGGGGTGCGAGAGCAATATCAGCCATGGCGATATCCCGTCTTCGGTGGCGAGAGGGGCGGACGGCAGCCGATGCCGTCCGCCCCGTTGTTATCAGCGATAGATGCGCTTCAATTGCCGCTCGGCTTCCGCGATGGCGGTCTTGGCATCCTTGGCGCCGGTGCAGTAGTTGGCGAACATGTCGACCACGATGAAGTCGGCGATCGCGGTCGCCGCCTTCTCGCCGACATGGCCGATGCCGGCGGCCGTCAGCGTGCGCTTGGAGGCCTGCGAGAACGGCTGATTCTTCGGATCGGCCGTCCAGATCGGCGAGATCTCGTAGGCGTTGAGCGTCTGGGTCAGGTAGCCGCGCGAGGCCGTCAGCCACTTGTCGAACTGCTCCTTCTCCAGCATGAAGTCGGTGAAAGCCTTGCAGGCGTTCGGATACTTGGTGAAGTTGAAGGCCAGCATCGGCACCGCGAGCTGCAATTCAGTCGGCTTGCCGATCGGGCCGACCGGATACAGCGCGTGGTAGGTGTCCTCGGCGAGATCCTTCTTGGTCGGATCGTCCTTGGCGGCGATGTAGATCGAGATACCGTTGGAGGTGCAGTAGAGCTCGCCGGCGAGGTACGCCTTGTTGTTGGAGGAGTCGTTCCAGGAGGCAACGCCGGGAATGAAGGTGTCCGAGAGCGCCTTGCAATATTCCAGCGCCTTCAGCGTCTCCGGCGAATTGATGATCACCTTGTCGTCCTTGTCGACGGTCCAGGCGTTGTGACCCCACAGCACCCAGTGCAGCCAGCCATTGGCGTCGCCGGTGGCGTGGCCGAGCGCAAAGCCGCCCGGCGTGTTGTTCGCCTTCAGCGCCTTGAACATCTCGAGGAAGCCCGGAAAGTCCTTCGGGAATTCCTTGAAGCCGGCCTTGTCGGTCGCCGACTTGCGGTAGGTCATGTAGCCGCCGACGGTGGCGATGGGAATGCCGAGCCAGTCGTCGCCCAGCTTGCAGGTCCTTGCCGCGGCGTCGGACCAGCCGCCATACTTCTTGCCGAGATAATCGGCAACGTCGTTCATCTTGATGACCTTGGTCGGGAACAGCTGCGGCAACGTATGCGTGCCCCAGACCATGTCGAGGCCCGCGCCGGTATTGGCGGCGACCGAGGCCTTCGGCTGCAGATCCTCGAAGGATTCCGAGAACACGTTCATCTCGGTCCCGGTCGCCGCCTTGAACGCCGCGACGATCGCGTTGAACGCCTCGTCTTCCGCCGGCACGAAGCGCTTCCAGCGCATCAGGGTCAGCTTGGCGCCGGCTTCCGGCTTCCACGGCGAATCCGCGGCCCAGGCCTTGGCGAAATCGAGCAGCGCCTCGCCGGACAGCGCAGCGCCGGCTGCCAGCGCGGTGCTGCCCTGAAGCAGAGCGCGTCGGGTAAAGTCATGCATGATCATCTCTCCCTGTGATGTGTGTTTTGTTTTTTTAGGCGTTCAGCCGCTTGCCCGTGGTCTCATCGAAGAGATGGACAAGCGACGGATCGGGTTTCAGCCGGATCTTGTCGCCCGGATTGAACTGGTGGCGTTCGCGGAACACGGCGACGACCTGCTCGCCGCCGAGACTGGCGAACACCTGGGTCTCCGAGCCGGTCGGCTCGACCACGATGATCTCGGCCTCGGCGCCGTCGTCGGCGATGGTGAAATGCTCGGGCCGCACGCCGTAGACCGCAGGCTTGCCGTCGGAATTGGCGGGCGCGGATTTCAGCGGCAGCTTGACGCCGTTCGGGCCTTCGAAACCGACGCTGCCGTTGGCCTTGACCTTGCCTTTGAGGAAATTCATCGCGGGCGAGCCGATGAAGCCGGCGACGAACTGGTTGTCCGGCTTGTCGTAGAGTTCGAGCGGCGATCCGATCTGCTCGACGATGCCGTCATGCATCACCACGATCTTGTCGGCCATGGTCATGGCCTCGATCTGGTCGTGGGTGACGTAGACCGTGGTGGTCTTCAGCCGCTGATGCAATTCCTTGATCTCGGTGCGCATGGCGACACGCAGCTTGGCGTCGAGGTTCGACAGGGGCTCATCGAACAGGAACACCTGCGGGATCGCGGACGATGGCGCGGCCCATTGCCACACGCTGGCGCTGGCCGCCGGAGAGCTGGCGCGGATAGCGCTCGAGCAGCGGCGTCAGCGCCAGGATTTCGGCGGCGCGCGCCACGCCCTTCTTGATCTCGTCCTGCTTGGCGCCGCGCAGCTTCAGCGAGAAGCCCATATTGTCGGCGACCGTCATATGCGGATAGAGCGCGTAGTTCTGGAACACCATCGCAATGTCCCGCTCCTTGGGCTGGACATTGTTGACCACGCGGTCGCCGATCGAGATGGTTCCGGAGGTGATGTTCTCGAGCCCGGCGAGCATCCGCAGCAGGGTCGACTTGCCGCAGCCGGAGGGACCGACCAGCACGACGAACTCGCCATCCTCGATCGGGACGGTCACGCCGTGCAGGACTTCAAAGGCACCGAATGATTTGCGCACGTCGCGAATCTGGACCGACGACATCCACTTCCCTCCCTCAAGTTTTCCCGGCGACGTTCGACGAGTGCCGTGACCGCTTCTGTTCTTGTTCTGACTTCGTGCTTCGGAAGCCCGATCGGACGGCTGTATTGTCCGCAGTTTATACGGTTTTGGCAATTGGTCGATTAGCAACCGGTTGGTAGCGCTGTCAATATCGCTTGTCCCGGTCTCTGCCTATGGTATGAGCGGCTTCAATGGGACGAAAACGCGCCAGGACCGGCAAGATCAGGCTCACCGAAGTCGCCAAGCTTGCCGGTGTCAGCCCGATCACGGTCTCGCGTTTCTTCAGGACTCCGGAGGCACTCTCCGCTGGAAAGCGCGTACGGGTGGAGAGCGCGGCCAGGGAGCTTGGCTATGAGCCGAACCTTGCGGCGCGCGCGCTCGCCTCGCAACGCACCGAAGTCATCGGTGTCCTGATCCCGTCCCTGACCAACAACGTGTTCTCCGACGTGCTGCGCGGCATCTATGACGCGCTCGACGGCAGCCGCTATTCGATCCAGCTCGCCAATACCCGCTACAGCATCCTGCAGGAGGAGCGCCTGCTGCGGCTGTTTCTCGCGCAGAAGCCGGCGGGCCTGATCGTGACCGGCATCAACCAGACGCCGGACTCCCGCGCGATCCTGGAATCCGTGGATTGCCCGATCGTGCAGATCATGGAGATCGGTCCGTCGCCGGTCGACATGATGATCGGATTCTCGCATTTCGACGCGTCAAAAGCCGCAATTTCGCATCTTCTCGATCAAGGCTATCGCAAAATCGGTTTCCTTGGCGCGCGCATGGATCCGCGGGTGCAGCGGCGGCTCGAAGGTTATCGCGCCGCGATGAACGAGGCTGGCTTGTTCGACGATCGGCTGATCGTGACCACGGCGGTGCCGACCTCGATGACGCTGGGCGGAACGCTGTTCGCCGATCTGCTGGCGAAGGCGCCTGACATCGAAGCCGTGTTCTGCGTCAATGACGACCTCGCGCTCGGCGCATTGTTCGAATGCAAGCGGCGGCACATGTCGGTGCCGCAGCAGATGGCGATCGTCGGCTTCAACGATCTCGAATTCATGGCCTCCAGCGTGCCGACGCTGACGAGCGTGCGAACCAACCGCTACGAAATGGGCAGGAACGCGGCGACGATGGTGATCGAAACGCTGGAAGGACGGCGGCCGGAACAGGGCGTCGTCGATCTCGGCTTCAGTATCGTGCAGCGGGAAAGCTCAAGGCGGCCGTGAGGTCTGGCGTTGCCCTCTCGCGATGGGAAAGCGGCCGAAAAAGACAAAATGATAGCGCAACCAACCCTCTTCAACTAATGTCCAATTCGACAAGCGGGTTTGTCATGCGCGCGGACTTGCGCAAGATGGAAACGGAGTAGAAGTCAGAGCCCTCGAACGGGCCACGCCGGGAGAAACCAATGAAAAAACCCCATTCCAACGGACACGATGCCGCGCGAAGCGGAAAAACCCGCAAACTTCGCTCCAGCGAATGGTTCAACGACCCGACCAATCCGGGCATGACCGCGCTCTATCTGGAGCGCTACCTCAATTACGGGCTGACCCTCAGGGAATTGCAGGCGGGCAAGCCGATCATCGGCATTGCCCAGACCGGCAACGATCTGTCGCCCTGCAACCGCCATCACCTCGAGCTGGCGCATCGCGTCCGCGAGGGCATCCGCGAGGCCGGCGGCATCGCGATGGAGTTTCCGACCCATCCGATCCAGGAGACCGGCAAGCGGCCGACCGCGGCGCTCGACCGCAACCTCGCCTATCTCGGCCTCGTCGAAATCCTGTTCGGCTATCCCCTCGACGGCGTGGTGCTGACCACCGGCTGCGACAAGACGACGCCGGCCTGCCTGATGGCGGCGGCGACCGTGAACATGCCGGCGATCGTGCTGTCGGGCGGACCGATGCTCAACGGCTGGCATGAGGGCCAGCGCACCGGCTCCGGCACCGTGGTCTGGAAGGCGCGCGAGCGGCTCGCGGCCGGCGAGATCGACTACGAGCAATTTCTGGAGATCGTGGCGTCCTCGGCGCCCTCGGTCGGCCACTGCAACACCATGGGCACGGCCTCGACCATGAACTCGCTGGCCGAAGCGCTCGGCATGTCCCTGCCCGGCTGCGCGGCGATCCCCGCGCCCTATCGCGAGCGCGGCCAGATCGCCTACGAGACCGGAAAACGCATCGTCGAGATGGTCTGGGAGGACCTGAAGCCTTCCGACATTTTGACGCGCAAGGCGTTCGAGAACTGCATCGTGGTCAATTCCGCGATCGGCGGCTCGACCAATGCGCCGATCCATATCAACGCGCTGGCGCGCCACATCGGCGTGGAGCTTTCGATCGACGACTGGCAGAAGCACGGCCACGACGTGCCGCTCCTGGTCAACATGCAGCCGGCCGGCTTCTATCTCGGCGAGGAATATCACCGCGCCGGCGGCGTGCCTTCCGTCGTGCGCGAACTGATGAAGCACAAGCGCATCCATGAGGATGCGATGACCGTCAACGGCAAGACCATGGGCGCGAATTGCCGCGAGGCGCCAAAGCCCGACGGCGACGTGATCCGGAGCTACGACAAGCCGCTGGTGAAGGATGCCGGCTTCCTGGTGCTGCGCGGCAATCTGTTCGATTCCGCGATCATGAAGACCAGCGTGATCTCCAAGGAATTCCGCGACCGCTACCTCAGCAATCCGAAGGACCCGAACGCCTTCGAGGGCCGCGCCATCGTGTTCGAGGGGCCGGAGGATTATCACGACCGCATCGACGACCCCAAGCTCAAGATCGACGAGCACTGCATGCTGTTCGTCCGCGGCACCGGCCCGATCGGCTATCCCGGCGGCGCCGAGGTCGTGAACATGCAGCCGCCGGCGGCGCTGATCAAACGCGGCATCCTCGCGCTGCCCTGCATCGGCGACGGACGGCAGTCCGGCACATCGGGCTCGCCCTCGATCCTCAATGCGTCGCCGGAAGCGGCGGCCAATGGCGGGCTCGCGATCCTGAAGACCGGCGACAAGGTGCGCATCGATCTCAAAAAGGGCAAGCGCCAACATCCTGATTTCGGATGCCGAGATCAAGAAGCGTCATGCCGAGCTGAAGGCCAAGGGCGGCTTCCCGCACCCGGCCAACCAGACGCCATGGCAGGAGCTGTATCGCTCGACCGTGGGCCAGCACGCCACCGGCGCCTGCATGGAGCTCGCCACGCGCTACCACGACATCGCCGGCAAGGTCGGCGTGGCGCGGGATAATCACTAACGCTCTCGTCATTCCGGGAGCGCCGTAAGGCGCAAGCCTGGAATCCATAACCATCACCGTGTGAGTATGGATTGGCTCGTCGCTTCGCGCGCCTCGCAATGACGACAATGCAATAAGGAGAAGACAAAAATGTCAGACCGCCTCAAGGGCAAGCGCGCCTTCGTGACCGCGGCAGCCGCCGGCATCGGCCGCGCCTGCGCGATCACCTTCGCGCGCGAGGGCGCAACCGTGATCGCCACCGATATCGATGAAAAAGGCCTTGCCACGCTGAAGAGCGAAGGCGTCGCCGAGACGACGCGGCTCGACGTTCGCAACACCGCCGACGTCAACGCCTTCGCCAAGCGCGTCGGCAAGATCGACATCCTGCTCAACGCCGCAGGCTTCGTGCACCACGGCACCATCATGGACTGCTCGGAGGAAGACTGGGACTTCTCGTTCGACCTCAACGTCAAGTCCATGCACCGGACCATCAGGGCGTTCCTGCCGGCGATGATCGCGGGCGGCGGCGGCAGCATCGTCAACATCTCGTCCTGCGCGGCGCTGCGGCCGCCGGCCAACCGCTACGTCTACAGCGCGTCGAAAGCGGCGGTCTCGCTGCTGTCGCGCGCGGTCGCGCTCGATTTCATCAATCAAGGCATCCGCTGCAACAGCATCTGCCCCGGCACGGTGGAAACGCCCTCGATGCTCCAGCGCGCCGCGGCGGCCGGCCCGGACGGCCGCGAAAAATTCGTCGCCCGCCAGAAGATGGGCCGGCTCGGCACCGCGCAGGAAATCGCCGACATGGCCGTCTATCTCGCCAGCGACGAGGCCGCCTTCACCACCGGCGTCGACCTCGTCGTCGACGGCGGCTACATGCTCTGACATTCACGATGACCGGACGGCTTCCACGCATGAACAAGATCGATCTCAATGGCCGCACCGCGGTCGTCACCGGCGGCGCGCAGGGCTTTGGCAAGGCCATCACCGAACGCTTCGTCGCCTCCGGCGCCAAGGTCGCGATCTGGGATCACGACAAGGCGCTCGCCGACAAGACCGCGCAAACGATCGGCAACGCGGTCTCCGCCTTCAAGGTCGACGTCACCGACAGCGCCGCCGTGGAGAAGACCCGCGACGACACGCTGAAGGCGTTCGGCAAGATCGACATCCTCGTCAACAATGCCGGCATTGCCGGCATCAACAAGACGGTGTGGGAGACCGACCTCGACGAATGGCGCAAGGTGCTGCGCATCAATCTCGACGGTCCCTTCATCTGCTGCAAGGCGATCGTGCCCGCGATGCTCAAGCAGAGCTACGGCCGCATCGTCAACATCGCCTCCATCGCCGGCAAGGAAGGCAATCCCAACGCCGCGCATTATTCGGCATCGAAGGCGGGGCTGATTGCGCTGACCAAATCGCTCGGCAAGGAGCTCGCCGCGCACAACATCCTGGTCAATGCGGTGACGCCGGCCGCGGCCAAGACCGCGATCTTCGACCAGATGACGCAGCAGCATATCGACTTCATGCTGTCGAAGATCCCGAAGAACCGCTTCGTGCTGGTGGAGGAGCTCGCCGCCATGGTGGCGTGGCTGGCCTCCGAGGACTGCGCGTTCTCGACCGGCGCGGTGTTCGATATCTCGGGCGGACGGGCGACGTATTGAGACCCTCACCCTGAGGAGGCCGCGAACCGGCCCTCTCGGAGGGCGAGGGATTTGGAGCGGGCAGCAACGAATGGCTCTCTTCAAAGCTCGTCATGCCCGGCGTTGTGCCGGGCCCACGTCTTCTCAATCTCGAAGAAGACGTGGATGGCCGGACAAGCCCGGCCATGACGAAGATTCATTGTTCAACAGTTGGCGAGGATGAGGGACGGCTTAGGCCGATCGAGGCGAGGGATAGATCGAGCAGAGTTAACGCTGGCCGAGACGACGCGCCGCATCGGGGCAGCGCGTCTCGATCAGGTCTCGGCCGTTACTTCGCAAACGCCGGGAATGCCGGCAGCATGTCGACGTCGCGCGCATCGTGCTGGATGATGACCTTGCCCTTCAGGTTCGCCGCGATCTTCTTGATGCGCTCGATCGATGCGACCGTCTGGGCGCGATCGAAGTTGAACCAGGGCACGCCGTCCGAATCGTAGTTCTCGTGGAAGTGCACGGCATCGCCGGTGATGATGACGGGTCCCATCTGCGCCAGCTTGACCAGCAGGCTCTGATGGCCCGGCGTGTGGCCGGGCGTGCGCAGCACGATCACGCTGCCGTCACCGAACACGTCCTTGTCGATCGGCCTGCGGCTCGACCTTGCTGTCGCCCTTGATCCAGCTCGCGAACGGCTTGAAGTTCACGCCCTGCGCCGGGTTGGGGGCGGTGATTGCCTCCCATTCCTTGGCGCCGATCAGCAGCGTTGCTTTCGGAAACGAGTCGACCTGGCCGGTGTGATCGGCGTGATAATGGCTGATGCCGACATATTTGATCTGGTCGGGTTTGACGTCGATCTTGGCCAGTTGATCGACCAGGCTCACCTTCGGCGCGACATTGGGCGCCGTCATGGCGTGGCCGGTGTCCCACAGCATGTATTCGTCGTCGTGCTTGATGAGATAGCAGCTGAAGACGAACTGAATCTTCAGCTCGCCATAGGCATAGGTATCCGAAAAGCGCTGATTGACGGGCGTGGGCGCCTGCGGCGTACCGCAGTCGGCCATACGCAGCAACGACACGTCCGCCGCCTGCGCGGGCGCGGCGAGACCGGCGAACAGGCTGGCGCCGAGTGCGAGTATCGTCAGTTTTCGACTCATTGTTTCTTCCCTCGAATTTTATGGTGAAGCGCGATCGACTTGCCTGCGACGCACGCGCGGGCGGGTGGCGCGCGCAGGATACACGCCTGTAAAAACCGGCGAAATGTCCGTCTATTCCCCAGCTAGACATGGCTGACCTCTCGCAACGTGCCGCTTTCATGCCGTTTTCAGTTGGGGCATGATCTGCGCCTCAAAAACAGAGAGCGGTGTCCATGACCCGGGAAGGCGGATGCCTGTGCGGCGCGGTGCGGTTCAAGGCGGAGGGCGAGCCGATCAACGTCCGCCTCTGCCATTGCCGCAACTGCCAGAAGGCGATGGGCTCGCCGTTCTTCGCCCGCGCGCTGTTTCCGCAAACCGCGATCACGGTTCAGGGCGAGACCGGCCGCTACCCCACCTCCGAACGGCTCGACCGGGTGTTCTGCAAGAAGTGCGGCACGCGGCTGTTCTCCTGGCGCACGAACGGCAGCGCGGCCGGCGTCGCGCTCGCGACGTTCGACGACCGTCACGCCTTCGCACCGACCGAGCACATCTGGCTCTCCGCGAAGATGGCTTGGGTCAAGCTCAACGACGGCCTGCCGCAATATCAGGAAGGCCCGCCGCCGTCCTGACGCGATCACGCCGTGCTCCCTATATAGAGGGCCGTTGTCCCGGAGCTCTTCCCTTTGAACATTTCCGCCTACCAGCTTTCGGTCTGGGTGCTGCCGCTGATCATCGCCATCACCTTTCACGAGGCCGCGCACGGCTTCGTCGCGCATCGGCTCGGCGACGACACCGCCTATAATCTCGGCCGGGTCTCCTTCAACCCGATCCGGCATATCGATCCCTTCGGAACGATTCTGCTGCCCGGCGTGCTCCTGCTCTCGCACTCTCCGTTCCTGTTCGGCTACGCCAAGCCGGTTCCGGTGAGGTTCGGCAATCTGCGCAATCCCCGCATCGGCATGGTGCTGGTGGCGCTCGCCGGCCCCGCGACCAACATCATCCTGGCGATCGCCGCCGCGGCCTGGCCTTCCATCTGCTGCCGCTGGTGCCCGCGGACTACGCGCAATGGGTCGCCGACAACCTCAAAAACATGCTGCTGATCAATGTCGTGCTGGCGATCTTCAACATGCTGCCGATCCCGCCGCTGGACGGCGGCCGGGTCGCGGTCGGGCTGTTGCCGCGCCCGCTCGCAATACCGCTGGCGCGCGCTGGAGCCGTTCGGAATGCTGATCCTGGTCGGAATTTTGATCCTGCTGCCGCTTGCGGGTTCGCAGTTCGGTCTAAATCTTGATGTTATCTCGGCGATACTGAGGGCATCGACTGATTTCATCATTCGGTTCATTCTGCTCATCACCGGATACTGAGCTCACAAGCGAGCGATAGGGAACCCGAGGCCGTCTTGGTCAAAGCTGCGGACATGCTGATTGCGCGACGCGCCGACACGCGGGCCCGCGCCGACTTTGCGACCTGGAAGATGATTGCCAAGCTCAATGGCGCCTCGTCGCTGACGACGGAGGCGCAGGGCTTCCTGGCGAATTACCGCTCCCTGCTCGCCGTGATGACCGAGGCCGAGGCAACCGAAGCCACCATCCAGCTGATGTACAAGACCTACTATGCCGAGATGGGCGGCCTCGGCACGCCGCCCGCGGTGCGTTCCGCGCCGGCCGAGCCGGTCGCGGACAATGTGACCGCGTTCCGCAAACCGCCACGGCCGAAGCCGGCGGCGGTGGCGCGGCCAACCGACGCCAGGCCCAAACTTCCGGTGGCGCTGATCTTCATCGGCCTTTGCGTGGTCTATGTCGGCATCCGCTATTTCTGGCAGTGACGACAATATCTATCGATAGCGCTTCAAGCGATCCCACAGCTTCGCCAGCGACGGCCGCGAGTTGCGGCCGGGACCGCCCGTAACGAGCGCGGGGCAACTCTAGCCCTTGCCCTTGACCGTGAAGTTCACCGGCAGGGTGAAGCTCAACCCCTGGTCGGCGACGAGCGGCGGCGGCCGCGGCACGGGATCGGAGCGGCGGAGCATCGATAGCGCGGCCTGATCGAAGACGGGATCGCCCGATCCCTTGACGATGCTGGCCGACAGCACATGGCCCATGCGGTCGAGCTCGAAGGTGACCGTGATCTCCGCGGCCTTCGATTCACGCTCGCTGGGATAGCGCTTGTGCCGGTTGAAATGCGCCATCAACTCCTTTTCCCACGTGACACGGGCGCGCCGGGCCAACTCGCCGGTGCCGATGGCGGGGGCGACCGACCGCTGCGGCCTTCGGTGCGTTGTCGAGAGCAGGCGCCGCGGTGGCTTCGGATTGAACCAATTCCTGCGAGGCCTGGGTCTCGACCTTCGCGACCTTCTCCTCCTCCTCGATCGGCTTCTTGACGATGTTCGGCGTCACCATGCGATCCGCCTCCGCCTCCTCGGTCGGCGTATCCTTCGGCAGGTCGGTTTCCTTGACCTCGGCCTTCTGCTCGGGCAGCGCGGGCGAGGCCACGGATTCATCCTGCTCCGGACCTGGCGGCAGATCGGTCTGCTCGGATTTTGTCGACGCCAGTTCCAGCCCGATCTCGATCGCGGGCGCGCCCAGGGAATCGTCGTCGTCGACGTTCCTGAGATGGGCGACCGCGAGCGCGGCTCCGCCGAGATGCAGCGCCAGCGCGGCGACGGCAGCAAACAGCCATAGCCGGCGCGACGGTTTTTGCTCGAGGTCGATCTCGCTCATCGCGTGCTCAGGGTGTCGGCGCCGCTGCAGGCGTTGCCGCATCGGGCACGCCTTCGAGCGCCACCAGCTTGATCCTCGAATAGCCCCCTGCCCGCAGGATCTCCAGCACGTTCATCAGTTCGCCATAAGGCACCGCGCGATCGGCGCGCAGGAAAATGAACTTGTCCTTGGCGGCGTCGGGCATGGCGTCCAGCGTGCTGACGAGGTCGACACGCTTGACCAGCGTCTCGCCGATGGCGACCGCGAGATCGGGCTTGATGCTGACATAGGTCGGCTTGTCCGGCTTCTTCTGCGGCGTCGCGGTCGAGGTCGGCAGATCGACCGGCAGGTCGACGGTGGCAAGCGGTGCGGCCACCATGAAGATGATCAAAAGCACCAGCATCACGTCGATGAACGGCGTGACGTTGATTTCGTGGGCTTCCGCGAAATCCTCGTCGTCGTCGAAGCCGCCTTCAACGAGTGAAGCGCCCATGATTCAGCTCCTCGGCCTACTCCGCCGCGCGCACGTGCGCGCCGCCATGGCTGCGATCGAGATCGCGCGACAACAGGCGGGCCGCGGCGCCCGAGGCGCGGCTGACCTGCTCGAGATAGGTCTTCGTCACGCGGGCGAAGTGATTGTAGATGATCACGGCCGGGATCGCGGCGACGAGGCCGATCGCGGTCGCGAGCAGGGCTTCGGCGATGCCGGGCGCGACCACCGCGAGGTTGGTGGTCTGTGCCTTCGAGATGCCGATGAAACTGTTCATGATGCCCCACACCGTGCCGAACAGGCCGACAAAGGGCGAAGTCGCGCCGATGGTCGCAAGCAGCCCCATGCCGAGCCGGATGCGGCGCGCCTCGGCGCGCGAGATCTCGGCAAAGCTCGTGGCGGCGCGCTCCTTGATGCCGCTATCGGAGGAGATGCCGGCCGACAGCCGCGCCTCGCGCATCGCCGCCGCGAGGAATCCGGACAGCACGCCGGTCTTCGATCCCAGCGCGAACTGCGCTTCGGCCAGCGAACGGGACTCGGCGATCTTGCGGAGCGCTGTGCGCAGCTTCCGCCGCGCGACCGCAAGCTCGATCATCTTGGCGATGAAGATCGTCCAGGTCATGAGCGAGGCAAAGGCAAGCCCGATCATGACCGCTTTCACGATGATGTCGGCGGACAGGAACATCGACCATGGCGACAGATCGTGCGGCACCGGGAAGGTCGATTTCAGCGGCTTGGCGTTGTCGACACCGGCATCGGGCGTGGACGCGGCGGGCGCCGCCGTCGCTGTTGGCGGCGCGGGCTGGGCCGCTGCCGGCGCCGCAACTTGCGGGGCGGCCGGCGCGGTGGGAGTCGTCGCGGCGGGCGGTGCGGCCTGCGCGTTCAGATAAGGCACCGGCTGAGGCGCGGCATTCTGTTGCGCGACGCCGGCAGACGCGAACGCGCACAGCGCCGACGCCATCAGCAACTTAAGAATGGTTCTAAACATCACCGCACTCGCTCCGGCTCGCCGCACTTTCGTTATGCCGGTTGGCTTGGCCAATTCAAGGACAATTCCTCGGCACGATCGACAAAAAGACTTGATGCACGAGTACGTTCGCTACAGTTTGATACGAACGTCAGAACCGGGACATCATTCGGGAAGAATTCCCGAAGCGCACGCCAAGCCTTGTGCCTCTCGGATACAGGGATGGTTCAGAGCGGAATTGGTTCCGATAGAAACAGAACCACTCCAGGTTCGCGCCGAAGCCTCAGCGGCATCGGCAAACTCGCCGACGCCAACCTTGGAGGCAACGCTAGAACCTGTAAGTCGCCTTCAACCGCGCCGTGCGGCCCTGCCCCGGCGAGATGTTGTTGTTGCCGTCGGCGGAGGCCCAATAGCCCTTGTTGAAGATGTTCTCGACGGTGAGCTGGGCGCTCCAGTTCTTGTCGATCTTGGCATAGATGCCTGCGTCGAAACGCCAGAAGCCCGGCAGCCTCACGGTGTCGTCCGAATTGGCGAACGAATCCGAGAAATAGATGATGCCGAGCGCGGCGGCCCAGATCGGATCGATCTGGTACTTGTTCCACCATGCGAACTGGTTGTAGGGCACCAGCTGAACGCGATTGCCCGGCACGATGATTGCCGATGTCGCGCTGACGATCTTCGCATCGGTGTAGGCATAGGCGAAGGTGGTCTGCCATTGCGGGTTGACGTAGCCCGTCAGACTCGACTCGAATCCCTTGACCCGCGTCGCACCTGACGGGAAAAAGAATCCGGGATTGTTGCCGTCCGCGAGCGGCTGATTGGTGCGGTCGAGATTGTAGACCGCCGTCGAGAACAACAGCTTCGGATTGATGTTGTATTTCAGCCCGACTTCCTCGGTGACGAATTTCTGCGGCGTCAGGATGACGGTGCCGTCGGTCAGGGAGCTGAACTGGTCACCGGAAGCCGGCAGATAGGAGACGCTGTACATCGTGTAGATCGACAGCTGATCGATCGGCTTGATGATGACCGCGGCCGCGGGCGACAGCTTGTCGTCGATCCTGGCTCGACCGGTGTTGGTGTTCATGTCGGTCGCCGCTATGTCGAAGCGATCGAAGCGGACGCCGCCGATCAGCTGCAGCATGCGGCCGAATTCCGCGGTGTCGCGCACGTAGCCGGATTCGACGTTGAGACGATAGCTGCTGTTGGAATCGGGCGTCGTGACACCGTCCGCATTCGTGCCCGTGAAATGATGGACGAAGGTGATGGGTCCGAAGTAGGTCGGCGCGAACGGGGTGGTGTCGACCATGGTGTTCGTGCCGTTCGGGAAGATGCCGGTGTTGCGGACATCGATGCCGGTCTGTTGGCCGAACTCCGTGCCGAACGCCAGCGTATGGCGGACCGGACCGACCACGGTCTTGTAGAGGAAGTCGGTCTGGTTGAAGACGTTGTCGCGGTTGGTCGTGTGCTGGTAGGCCGCGTAATTGAACATCGTCTGCGCCGGATCCACCGCGCCCGCCAGCGGTCCGTTCCCGGGATAGACGTTCTGGTAGAACTTCTTGTAGTCGGCAGCGATGGTGCCGTTGCGCACCGTCAGCCCGTTGCCGAAATCGTGCTCGATGATGGCCATGCCGGTCTGCACAGTGGCGATGGCCTTGTTCAGGCTCGGGCTGCCAAAGAAGGTCGAGAAATCGCCGTTCGGCGCAAAGGGCGTGGCGGGATTGAAACGCGTCGCGCCCGCCAAACGGCGTCAACGATGGATTGCCGCGATCGGCCGTGCGGTCGTCGTGGAAATATTCGTAGGACAGCTTGACCTTGGTGTCGTCGTCCGGCTTCAGCGTCACCGTCGGGTTGATGCCGTAGCGCTCGAGATGGTTGAAATCGCGGAAGCCGTCGGCGCCCTCGTAGAACACATTCAAACGCGCGGCGACGTTTTCGTTGATGGCGTTGCCTGCGTCCAGCGTGACGCGGCGGTCGCCCCAGGAGCCGGTCTGGGCCGACGCCTCGTAGACGCGCGTGCCGTCCGCTTCCTTGAGGGTGCGATTGACCAGACCGCCACCGGCGCCGCGGCCGAAGGTCAGCGCTGACGGACCTTTCAGCACTTCGAGGCTCTGCGCGTTGTAGAAATCGCGGAAATACTGCACGTCGTCGCGAAAGCCGTTGACGAAGAAGTTGGCGCTGGAGTCGACGCCGCGGATCACGAGCTCGTCGCGATTGCCCTCGCCCTGATGCACGGCGACGCCCGGCACGTAGCGGGTGACTTCGGTGAAATTCTGGAAATTCTGATCGCGAATGAAGTCCTTGGTGAGCACGCTGAGCGACTGCGGGATGTTGACGATCGGCGTGTTGGACTTGGTCGCAACCGGCGTGCTGTTGGCGTAGACGCCGACGGTGCCGGTCTTGGCGTCCTGCGATGGTCCGAACTCCTTCGGCTTGGCTTCCGGCTGCGCCTGCCGCGCCGCCTGCTGGCGGCGTCTGGCGGCGCCCGCGCCGGCGCTCCGCGCCGGTGTGCCGCCGCTCCGTTTGGCCTCGGGTGCGGTGACGTTGACCGGGGGCAACTCCGAATTCGGCTTCGCCTCCGCCGACGCCTGTGCGGAAGCCTTGCTCATACCGGCGGCAAGAACTGCGATCGCGCTCACCGCGAAGAGAAATCGCCGGCCGCCGAATGCAACCGCGTTCGCCGAGTTGGCCGCAGCCATCGAATGCCGCGACGTTGCTGTTTCTGTTGTCATTGACGCGCCCCAAACCCCGCTGCAATTCGCTATTCACAATGCAGCGAGGATGCAGCGGTATCGGTCGCGAGAATTCAGGTCAACGCGAATACGACGCTGAAAATCCAGAATCCATCCAGATCAAAACGGTTCTAAAAGCCCTTCTAAAATGGGCGACTTCTGAATGTTCTTGAGCGTCACTTTTTTGCATCAAGTGAGCGCGGCGCGCTCACTTCGCCGCGACGTGTCCGCTCTGATCGGACAGCGCCTTGATGCGCTCCTTGGCCTCGCGAAGGGTGTCGAGGCTGGTCTGCAGCGTCTCGTCGGACAGGTCGTGAAACACATCGGTCGCGATCGCATCGCGCAGGCTGTCGAGATCGTCGACCAGCTTCTTGCCCTTCGACGTCAGGAACAGGCGGTTGGCGCGGCGGTCCTTCGGGTCGTGCCGCCGCTCGAGCAGGCCATGCTCGACCAGGCGGTCGAGCAGCCGCACCAGCGAGATCGGCTGCAGCTCCAGCACGTCGGCGAGGTCGACCTGGGACAGGCCCTCGTTCTGGCGCAGCCGAAACAGCACGATCCACTGCGCGCGCGTCGTCCCCCGCTCCTTGGCGCGGTGATCGATATAGTTGCGCAGCAGCCGCGAACTCTCTACGAGCTGGGCAACGAGCTGCCGTTTCAGGTCGAGCGACATCGGTTAAACTGTCCCCAAACCTTTCCAAGAGTTTAGGAATCCTCCTCGAACCTCAAGCTATAGTGTGTTTACATATAAATTGCATGCATATTATATGCATGCTCGGCTGGGAACCGCGTAAAACTCCCGTTATTGTCTCTCTTTCAGCGAACGAACGAGCATGAAGACGTCGCGGACTATCGGGTGGATTGTGCTGATCGCCGTGCTTGGCGGCGCGGGCTATTTCGGCTGGCAGCGCCATCAGGAAGGCGTGCAGAGGGCCGAAAATGCCCAGAAGGCTGCCGCGCGCCGGCCCTCCATTCCCGTCAGCATGTCCGCGGTCGAAAAGACGGATTTCCCGGTCTACCTGACCGGGCTCGGCACGGTTCAGGCCTTCAATACCGTGGTCGTCCGCACCCGGGTCGACGGCCAGATCGACAAGATCGCCTTCCAGGAAGGCCAGACGGTCAAGCAGGGCGACCTGTTGGCCGAGATCGATCCGCGGCCGTTCCAGGCGTCCCTCGACCAGGCCAAGGCCAAGAAGGTGCAGGACGAGGCCAACCTCGCCAACGCCAATCTCGACCTGCAGCGCTATACCAAGCTCGGCGAGTTCGCCACGCGCCAGCAGACCGACACCCAGCGCTCCACGGTCGCGCAGCTCACCGCCCAGATCGCCGCGGATGACGCGGCAATCGCCAACGCCCAGACCCAGCTCGACTACACCCAGGTGAAATCGCCGATCACCGGCGTGGTCGGCCTGCGCCAGGTCGATATCGGCAACATCGTCAATGCCTCGACCCAGACCGGCATCGTCACGGTCACCCAGATCGAGCCGATCACGGTGATTTTCACCGCGCCGGAAGAGCAGCTGCCCTACATCAGCGAAGGTCAGAAGGCCGGTGCGCTGAAGGTGATCGCGATCACCACCGACGGCAAGAAGCCGCTGGCGGAAGGAAAACTCGACGTCATCAACAATCAGGTCGACACGACCAGCGGGACTATCCGGCTGAAGGCGGTGTTCGACAACAAGGACCACGCGCTGTGGCCGGGCCAGTCGGTGTCGACGCGGCTTCTGGTCAGGACGCTGAAGGACGCCACCGTGGTGCCTGACGATGCGGTCCAGCACGGAACCAACGGCCTCTATGCCTATGCCGTCGGCGAGGACAACAAGGCGGAAGTTGCGCAAGGTGAAGGTCAGCTACTCCATCGACGGACGCTCGGTGATCGATGAAGGGCTGAAGCCCGGCGAGCGCGTGATCACCGGCGGTCAGTTCAAGGTGCAGCCCGGTTCGATCGTCTCCAGCGCGGTCGCGAGCTCCGATCCGGCGCAAGCCAAGGTCAAGCAGGAATGAGCAGCCACGGCGGGATCGACAGGCGCGGGAATTTCCGCGCCCTTCATTCGCTACCCGATCGGCACCTCGCTGCTGATGGCGGGCATCCTGTTCGTCGGTCTCGTCGCCTATCCCACTGCTGCCGGTCGCACCTCTCCCGCAGGTCGACTTCCCGACCATCCAGGTCACCGCGACCTTGCCGGGCGCCAGCCCGGAGACGATGGCCTCCTCCGTCGCCCAGCCGCTGGAACGCCAGTTCGCGCAGATTCCCGGCATCGCCCAGATGACCTCGACCAGTTATCTCGGCACCGCGGCGGTCACCATCCAGTTCGATCTCAACCGCAACATCGACGGCGCCGCCAACGACGTGCAGGGCGCCATCAACGCCGCCAGCGGCCAGTTGCCCAAAAACCTTCCCTCGCCGCCGACCTATCGCAAGGTCAACCCGGCGGACTCGCCGATCCTGCTGTTGTCGGCACAATCGGACACGCTGCCGCTCACCACGGTGAGCGACGCGGTCGACGCCCAGCTCGCCCAGCAGATCAGCCAGATTTCCGGCGTCGCCCAGGTCGTGATCGGCGGCCAGCAGAAGCCGTCGATCCGCGTGCAGATCGATCCTGCAAAGCTCGTCGCCAAGGGTCTGTCGCTGGAAGATGTCCGTGCGCAGATCGTGCTGACCACCGTCGACAGCCCGAAAGGCAATATCGACGGCGAGAAGCGCGCCTACACCATCTACGCCAACGACCAGCTGCTCGACGCCGACAAGTGGAACGACGTCATCATCGCCTATCGCAACGGCGGGCCGCTGCGCATCCGCGACATCGGCAAGGCGGTGACCGGTCCCGAAGACGCCAAGCAGGCAGCCTGGGCCAACGGCAAGCGCGGCGTGTTCCTGGTGGTCTACAAGCAGCCCGGCGCCAACGTCATCGAGACCGTCGACAAGATCAAGTCGCTGTTGCCGCGGCTGGTGGCGGCGATCCCGCCGGCCATCAACATCGGAATCATTTCCGACCGCACCACCACCATCCGCGCCGCGGTCGAGGACGTGCAGTTCACGCTGCTGCTGACCATTTTCCTCGTGGTCATGGTCATCTTCGTCTTCCTGCGCAGCTTCTGGGCAACGGTGATTCCGACAGTGACCGTGCCGCTGGCACTGCTTGGCGCCTGCGCGCTGATGTGGGTGTTCGGCTATACGCTCGACAATTTGTCGCTGATGGCCTTGACCATCGCGGTCGGTTTCGTGGTCGACGACGCCATCGTGATGCTGGAAAACATCTCGCGCTACATCGAGGACGGCGAAAGGCCGATGGCCGCCGCCTTCAAGGGCGCGAAGGAAATCGGCTTCACCATCGTCTCGATCAGCGTGTCGCTGGTCGCGGTGCTGATCCCGCTGCTCTTGATGGGCGGCATCATCGGCCGCCTGTTCCGCGAATTCGCGGTCGTGCTGGCGATGACCATCTTCGTGTCGATGGTGGTGTCGCTGACGCTGACGCCGATGATGGCCTCGCGCTTCCTGCGCTCGCATCACGACGCCCGCCACGGCAAGCTCTATCAATTGAGCGAGCGCGGCTTCGACGCCATGCTGCGCGGCTACGAGCGCGGCCTCGACCTCGCCTTGAGCTGGAAGCGCACGACACTGCTGATCTTCTTCGCGACGCTCGCACTGTCGGTCTATCTGTTCGTGATCATCCCGAAGGGATTCTTCCCGCAGCAGGACAACGGCCTGATCACCTCGACCTCGGAAGCCAACGCAGGACATCTCGTTCGAGGCGATGAAGGCCAAGCAGGAGCAACTCGCCAACATCGTGCTGCAGGACCCCGCCGTCGCGACCGCCGCGATGGCGATCGGCGGCAGCGGCCGCGCCGGCAACAACGGCAACATGTTCATCACGCTGAAGCCCTTGAAGGATCGCGACGCATCGGCCCAGCAGGTCATCGCGCGGCTGCGTCCGAAGCTCGAGAAGGTCGAGGGCGCCCGCCTCTATATGCAGGCAGCGCAGGACGTGCGTCTCGGCGGCCGGCCGACCCGAACCCAGTTCGAATTCACGCTGCAGGACGCCAATCTCGCCGAGCTCAACGAGTGGGCGCCGAAGATTCTCGGCAAGATGCAGACGCTGCCGCAGCTGCGCGACGTCGCCACCGACCAGCAGACCCAGGGCACGACGCTGGAGCTGAAGATCAACCGCGACACCGCCTCGCGCTATGGCATCACGCCGCAGCTGATCGACGACACGCTCTACGACGCCTTCGGCCAGCGCCAGGTGACGCAGTACTTCACCCAGCTCAACAGCTATCACGTCGTGATGGAGATCCTGCCCGAGCTGCAGGGCAACCTCGACTCGCTGAACAAGCTCTACCTGAAGTCGCCGACGCACCGGCGACCAGGTGCCGATGTCGACCTTTGCGACCTGGACCAGCGAGCCGGTGCGGCCGCTGTCGATCAGCCACCAGGGTCAATTCCCGGCGATCACCATCAGCTTCAACCTCGCCCAGGGCGTGGCGCTCGGACAGGCCACCGAAGCCGTGCAGAAGGCGATGAACGATCTCGGCGCGCCCGCCACGCTCAATTCGAGCTTCCAGGGCACCGCGCAGGCCTTCCAGCAATCGCTCGGCACCGTGCCGCTGCTGATCCTGGCGGCGCTGGTCGTGGTCTACCTGATCCTCGGCATTCTCTATGAGAGCTACATCCACCCGATCACGATCCTGTCGACGCTGCCCTCGGCCGGCGTCGGCGCGCTCGCGATCCTGATGATGTTCGGCTACGACTTCAGCCTGATCGCCTTGATCGGAATCATTCTGCTGATCGGCATCGTGAAGAAGAACGGCATCATGATGGTCGACTTCGCGATCGCGGCCGAGCGCGACCAGCATCTGACTTCGGAGCAGTCGATCCGCCAGGCGGCGCTGCTGCGCTTCCGCCCGATCATGATGACCACCATGGCCGCGATGCTCGGCGGCGTACCGTTGATGCTCGGCACCGGCACGGGGTCGGAAATCCGCCAGCCGCTCGGCTATGCCATGGTGGGCGGCCTGATCGTCAGCCAGGCGCTGACGCTGTTCACCACCCCGGTGATCTATCTCTACCTCGACAAGCTCTCCAACGCGTTCTCCGGCTGGGGCCGCACCGACGCGGACGAGGACGAGCACGGCGCCGAGCGTGCGTCCGTCAAGGAAGCCGCCGAATAGCTTGACTTTGAAAGTGGCCCGGCACATCGGAGGTTAAACCCGGGAGCCGGACCAGTGACATCGATCAGGACAACCGTCGTTCTCCTCGCGCTTGCCGCGCTCGCTTGCGCGCCGGCCTCGGCACAGGCGCCGAAGAAAGCCGCGCCCACCGCTCCTGCGCCTGCACACACGCCGGCACCGGCCGCCTCGCCTGCCCCGGCCGAGCAGGCCGCGCAACCGCCCGCGCCCGGCTGGATCTCGCGCTGCAGCTCCGCCAGCCGCGACGCGCCGCTGGAATGCGCCGTCGAAGAGACCGCGGTGCTGACCAAGACCGGGCAACTGATCGTGCTGGTCAACATCCGCGTCGCCAGCGACACGCGTCAGCCCGTCGCGCTGGTGCAGTTGCCGCTCGGATTGAATTTGCCGGTTGGAGCCAAGCTCCAGGTCGACGAGGGCAAGGTGGTCGATCTGCAGATCCAGACCTGCGAGAACCGCGGCTGCTACGCCAACACGCCGGTCTCGCCGGAGCTGCTGGCCGCGATGAAGTCCGGCAAGCAGCTCAAGATCGCCTTCCAGAACTTGAACAAGGAAGTCATCACGATCCCGATGCCGCTCGCCGATTTCGCGGCGGCGTACGAGAAGATCAAGTAACGATCCCATGAAGCCAATCCGACGTGTAGCCCGCATGAGCGCAGCGATATGCGGGTCACCCGGGTATCGCTTCGCTCACCCGGGCTACGACACCGTCATTGCCTTGCCATCTGCGCGTTGCCGACGCCCTCGCCATCCAGCGCCTGGTCGTTGTGCATCTTCACGGTGACCTTGAGCAGTCTTGCCCGTGAACTCGAACGGCGCGTCGTAATGCGACACCGGGCTGCCGCGGTCGCGGCCGATGTCGAGCCCCGACCATGAGATCAGCGTGTGGAAGCCGAGTTGCGTCTGCAGGGTCCCTGCCGGCTCGCCGTCGATCAGCAGCGTGTATTCGCTGATGCCGGTGCGCGAGCCCTTCGCCGGCGCCTCGTTACGCACCAGGCGCTCGACGCGGACACCGAGCCGGTGCGCGCCTGACGGCACCTTGCGCGTGGAGCGGACGATCTCGTGGCCGCCGCCGATATTGAGATCGTGCACCAGCAACCCGTCCTTGACGTAGAGGCTGTAGCCGGACGTCGCATCGCCATGCGCGATCAGCACGCCTTCGGCCTCGCCGTCGATCTCGACATGCGCCTCGATGGTGTAGCTGCGGCTGCGCACGTCGGGCGCGACGTCGGTCGGCACATGGCCCATGCCGGCGTGGAAAGTGAAGTGATGGCGCGCGCCATGGAAGCGCGCGGCGTTCTCGGCAAAGCGCGGCCCGAAACGGTCGTCGAGCGGCAGCACGTTGTGCTTCGCGGCCTCGCCCCACCACAGCTTGATCATGTCGTCGAGCCGCTGCGGTTCTTTCGTCGCGAGGTCGTCGACCTCGGAGAAATCGCGATCGAGATGGAACAGCTCCCATTTGTCGTTCTCGAACGGCGTGCCCGACGGATGGAACGACACCGCCTTCCAGCCCCCATGCCAGAGCCCGCGATGGCCGAACATCTCGAAATATTGCGGCGACGATTTCGACGGCGCCGATGCGTTGGCGATCGAGGTTGCAAAGCTCTCGCCTTCGAGCGGCATCTGCGCGCGTGCCGGCGATCGCGCCTGGCGCATTGAAGCCAATCAGCTCGAGCAAAGTCGGCACGAGGTCGCAGGCGTGGACAAACTGATGCCGCATCTCGCCCTTCGCCTTGATCCGGTTCGGCCATGAGACGACGAAGGGATCGCGGATGCCGCCGCCATGGGTGTTCTGCTTGTAGCGGCGCAGCGGCGTGTTCGACGCCATCGCCCAGCCATGCGGGAAATTGCTGTGGGTGTCGGGCCCGCCGATATCGTCGATGCGGCGGATTTTCTCCGGCATCGGCTCGGGGCGGAAGTTGAACGGGCCCATCGCATTGATGAAGCCGAGCGGCCCACCCTCCTGGCTTGCGCCATTGTCGGACATCACGATGACGAGCGTGTCGTCGCGCACGCCAGCCGTTTCGAGAAAGCCAATCAGCCGCGCCAGATGCCGGTCGGCATGATCGAGCATGCCGGCAAAGGCCGCCTGCAGGCGGGTGAAGACGCGTTTCTCGTCGGTGCTGTGCTCGTCCCACGCCTTCACGCCGTCATTGCGCGGCGGCATCCTGGTGTCTGCGGGCACCAGCCCCATCGCCTTCTGCCGCGCCAGCCGCTGCTCGCGCTCGACGTCCCAACCATGCGCAAACGCCGCGTCGTAGCTCATGATGATGTCCGATGGCGCCTGATGCGGCGCGTGGCAGGCGCCGAGCGCAACCCAGGTCAGCCACGGCAGATCGGGCCGGTCGGCGATGTGATCGCCGATGAAGCGGATCGCCTGGTCGACGAGATCGGCGGTCAGATGATAGCCGTCGGCATAGGTCCCCGGAGGATCGATGTGCGCGTTGCCGGCGACGAGCTCCGGCGCATATTGATCGGTCTCGGCGTCGAGGAAGCCGTAGAAGCGATCGAAGCCGCGGCCGAGCGGCCAGCCGTCGAAGGGGCCGGTGGCGCCGCTCTCGGTCAGCGGCGTCACATGCCACTTCCCGATCATGTAATTACGATAGGCGTGCGCGCGCAGCATCTCGGCGATGGTGCCGGCCTCGCGCGCGATCTTGCCGCGATAGCCGGGATAGCCGGAATCGAAATTGGCGAGGCAGCCGACGCCGACCGAATGATGGTTGCGGCCGGTCAGCAGCGCCGCGCGCGTGGTCGAGCACATCGCCGTGGTATGGAAGCCCGAATAGCGCAGGCCCTCGGCCGCCAGCCGATCGATGGTGGGCGTTTTGATCGACGAGCCGTAGCAGCCGAAATCGGAGAAGCCGACATCGTCGAAGAGGATGACGAGAATGTTGGGGGCGCCGCGCGGCGGCCTGGTCGCGTCGGGCCACCACGGCTTCGATTCCTTCACGGTCTTGCCGATCGTGCCGCCAAACGGCTTGTCGCCTGCGCTCATGCGCTCCCCCCGGTATTCCGATGGCGGTTGATCCGCCGTTCGCTCTTTCACATCATATCTTGTAGGATGGGTTGAGCTTTTGCACCACCTCAGGAACCCTTGGATGGATCATTTGGGTTTAGCGTTGATCGTCGGTGGCGCCGCCTTTGTCGTAAGCGGCCTTGTTTTCCTGCTGCCGCATCCGCGCAAGCGCTGACCCCTCAGGCGCTGCCGAGATAGGCGTGCTGCACCTGCGGGTCCTGCGCCAGATCAGCCGCCGGTGCCGGACAGCACGCTTTTGCCCACCTGCAGCACGGTCGCGAAATCGGAGACTTCGAGCGCGAGCTCGATCGATTGCTCCGCAAGCAGGATGGTCAGCCCTTCCCGGTGCAGCCGACCGAACGTCTCGTACATGGATTCCACGACGGCCGGCGCCAGCCCCAGCGACGGCTCGTCCAGCATCAATAGCTTCGGGTCGCTCATCAGCGCGCGGCCGACCGCGAGCATCTGCCGCTCGCCGCCGGACATGGTGCCGGCGCGCTGGCTGCGGCGCTCCTTCAGCCGCGGGAAGATTTCATAGACGCGTTCGAGCAGCGCCGACTTGCGCGCCTTGTCCTTCAGCGGCGTCGCGCCGAGCAACAGATTGTTCTCGACGCTCTGCTGCACGAACAGCCGCCAGCCCTCCGGCGACAGCGCCAGCCCCTTGCGCACGATGGCGAAGGCGTTGCTACCGCCGATCTCCTCGCCGCGAAACCTGATCGAGCCGGAATGGCTCGGGATCAGGCCCGCAATCGCGTTCAGCGTCGTGGTCTTGCCGCCGCCATTGGAGCCGAGCAGCGCCACCACGCTGCCGTCGGGCACCTCCAGCGAGACGTCGGAGACGCCGATCAGATCGCCGTAGCGGACCTCGAGATGCTCGATCTTGAGCAAGCGGCGCGTTCACGTGATGGGCCCGCCCATCAATTCGATCGGCGTGTGGCCGGCCGCGGCCTTGGCCGCGCGGGTGCCGAGATAGGCCGCGATGACATCGGGATTGCTGGTGACCTCGCGCGGGCTGCCGCGGGCGATCTCCTTGCCCTGATGAAACACCATGACGCGGCTCGCCAGCGACATGATGACTTCCATGATGTGCTCGACGATCACGAGCGTGATGCCGGAGCGATGGATGTCGCGCACCAGGTCGATCGCAAGTTGCACCTCGCGCTGGGTCAGCCCGGCCATCGCCTCGTCGAGCAGCAGCACCTTGGGTTCGGTCGCGAGCGCGCGCGCGATTTCCAGCCGCTTGCGGCCGGGGGTGCCGAGCGAACGCGCCGGCGCATCCGCCAGCCGCGCCATGCCGACGCGCTCCAGCACGGCGCGCGCCTTGTGCTCGGCCTCGGCGCGATGCGAGGCGCGCAGGAATGCGCCGATCATCACGTTCTCCAGCACCGTCATGCCTTCGAAGGTCTGCGGCACCTGGAAGGTGCGCGCCAGCCCAAGCCGCGCGCGATCTTCCGGCGGCAGCTCGGTGATGTCGTGGCCCTCGAAGAACACCTTGCCCGAGGTCGAAGTGAGATCGCCGGTCAGGCAATTGAAGAAGGTGGATTTGCCGGCGCCGTTCGGCCCGATCAGGCCGAGGATGTCGCCCTGCTCCAGTGTCACCGAGGCGGCATCGACCGCGCGAAAACTGCCAAACGCCTTGGTGATCTCGCGCGCCTCAAGGAGCATGACCGGCTCCGGTCGTGGCCGCGTCTCGCGCGCCTTGGCGCGCCGCTCCATGATGCGGTTGGCGAGCGTCAACAGCCCACCGGGCTGGAAGCGCGCGATCAGCATGATGATCGCGCCGTACACCACGAAGGTGAGCCCCGCGCCCTGCCCGCCGAACTTGTTGTTGGAGATTTCTTCCAGCGGCACGAGGATCGCCGCGCCGACCAGCGGCCCGAACAGAAGGCCGGCGCCGCCGAGCGCGGCCATGATCAGGATCTTCACCGAGATCAGGATGCCGAGCCCGGACTCCGGATCGACGAAGCCGAACATCATGGCATAGAGCGCGCCGGCAACCGAGGTCAGGCCCGCGCTCAACATGTAGGCATGGAGCTTGGTGCGCGCGGCCGGCGCACCGAGCGAACGCGCCGCGCGTTCGGAATCCTTGATGGCGCGCAGGTAAAAGCCCATGCGGCTGTTGGTCATCCACCAGGTGATGCCGAGCGTGATCGCGAGGATGAAGAGGAAGAGATAGTAGTACGGCAGCGCCGAGACAAAGGAGAGATCGAAGACGGTGCGCGGCGCGGTCGGGCCGGAGAGGCCGACGGCCGCGCCGAGATATTCGGTGTTGGTGACGACGAGGCGGACCAGTTCGGCCACCGCGATCGTCGCCATGCTGAAATAGTGACCGGACAGCCGCAAGGTCGGCGTGCCGATGATGGCGGCGATCGCAACCGCCACCACGATGCCGAGGGGGATACCGACCAGCGGCGGCAGCGCGAAATGCGCGTACGAGCCCATCGCGGCATAGGCGCCGCAGCCGAAGAACACGACATGACCGACCGAGACCTGGCCGGCATAGCCGCCGATGATGTTCCAGGCCGACGCCGCGATCGCATAGAGCAGCACCAGCGCGCCGAGCCGCTGCTGGAACGGCGTCGAGAACAGCAGCGGATAGGCGATCACCAGCGCCAGCGCCACCGATGGCCAGAGCAGGCGGCGCATCATGACTTGCCCATCAGGCCCTGCGGCCGGAACCAGAGGAAGGAGACGAACAGCGCATAGACCACGATGTCCTTGTAGACAGCGCCGATCAGATAGCCGGACAGCGACTCGATGACACCGATCAAGAGGCCCGCCACCAGCGCGCCGGGCACGCTGCCGAAGCCGCCGAGCGACACCGTGACGAAGGCGACGATGGCGAGCGTCTCGCCGACCGTCGGCACGATGTAGAAGAAGGTCGCGATCAACGCGCCTGCAAGGCCGGTGGCGCCGGCCGCGATCGCCCAGGCGATCGCCTGCATGGTGTCGGGCCGGATGCCCATCAGCTGCGCCGCGGTGGAATCCTCGGCGACCGCCAGCATCTTCGAGCCGAGCGAGGTGCGGGTCAAAAGCAGATGCAGGCCGAAGGTCACCGCGAGCGCAACGATGCCGGCAAGCAGACGCGAGGCGGGAATGCGGATGCCGCCGAGATCGAGCGTGCCGCCGACAATATTTTCCGGCAGCGTGAGGAAGTTGGCGCCGAACCACCAGAACACGGAATAACGCAGCAGCAGCGCGAGGCCAAACGTGCCGAGGATCTGCGCCAGCATCGGCCCCTTCATGACCTCACGGATCAGGCCGAAATAAACGACGATGCCGACGGTCGCGAGGACGAGCATCGCGATCGGCGCGCCGATCAGCGGCCCTCCCCCGAACAGCGTGTAGACGAGGTAGGCGACGTACATTCCGAGCATGACGAAATCGCCATGCGCGAAGTTGACGACGTTCATCATGCCCCAGACCAGCGTGAGGCCCGAGGAGAACAACGCATAGACCGCGCCCAGCAGGAGTCCGCCGACGATCACCTGGAGGATGACAAAGGACATGAGCCGCGCGTCGTTGCGAGGAGGTTACGCCTGATGACGATGAGGGCGGGATTTTGTCCCGCCCTCTTCCATTTTACCAGCCCTTGTAGGGCATCACCGGCGGCTTCTCGGCGTTCGCCTTCGGCCAGACCGTGGTGTAGTTCTCGCCGTCCTGCAGCTGGATGATCACGCCCGACGCCAGGATGTTCTGGCCCTTGTCGTCGAACTTGACGCCCTTGTAGCCGATCATGAGTTGATCGGGCTTCAGGTCGGTGGCCTTCAGCGCCGCCTGGATTTTTGCGGGATCGGTCGAGCCGGCGCGATCGATGGCCTCGGCCAGCACGAACAGGCCGGTCATCTGCCGCGCCACGGTGTCGTCCATCTCGTCGCCGCTCTTCTCCTTGTACAGCTTGGCGATAACAGCGGTCGCCGAGCCCGCAGGCCCGACGCTCCAGGACGAGCGGTTGAACGCGCCTTGCGAGATCTTGCCGACCGCCTTGATGAAGGACGGATCGGAATAGCCGGCGTCGTCGGCGATCAGCATCGCCGGCTTGTAGTCCTGCGCCTGGAAGGTCTTGGCGAACAGGATCGCATCCGAGGTGTAGGAGATCATGAGCACGACGTCGGGCTTCTTCTCCTTGAGCTGCAGCACCTGGCTCTGCACGTCGGTCGCATTCGAGGCGTAGGCGACGTCCAGCGCGATCGCGATGCCCTTTTCCTTGAACGCGGTCGTGATGGTGTCGGCAACCGACTTGCCGTACTCGGTGTTGTCATGCACCAGCGCGATGCTGTCGGTCTTGGCGCCGGATGCCTTCATGTCGGTGAGGAAGTCGTAATAGACCTTCGCGAAATCGGTCGCGATCGGCGTGGTGCGGAAGAACCATTTGAAGCCGCGCTCGGTGAGGTTGGACGCAACCAACTCGCCGTTGACAAAGGGAATGCCGTATTTCTCGGCGATCGCGCTGGTCGTCAGCGTGATGCCGGACTGGTAGGCGCCGGTCAGCGCGACCACCTTCTCTTCGGTGATCAGGCGCAGCGCCTGGTTCTGGCCGGTCGCGGGGCTGCCCTGGTTATCGGCGAACACCAGCTCGATCTTGGCGCCGCCGAGACCGGCAAGGCCGGCGTTCTTGGCAAGCGGGAAATTGCCGAGCTCGGGATGCGCGTTGTTGATGATGTCGGCCGCGACTTCGAGCCCGGCCTTGCCATGAAGGCCGGCGCTGGCCGCGTTGCCCGTCAGCGGCAAAATAACGCCGATCTTGACCTTGTCCTCGGCGGACGCCTGGCTCGCGAGCGCGAAGGAGATCGCGGCGGCGCATGACAGCCCGAGTAATGTCCTGAAATTCATAATGATGGTTCTCCGAAAGCCCCTGCCAGTGCCGATTTATCGGAAGAGGCGCACGCGAAGACTCGCGATGTTCGCCATCCCCTTTTTCTTGGCCCGGCAAGCATTGCATGGCGGCCTGAGGTGGGCAAGCGAGCGCGGGAACCGCGCTTGTCGCGCCGGCTAAACAGTTGGTCGATGGTGTGAGCGAGTTGCCGCGACGATGGGCAGGCGAAGATTCGGAATTGGCCAAGCGGGGCTCGCAGGCCTCGCGACGTCACGCTTTTGCACGACGCCAACGGCGCAACAGACTTGCCAAGCGCGCTTTCGAGCGAGTAGGAACGGCGCCCTGCAGCCAGAGGCGATAGAGCCCGCGGCGCGATTGCCGAGCAGTTACCATAACCTATTGAACCTACTCAACAATCCAGTTGGGGAATGGGTAACGGCAGCACAACAAACTCTGCACGCCTCGTCTGGCCGCGTTCAACCCGTTCGCTGCCCCCTTACGCAAGCCCTAACTGCCCCATGCCGTCAATTGCGGCAGATCCACGCGCGCAAGCTTCGTCACGCGGTGAGGTGACCCTGCGGATGCAGAGGCGGCGGAGCGTTGCGGCACTCGCGCGGTCAGTCAGTCCCCTGCCCGCACCGGCAGTTTGACGATCGATCGCAGTCCCGGCCGCCGCTGGTATCGGATTTGCGACGGCGCAACGGCAAGCGCAAGCTTCGGCCAGCGCGTGAACAGCGCTTCCAGCGCCGCCATCGCCTCGATCCGCGCAAGCTGATGACCGAGACAGAAATGGATTCCGGTGCCGAACGACAAATGCCGGTTCGGCTTGCGCGCGAGATCGAGTTTTTCCGGATGCGGGCTCGCCTCGGCGTCCATATTCGCCGCCACGATCATCGCCATCACCCGCGTCGCCCTTCCGCAAGTGAACGCCCTCGATTTCGACATCCTCGCGGACATAACGCGGCTTGGAGAATTGCACCGGCGCGACGAAGCGCAGAAATTCCTCGACGGCGAGCGCGGCGCGGCTCCAGTCCGCCGCCAGCCAGTCGCGCCGCTGCCGGGTCTTTCAGCAATTCGAAAACCGCGCCACCGATCAGATGCGTCGTGGTGATCGAGCCGGCGTTCAACAGCAGGAACAGCATCGACAGCATTTCGTCGTGACTGATGCGGCCGCCTTCCCTCTCGACCTGCACCAGCTCCGCGATCAATCCCTCGCCGCCATGGGCACGGACCGCGCGCAAACGCTCATCCATGTAGCGCCGCATCTTCCTGAAGGCGGGCAACACACTCAGGAAGCCGATCGCGCTGTTGACCCGTGACATCGTGTTGGCCCAGCCGATGAACATCGGCCGGTCGGACTCGGGCAGACCGAGCAGTTCGGAGATCACCGACAGCGGCAGGATTTGCGCATAGCGCGCCACCAGGTCTGCCGGGCTTCCGTCCGCGAACAGTTTGTCGGCCAATCCATCGGCGATTGCGCGGATGCGCGGCTCCATGGCCACGATAGCGCGGCGGCGAAAAGCTTCGTCGACGATGCCGCGCAGACGGGCGTGGTCGGGCTCGTCTGATGTCAGCATGTTGCCGGCGAGCGTCTGCACCAGCTTCGGCATCCACCAGCGAAGACCGGCGACCTCGCCGCCCTCCTTGCGCAAGGAAAAGATCGCGCTGTCCTTCAGCACACGCGCGGTCGCCTCGTAGGTGGTGGTGACCCAGACCCGGCCGACGATCGGGAAATGAGTTTCGACGACAGGTGCCTCCGCGCGCAGCGCCGCGACGCCTGCGGCGGGGTCGCGAAGGAAATCCTCGCTCCTGAAATCGATCCGTGGCGCCATCGCTGCTCCCCGCTGGCAATTCGTCCCGTCCGGCAGATGGTGCGGAACCGCGCCGATGCAAGGGCGCGTCAGGTCACGACCGGCGGCGTGCCATGGGTGTGGAACGACTCGATGGTCTTCAGGCCCCAGGCCTGGCCCTTCTTGCGGTCCTCCTCGGTCCAGACGATCGGCTTCCAGTCCGGCGCCAGGATCAGCCGCGCGCCGGCATTGGCCACCTCGACGCGGTTGCCGCCGGGCTCCCAGACATAGAGGAAGAAGGTCTGCTGGATTGCGTGCTTGTGCGGCCCGGTCTCGATATGCACGCCATGCTCCAGAAAGACATCTGCTGCGCGCAAGAATCTCTTCGCGGCTGTCGATCGCGTAGGTGACGTGGTGGAAGCGGCCCTTCTTGCCGTAGTGGTCGCGGGTGTAGGCGAAGTCGTAGCTCTTGTTCGACATCGTCATCCACATCGCGGCTTCGGTGCCGTCGTTGAGGATGATCTGCTCGGTGGTGCGGCAGCCCAGATAATTCTCGAAGAACAGGCGGTTCGCCTTGATGTCGACGGCAAGGCAGTTGAGATGATCGATGCGGCGCACATTGACGCCGCGCGCGGGAAAGCGCTGCGCCTGGTTCTTGAGCGCGGGCTTCAGCTCGGGCGGCGCCTGGTACCATTCGGTCTCGTAATAGAGCTCGATGACATGGCCGTCGGGATCGCGGCAACGAAATGCCGGTCCCTGTCCCATGTCGCCATCGACCCAACCGATCGCGAACTCCGAGCCCTTCAGCGCGGCGACGCGTCGTTCCAGCGCCTGCGGGCTGCGCGCGCGCAGCGCCATGTGCTCCATGCCCGAGGTCTTCGATCCCGTCAGCTTCAGCGAATAGCGCTCGTAATCGTCCCAGCCGCGCAAATAGACGGACTCGCCCTTCTCGCCGCTGACGGTCATGCCCATCACGTCGACGAAGAATGTGAGGCTTTGCTCCGGCTTGGGCGTCAGCAATTCCATGTGGCCGAGATGAGCGAGGTCGTAGATCGGCTCGGGAGTCATCGCTCCTCCATCAGATCAGGGCACGCGTGACATCGTCGAACAGCTCGTCGACGGAAAATTCGCGCGGAATGAGTTTTTGCTGCGCGACATAGTGCGTGATCGTCTGCAGCGAGCGGCGCATTTCGTCCGCGCGTGAAGCGCGGCGCGCTCGGCGCGGCCGCAGCGGATTCGCGCGAGCAGCCGATGCACCTCGCGCACGACATCGGGGTGGTTGCGCGACAAATCCGTGCTGACCACCACCATATGATTGATCGGCGAGATGCCGTGTTTGGCCGACCACGCCTTCTCTTCCGCCGCGACATCGGCGAACAGCGGCTTGAGGTCGGGATGATCCACCTTCTCGCCCAGCACGGCGTCCAGCTCGCCGTCGAGCAGCATCTGCACGATCTGCTTGCCGGGCGGCGCGCGCTTGGTGGTGTCGACGAATTCGGCGACATGCGCGTCCTCGAAGGTGACCCAATCGATGGAGTCGAGATCGACGCCATGGTCGTTGGCGAGGATGCCGCGCAGCCAGGCGCCGGTGGTGGTGGTGAAGGAGCGGATGCCGACCCGCTTGCCGTTGAGATCGGACGGCGTCAGCGTGCCGCGCTTCGCGTTATAGAGCGCATAGCCATGCTGGCCGCGCGCCACCACGACATCGGGCAGCAGCACCATCGGCTTGCCGAAACTCTTCGCCATCAGATAGGTGACGATCGCAAGCTCGGCGACGTCGAACGCCGCCTCGCGCACCATCGGCTTGAAGCCCTTGTGCGTCGGCGAATAGTCCGCGAAGTCGAAGCTGACCAGATCGGATTTGATCGCACCGCTTTTCAGCGCGGCCGTGCCGGGATGATCGCCGAGCAGCGTGCGTAGCCGCATCCCATTTCAATCTTCCGGCAACTCGTCGACGTAAGTAAGCCCTGCCTTCTTCAGGGGCTCGCGCATGCCGTACATGTCGAGCCCGAGCTCGCCGGAGGCAAGCCGCTTGCGCTTGCCTTCTTCGTCGGCATGGCGCTTCTCGCCCTTGGTCGACGACGTCGGCGGCATCGCCGCGCTTCACCACCACGACGCCGTCATCGTCGGCAATGATCGCATCGCCCGGGTTCACATTGATGCCCGCACAAACGACAGGCACGTTGACCGCGCCGAGCGAGGCTTTCACCGTGCCCTTGGCCGAGATCGCTTTCGACCACACCGGAAAGCCCATCTCACGCAGCGATTTGGCATCGCGCACGCCGGCATCGATGACCAGCGCCCTGACGCCGCGCGCCATCAGCGAGGTCGCGAGCAGATCGCCGAACATGCCGTCGGTGTTGTCGGCGGAGCAGCCGACCACGAGGATGTCGCCCTCCTTGCATTGCTCGACCGCGACATGGATCATCCAGTTGTCGCCGGGATGGCGTCAACACCGTCACCGCGGTGCCGGCGGCCTCGCCGCCCTGCCAGACCGGACGCATGTAAGGCTTCATCAGTCCGCTGCGGCCATAGGCCTCGTGCGCGGTGGCGACGCCGAGCACGCCGAGCCGCTTCACCAGGCCGGCATCCGTCCGTTTGATATTGCGAACGACGATATTGCTCATGCCAATTCCTCCACCGCCATCGGGAACAGCCGCTGATAGGCCTCGCCATAGGTCATCGCCCGGCCCGAATTGCGCCCACCCTGCACGCCGCGGTTCAGCGCGACGCGCTCGTAATAGGCCCAGAGATGCTTTTGCGCCGCAAGGATCTCGAAGGTCTTGCGCTTGATCTCCCAGACATCGTCGATGTTGAGGATCACCTGCGGCTTGAAATTGCACTGCTCGGGCTGGTGCGGCTCGAACAGGAACACCGGCGGCGCCGAATATTGATATTTCGCATCGGGCTTGTGGCCCATCGCCTGCGCCACCACGCGGGTCTGCTGCGCGAAATGCGCGGCGTCCGGATGATCGAAATTATAGGGGTCTTCCAGCGCATGCGTCAGCACGAAGCTCGGATTGAGCTCGCGATAGATGTCGACCATGCGGTCGAAATGCGCCTCGTTGAGCTTCAGCGGATAGTCGCCGCAATCGAAGAACTCGATCTCCGCGCCCAGCATCTTCGCGGCGCGCTCGGCCTCGTCCTTGCGGCCGGCCTTGACCGAGGCCATCGTGGCGCCGGCTTCCTTCCAGGCGAACTGGCTTTCGCCGCGCTCGCCATAGGACAGGCAGACGATCTTCATCCGGTAGCCGCGCCTGGCATGCAGCGCGATCGCGCCGCCCGCGCGCCACACGAAGTCGCCGGGATGGGCCGACACCACCAGTCCAGTCTTTGCCATGAGAGTTCCTTCATTCACGCGTCGACGGCAAGCCTATGAAGCCTCGCGCTCTCGTAAAGAGCTATCCCGCATTCGCGGGCGCATGCACCGGCCACAGATCGGCGCGCCAGTGCAGCGCGATCGCGGCCATCGCGATCAGCCCGGAGATCGCATAGAGCGAGCCGGTGGCGCCATAGCCGATCAGGTCGATCAGGCTGCCGGCGGCGAGCAGCCCGATCGGCAGGCCGTAGATCACCATCATGCGCACGCCCATGACGCGGCCACGATAGCGGGCGCTCGCCGTGCGCATCAGGATCACGGCGGCCGAGATCATCGACAGGCTCTGCGACATGCCGGCAAGCACCAGGCAGAGCATCCCCACCGGCATGGATTTGAGCGCGACGAACACCAGCAGCATCGCGTACCAGGACAACGTGGCGCCAATCATGAGTCGCGCGATGCGCACACCGGACGTCAGGCTCAGCGTGATCGAACCGATCAACGAACCGAAGGCAAAGCTCGCCGAGAGATAGCCAAGGCCGGTCTGGTCGGTATGAAAGATGTCGCTGGCGACATAGGGCAACAAGTCCGTTGGTGAACGGAAACGCGGAGAGATTGACCAGGAACGCCACGCAGAGCGCCGCGCGCATCCCCGGACCGCTCCAGGCATAGACGATGCCCTCCTTCAGGTCGCGCAGCAGCGACGAGCCCGGCAACTCATCGGCCGGATGGTCCATATCGCCCATGCTGTGATGCGTCGCGGGCCGGCCCATGCACAACATCAGCATGGCGGCCGTGAGATAGAGACAGACAATCGCCACATAGGCGTAGCCGATGCCGAGCAACGCGAACAATCCGGTACCGGTCAACGCGCCGGCGATGCGCGCCGTGTCCTGCGTCGTCCGCGACACGCTGATCGCGCCGACCAGTTGGGCTGCCGGCATGATGTCGGCGAGCAGCGCGCCGCGCACGCCGAGGTCGGAGGGGCGGATCAGGCCCATGATCGAGACGATGATCATGACGTTGAGCGGCGCCAGATGGCCGGTCAGCGCCAGAATCATGATGGTCGAGGCAAGCACGGTATAGGCGAACCGCATCATGGCCAGAAGATCGCGATGCCCGATGCGATCGCCGATCATGCCGAACACCGGCGCGATCAGCGTTCCCACATAGTTCAGCGACGCCAGCAGGGTCAGCAGCAGCACCGAACCGGTCTCGGTCAAGATGTACCAGCCGAGCACGAGGTTCTCGACCTCGAACGCCCATGAGGTGAGCAGATCGGACGGCCACTGCAGGCGATAGCTTCTGATGGCAAACGGTGCGAGCGCGGAACGCCGCGCGGACCCGCTCAAGACGCGATGACGCGTTTCACGGCGTTCCACCCTGCCCTGGTTCTTGTTGTGTTGAACGGAGGGTAGCGTCGACCGGGGCGCTGTCAACCGCAGCGGCGCAACGCAACCCTGCAAAACTGGTCCACCACCTCAGGCCTTGTGGCGACCTTGCTCAACAATTCCGGCAGATATTCCTGACGATCCGGTCAATCCTTGCATCTTCTTCGCTCAGATTGTCCTGCGCCCGGGATGCGGGAATATCCACAACACGCGGCTGGTGATGACCTCGCGGCGCCGACCAGGGCAGCGTCGACGTTTCGTTTCCCGCCTTCCACGCGACGGTCTCCAGTGCCGGCGCGCCATATGCCGGCGATGCGGCCGCAACGAACAACCTCATTGCCAGACCAACGTACATAACGCTCTTCATCGAACGTCTCCTTGAAACGACGCAGCGCAATTCGCGCGTAGCAGCCAGACTGCCGTCAGCCAGCTCCTATTTCAGGAAACGACGATACTCAGGGTCTTTTGATCGGCGCGTGATGCGCGCCTGTCGAAATCAGCCGCGGCTCACAACTCCCGCGCAGTTGAATGCACGTGATGAAATATCAACCGGGAGCGCGCGCCCTACCCGATCACGTGTCGCACCGCCGCCCGGGTCAGGAAGCGCAGCTTCTCGTTCAGCGGGAAGCGGCCGAAATTGGTCTTGACCGCGCCGAGCGTGAACGCGGTCTTCTTGGAGTAGTCGATGCGCACGGCGACGATGACGGGCCTGCCGGTGGCTGCGATCTCGTTGGCCTTGGCGATGACGCCGGCGATTGCATCATTGTCGTTCATCGGCAGATAGGCCGCGCCGGTGGCGAGCGCGACGCCCTCGATGTTGAGCTTGCCGATGGTCGTGCCGGGCTTGCGGCCATAGGGAATCGACTGCGCCTGCGCGATCTGGGCGAGCTCGCCGTCATTGAAGACGTAATAGACGATGCCGAGATTGTTGCTCGAGGCCGTCAGGATCTCCATGCAGGTCATCATGAAGGCGCCGTCGCCGACGATTGTCTGCACCGTTCGATCGGGGCACGCGAGCTTGGCGCCGATCGCCGCCGGCACCGCGTAGCCCATGCAGTTGAAATCGGTCGGCAGGATCACGCTCTTCGGCGCATGGATCGGCATCAGCTCGGCGGTCAGGAAGGTGTGATTGCCGTCGTCGATGGAGATGATGCCGTCGTCCGGCATCTGCCGCCGCAGCTCGTCGAAGAAGCGCGCGGGATTGACGATCCCGGCCGCATCGTGACGGTACCAGCTCTCGCGATAGGCGGCCTTGTCGCCCCTGATCTGCTCGCGCAGGCCGCCGCGCGCCGAGCGGTTCGGTCCCTTTGCCTCGAGCTCTTTCAGCAACTGCCTGAGCACGGCGCCGGCATCGCCTGCGATGGCGACCTTGGCCGGAAAGTTGGCGTTGAAGACGTCAGGATTGATGTCGATGTGAATCAGATTTTCCGGCGCTTGCGCGCCATAGCTGCCGGTCGCGATTTCCGAGAAGCGCGTGCCGATCGCGATCATGCAATCGCAAGTCTTGAATGCATTCTGCGCCGCCGGCACGGCGGAGGCGCCGAAGCCGAAACCGACATGCAGCGGATGATTGGCCGGAAAGACCGACAGCCCCTGCAGGGTCGTCGCGACCGGCGCCTCCAGCCATTCGGCGAGCCGAATGAGCTCGTTGCTCGCATCGCGCGTACCCCAGCCGGCGAAGATGCAGGGATGCTTGGCGGCGGCCAGCAGCTCCGCGGCCCGCGCGATCTCATTTGTCGCTTCGACACGCGGCGCAGGCAGCGGCTTGAATTGCGGCAGTTCGCCGATCTCGTCCGTGAGCAAGCAGGACGTTGACCGGCAATTCCACGAACACCGGCCCGGGTTCGCCGGAGGTTGCGATCTCATAGGCCTTGAACAGGGTCGGCACGACCTCGTCGTGGCTTGTCACCTTGAACGTCGCCTTGGTCAGCCCCGACATGAATTTGTGGGTGTCCATCTGGTGCAGCTGATAGCGATGACCGGTGTCGGTGCGCGGACCGCCCGACAGCACCAGCATCGGCACGCCGTCGAGGAAGGCTTCGCCGATGCCGCTCGCGGCATGGGTCAGGCCCGCGGCCGGAACGACCGTCAGCACGCCGATGGAATCGGAGAGACGTCCGACCGCATCGGCCATGAACGACGCCCCGCCTTCATGGGTGACCAGCACCTGGGTGATGCGATTGGAGCTGTTCAGCTCGTCGTACAGTTCGGTGGTGTGCACGCCGGGAATGCCGAAGGTGAAGCGTGCGCCGATCTGCTCCAGCGCATAAACCGTGAGCCAGGCTCCCGTTCTCTTCATGTCCTCAACCCTTCACAAACGACGTTCGCCCGTCGATCGACGCGGCCGCAATGCGCGCGGAGAGAATGCAGCCGCCGAGGAATGTGCCTTCCAGCGCGCGCAGGCCATGCATGCCGCCGCCGCCGAAGCCAGCAGCCTCGCCGACGGCGTAGAGACCGCCGATCGCTTGGCCCGCCGCATCCAGCACCCGGCTTTCCAGATCGGTCTGGATGCCGCCGAGGCTCTTGCGGCTGATGATGAATTCACGAACCGCGATCAGCGGCAATGCTTTTGCATCCCAGATCGGCTGGAATTTGCACAGCCGCACGCGGTCGCCGCTGTATTTGCGCATCGATGCGATGCGGCGGAGCTGCTCGTCATTCATCAGCTTTTCGCCGCGCGCGATGGTGGCGTCGTAACGCGCGACTTCGCCCTCGACCGTCTTGAGGTCGATCGATTGGTCGCCCTGCAGCGCGTTCATCTTCTCGACCAGCTCGGGCAAGGAATTGGCGGTGACGAAATCCCGGCAGTGATCGATCATCTCGCGCACCAGCCAGCGATTGCCGAACAGGATATCGCGCAAGAAGCCGAGCCGCTTCTTCTCGCGAATGGACGGATTGTGCTCGGCGCCCGATATCGCCAGCTCCTTCAGCGCGATGCGCATGTTCATCAGCTGCCAGGAATACTGCTTCTCCTGCGCGCAGATGTCGGTGACGAGCCGCCGCGTGTCGAAGCCCGAGACCAGCGGCTGCGGCCCGATGCGCTCGCCCTTCCAGTTCAGCCACAGCGCCGAGCGCGGCGGCACCAGCGACAGCCCGTGCATCGGCTTGCGCGGCTTCGGATGATGTACGCCCGCGGCATAGTTCCACATATTGTCGAGATGGGTGAGCACGCCGCCGGCCTCGACGGTCGCATCATGCAGCTTGCCGTCGGCAAAGCGATGCGAGCCGCTGAGGATCGTTTCGGGCGGCGTCTTCCAGTCGCGATGCCAGTTCGCCCGCACGCGCGAGAGATCGCCACCATTGATGCCGCCGGCCGCGACCACGATCGCGTCGGCAAAAAGCTCGAATGGTGCGCCGGTCTTTTCGTTGTGGCCGGAAGCGCCGACGACCTTGCCGCCCTGCATGACGAGCTGTTCGACCCTCGCATTGAAGCGGAGCGTCAGGCGGCCGGCATTCCTGTGTCCGCGCAGTGCGGAAATCAGCGCCTCCGCCAGTCCCTTGCCGGTGCCCCAGCTGACATGAAAGCGCGGCACCGAATTGCCGGGCACGAATTCGCCGCGCTCGACCCAGTTGACGACCGGCAGAAAAGTCACGCCATGGCCACGGACGAACTTGTAGACGTCCTCGGTGCAGCGCGACACATAGGCCTCGGCCCAGGCCCTGGGCCATCGGTCGCCGCTGCCGAACTCGGCAAAGCTGCACCAGTCGCGATACGCCAGATCGACGCTGTCGCGGATGCCTTGTCGGCGCTGCTCCGGCGAGTTGACGAAGAACATGCCGCCAAAGCTCTCGCGGGCGAGGCCGCCGAAGACGGCCTCCTCGTCGCGATCGAGCAGCGCCACGGATTTGCCGCCGTCGAGCAGCTCCAGCGCCGTGGTGATGCCGGCGATGCCGCCACCGATGATCAAGACGTCGCTGCGATCCATAGCCCCTGCTTCCCGCAGACCCCGCTGTGTGATCGAGTATCACGCTTTCTCACGCCTGTGGACCGGCATCAATTGACGCAAGCCGCGCGGCCTCGGCGACGCCAGCGGGTGCGACGCAACGCCGTTCGCAAAACTGGTAAATCGAAGGTTAAGCCTCCGCCCTGTAAGGTGGCCGTAATAAACCCTGCTTTTCCAAGCGGAATTTACGACTGCCGTTGACGTGGTGCAGCTAACTGCACCGAATTGCTTCGGATTTGAGCGGTCGCGGTTCCCCGCGGCTTAACAGTTTGTCCAGCCCGGCCTGCGCATAGTGTGCCCGGAACCCACCATTTGAAATGCCAGGTAGAATACCCGTGACATCATTCGGACGTGTGATTTCGGTGCGAGGCGCTCTTGCCCGGGTCGGCCTGCTGGCCGACGGCCAGATGCCGCTCTCCGAGGTGCGAGGCACCGTCGGCAAATTCGTCAGCATCCGCTGCGCCAGCTCCACCATCGTCGCCATGATCACGGACGTCACGTCGGAGAACATGAAGGCGTCCGACACCTATCTGGCCTCCGCCGGCGTCGACCTGCTCGGCGAAATCCTCGGCGGCGACCGGCCGAAATTCCAGCGCGGCGTCACCCACTATCCGACCATCGGCGACGTCGTCGAACTGATCTCGAGCGCGGAGCTGCGCACGGTCTATGCGCCCTCCGGGTCCGACCAGATCAATGTCGGCACCTTGCAGCAGGATCGCTCGGTCGTCGCCTATGTCGACGTCGAGGAGATGCTGTCCAAGCACTTTGCCATTCTCGGATCGACCGGCGTCGGCAAGTCGACCGGCGTGTCGCTGCTGCTCAATGAAATCCTCAAAGCCCGTCCGAACCTGCGGCTGTTCCTGCTCGACGTCCACAACGAATATGGCCGCTGCTTCGGCGACAAGGCGCTGGTGCTCAACCCGCGCAACCTGAAACTGCCGTTCTGGCTGTTCAACTTCGAGGAAATCGTCGACGTGCTGTTTGCCGGCCGCCCCGGCGTGCCCGAAGAGCTCGACATCCTCGCCGAAGTGATCCCGATGGCGAAGGGCATCTACACCCAATACCAGAACGCCGACCGCATCGGGTTGAAGCGCGTCGATCCCAAGCAGATCGGCTACACCGTCGACACGCCGGTGCCGTACCGGTTGCAGGACCTGGTCTCGCTGATCGACGAGCGCATGGGCAAGCTGGAGAACCGCTCCTCGCGCATCATCTATCACAAGCTGATCTCGCGCATCGATACCGTGAAGAACGATCCGCGCTACGCCTTCATGTTCGACAACGCCAACGTCGGCGGCGACACCATGGCGGAAGTGATCAGCTATCTGTTCCGCCTGCCGGCCAACGGGCGGCCGATGACGGTGATGCAGCTCGCCGGCTTCCCCGCGGAAGTCGTCGATTCCGTGGTGTCGGTGCTGTGCCGCATGGCGTTCGATTTCGGCCTGTGGAGCGACGGCGTCTCGCCGCTGCTGTTCATCTGCGAGGAAGCGCACCGCTACGCCGCCGCCGACCGCAATATCGGCTTCGGGCCGACCCGCAAGGCGGTGTCGCGCATCGCCAAGGAAGGCCGCAAATACGGCGTCTATCTCGGCCTCGTGACCCAGCGTCCGGCCGAGCTCGACGCCACCATCATCTCCCAGTGCAACACGCTGTTCTCGATGCGCCTTGCCAACGACCGCGACCAGGCGCTGCTGCGCTCGGCGGTGTCGGACGCCGCCGCCAACCTGCTCTCCTTCGTCCCCTCGCTCGGCACCCGCGAGGTGCTGGCCTTCGGCGAAGGCGTGGCGCTGCCGACCCGGCTGCGCTTCAAGGAAGTGCCGCCGCATCAATTGCCGCGCAGCGAATCCGCGATCCGCACCGTGCCGTCGGTCGCCGCCGGCCACGACATGCATTTCGTCAGCGCGGTGCTGGAGCGCTGGCGCGGCGCCACCTCGCAGCGCGACGTGCCCAACGACCCCGTGTTCAACGAGCGGCCGATGCCCGCACCCGCACGCACGCTCTCGCCGGTGGACGCGCCGATGCTGCAGCCGTCGCAGGGGCTCGACCCCGACCGCTTCTCGCTGCTTGAAGAAGCCGCTGCGGTAACTTTGCGGCCGCTTTGCGGCCTGCGCTGATGGATTAAGGTCCCGGCAGACCACGACAAGCCGGGACCTTTCCATGACACAGGCCGACCGACGCGCTACACCGCGCCACCCATCGACAAGCTTCCTGACGATATCCGCACGCGGCTGCTCGCCGTGCAGGAAAAGTCGGGCTTCATCCCGAACGTATTCGTCAAGCTCGCCTGGCGTCCCGACGAGTTCCGCGCCTTCTTCGCCTATCACGACGCGCTGATGGAAAAGGACAGCGGGCTCACCAAGGCCGAGCGCGAGATGATCGTGGTCGCGACCTCCAGCTTCAACAATTGCGAATATTGCGTGATCGCGCACGGCGCGATCCTGCGCATCCGCGCCAAGAACCCGCTGATCGCGGACCAGATCGCGGTGAATTATCTCAAGGCCGACATCACGCCGCGCCAGCGCGCCATGCTCGATTTCGCCATGAAGGTCTGCCGCGAGGCGGAGCAGATCGCGGAAGACGATTTCACCGTTCTGGCCGGCCACGGCTTCTCCGACGACGACATCTGGGACATCGCCGCGATCGCCTCGTTCTTCGCGCTGTCGAACCGGATGGCGCATTTCACCGGCATGCGCGCCAACCCGGAATTCTACCTGATGGGCCGCGTGCCCAAGCAATAGCTAATCGTCCGACGCCGGGCCGCACCATCCCGGCAGGTAGATCGCGTCGTGGCTCTTGGCGAGCCTCCAGCGCCTTCTCCAGCGCCTTGGAAAAATGATCCTCGACCATCTTGCGCTCGATGCGGCGGCGCAGGAAATCGGCCCAGAGGAATTCGCTGAACGGCGTGGTGTCCTTGGCGAAGCCTCCGGCACGGCGCAATTCGCCGGCGAGGCTACGATAGGGATCGTCCTTCAGATCCTTGATCGACTTCGGCAACTCCTTGAAGCGTCGACGCTCGCCCTTGGCGTCGTAGGGATAGACCCAGCGCTTGTTGTCCATCACGCCCCAGAACGCGTCGCGCTCGACCATGGTGAGGTCGCCGATCACGGTCACCAGGATGTTCTTGATGCCTTCGTCATGCAGCGCGCGCGCCAGATGATGATGATCGACGACGTAGTAGCGCTTGTCCGGCCCGCGCACGACCGGGATCATGTGCTTGCCGATCATGTCGCTCTGCTTCTTGCCCTTCTTCTCGCGGAAGCGTTTGCGCTTCTCCTTGACCTCGCGCATGCCGACGGTCATTTGCGTCGGACGCAAATCGAGGATCGGAATCGGGTGAACGGTCGGCTCGCGCGGATTGGACATCGCTTGAAACTCCGGTGTCAGCCTGCCAAATAACTCGAAACACGTGATTATGGCATGGGCGCAGGCGAATTAAAGCCCGTCCGCCACCGTATGGAGAATGTGAAGCGATGCTCGGGGGCCAAAACGATCGGACGGCGAGGCCGCGGGTGGTCCGGCTGGGCCGCCGCGAGATCATCACCGAGGGCCTGCAGCTCTCCTTCTGGACGGACGTCAGCCACCGCTGCATGACCGCGTCATGGCCGGCCTTCATCGCCGGCGCCGCGCTGGTGTTCGTGCTGTTCAACGCCGTCTTCGCGACCTTCTACTGGATCGGCGACAACCCGATCTCCAACGTGCCGCACGGCGCCTATATCGACTATCTCTATTTCAGCATCGAGACGCTCTCGACCGCGGGCTATGGCGACATGCACCCGCAGACCCATTACGGCCATTTCATCGCCACCGTCGAGCTCTTCACCGGCATCTTCTCGATGTCGCTGATGACGGGTCTGATCTTCGCCCGCTTCTCGCGGCCGAGCTCGCGCGTGCTGTTCGCCAACAACGCGGTCATCTCGAACCATGAGGGCGAGCCGACGCTGATGGTGCGTTTCGCCAACGAGCGTCACAACGTCATCAGCAACGCCACGGCGAAGCTGTGGATGCTGAAGAACATCGTCACCGCGGAAGGTCATCCGACCCGGCGCTTCTTCGAGCTGCCGCTGTTGCGCAACGAGAGCCCGGCCTTCGCGCTGAGCTGGACGCTGTTCCACGTCATCGACGAGCGCAGTCCGCTTTACGGGCTGACGGCCGAAGACATGGCGACCTACGATGCCGGGCTGATCGTCGTCGTCACCGGCTTCGACGTTGTTGCGGCGCAAACCGTGCATGCCCGCAAGACCTATGAGCACGACGATATCCTGTTCGGCCAGCGCTACGTCGACGTGGTTCAGCCCAACGTCGATGGCCGGGTCAGGATCGATTACGGCAGGTTCCATGACACGTTCGAAGGCTAGTTAGTCCGTTCGCACGATAGTCTTTTGGAGCATTGGTGCCGTGCCAGTTTTTCCTCCCTCTCCGGCTTGCGCGCGTGCTACAAAGAATCCCGATTTCGGAGAGCGTCACGCCGTGAAGAACCAGCGGCCCATTGCGACGGAAGAAGAGCACCGTGTGCTGCAATTCCGGCCGCGCAATGCCGCAAGTCCCGCTCCCCTCTGGCGCGGCAACGCGGTGGTGCAGCCCCTGCACAGGGAGACGCCGCAGGACGCCCTCGATCTTTCGCGCTACGAGCAGCCGCGTGAGGAGCCGGACGATTTTCGTCACCGCATGCTGGCCAACATCGCGGCGCTCGCCTTCACGATCGCGCTGACCGCGGTCGCCATCTGGCTGGCCATGAGCATCGCGGACCTGCGCCGGACCCAGGATTGCGTGCTGATGGGCCGGCGCGACTGCGTGCGGATTTCCGTCCCGTAATTGGCCTCAAATCCCCTTCGGACGGGCGCCCAAAATCGGGCCGCTCGCCCTCCATTGAACTAACGGCGGCGCTCCGATATACGGGCACTCGACTCCCGTGGGGCGGGAACAGGGGTTTTCCGGGCCACATCCCTGCCTGTCGCGCCATTTCGGACAATATATCCAATAAATCAAAGGCTTAGTGATGTCTTCCACATTCGATCAGGTCGCCCAGATCATCGCTGAAACCTGCGACATCCCGCGCGACACGATCACGCCGGACAGTCACGCCATCGATGATCTCGGCATCGACAGCCTCGACTTCCTCGATATCGCGTTTGCCATCGACAAGGCGTTCGGCATCAAGCTGCCGCTGGAAAAGTGGACGCAGGAAGTCAACGACGGCAAGGCCACCACGGAACAGTATTTCGTGCTGAAGAACCTTTGCGCGCGTATCGACGAACTGGTCGCCGCCAAGGGCGCGGGTGCTGCGTAATCGCGCACCATGCAGCTTGAATATTTCCAGATGATCGACCGGATTCTCGACCTCAACATGGTCGAGAAGACGATCACGGTCGAAGCGCAGGTCCCGACAGACGAGCACCGTCTTCGAGGGCCATTTTCCGGGCTATCCGATCATGCCGGGCGTGCTGTTGATCGAGTCGATGGCGCAGACCTCGGGCTGGCTGCTGGTCGGCTTGATGAAGTTCGAGCGGATGCCGTTCCTGGCCGCGGTCAAGGAAGCCAAGATGCGCGGCTTCGTCGCGCCCGGCGAACTCCTCACCGTCGAGGCCAGCGTCGTGCATGAGGGCTCCGGCTACGCCATCACCGAGGCAAAGGTGAAGGTCGGCGGCAAGCTGCGCAGCAACGCCACCCTCACCTTCAGCCACATCCCCTTCCCCAATCCGGACCTGCGCGTACACATGGACGCCGTCGCCAAGCGCATCGGCTTTCCGATGCAGGCGATTGCGTGAGCACCGTGCCGGAGCCGGCGGAGGTCTGGATCACGGGCATCGGGCTTGCCTCCTCGCTCGGCGAGGGGCTCGACGCCAATTGGGAGGCGCTGCAGGCCGGGCGCATCAATGTCGACGACAAGACCTTCGCGCCCTACGTCGTGCATCCGCTGGCGCAGATCAATTTCGACGCGCAGATCCCCAAGAAGGGCGACCAGCGCCAGATGGAGGCGTGGCAGCGCATCGGCACCTATGCCGCAGGCCTTGCGCTGCGAGTCGGCCGGCGTCAAGAACGACAAGGAAATCCTCGGCCGGATGGACATGGTGATCGCCGCCGCCGGCGGCGAGCGCGACATCAAGGTCGACCTCGCGATCCTCAACGCCAAGGTCAAGGGCAATGCCCCGCCCAGTTTCCTCAACGAGCGGCTGATGAGCGATCTGCGGCCGACCCTGTTCCTGGCGCAGCTCTCCAACCTTTTGGCCGGCAACATCGCGATCGTGCACGGCGTTTGCGGCACCTCGCGCACCTTCATGGGCGAGGAAGCCGCCGGCTTCGACGCGGCGCGTATCGCGCTGGCGCGCATCGCCGCCGGCCAGAGCGACATCGCGCTGATTGGCGGCGCGCAAAATGGCGAGCGAAAGGATCTGCTGCTGTTCTTTGAGTTCGGCAACTACAACCTTCGCGACAAGTTCGCGCCGGTGTGGGAGCGAAAGGGCAACGAGGGTTTTGCGATCGGCTCGATCGGCGCCTTCCTCGTCCTCGAGTCCAAGGCGCATGCGACCGCGCGCGGCGCCAAGCCGTTCGCGCGCCTGACCCGCGTGGTGTCCGATCGCAGCAACCGCAGCAAACCGGGTGAGATCACGGAGTCGCTGCGGAAATTGTGGTCCTCGCTCGGCGAGATCAAGGACGACAGCGCCATCCTCACTGGCGCAACCGGCAGTGAGCCCGTGACCTCCGAAGAACGGGCGTTCCTTGGCGAGCATCCCGGTCACGCCGTGCGCGCGACCGGCACGCGCTTCGGACACAATGTGGACGCTCAATTCGCGCTCGGCCTCGGGCGTTGCCGCGCTTTCGATCTCGCGCGGCGCGCTGTTTCCGCCCGGCGATTCCTCCGGCGTCGAGATTGAAATGAAGGGGCCGCCGACCCAGATCGTGGTGATCGGAACCGGCCATTGGCGGGGCGAAGGCATGGCCTTGGTCGAGGCCGTCGGCTAATCTTTTCGGCGCCAGGTCTATCGCGCCACACTGCACGGGTGGGAACATGAGAGCACCGCGGGACAAGTTCGGCAGGCCGGTCGTCGTCGTCACCGGCATGGGTGTGGTGACCTCGCTCGGCGCCGGCAAGACCGACAATTGGGCGAAGCTCACTGCCGGCGAATCCGGCATCCGCACCTTGACGCGCTTTCCGATCGAGGGCTTGAAGACCACGATGGCCGGAACCATCGACTTCGTTCCGGTCGAGCCGTTCACCTCGGTCGGACTGTCCGAGCGCCTCGCCCATCTTGCGGTCGAGGAGGCCATTGCCCAGGCCGGCATCGGCAGCAAGGGCGACTTTCCCGGCCCGCTTTTCCTCGCCGTGCCGCCGGTCGAGGCCGAATGGCCGCAACGCGAGGAACTCGGGCGCGCGGTCGGCTTCACCGATTTCAGCTATGAGGATCTGCTCAAGGCCGCCGGCGGCGGCAGGTTCGTCGACTATCACCATCGCTTTCAGTTGAGGTCGGTCGCCGACTATGTCGCGGAAACCTTCGGCACCAAGGGATCGCCGATCTCGCTGTCGACGGCCTGCGCCTCCGGCGCGACCGCGATCCAGCTCGGCGTCGAGGCGATCCGCCGCGGCGAGACCGATGCGGCGCTGTGCGCCGGCACCGAGGCCTCGGTCAACCAGGAAGGGCTGGTGCGCTTCTCGCTGCTGTCGGCGCTGTCGACGCAGAACCAGCCGCCACAGGCGGCCTCAAAGCCGTTCTCCAAGAACCGCGACGGCTTTGTCATGGCCGAGGGCGCCGGCGCGCTGGTGCTGGAGAGCTACGAGGCGGCGATCGCGCGCGGCGCCTCGATCCTCGGTGTCATCGCCGGCTGCGGCGAACTTACCGACTCCTTCCACCGCACCCGCTCGAGCCCCGACGGCAAGCCGATCATCGGCTGCATGCTGAAGACGCTGGTCGACGCCGGCATGACGCCCGAGCAGATCGACCACATCAACGCGCACGGCACCGTCGACGCCGGAAAACGACAAGATGGAATATCAGACCGCTTCCATCGTGTTCGGCGAGCGCGCCAGGCAGATTCCGGTCACGTCGAACAAGTCGATGGTGGGCCATACCATCTCGGCGGCCGGCGCGGTCGAAGCGGTGATTTCGCTCCTGACGCTCGAGCATCAGCGCATTCCGCCGACCATCAACTACGAGATCCCGGATCCGACGATCCAGTTCGACGTGGTCGGCAACAAGGCGCGCGACGCAAAGGTAACCGCCGTGATGTCGAATTCGTTCGGCTTCGGCGGCCAGAACGCCTCGCTGATCCTGACGCGCGAACCGGCCTGACCGGCGTAAGTGGCTATCAAGAAGCGCATTCGCGACGCCACCAAGTCGCTCGGAGGAGCCGCAGTCGGCGCGCTGACCGTCGGCATGCTGCGCGCCACGCGCTATTTCGATCACAAGAAGACGTCGGACTTTTTCGCGCGCGTCGCCCGCACCATCGGGCCCTTGCTGCGCGAGAACAAGATCGGCCGCGCCAATCTCACCGCCGCATTCCCCGAGAAGTCGCCCGAGGAGATCGAGACGATCCTGCGCGGGGTGTGGGAAAATCTCGGCCGGAGCGCGGCCGAGTTCGCCCATATCGATCACATCTGGGATCACGTCGAGGCGCAGCCGGAGCTCGGCCACATCGACGTTCCCCTGCGCGCCAACCAGCTGTTTCACCAGCTCCGGCTCGACGGCAAGCCGGCGCTGGTCTTCACCGCTCACTTCGGCAATTGGGAAATGCCGGCGCTTGCCGCCGTCGCCCACGGCATCGACGCCGCCGTGCTGTATCGCCGTCCCAATATCGCTTCCGCCGACCGCATCATCCAGGAGATGCGGCAGGTGAAGATGGGAACGCTGATCCCGGCCGGGCGCGACGCGCCGCTTCGCCTCGCCGAGGCGCTGCAGAAAGGCCAGCATGTCGGCATGCTGGTCGATCAGTATCTGACCAACGGCGTCGAGGTCACCTTCTTCGGCCGCAAGACCAAGGCCAACCCGATGCTGGCCCGCCTGCTCCGCCAGGTCGAGTGTCCGATCCACGGCGTGCGCATCATTCGCCTGCCGAACCATCGATTCCGGGGCGAGCTGACCGAGGAGATTCCGCCGGTGCGCGACGCCGAGGGCAAGATCGACATTCAGGGTACAACGCAGGCGATCACCAATGTGATCGAAGGCTGGATTCGCGAATATCCGGAGCAGTGGCTCTGGCTGCATCGCCGCTGGCGGTAAGGTTCCGCTCGCGTATAGTTTCACCGCGCCCGCACGTTTCCGGGCGCATTTCAAGGAAGAGCCAATATGTTCGTCTCCTTTTTCCCGCGACCAAAGCTGTTCTTCTGGTCGGTCCTGCTCTGGACGGCGCTGTGCATGGCGGTCTGGTACGGCTTTGCCAGCCAGTTCTTCGTGCGGCCCGAGCCACCGCCCGGCCTGGCAACCTTCGTGACGCCCGCGGCGCTCTGGTTCGACTTCTATTTCTGGCATTTGCGTCGCGATTTTCGCGGCGTTCTGGATGTGGTTCGCTCCGCATCCCTGGGCAGGCTGGTCGATCCTCGGCTCCGCCCTGATCCTTTTCACCTCCTATTTCCAGGTGCAGGTCAGCGTCGCCCTCAACGGCTGGCGCGGGCCGTTCTACAATCTCATCCAGGCCGCGCTGTCGAAACCGGGATCGGTCACGACCGAGCAATTGTACGGCGGAGTGTTGACGTTCTTCGAGCATCGCCACGGTCGCCATCGTGGTGGCCGTGCTGACGGCCTTCTTCGTCAGCCATTACATCTTCCGCTGGCGCACGGCGATGAACGACTACTATGTCGCGAACTGGCCGCGGCTACGCACCATCGAGGGCGCATCGCAGCGCGTGCAGGAAGACACCATGCGGTTTGCGACGCACGATGGAGAGTCTCGGCGTCAATCTCATCAGGGCCGTGCTGACGCTGGTCGCCTTCCTGCCGGTGCTGGTCATACTGTCCGACGAATGTCACCGAGCTGCCCCTGGTCGGTGCGATTCCCTATTCGCTGGTTTTCGCCGCAGTGATCTGGTCGGTGTTGGGCACCGGCGCTGCTGGCCCTGATCGGCATTCGCCTGCCCCGGATCGAGTTCTTCAACCAGCGGGTCGAAGCCGCCTATCGCAAGGAGCTGGTGCTCGGCGAGGACGATCCGGCGCGCGCCGATCCGCCGACATTGAACGAGCTGTTTGCCAACGTCAGGGCAAACTATTTTCGGCTTTACCTGAACTTCATGTACTTCAACGTCGGCCGCTACGTCTATCTGCAGACCGACGTCATGTTCCCCTACATCCTGCTGACACCGACCCTTGTCGCCGGCACGATCACGCTCGGTATCATGCAACAAATCCTGAGCGCGTTCTCGGAAGTTCGCACGCTCGTTCCAGTATCTCGTCACGTCCTGGAGCACCATCGTCGAGCTGATCTCGATCTATCAGCGCCTGCGCGGCTTCGAGGCCAGGATTTACGACGAGGCACTGCCATCGATCGAGGGACAGCCGGCATCCGCGGCGTAAGTTTGGTTGTTGACGGGGCTCTCTACCGCCCCGTCTTCACCCTGGTCCAGAGCCGGTTGATGATGCGCTGGGTCGCCGGATCGCGCGCGGTGATCACGAACAGTTTCGAGAGCGTCGCCTCGTCCGGATAGATGTTCTTGTCGTTCAGGATCTTCGGATCGACCAGCTTCTGGCTCGCCAGATTGCCGTTGGCATAGGACAGGAAGTCGGAGTTCTTCGCCGCGACCTCCGGCCGGTAGAGATAGTTGATCAGCTCATAGGCTTCCGCGACATGCTGCGCGTCGGCGGGGATCGCGAGATTGTCGAAGAACATCTGCGCGCCCTCTTTCGGGATGGTGTAGCCGATCTCGACGTCGCTCTTGGCTTCGGCCGCGCGGCTGCGCGCCTGCATGACGTCGCCGGACCAGCCCACCACAAGGCAGATTTCGCCGGTCGCGAGCGCGCTCAGATATTCCGATGAGTGAAACTTGCGCACATAGGGCCGCACCTTGCTGACGAGATCGGCGGCTTTCTCGAGATCGGCCTGCTTGGTCGAGTTGGGATCGAGCTTGAGATAGCTCAGCGCCGCCGGGAAAATGTCGTCGGCGGAATTGAGCATGTGCACGCCGCAGTCCTTGAACTTCGCGAGATTCTCCGGCTTGAACACGATGTCCCAGCTGTCGATCTTCGCATCGGTCCCGAGGATTTTCTGCACCGTCTTGACGTTGTAGCCGATGCCGGTGGTGCCCCACATGTAATTGGCGGCGTAGAGATTGCCGGGATCGTAGGTCGCAAGACGCTGCGTGACGGTCGGCCAGGCGTTGGCGAGGTTCGGCAGCTTCGATTTGTCGAGCTTCTGGAACACATGCGCAGTGATCTGGCGCTGCAGGAAGTAGGCGGTCGGCACCACCACGTCGTAGCCGGACTTGCCGGCGAGCAGTCGCGTCTCCAGCGTCTCGTTGGCGTCGAAGGTGTCGTAGACCACCTTGATGCCGGTCTCCCTGGTGAAGGCCTCGAGGACATCCGGCGCCATATAGTTCGACCAGTTGTAGAAGTTGACGACGCGCTCCTGCGCGCTCGCCTGCGCCGACAGCAAAAGCGCCGCGCCGAGCGCGGCAACGAAACCGAACCGGCTCGCATCCCTACCCTACCTTCCTCCGGCGATGCACCGCGTCCGACAGACGCTCCAATGCGGTGTCGATCGTCGAATCCCTCTTGGAGAAACAAAACCGCACGACCGAGGTGACGGGGTCCTGCTCATAGAAGGCCGACACCGGGATCGCCGCGACCTTGTAGTCGTTGACGATGCGCTTGCAGAAGGCTTCGTCGGTCTCGTTCAGCCCGAGCGGCGACAGGTCGACGGTGAGGAAGTAGGTCCCCTGCGAGCGCAGCACGGGAAAGCCGATGCTTTCGAGGCCCGCCGTGAGGCGATCACGGCTCTTCGCAAGCTCGCTTGCGCATGTCGAAGAAATAGTCGTCGGGCTTGGAGAGGCCGTAGGCAACCGCGGCCTGCAGGTTCGGCGCGGTGGTGAAGGTCAGGAACTGATGCACCTTGGCGGCGACGCGCAGAAGCTGCGGCGCCGCGCAGACAAAGCCGATCTTCCAGCCCGTCAGCGAGAAGATCTTTCCGGCCGACCCCACCTTGATGGTGCGGTCGCGCATGCCGGGGATCGTGATCAGCGGAATGTGCTCGCGGCCGTCGAAGATGACGTGCTCCCAGACCTCGTCGCAGATCGCAACCGAATCGAACTCCTGGCAGAAGCGCGCCAGCAGTTCGAGGTCCTCGCGCGGATAGACCACGGCCGCCGGATTGAGCGGATTGTTGAACAGCACCGCCTTGGTTCTGGGATTGAAGGCGCTGCGCAGCATCTCCTCGGTCAGCCGCCAGTGCGGCGGCTCGAGCCGCAGCAGCCGCGGAATGCCGCCGGCCTGGCGGATGATCGGCAGATAGGAATCGTAGACCGGCTGGAAACAGATCACCTCGTCGCCGGGCTCGACCACCGCCAGGATCGCCGAGGTCAGCGCCTCGGTGCCGCCGGAGGTCACCATCACCTCCGTCATCGGATCGAGCTCGAGCTTGTGCCAGTGCCCGTAATGCGCCGCGATCGCCTGGCGCAGCTCCGGGATGCCCATCATCGACGGATATTGGTTGTAGCCGTTCACCGAGGCGTCGGCGGCGGCGCGGCGGATGTCCTCAGGGCCGGGATCGTCAGGAAAACCCTGGCCGAGATTGATGGCGTTGTTGTCGCGCGCGGCTTGCGACATCGCCTCGAAGATCGTGACGGGAAGGTCGCCGAAAACCTTGTTCAGGGAACGCATTGAGTTCAGCCGCCAACCTTGGTCGGCAGGCCCGCGGCCTTCCAGCCGATGATGCCGCCGGCGAGGTGCTTGTCATAGGCAAGGCCGGCGGCCTGCGCCGCAAGCGAGGCCGTCACCGAGCGCTTGCCCGAGCGGCAGGCGAACACCACCTGCTTGCCCTGGGGGTCCGGAATCGCCTTTGGATCGAAGGTCGACAAGGGAACCACGACGCCCGAGGGATAGGCCTCGACGGCGACCTCATTGGGCTCGCGGACATCGACCAGCAGATAACGCCCCTGTTCGATCCCCTTCGACACCTCCTCCGGTGTCAGATCATGCACCTGATCGGTCACGCCACATCCTCCAAAAAGTCGGCTTTGCGGGACCGCGCGGGCCCGTCAATTCGGTGGCCAAAGTCGCCCCTTGCGCGGGGAAAATCAAGCGCCGCAAATGGCTTAATGCGCTTGCCGAAACTTCAGGCAAAACTTCAACTTTTGCCTGGCGTCTCTCGGAGATCCTTCACGATCGGCCACGCCCGGCCAGCCGTCTGTGGGCCGGTCATCCGGTAACCGCGGCGAAGGTAGAACTCTCGCGCGTTTGAGCTGGCTTCGGCGTGCACGGCCGCGACACCGCGCGCAACCATCAACCCTTCGAGCCGACTGAGCATGCTGCTCCCTACGCCGCGGCGGGCGTATTCGGGAGCGGTGTACAGCCCCTCCAGGACGTCGCCCCGGATCGCGCCCCAGACGGCCGCAACGCCATCCAGTTCGGCAACCCATATCTCGAGCTCGCGAAGCTTCGCTTCCATCCCGGCAAGCGTGAGCTTTGCCGCCCAGGCCTCGGCCTCGCCGGCCGGCAAACCCTTTCCTGCAAGTTCAAGGATCGACCGCCGCCGCAGGTCGAACAGAGCTGCGGCGTCATCGAGGGTGGCCGGACGGTGAACAGCAGCAGCCATGGTGACCTGTGATCCGCAAGGGCATGGTCATGCCCCGCGGCATCCTATCAGATCGTCACCTGCGTTCCGACCTCGACCACGCGCCCGCTCGGGATCTGGAAATAGTCGGTGGCGTCGTTGGCGGTCCGGGTCAGCGCGATGAACATATGGTCCTGCCAGCGCGGCATGCCGGAATGGGCGGCCGGTTTCAGGGCCCGACGCGACAGGAAAAACGACGTCGACATGATGTCGAAATGCCAGCCGAGTTTTCGCGCAATGGCCAGCGCCCGCGGCACATTCGGCGATTCCATGAAGCCGAATTTCAGCGTGACCTTGGTGAAGGTCGAAGAGACCTCCTCCAACCTCACCCGCTCGGCCGGATCGACCCGCGGCGTGGCTGCGGATTCGATGGTGAGGATGACGTTCTTCTCATGCAGCACCTTGTAGTGCTTCAGGCTGTGCATCAGCGCGGTCGGCGCGCTGGTGGGATCGCTGGTCAGGAACACCGCGGTGCCGGGCACCCGCGCCGGCGGACGCTTCTCCAGCATCGCGACGAGATCGGCGAGCGGAAATTCCAGCTTGCGCGACTTCTCCCAGAGCAGCCGGCTGCCGCGCCGCCAGGTGTACATCAACAGCATCACCCAGCCGCCGAGCGCGAGCGGCACCCAGCCGCCCTCCCAGACCTTGAGCAGGTTCGCGGCGAGGAAGGTCAGGTCGAGGCACAGGAACGGCACGATCAGCGCAGCCGCCCACAGCGCCGACCAGCGCCAGACCTTCCAGATCACCACAAAGCCCATCATCGCCGTGACCACCATGGTGCCGGTCACCGAGATGCCATAGGCCGAGGCGAGCGCGCTCGAGGACTTGAACATCAACACCAGCAGCATGACCGCGATCAGCAGCATGCGGTTGATGCGGGGGATGTAGATCTGCCCGGAATGTGCTTCCGAGGTGTGGCGGATTTCGAAGCGCGGCATCAGGCCGAGCTGGATCGCCTGACGCGTCAGCGAATAGGCGCCGGTGATCACGGCCTGGCTCGCGATCACGGTCGCCACCGTCGCAAGCGTCACCATCGGGATCAGCGCCCACTGCGGAAACATCAGGAAGAACGGGTTTTCGACGGCCCTGGGATCGTCGAGCACGATGGCGCCCTGCCCGAGATAGTTCAGGGTCAGCGACGGCAGCACGATGAAGAGCCACGCGGTCTGGATCGGCTTCTTGCCGAAATGGCCGAGGTCGGCATAGAGCGCTTCGGCGCCGGTCACGGCGAGGAACACGGCGCCGAGCGTCACGAAAGCGATGATGCCGTGACTGAGCATGAAGGAAACCGCGAGGAACGGATTGAGCGCGAACAGAATCTCGGGCTTGCGCATGATCGGCGGCACCGCCGCGATCCCGATGATGAGGAACCAGATCAACATGATCGGGCCGAAGAAGGCGGCCACGCGCGCGGTGCCCCGCGACTGCACGGCAAACAGCGCGACCAGGATCAGGACGGTGATCGGCACCACATAGGGATCGAGCAAGACGGTGGCGAGCTTGATGCCTTCGATCGCCGACAATACCGACAGCGCCGGCGTGATGACGGCGTCGCCATAGAACAGGGCGCCGCTGATGATGCCGAGCAGCACGATGGTGCCGGCCCACTGGCTCGAGACGGCGCGTTGCGCCAGCGCCATCAGCGCCAGCGTCCCGCCCTCGCCGTTGTTATCGGCCCGCAGCAGGATCACCACATATTTGAGCGTCACGACGACGATCAGTGCCCAGAGAATCAGCGAGATGACGCCAAGCACCGCATGCGTGGTCGTCTCGCCGCCGGCGCTCGCGGCGTTGACGGCCTCGCGAAACGCGTAGAGCGGGCTGGTGCCGATATCGCCATAGACCACGCCGATGCTGCCGATCATCAGCGCAGCAAAGCCAACCGTGGAGTGGGTGTCGCCATGCCCATTGGCCGCCGCGGTTTCCCCGGCGGGAGCAACAACTTCAGTCGTCATGGAATTGAGGCCCTACAGCACCATTTGCGGTAGCGTGGCGGCATATAGTCCCGCCCAAGGGCGATACCTAGCCCGGTTTCGGGACGTGGGTATGTAAAAAAGTTATATAGATTTCATAGGAGCCACCCTACCGGGATATAGGAATCGGGGGCTAACGCGCGATGCTGCCGCAACACTACGGCTTGACATAAAGACTTTCATGAATGCCGACGTATTGTTCTTTCCAGCCGCGCTTGTCGACCAGAAAGTGTCTCAGCACGTCATGCACCGTCGGCCAGAGCACGGCATCGATCTTGTATTTATCGAGGATCGCGACCCAGGCGGTCTCGTCGATGTCCCACTTTTCGAGCATGAAATAGTCGCGCAGCAGCGTATCGGGATAGGCGGTGGCACCTCGACCGTCAATGAACACAGGCACGCTGCCATGTGTCCGGGCAATCATTGGGCCGCCCACGTTCCAGTGATTGAGGACCCGTGCATGTGAAAAGTTGGTCTCGAGATAGCGCGCGTCCTGGTCGGAGATCAAATCGTCGGATAATTCGAGAGCCGGTGCTTCCCACACGAAGATCAACGGCACGATGCAGATGGAAACGATGCCTAAAATGCGCAGATTGTCTCCCGCGGCCAATGCTTTGAGCCGCTTTGGCAAGATCAGATCGAAGTGAAGCGCAAACGGAATGGTCGAAAACAGGTAGAAGAAGGCCATGTACCTGTACTGGTAGAATCCAAGGCCTAGAAACAGCCAGGAGAGCAGCCTTGCCTCCAGCGGAATGGAAACGTCGCGCCCATTGCGAAGTTCAAGCGCGACGAAGATCAGGATGTAAGTCAGTCCGGCGAGGCTGTCGGGCACCAGGATGTTCTCGAAATACGGCCTCCATTCGGTGATATGGGCCTGCACAAAGTGACCGAGTGTTTCGATGACGCCGACGTAAATCTGCCAGCCGAGTGGATTGACGAGGGTCGCCGCAAGGCAGGCGACGCCGGTGAAACCAAAATATTTGAAATTCACCCAGTCCCGGCGGAGCAGCGTCACGCCGCCAAACAAGCCGATGATCAGGAAACCCATCACGAAGCCGCCGTGCAGGTTGGCCCAAAGGACCATGAGTGGCGGCAGCAGATAGCGTTGCTTGTTCAGGCACAGCGCGTAGAAAACAACGGAAAACAGCATCGTCGACGTGTTCGGCGACGCGGCAAGATAGATGTTCGGCGGCGTCGAAAACGCCGGATAGAAAACGGACGCGGCCGACACGGCAATGCAGACCGCCAGCGCCGAGGCTCCACTGCCCAGGGTGATCCACGTCAGACAGCCGACGATGATCGCGCCGCAAGCGACGACAAGTAGCGTTATGCCGGCAACGCCTGTGTACTCATTCACGACGCTGGCAATCACGTCCCAGAGCCAGGAAAGGTTGATCCATTGCTTGTCGGCAAGGGTGAACGCCCAGGGATCCTGGAACGGGATGGCCCCTCGATCCCTGATGAGGTCTCCGGCGGCCAGATGCCAGCCCAGATCATAATGGCCGAGCAAAATCCGTGCATTCGCAAGGTAGTAGATGCAGGCCAACGAAATGAGAAAGATGTAGACGGTGTATCCGCCCAGACGGGCTTCGTCCCGCGTCCCGCGATCGAACCGAAGACCGTTCCAAACCTTAAGAGCGTACATTTGGCGGCTCCTAACCTTTGGATACGAGGTCGGCCAGCCACCGCAATCCGGGCTTACCTCACGATTACATCCTCAGCAATCGCTTTACGGTCGCGTGCTCTAAGGTCGGGTAAATATGACGAGCCGATTCCAGCCAAGACCAGGCTCTTCGTAAACTTATTGTTGCGTGGAGCCAGCAATCGAAAGTTTCTCACGGGCTGTTCACGGTCTCCACGCACAAAAAAAGGGGGCCGCGGCATAGCCGGGCCCCGTCTTCCAAGTCACAGCAGCCGCTACTTACTTGAGCGACGTGTTGATGGCGGTGAACTTCGTGTTCAGGTTGCTACCGAGACCGTTGACGATAGCGATGATGGCGAGCGAAATGCCAGCGGCGATCAGGCCGTACTCGATCGCAGTAGCACCGGACTCATCCTTCAGGAAACGAACTGCAATTTTCTTCATAAACTGACTCCAGGTTGACGCGTGAGATAACTGGTCTTGCCGGCGTTACTCACCGTGACCACGCGAAAACCTACTGGTCGAGAATTGCGCGTCGGTTAATTCGGTCGGTGAAAGGCTACCGAAACGTCGCACCCGCGGAGCGAGGTAAACCATCGCCTAACGAAACCGCGCGAATGTGAAGGCAATGTATTGGCGCTGCGGGCCGGACGGACACCGCGAACATCCTTCCGACCCTGGCCGTGAAGTCAGGGAACGTGGTTGCGACGACCCTAGAGCGAAAAAGGTTTATAAATATTGATCAAATATGACTTCGAGAAGGTTACGTTGGGCAGACCTCTATCGCGGTCCACTACGCGGGCGGCATATGCCCCGGCCGCCCCCGCGCATTCACTTTGCGCAGACGCCTATTGGCAGGGCAACGCGCTCTGGCCACCCTCATGACGGCTCAGGGATCAACCTCGCCGCGCCCGGCTGCAGCAACAAGTTACGGATCAACTCTTGTGTCGGCCTTTCAAAATACCGGTAGGTGAAATACGAGGCCAGCAGCGTGGTGCCGATGAAGAGTCCAAGGAATGCATGGTCATACAGGGGAACCGGCGCCGGGATGAACGAAAAGACCAGAACTATCATCAACTGGATCGGGAAATGCAGCAGATAACTTGAATAGGTCATGTTGCCGGCGGCCTCGACAACCCGCCGAACCCGGTCCGGCAAAATGACGTCGCGGGAAAGGCTGTACAACAGCACCGGCGTACAGATCAGCAGCGGCAGGATGCCCAGCGATTCCAAATGGCCGTCCGTGAACCAATATCCGCCCAACAGAAACACGATAACGGCAAGCCAGCTCGTGCACTCGGCCGCCATTGCATGAACCGTCGAAGACGTCAGAGATTGCCGCGCTATCGCCGCCAGTCCCCCGGCATAAAAGAAGATAACGCAGTTCGCGACCGGTCCCGGAATCATCAGGCAGATTGCGATCAGCGCCAGATTGACTAGCCAGGACCTCGTCGCCAGTAACATCACGAAGAAGAAAAAATAAACCAGCACCTCAACCGATATCGACCAGATCGGTCCATTGAAGCTGAGCGCATCTTGCGAAGCGCTGCTGCTCGCCATGAACAATTGCAACAAGAAATGAATGAGGTCATTGCTTTGATAGACGAAGAAATATCCGTTGATCTGGAAATATAGCGGCTGCAACACGGCCACGAGAAGCAGTGTCGCCAAATGCAGCGGATAGAGCCGCGAGAAACGCAGGACAAAGAATCTCCAGCCGTCCAGCGAGCGATTGGCGATGGCGTCGCGATACTTCCAGAAGAATATGAAACCGCTGATGCACCAGAATATCCGGACCGCATACGGACCGCTGTCGTAGAACGGAACGAGCAGCCAATGGAGCGGCAGGCGATCCGGAACCAGATCCACTTCCCTGTCGCCAACGAAGGCGAAATGGCGATAGTGAAATACCAGAATGGCAAAAGCTGTCAGGAAGCGCAGCAACTCCAATCCCAGAAGCTTGTTCGATCGGGTGGGAGCAGCCGCTGGTTTCATTTCGATCGACACAGGACGGATGCTCCCTTTAAAACGGCCTGATCCCACAGCTCATACCCAGCGGTGCTTAGATGCACCCCGTCGATCGTGTGCGGCGTCGGCGCGGGCGGCAGCGCGGCAAAGGTCGCTCCGCCGCGGACCGCGAGTTCAGGTAGAGCGGAATTGTAGCTCTCGATCAGGCGCAAAACCTTGGTTTGAGCGTCGATGGAGAGGCGAGGTGTGGCATCGATCGGGGGGACCGCAAGCACGATCACACGAGCCGCCGCCTTCGAAAGCTGCGACAGAAGTGTGCTGTAGTTTGCGTCAAACTCCGGCAGGTCACGCCCGGCTAACGCGTCGTTGGTTCCCAACGCAACCACGATAGCGGACGCGGATTTGCCGTCGAGCACATCCGTCAGCCAATTGCCCAGGTCGCTCGTCGTCGACGCACCGTCCAGGCCGGCATTGACGATGGGATGACCGCAGAACTCGCGCGGCAGCGTAGACGCTTCGGTGATGCTGTCGCCGAGAACGATGATGGGATTTTCGATACGGCTAAGGGTGTAATAAAGAATGGATTGCCGGCTTCGACGATGCGAGTTTGACGACGGTTGCTTCTTGACAATGGAGGCTCCGGCCGCAACAGCACCGACCAAAAGGACCGCAAAGCCGACAAGCATCCGGTTCATCTACGCACTCAAACGCCTTCCACGGGTTTAACCGCGGAAGATAAGCGAGCGAAGGTTAAGATATTGCAACTGGCGGCTTCTGCAGGCGAGCCATGGCCTGGGAGCAAGCGCAGGCTTGGGACGAAATCCGGCCGCTAGATCGTCACCTGGGTGCCGACCTCGACCACGCGCCCGGTGGGGATCTGGAAATAGTCGATCGCGTCGTTCGCCGACCGGCTCAGCATGATGAACAGGCGGTCCTGCCAGCGCGGCATGCCCGACTGCGCCGCCGGCTTCAGCGAGCGGCGGGAGACGAAGAACGACGTCGACATGATGTCGAATTGCCAGCCGAGCTTGCGGGCGATCGCCAGCGCCTTGGGCACGTTCGGCAACTCCATGAAGCCGAAGCGCAGCCGCACCTTGGCGAACTTATCGCTGACGGTCTCCATCTTGACGCGGTCGGCCAACGCGACGCGCGGCGTATGCGCGGTCTCGATGGTGAGCACCACGTTATGCTCGTGCAGCACCTTGTTGTGCTTGAGGTTGTGCAACAGCGCGGTCGGCGCGAATTCGGGATCGGAGGTGAGGAAGACGGCCGTCCCCTTCACGATGTGCGGCGGCCGCTTCTCCAGGCTCGAGATCAGGCTGTTGAGCGGCACCTCGGTGCGGCGGTTCTTGTCGGCGAGGATCGCCGAGCCGCGGCGCCAGCTCCAGATCGTGACAGCCATGGCGGCGCCGAACAGCAGCGGCACCCAGGCGCCTTCGAGCAGCTTCAACAGGTTGGCGGAGAAGAAGGCGATGTCGACGGTGACCAGCGGCATGATCAGCGCGGCGGCGGTCGCCGCCCGCCAATTCCACAATTTCCAGATCACCACGAAGCCCATGATGCCGTCGGCGACCATGGTGGTGGACACGGCGATGCCATAGGCGGAGGCGAGATTGTCCGAGGTGCGGAACATCAGCACCAGGAACATCACGCCGATCAACAGCAGGGTGTTGACGCGCGGCAGATAGATCTGCCCGGCATGGCTTTCCGAGGTGTAGCGGACCTCGAAACGCGGCAACAGCCCGAGTTGGATCGCCTGCCGCGTCAGTGAATAGGCGCCGGTGATCACGGCCTGGCTCGCGATCACGGTCGCGGCCGTCGCCAGCACCACCATCGGCAGCAGCATCGCGTCCGGGACCATGCGATAGAAGGAGTTCTCGATCGCCGCCGGATTGGACAGCACCAGCGCGCCCTGGCCGAAATAGTTGAGCAGCAGCGACGGCAGCACGAAATAGAGCCAGCCGGCCTGGATCGGCTTGCGGCCGAAATGGCCGAGATCGGCATAGAGCGCCTCGCCGCCGGTGACGGCGAGAAACACCGCGCCGAGCGTCACCAGCCCGATCGTTCCGTGCGAGACCAGGAATTGGATGGCGTAAACCGGATTGATGGCCCACAGCACCGAGGGGTCGTCGGCGATGTGAATAAGTCCGAGAACGCCCAGCGTCGTGAACCACACCGCCATGATCGGACCGAACGCCGTTGCGACCCGCGCCGTACCGCGCGACTGCACCGCAAACAGCACGACCAGGATGAAGACGGTCAGCGGCACCACGTAATGCTCGAGCGCGGGCGCGGCGAGCTTGAGGCCTTCGACCGCCGACAGCACCGAGATCGCCGGCGTGATCATGGAGTCGCCGATGAACATCGAGGCGCCGAGCACGCCGAGCGACAGCAGGAACAGGCTGCGGCGGCCGAGCGCGCGTTGCCCCAGCGCCATCAGCGACAGCGTGCCGCCCTCGCCGTTGTTATCGGCCCGCAGCAGCAGCAGCACGTATTTGGCGGTCACGACGATGAACAGCGCCCACAGGATCATCGAGAGCACGCCCAGCACCATGATGCGGCTCACCTCCTGGCCATGGGCGGCGTCGGTCACCGCGGCGCGGAAGGCGTAGAGCGGCGAGGTTCCGATATCGCCGAACACCACGCCGATGCTGCCGAGCGTCAGCGCCCAGAAGCCCGACGTCGGCGCGCCTTCGTGGGTTTCAGATTGAGTCTCGGATGAGGTGGCAGTGACAGCCATGATGAAGAAGGGAACGCTCGGCCCGACTGGATTGATCCAGGCGGGCCCTTTGAGAGGGTTCCGGCGCGCCTGTCAATTCACCAACCTTAGCAGCGACCGCTTCTCCCGCGCGACGGCGCGAACGCCACAGTCGCCAGGAACTTCACTTAGGAGATTGGTATTATGGTATTGCCCTTAGGGCTTGAGGTCGGGCGGCAGCGGCGGGTCCTCACGCATCAAGGTGATGGTCACGCGCCGGTTGGCGGCCAGCGAGGGATCGTCGGGGAACAGCGGCTGGGTGTCGGCCTTGCCCGAGACGGCGAAGATGTGGCCGGCCGGCAGCCCCTCCCGCTCCAGGATCTGGCGCACGGCGTTGGCGCGGTCGGCGGAGAGATCGAAGGCGCCGTAGTCGCCGCGCATGGGCACGAAGCCGGCCGCGGTGTGGCCGGCGATGGAGACGCGCAAGGGCGTCTGCTTCAGCGGGATCGCGAGCTTCTCGATCAGGCGGCGGGTGCGGTCATAGGGCTGCTTGGAGCCATCGGCGAACATCGAGCGGCCGTCCTGGTCGACGATCTCGAGATTGAGGCCCAGCTTGGTCTCCTCGAACATGATGTGCTTGGAGATTTCGGTCAGCTCCGGCATGTCCTGCAGCGCCTGACGCAGCGAAGCCGAGGCGAGCGCGAATTCGCGATCGATCTTCAGCTTGGCGCCGGCGGTGCGCTGGTTCTCCTGCTGGTCCGGGGTCGGCGTATTGGAAGCCTCCTCGGGCGGGACGTGATCGACGTTCTTCAGTTTGGGGCGGGTCGGAACGCCGTCGGATTCGATGATGCCGGAGTAGCGCGACTGCTGCACGCCGAAGGCGTCGCGCATCGAGCCCGCGACGATCTTGAGCTTCTGCTGGTCCTGCGTGGAGAAGGCGACGAGCATCACGAAGAAGCTCATCATCAGTCCCATCAGGTCGGCAAAGGTCACGAACCAGCCGTGACCGCCGCCATGCCCATCGCCGCGTTTTTTCTTGGCCATCGCCTAACTCTGGATCAGGCCGGAACCGGCTCGCCTTCTTCGTGACGATGTTTCTCCGGCAGGTAGGCGAGCAGCATCTCGCGCACCAGCGCCGGGCTCTTGGAGTCGCGGATCATCAGGATGCCGTCGATGATCAGCGTGCGGTTGGTCTCCTCGTCGAGCAGCTTGCCGTGCAGCTTGTCGGCGATCGGAAGACAGAACAGGTTCGCAACCAGCGCGCCGTAGAGCGTGGCGAGCAGCGCGGTCGCCATGAACGGACCGAGCTTCGACGGGTCGGTCATGTTGGCGAACATCTGCACCATGCCGACCAGCGTACCGATCATGCCGAAGGCCGGCGCGCAGTCGCCGATGGCGCGGTAGATCTTGCTGCCCTCGTCGAGATGCATCAGGAAATTGTCGCGGTCGCGCTCCAGATTGTCGCGGATGAATTCGAGGTCGTAGCCGTCGGCGACGTAGCGCACGCCCTTGGCGAGGAAGGGATCGTCGGCCTCGACCTTTTCGAGGCCGACCGGACCCTGCTTGCGCGCGATCTCGGCGATGCGGGCGAGTTCGTCGACGAGGTCGCGGGCCGACAGCCGGCTCATGGTGAAGGCGAATTTCAGGCCGAGCGGCAGGCCATGCAGCATGACACCGAGCGGAAAACGGATCATGGTCGCCGAGATCGATCCGCCGAAGATGATGATGACGGCGTGCTCCGAGAAGAACATGCCCATATCGCCACCCATCAGCATCAGGGTTGCGATGACAATGACGCCGGCAACAAGCCCGACGCCCGTCATGATATCCATGGGACACTCCACGCCTACGCGAACCGGCCGGCCATTCTGGACGGCGTGCGGCTCATCCTGAACCGCAGTTCAAAGACCCTACGGGCCGGCCATTAAAGACGCGTAAAGGTTAAGCAGTCTGGCGTGGCGCCACGCGCCTAAACGCATGTAAAACCGGCCGTAAAGCGCCACGCCGACGTCACCTGACACGATCTCAACGATCTGCTAACCATAGCGGACGCTTCGCCCTCGTTGACCCCGCTGCATGACACGTTCCGTCACCTTCGCGATCCTGCTTTCGGCCACGCTGCTTGCCGGCTGCTTCAGCAATGACCGCGCGGCGGTACAGACCGCGGCCGCGCCGAGCGGGCCGGTCGCAGCACCGCCGCCGGTCAATCTCGCGGGCAAGTGGACGCTGTCGGCGACCGGCGCCGGCTCCTGCGCCATGACGTTCGGCGCGCAGCCGGAAGCGGCCGACGGCACCATCGCGCCGGCCGGCGGCTGCCCGTACAATTTCTTCACCAGCCGCAAATGGAGCTACACCTCGGCCGGCCTGATGATCAGGGATCACAACGCGCAAACGCTGGCGCAGCTTCAGCCTGTCGGCGACAGCCGCTTCGAGGGCAAGACCAATTCCGGCCAGGACATCGCGCTATCCCGCTAAACCCGTCAGCTTGAGACTGAGCTCGCGCAGCTTCTTGCGCGCAGACGCGTCGTAGGCCTGCGCATTCGCCTTCATCTCGTTCATGCCGTTGAAGAACAGGCCGCTCTTGCCGGCGACGTCGTCGCCCTGCACGAGATGCAGGATCGCCGCCCCGCCCTGCTCCACCGTCGACATCGGCGTGATGCCGCCGGCGCGCACCATGGTGGTGTTCATGTAGGTCGCCGGGTGCAGCGAGTTGACGGTGACGCGCGCGTCTTTCAATTCCTCCGCAAGATCGATGGTGAACATGATCTGCGAGAGCTTGCTCTGCGCATAGGCGCGCGAGCCGGAATAATTCTTCGTGATCATCACGTCGTCGAAGTCGATCGGATGCTGTCCGAGCGAAGCGACATTGACGATGCGCGAGGGCGCGGCCGCCTTGATCAGCGGCAGCAGGCGATAGGCGAGCAGGAAGCCCGCGAGATAGTTGACGGCAAAGCGCAGCTCGTGTCCGTCGGCGCTCTCCTGCCGCTGCGGGCCGTTGTTCTGCGAGCCGATACCGGCATTGCTGACGAACACGTCGATCCGCTTGTGATCGGCGGCGACCTTGTCGGCGAGCGCGCGTGCACCCGCAAGCGACGACAGGTCAGCTTGATAGAAAGTCGCTTTGCCGCCGTCAGCCTTGATCGCGTCGACCAGCGCTTTCGCACGGCCGGCGTCGCGGCCGTGGATCAGCACATGCGCGCCCTGCCTCGCCAGTTCGCCCGCGACATAGCGGCCGACGCCATCGGTCGAGCCCGTGATCAGGACCGTCTTGCCCTTCATGTCCATGGCGCAAGTCCTCCTAGTGAATTTCCGCCGAGCGCTTCAGCGCCTCCTTCAGCTTCTCCAGCGAGAAATCTTTCGAACGCGCGATCTCCAGGATCGGCGTCTCGCGCCGTCCGCAGAGCTCGCAGGCGTCGGGCAGCTTCGCGGCAATATCGTAGGGAATCACGATCGCGCCGTGACGGTCGGCATGGATCAGATCGTCCGACTTCACGGTCATGCCGGAGACGCGCACCTCGCCGCCGAAATTTTCGGCGTGCACCCAGGCATGCGAGGGGCCGATCGACCCGGCCAGCGCCTGGAAGCCGGGCGCCCATTGCGGGATGTCGCGGATCGAGCCGTCGGTGATGACGCCGAGACAGCCGAGCGCCTTGTGCACATTGCTCTGCACCTCGCCCCAGAACGCGCCATAGCCGACATCGGCGCCGTCGATGTCCTGGATCACGGTGATGCGCGGGCCGAAGCCGGTGCCGACATATTCGTAATATTCGATGCGGCGCTTGGCCGCCTCGGCGGCGGGAAGGCCGGACTTGATCACCGAGCGGATCGACACCGTGCGGGCATAACCGACGATCGGCGGCAGATCGGGAAACGGGCAGACCAGCGGCTTGGTGGTGTAGCCGATCAGCCGCCGCTCCGGCGCCACCACTTCCATGGCGTTGCAGATGGTCGGCGTGTCGTAGCGCGCCAGCGCTTCGAGGACGGATGCGGGCACGGGCGCGGCGGTATTGGTCACGGGCGTTTCTCCGGATTTTTTGCTTGGACGATCGATCGCCAAGCCTATAGCCGAGATTGGGGACGAACCCAACTCATGGCTGAGTCCCTCATCCTGAGGAGCCGCGAAGCGGGTCTGCGCGAAGCAGGCCCGAGGTGAACTCGCGGCTCTCGAGATGAAGCCAGGGCCTCATGGTTCGAGACGCGCGCAAGACGCGCTCCTCACCATGAGGGTCGGGCAGCTCAGTGCAGCCGATCGGGCCGGTCGTCGTCCTCGGGCTCGGCGGTCGGCGCGATGAAGCCCGGCGCGGGCGCGGGCGCCGCGGCCGTTGCAGCCGCAGGCGCGTTCGCCGCGTCATAGGCGCGCTTGTGGTCGCGATAGGACTTCCACCCGAGCGGCAGGCTGAGCAGAAAGAGCACCGATCCCGCCGAGAGGATGTGCCAGGGATAGCCGATCAGGAGCGCGATGAAGAAAATCACGCAAACAAATAGCGGCAACACCATTTCCGGCGGCACCCGCATGCGCACCGTCTTGCCTGAAAACACCGGCAGCCGCGACACCATCAGGAACGCGATCAGCAGGATGTAGCAGGCGGTCAGTATCGCCGGCATCTTCCAGACATCGAGGAAGGCGAGATAGACCGGCAACAGCGCGGTCACGGCGCCCGCGGGCGCCGGCATGCCGGTGAAGTAATTCGCCGCGAACGGCGGCTTGGTGGGATCGTCGATGGTGGCGTTGAAGCGCGCCAGCCGCAAGCCGCCCGCGATCGCAAACACCATCGCCGCGATCCAGCCGCCGTCATGCAACTCGTGCAGCTGCCAGAAATACAGCATCAGTCCGGGCGCGACGCCGAAATTGACGAAGTCGGCGAGGCTGTCGAGCTCGGCGCCGAATTTCGACTGGCCCTTGATCATGCGCGCAACGCGGCCGTCGATGCCGTCGAGGATCGCCGCGAACACGATGGCGCCAACCGCGAGCCCCAGCCGCCCTTCCGTCGAGAGGCGGATCGCCGTCAGCCCGGCGCAGATCGCCAGCAGCGTGATGACGTTGGGCACCAGCATGCGCACCGGGATCGGGCGAAAGCGGCGGCGGCGTTCGGCGCTTTGGCGGTCAAAGGGCATCATGCCCCATCATATAGCAAGCGCGGCGCGGCCGCGCCATTGCGGCGGCAAGCCGCGTATGGGCATTACGGATGGTTAATTCGAGCGGAACGTTCTGCCGCTGTCGGACAGGCGGAAATCAGCCAATATCGTCTCGCCGGCAATCGCAGTCTGCCCCTCCGACACCAGCGGCTGGGTGCCTTCCGGCAGATAGACGTCCAGCCGTGACCCGAAACGAATGAGCCCAAAACGCTCGCCGGCGCCGATCGACTGCCCTTCCCGCACGAAGCAGACGATGCGGCGCGCCACCAGGCCCGCGATCTGGATCACGCCGATGCGCCCCTGCGCCGAAGCGATGACCAGCGAGTTGCGCTCATTGTCCTCGCTCGCCTTGTCGAGCTCGGCATTGATGAAGACGCCGGGGCGGTAGGCGATGCGCTCGATCTTGCCGGTGACGGGCGAGCGGTTCACATGGCAGTTGAACACGCTCATGAAGATCGAGATGCGCGGCAGCGGCTTGTCGCCGAGTCCAAGCTCCGCCGGCGGCATCGCCTGGGTGATCATGGAGATGCGGCCGTCGGCCGGCGCCACCACGATGCCGTCGCGCACCGGCGTCACGCGCGCGGGATCGCGGAAGAACAGCGCGCACCAGACGGTCAGCACGGTGCCGATCCAGCCCAGCGGCGTCCAGATCCAGAACAGGATCAGGCTTGCCAGCGCAAAGCCGCCGATGAAGGGATAGCCCTGGGGATGGATCGGCGGAATCTGCGCGCGGATGGAATTGGCGATGGACATGGACGGCTAGTTACTCCGTACGCGCGCGAAATGCCAGAGCCTGCGCGCGGCTTCGACTACTCCGCTGCGGTCGGAATGACGTCGCTGCCCTCGTCCGCCTTCTCCGTCGCAACCGCATCATCCACCACCGGCGGCATGCGGTTCGGCGCCTCGTTGTCGTCGTCGACCTGCGCCAGCCGCTCGCGCGCCTCTTCCGCCTCGCGCTGCCGGTTCCACATGCTGGCATAGAGCCCGCCGCTTGCGAGCAGCTGCGCGTGCGTGCCGCGCTCGGCGATGCGGCCCTGATCGAGCACGATGATCTCGTCGGCGCCGACGATGGTGGAAAGCCGATGCGCGATCACCAGCGAGGTGCGGTTGCGTGACACCCGATCGAGCGCTTCCTGGATTTCGTGCTCGGTGTGGCTGTCGAGCGCCGAGGTCGCCTCGTCCAGCACCAGGATCGGCGGCGCCTTCAGCACCGTGCGCGCGATCGCCACGCGCTGCTTCTCGCCGCCCGACAGTTTCAGCCCGCGTTCGCCGACCTGCGTCTCGTAGCCCATCGGCGACATCCGGATGAAGCCGTCGATCTGCGCCAGCCGCGCCGCCTCCTCGACTTCTTCGTCACTCGCGTCCCAGCGGCCGTAGCGGATGTTGTAGCGGATGGTGTCGTTGAACAGCACGGTGTCCTGCGGCACCATGCCGATCGCCGCGCGCAGTGAGGCCTGCGTGACATCGCGGATGTCCTGCCCGTCGATGGTGATGCGTCCGCCAGAGATGTCGTACAGCCGAAACAGCAGCCGCGAGATCGTCGACTTGCCGGCGCCGGAAGGACCGACGATCGCAACCGTCTTGCCGGCCGGCACCTCGAAGCTCAGCCCTTTCAGGATCTGGCGCTCCGGATCATAGGCAAAGCGCACGTCCTCGAAACGCAAGCGCCCTGCGCTGACCACCAGCGGCTTCGCGCCCGGCGCATCCTCGACCTCCGCCTCGCGCGCCAGCACCTCGAACATCTTCTCGATGTCGATCACCGCCTGCTTGATCTCGCGATAGAGCATGCCCATCAGGTTCAGCGGCTGGTAGAGCTGGATCATCATGGCATTGATCAGCACGAAGTCGCCGACGGTGTTGCGGCCGCTTTTCACGCCGTACGCGCACATCAGCATGACCGCCGAGAGCCCGAAGGTGAAGATCACCGCCTGCCCGATGTTGAGCCAGGTCAGCGAGGTGTAGGTCTTCACGCTGGCCTGCTCGTAGCGCTCCATCGAGCGGTCGTAGCGCTTGGCCTCGCGTTCCTCCGCGCTGAAATATTTCACGGTCTCGTAGTTGAGCAGCGAGTCGATCGCCTTGGTGTTCGCCTCGGTGTCGGACTCGTTCATCTTGCGGCGGATTCCGACGCGCCATTCGGTCACGAGATAGGTGAAGTATGTGAAGGCCACGATCGTGACCATGATCGCCGCCACATAGCGCCAATCGAACTGCCAGAGCAGCACGCCCATCAGCAGCGCGACCTCGACGATGATCGGCATCAGCTGCAGGATCACCATGCGCACGATGGTTTCGATGCCGTTGCGGCCGCGCTCCAGCACGCGCGTCAGGCCGCCGGTCTTGCGCTCGAGATGGAAGCGCAGCGACAATTCGTGCATGTGCACGAAGGTGATGTAGGCGAGCCGGCGCACCGCATGCATGGCGACGCGCGCGAAAATGCCGTCGCGCCATTGCGTCAACAGCGCCATCAGGATGCGTAAAGCCCCGTAGCTCAAGGTCATGAGCAGCGGCGAAGCGACGATCCAGAACATCCAGTTGTCAGGCGCGACCGGCGCGCTGGGGTGACCGGACAGCGCATCGGTCGCCCATTTGAAGGTGAATGGCACCGCAAGCGTTGCGACCTTGGCGATCAGCAGCAGCGCCACCGACCACACCACGCGCATCTTGAGGTCGGCGCGGTCGCCCGGCCAGATATAGGGCCAGAGATGAACGAGGGTTCCGATCAGGGTCGCCTGATCGGCGGCATGGCGTCGGCGGGCCGGGGCATCGCCCGCCTGCGGCATATCGGAATGCGGCATCATGTTGCCGTCATATAGGCCGTTTGTGCGCGGCGTACAGCTTAAAGCGTCGCAATTGTTACGCGATTGGGCCGCCATTTGCGGCTAGATTCGAGCCTTCCGGCAAATCAACGCGACTTGACGCCCCCATGTTGCAGGGCCACATAAACCTGAATGAACAAGATTGATTTGAACAAGATCCGGACGGTCTGCGTCTATTGCGGCTCCGGTCCGGGCACCAACCCCCACTTCATGCGAATCCGCCAGGGCGCTCGGCAAGATTTTCGCCGAGAACGCAATCCGCCTGGTCTATGGCGGCGGCTCGCTCGGCCTGATGGGCGCGATCGCGACCTCCGTGCTCGATCATGGCGGCATGGTCACCGGCATCATTCCGGATTTCCTCACCGCGCGCGAGAACGCGCTCTCCCGCGTGCAGGAGATGGTGGTCACCCCCGACATGCACGAGCGCAAGCGGCTGATGTTCGAACGCTCGGACGCGTTCGTGGCGCTGCCCGGCGGCATCGGCACGCTGGAGGAGCTGGTGGAGCAGCTGACCTGGCAACAGCTCGGCCGGCATTCCAAGCCGGTGCTGCTCGCCAATATCGACGGTTTTTGGGAGCCGTTCTTCGATCTGCTGTCGCACATGCGCTCGACGCAATTCATTCGCGCCGGCCTGACGGTCGATATCCTGAAAGCCGATCGCGTCGAGGACGTGCTGCCGCGGCTGCGCGCGGCCGCCGCGCGCGTGCCTGAGGATGCCAGGCAGATGGCGCCGGAGGTCGCGCGGCGGATGTAGCCGCATACTCAGTGTCGTCCTCGCGAAAGCGGCGCTTCGCTTGGCCGGGACGACAGGGAGACTTATGCTGCGGAAACGTCACCGCCTCGATCCGGTTGCCGTCGGGATCGAGCACGAAGGCTGCATAATATTTGACGCGGTCGTGCGGCCGCAGGCCCGGCGCGCCGTCGGAGGTGCCGCCGTTGCTCGAGTGCGGCGGCATGGAACGCGTCGACCTCGGCGGTGCTCTTCGCGCGCAGACAGACATGCGTGCCGCTTTCATGCGGCACCCGCGTCAAGCCCTTGCGCAGATTGATCCAGAACTCCGGATAGCTCTTGCCGAACCCGATGGTGGCGGGCCGCGTCACCAGCCGCGTCAGGCCGAGCGCGGCGAGCGCGGCCTCGTAGAAGCGCGCGGCGCGGTCGAGATCGGCGACGCCGACAGAGACGTGATCGATCATGGGGGCATGATCCGAAAAAGCCTGCCCCGCACTTGATGCGGGGTGTGAAGCGGTTTTTCGACAAGATCATGCCCAAAACAAAAGGCTAACGGCGCACGCCCTGCGTGAACGGATTGGCGCCGGGCGGCAGCGCGTTGTCGGTGCCGACGGCCCCCGAATTCCCCTGATAGGCGAAGCCGAGCGAAAGGCTGGTGTTCGCGGTCGGGCGGAATTCGATACCTGCATTGGCGTTGTAGACCGGCAAATTGCCGGCGGACTGGGAGTCGAACGCCGCAAACGGCGAACCGGAGCCGAAGCCATTGTTGTACTTCAAGGTGCTGAAGCCGCCATAGACCGACATGGGCATGCCATTCGCGCCCTTGAAACTGTAGCCGAACTGCGACCCTTCGCTGTAGAGCCGAACCGAAATTGCCGAACGCCGCATTCGCAGCGATGCCGCTCGTGCCGAGGAGTTCGGTGCGTGAGCTCCCGACGAAGAAGCCATTGCCGAAATTATAGCGCGTCGCGCCAAAACCCCGGCTGTCGCGCGTGTCGAAGCTCGGGAAGTTGCCATAGGCGTTCGCGACGGAATCGCCGGAGAAACCGAGCGGCCAGCCCGGCGTCCAATAGGTCAGCGGATTGAGTCCTTGCGCATGCGCCTGCCCGCCCACAGCGAGCATCGCCACCGCGACGACAAAACCAAGTCTGAAAACCGACATCAGCGCCACCACCAAATCAGCCGGAATTATACCAAGCGGCATCGGGAATGCCAGTGCGGCGGCAGCGAGCACTTACATTACAAAATGAGGGGAACTGCCCGCAACTCGCATGCAGTCGCTCGTCATTGCGAGCGATGCGACGCGATCCGGATCCATAACCATGGCCCTCGTGTTCGCGAGACTGCAGTCTGCGATCGCTTCGCTGTCGCTACGCGTCCGCGCAAGGACGACCGATCACGCCGGCGCGCCTGATTTCACCAGCTTGTAGGTCACCGAATCCATCAGCGCCTGGAACGAGGCGTCGATGATGTTCGGCGACACGCCGACCGTGGTCCAGTGCTCGCCGGTCTCGTCCTCGCTCTCGATCAAGACGCGCGTGACCGCTTCGGTGCCGCCATTGAGGATACGCACGCGATAGTCGATCAGCTTCAGCCCCTCGATATATTTCTGGTACTTGCCGAGGTCTTTGCGAAGCGCGACGTCGAGCGCGTTGACGGGGCCGTTGCCTTCGGCGGCCGAGATCAGCCGCTCGCCGGCGACGTCGACCTTGACCACCGCGAGCGCCACGGTGACGCGCTGGCCGTTGGCGTTGTAGCGCTGCTCGACATTGACGTCGAACTGCTCGACCCGGAAATATTCGGGCACGCGGCCGAGCGTGCGCCGCGCCAGCAGGTCGAACGAGGCGTTCGCCGACTCATAGGCAAAGCCCTGCGCCTCGCGCTCCTTCAGCTCCTCGACGAGGCGCGCGAGCTTGGGATCGCTCTTCTCGTAGGGGATGCCGGCGCGGTCGAGCTCGGCGATCACGTTGGAGCGGCCGGCCTGATCGGACACCAGCACCTTGCGACGATTGCCGACAGCGTCGGGCAGAACGTGTTCGTAGGACTGCGGATCCTTCATCATCGCCGAGGCGTGAATGCCGGCCTTGGTGACGAACGCGCTTTCGCCGACATAGGGCGCGTGACGATGGGGCGCGCGGTTGAGCATGTCGTCGAGCGTGCGCGACACCTTCATCAGGCCGGCGAGCTTGGCATCGGAGACGCCGATCTCGAAGGCGTCGGCGAATTCGCGCTTCAGCTTCAAGGTCGGTATCAGCGAGCAGAGATTGGCGTTGCCGCAGCGCTCGCCCAATCCATTGAGCGTGCCCTGGATCTGCCGCGCACCGGCAGCGCACCGCCGCGAGCGAATTGGCGACCGCCTGCTCGGTGTCGTTATGGGCGTGGATGCCGACATGGCTGCCGGGGATGTGCTTCGTCACCTCGGTGACGATCTCCGTCACCTCGTGCGGCATGGTGCCGCCATTGGTGTCGCACAGCACCACCCAGCGCGCGCCGGACTCGTAGGCCGCCTTGGCGCAGGCCAGCGCGAATTGCGGGTCCTCCTTGTAGCCGTCGAAGAAATGCTCGCAGTCGAGCATCACCTCGCGCCCGGCTTTCTTGGCGGCCGCGACGCTGTCGCGGATCGAGGCCAGGTTCTCCTCGTTGGTGGTCTCCAGCGCGACGCGGACCTGATAGGCCGAGGATTTCGCGACAAAGCAGATCGCGTCGGCCTTCGCTTCGAGCAGGCCGGCGACGCCGGGATCGTTGGAGACCGAGCGCCCTGCCCGCCGCGTCATGCCGAACGCGGTGAAGCGGGCGTGGTCGAGCTTGGGCTTCGTGGCGAAGAACTCGGTGTCGGTCGGATTGGCGCCGGGATAGCCGCCCTCGACATAGTCGATGCCGAGATCGTCGAGCATGTGCGCGATGGCCTGCTTGTCGCTCAGCGTGAAGTCGACGCCGTTGGTCTGCGCGCCGTCGCGCAGCGTGGTGTCGAAGAGATAGAGGCGTTCGCGGCTCATGGCTTGCCTCCCAGCGTCTTCTGCATGGTGGTGTTGGCGAGCCATTCGCCGTTGACGGTGATGCTGTTGCGCTGCATGGCGACATAGCCGCGCTTGCTGAAGAACTCCGCGGCGTTGTCGCTGGCGTCGACCGTGAGCTTGGCCGCGCCGCGGCCGCCCGCCAGCTTCTCCAGCGCGTCGAGCAGCATGGAGGCGACGCCCTGCCCGGCCACGCCCGGATGCACATAGAGCATGTCGATGTGGTCCTTGCCTTTCAGCGACGCAAAGCCGACCGGCGCATTGCCCAAGGTGGCGATCAAGGTCAGCTCGCCCGCGAGCTTCTTGCCGAACGCGTCCTCGTCCTCGGCGACGGCCGCCCAGGCCTCCTGCTGCGCCTCGCTGTAGTCGTCGCCGGTCAGCTCCTCGATGGCGGCGGCAAAGATCGCCGCCAGCACCGGCGTGTCGGCGGCGAGGTACGGCCGCAGCGCGGGGGCGTCGCTCATCGCGCGACCTCCCAGGTGGTGCCGTCCTTGGAATCCTTGATGGCGACGCCCATGGCGGCGAGCTCGTCGCGGATGCGATCGGACTCCCTGAAGTCTTTTCGCGCCCGCGCAGCAGTACGGTCGGAGATCAGCGCGTTGACCCGATCGGCGTCGACGCCAACAGCCTTGCGCTTGCGGCCTTCCCATTGCGCCGCGCTCTCGGACAGGAAACCGAGGAAACGCAGCGAAGCGGCAAACGTCGCGCGGTCGGCATCATTGCTGCGCAAACCGTGCAGCGCCGTGATCATCTGCGCCGTGTTGAGGTCGTCGGCAAGCGCTTCCAGCACGGCATCCGACGGCTCGCCGCCGCTGACATCGGCGGCGACGCGATACCAGTCGTCGAGCGTCTTCGCGCTCTCCTCGACGCTTCTGAGCGTCCAGTCGAGCGGCGAGCGGTAATGCGTCTTCAGCATGGTGAGGCGCAGCACCTCACCCGGCCAATCCGCCAAGCAGCTCGCGGATGGTGATGAAGTTGCCGAGCTGACTTCGACATCTTCTCGCTCTCGACCTGCAGGAAGCCGTTGTGCATCCAGACATCGGCCATGCGGCTCGCATGGAACGCGCAGCAGGTCTGCGCGAGCTCGTTCTCATGATGCGGAAACTTCAGGTCGATGCCGCCGCCATGAATGTCGAAGGCTTCGCCGAGATGCTTCCAGGCCATCGCCGAGCATTCGATGTGCCAGCCCGGACGGCCCGGCGCCTTGATGCCTGATGGCGACGGCCAGGACGGCTCGCCCGGCTTCGACGGCTTCCACAGCACGAAGTCGGTGTTGCCGCGCTTGTAGGGCGCGACATCGACGCGCGCGCCGGCGATCATCTCGTCGAGCGAGCGGTTGGAGAGCGCGCCATAACGCGGCAGCACCTTGTTCGCCGCGTTCATCGCCTCCGGCGAGAACAGCACGTGATCCTCGGCGACATAGGCGAAGCCGCCGGCGACCAGCTTCTCGATGATCGTGCGCATCTCCGGGATGTGCTCGGTGGCGCGCGGCTCGACCGTCGGCCGCAAGGCGCCGAGCGCATCGACATCCTCGTGGAACTGCCGCTCGGTCATCTCGGTGACTTTGCGGATCGCCTCGTTCAGCGGCAGTCCCGGAAAATCGCGCGCGGCGCGATCGTTGATCTTGTCGTCGACGTCGGTGATGTTGCGGACATAGGTGACGTGGTCGGCGCCGTAGAGGTGACGCAGCAGGCGAAACAGCACGTCGAACACGATCACCGGGCGGGCATTGCCGATGTGCGCGAAGTCGTAGACCGTCGGGCCGCAGACATACATGCGCACGCGCGCGGGATCGATCGGCGTGAACGGCCGCTTCTCCCCGGTCAGCGTATCGTAAAGGCGCAATTCCATCGGACACCCCTTCGGCCGGGCGTCCAGTGATCTCAGGTTTTGAGAAAAGACGGCCTCAGCCAGCGGTTAGCTAGCGAATAATCCCGCAAATGCAGCAAATGGCGAGGATACCGTTCATGGGGAACACCAATGCCCCGAGTGCGGCGTTCCGTCAAGAGCCGCGAAAAAGCCGCTTTCGCGCCGCTAGTACCGCCGATCTGAAGTCCCTGACTCACTCGTGGCAAAATCGGTTTCAGGGACTTCAGATCGAAAGCGGTACTAGAAACATAGGTTTGCTAGTGCCCATGACTTTCCGAAGTTCGTGAAAGGTAGTGCGGCAATGGAGCACGAACTTCGGAAAGTGGGCACTAGACGGCCCCGCCATGGTTAATCATTCTTAATCATTTGAGATTATCGATTTGCCGGCGCTCCTCTCATTTTCCGGTGCATCATGCGGTCCATTCCAGCGCTCCTGGCCTGCGCGTTCATCTTCACGGCGCCAGCCTCCGCCGAAACCCGGGTCTTCATCATCGCCAACCATGCCGACGGCTATGGCGTCGACCAGTGCCTGGCCAAGGGCGAGAAGTGCGGCGCCCATGCCGCAGCGTCCTATTGCCGTTCACGGGATTTTGCGCAGGCCTCGTCCTATCGCCGCGTCGATCCCGATGAAATCACGGGATCGGTGCCGAAAGAGGGTGCGAACTGCCCGCACGGCAAGTGCGACGATTACGTCGCCATCACCTGCCAGCGTTAGGGCTGAAGGCAAGGTTCCGGTCACAAGGCTGCCGCCGAAACGACGTGACGCTGCCCATGGAAGCGGCTATGGGAGGCTGCTTGCGCTTTCGAACGCGCGCGGCAATCCCTAGATGGCCTTTATGCCCGAACTCGCTCCCGTTTCCCTCATCCGCCGGGCCCTTGCCTGCGCCGTCCTCGTTGGCGGCGTGGCATTGAATAGTGGCGCGTTGGCGCAGACGGGCCCGGGCGCGCCGCCGCCTGCCGCGCCCCGCCACCGCCAGCAGGTGCGGCCGGACCGAGCACGGCGCCCGCGGTCAATCCGGTCTGCCCGCGGCTGGAAGCGCAGCTTGCGACAATCGACCGCGGCGGCGGCAGTGGCGATCCCGCCAAGGACGAGCAGATCCGCCGCTACCAGGACGCCGCCGCCAAGCAGCAAAGCGAGCTCGATCGCGTCACCGCGCAGGCCAAGCGCATGGGCTGCGACTCGCTCGGGCTTCTTCTCGCTGTTCAACAATCGCTCGGCGCAATGCGGTCCGGTCAACAACCAGATCCAGCAGATGCGCGGCAATCTGGATCAGATCACCGGCAATCTCGAGCGCCTGCGCAGCGGTGGTTTGGGCGGCGACGATCGCGAAATCCAGCGCCGCTCGGTGATGACGGCGCTCGCGCAGAATAATTGCGGACCGCAATATGCCGCGATGGCGCCGCCGCCGCCTCAGCAAGGTGGCGGCTTCCTGAACAATCTGTTCGGCGGCGGCAATGCGACGACGTCGCCGCCGCTCGGCGATCTCGGTCCGCCCTCGGGCACCTATCGCACGGTGTGCGTGCGCACCTGCGACGGCGGCTATTTCCCGGTCTCGTTTGCAACCGTGCCGGCGCGGTTTCCCGACGACGAGAAAGCCTGCAAGGCGCTGTGCCCGGCGACGGATGCCGCGCTCTACGCCTATCGCAATCCCGGCGAGGACATCAATCAGGCGGTCTCGGTCAACGGCCAGCCCTATACGGCGCTGCCGAACGCGTTCCACTTTCGCACCGAGTTCAATCCGTCCTGCTCCTGCAGGGCGCCGGGCCAGACCTGGTCGGATGCGCTGAAGACGATCGACGACACCGCGGCCGCGCAGCAGGGCGACATCATCGTCACCGAAGAGAGCGCCAAGAAGATGCAGCAGCGCGCGCAACAGCCGGCCAAGGGACCTGCACCGAAGAAGGGTGCGCCGCCGCCCGCCGCCGCTGCGACCGCGCCGGCTCCCGCCGAGACGCCTGCGCCGCCGGCGGCGACGGCCTCTTCCGGCGACAAGCCGATCCGCTCGGTCGGCCCGACCTTCCTGCCGAACAATCCGACGCGCCAACCCGACGCCGCGCATGAGCGCCTTGTCTCGCCGTAGCTCGCAGAGCGAAGGCGGAAGCGATATGCGCGGTTGATCACCGGGTGTCGCTTCGCTCACCCGGGCTACACTTCGTACTAGCCCTCGAACGCCTCGACCGACGCGCGCGTGCCGCGCGTCACCAGCGTCTCGTCGGGCGCGGGCAACGCCTTGCCGCCGTCGCGGAAACGATTGGTGATGGGATAGCGGCGATCCCTGCCGAAATTGCGCGTGGTCACTTTGACGCCGGGCGCGGCCTGCCTGCGCTTGTATTCGGCGATGTTGAGCAGGCGATCGATCCGCGTCACCACATCCTTGTCGAAGCCGGCGGCGATGATGTCGGCCAGCGGTTCCTCGTGCTCGACCAGCCGTTCGAGGATCGCATCGAGCATGTCGTAGGGCGGCAGCGAATCCTGGTCGGTCTGGTTCTCGCGCAGCTCCGCGGTCGGCGGGCGCGTGATGATGTTGACCGGGATCACCTCGCCCGATTGGGCCGAGCGCGCCGTCCGGCTTCCATGAATTGCGCAGTGACGAGAGGCGGAACACTTCGGTCTTGTAGATGTCCTTGATCGGATTGTAGCCGCCGTTCATGTCGCCATAGAGCGTGGCGTAGCCGACCGACATCTCCGACTTGTTGCCGGTGGTGACCACCATGGCGCCGGTCTTGTTGGACATCGCCATCAACAGCGTGCCGCGCGCGCGGGCCTGCAGGTTTTCCTCGGTGATGTCGCGCTCGAGGCCCGGCAACGGGCTTGGACAGGATTTTCTCGAAACCTTCGACGGCGTCCGCAATCGGCAGCACCTCGTAGCGAATGCCGAGCCTCTCGGCGAGCTTTGCGGCATCGTCGAGCGACACCTGCGCGGTGAAACGATAGGGCAGCATCACGCCGCGGACCTTGTCGGCGCCGAGCGCATCGACCGCGATCGCCGCGCACAGCGCCGAGTCGATGCCGCCGGAAATGCCGAGCAGCACGCCGGGAAAACCGTTCTTGCGGACATAGTCGCGCAAGCCGAGCACGCAGGCGGCGTAATCGGCCTTGTCGCCTTCCAGCACTTTTGCGACCGGACCGTCGCAGCGCCAGCCGTCATTGCCTTTGGTCCAGCGCAGCGTGGTGATGTCCTCGACGAAATCGGGCAATTGCGCCGCGACCGAGAGATCGGCGTTGAGCGCGAACGACGCGCCGTCGAACACCAGCTCGTCCTGTCCGCAGACCTGGTTGAGATAGACCAGCGGCAACCCGCTTTCGGTGACGCGGGCGACCGCGATCGACAGCCGGACATCGGTCTTGTCGCGCGCATAGGGCGAGCCGTTCGGCACCACCAGAATTTCGGCGCCGGTCTCGGCAAGGCACTCGACCACGTTCTCGTAGTCCTCGGACTCTTCCAGCCAGATGTCCTCGCAAATGGGCACGCCGACGCGAACGCCCTTCACCGTGACGGGGCCCGCGGCGGGTCCGCGCGCGAACAGGCGCTTCTCGTCGAACACGCCGTAGTTCGGCAGGTTCGCCTTGAAGCGCAGCGCGGCGATCTGCCCGCCATCGAGCAGTGCGACGGCGTTATAGAGCTTGCCGTCTTCGACCCAGGGGCTGCCGATCAGCATGGCCGGTCCGCCATCGGCGGTTTCGCGCGCCAGCGTCTCGACCGCGGCGCGGCAGGCGGCCTGGAAGGCCGGCTTCAGCACGAGATCTTCCGGCGGATAACCGGTGATGAACAATTCCGGCAGCACCACGAGGTCGGCGCCGTCGGCGGTCGGCGCGAACGCGGGCGGCGCGCGCTTTCGCGGCGTTGCCCTCGATATCGCCCACGGTCGGATTGAGCTGGGCCAGCGTGATCCTGAACTCAGCGGTTCGCTCGTTCATCACATATGCTCATATTGGGTATAATGATAATGGCCCTCGGCGTACCGGACTGCAATCGCCAGCTTTAGATCGCTCCCATGCGCTCAGCGATGGCAAACAGCCAGAACAGCGCCGACATCAGTAGCATGATCCCGACCGCCGCCGAGCCCATGTCCTTGACCCGGCCGATCTGCGGATCGTGATCCATGGTCAGGCGGTCGGACAGTTTTTCGATCGCGGTGTTGAGCAGTTCCACCACCAGCACCAGCACCACGGCGCCGAACAGTTCGATGCGGCGCATGACCGTCGCGCCGATCAGCCAGGCAAGCGGAATGGCGAGCACCAGCGCGATCAGTTCCTCGCGAATGGCCTGCTCGGAACGCGCCGCGAAGATCAGGCCGTTACGCGAATTGATCGTGGCCCGCCAAAGTCGCAGCAACAGTCCCCTGCACGCTAGAACCCGCCGCCGCCGAGATCGGCTTCACCTTGCCGGCGCGCTCCTGCTTCAGCAACTCGGCGATCAGGAACGCCATGTCGATCGACTGCTCGGCGTTGAGACGGGGATCGCAGACCGTGTGATAGCGGTCGTTGAGGTCCTCGTCCGTGATCGCGCGCGCGCCGCCGAGGCACTCGGTGACGTCGTTGCCGGTCATCTCCAGATGCACGCCGCCGGGATAGGTGCCCTCCGCCGCGTGGACCGCGAAGAAGGTACGCACCTCCGACAGGATGCGGTCGAACGGCCGCGTCTTGTAACCCGATGTCGAGGTGATGGTGTTGCCGTGCATGGGATCGCAGGACCACACCACGACGCGACCTTCGCGCTTCACCGCGCGCACCAGCGCCGGCAGATGGTCGGCGGCCTTGTCGGCGCCGAAGCGGCCGATCAGGGTCAGCCGTCCCGGCTCGTTGTCGGGATTGAGCACGTCGATCAGCTTGATCAGTTCGTCGGCCTTGAGCGATGGACCGCATTTCAGGCCGATCGGATTCTTGATGCCGCGGAAATATTCGACATGGCCGTGATCGAGCTGGCGGGTGCGGTCGCCGATCCAGATCATGTGGCCTGAGGTCGCGTACCAGTCGCCGGTCGTGGAATCGACCCGCGTCATCGCCTGCTCGTAGCCGAGCAGCAGCGCCTCGTGGCTGGTGTAGAAGTCGGTCGCGCGCAATTCGGGATGGGATTCGAGATCGAGGCCGCAGGCGCGCATGAAGTTCAGCGCCTCCGAGATGCGGTCGGCCAGCTCCTTGTAGCGGCGGGACTGCGGCGAGTCCTTCAGGAAGCCGAGCATCCATTGATGCACGCTGGCGAGATTGGCGTAGCCGCCGGTCGCAAACGCGCGCAGCAGGTTCAGCGTCGCCGCCGACTGGCGGTACGCCATCAGCTGGCGCTGTGGATCGGGCTTGCGCGCTTCCGCGGTGAAGGCGATGTCGTTGACGATGTCGCCGCGATAGCTCGGCAGCTCGATGCCATCAGCCTTCTCCGTCGGCGAGGAGCGCGGCTTGGCGAACTGTCCGGCGATGCGGCCGATTTTGACCACCGGCACCGCGCCGGCATAGGTCAGCACCACGGCCATCTGCAGGAACACGCGGAAGAAGTCGCGGATGTTGTTGGCGCCGTGCTCGGCAAAGCTCTCGGCGCAGTCGCCACCCTGCAGCAGGAAGGCCTCGCCCGCGGCGACCCGCGAGAGCTGCTTCTTCAGGTTGCGCGCCTCGCCCGCGAACACCAGCGGCGGGAAGGTCGCAAGTTGCGCCTCGACGTCGGCCAGCGCCTTGGGGTCGGCATAGTCGGGGACTTGCAGCACCGGCTTCGACCGCCAGCTCTCGGGTGCCCAGCGCTCGGACATGACGTTAACTCCTGAGCAAAAACCGCTACTTATCGGCGAAATGCGAAGTGCCGGGTTATACACAGGCTGTTGCGGGATCGCCACTTGGATTTCCGAAGCACGCAGCCTTCGCGTCAACCCCTTGCGGCAAAAGCTGAATTCGCATTTGCTAAAAGCCGCATGAGAGCCGTGGGGGAGTTGCGTTGACCGACGCCGGGCTGGACGATGTTTTTGCCGACGACATCACCGTGCCCGCGGCTGATGGATACCGGCTGAGCGCGACCCTGTTCCTGCCGCGCGGTACGCGGCGACGGGCCGCGCTGATCTCGTCGGCGACCGCCGTACCCCGCAAAATCTATCGCGGCTTCGCCGGCTATCTGGCGCGGCGCGGCTTTGCGGTCCTCACCTACGACTATCGCGGCATCGGCGGCAGCCGCGGGGTCGCGGTCGAGGGCTACAACAAGCCGAAATCGCTGGTGGGCTTCAAGGCATCGATGACGGATTGGGCGATGCTCGATGCCACCGCCGCGGTGCGCTGGATGCGCGAGCGCTACAACACCCTGCCGCTGACCTATGTCGGCCATTCCTTCGGCGGCCAGGCGCTCGGACTGCTTCCGAACAACACCGAAGTGTCGCGCGCGCTCCTGATCTCGGCACAGCTCGGCTACTGGAAGCTGATGGCCTCGCCGGAACGCTATCGCGTCTATGCGATGATGAATTTCGTCGGGCCTGCGCTGACCCGCGTGTTCGGCTATACGCCGGGCTGGACCGGCATCGGCGAGGATTTGCCCAAGGGCGTGTTCCTGCAATGGGCGCATTGGGTGAACAGTCCGCGCTACGTGCTTGACGATCCGAGCGTCACGGGGCTTGCGAACTTTCCAAAATACAAGGGCGCGATGCGCGCGATGAGCATGACCGACGATCCCTGGGCGACGCGGACCGCGGTGGAGCGGCTGTGCGCGGCATATACGTCGACCAAGCCCGAGCTGCTTGCGGTCACCCCGGGCGAACTCGGCGTGCGCAAGATCGGCCATTTCGGTTTCTTCCGCCCCGAACATCGCGACACGCTGTGGCGGGGCGCGGCTGAGTGGCTTGAGGGCTAGTGACCAGATAGGTCCGATCCGGACTCAATTGTTCCAAGATTGTTGCCACAATTGTCCGGCATCAGGACTGCGTCGTTGTTGCCGACGCGTGACAGTTGCGAATCGAACGCGTGATACCGTGAGTGAAGTTTCGACCGGATGGGGCGCATGAGCTTGCTCGTCGCGCCGGTCGGCTCAGAGGGGACCACGGAATGCATCAACTGTTCCGGCCGTTGCCTTGCCTGTTCGTGCTTGCGGCACTCGCAGGCACCTCGCACGATGCGTTTGCCGCGCGTCCCAAGCAGGTTCAGCAAGAGAAAAAATCGGCGGCCGCACCAGCGCGGCCCGAACGCGGCACCGCGGTCAAGAAGGAAGAGAAGTCCGCCAGGAAAGACAACAAGAAGGACGACAAGACCGCGAAGACGGAGGCGAAGTCCAAACACGTCGCAAAGCGTCACAAGAAAGCGCGCGACGACGACAAGGTTGCCGAGAAGAAGCCGGAGCTGACGGGCGATCAGGCCGCGGTGAAGGACGCGATGGATCTCGCGCGGCGCGGCAAGACCAATGACGCCATCGATGCCGAGAAGAAGATCACCGATCCGGCGGCGCAGAAGCTCGCGGAATGGTTCATCCTGCGTCATTCGGAGTCGTCAGCGCTGTTCAGCCGCTATCTGACCTTCATCACCGACAATCCCGAATGGCCCGGCACCACGCTGCTGCGCAGACGGGCCGAGTCGCGGCTGTGGCAGGAGAAGAGCGATGCCGCCACCGTGCACGCCTTCACCGGCAATCAGCCGCTGACCGCGCGTGGCCGCTTCGCACTCGCGCGCGTTCTGCTCGACGAAGGCGATCGCGACGGCGCGCTGCGCCTGGTGCGCGAAGCCTATCGATCGGGAGAGCTGACCGAGCGCACCGAAACCGACGCGATCGAGGCCTTCCGCGACCTGCTCGGCCGCGACGACCACATGGCGCGCATGGACCAGCGCCTCGGCGCCAAGGATTTCTCAGGCGCGATGCGCGCCGCCAAGCGCGTCGGCGACGACGCCGTTGCGATCGTCAAGGCCTGCAGCGCGGTGAAGGGCGACGACAACAAGGCCGCCGACAAGCTCGACGCGGTGTCCGCCGACGCCAGCCGGGATCTCGGCTATGTGCTGTGCCGCGTTCAGTACCTGATGCGCAAGGAAAGGTTCGTCGATGCGGCGAACCTGGTGCGGATCGCGCCGAAGGAGACCATGGCGCTGCAGGACACCGACGAATGGTGGCGCGTCCGCCGCCTGCTGGCGCGCAAGCTGCTCGACCAGCGCGACTACCAGGCCGCCTATGACGTGACCTACGGACGCCGCGATGCCGGCGAGCGACGCCTACCGCGCGGACTCGCAGTTCATGCCGGGCTGGATCGCGCTGCGCTATCTCGACGATGCCAAGACCGCGCGCGCCTATTTCGCAAGGATCGACGACGGCGCCACCAATCCGATCACGCTGGCGCGGGCCAATTACTGGCGCGGCCGCGCCGCCGAAGCGCTCGGCGACAAGGGCGCGATGCGCAAATACTACGAAATGTCGGCGCGCTATCCGACCGCCTATTACGGACAATTGTCGCGCGCCAAGCTCGGCATCGACAGGATCGAGCTGCGCATGCCGCCGCAGCCGCAACTCGCCAGCAGCTCCACCGTGGCGGACGAGATCGTGCGCGCGGCCGACCTGCTCTATGCGATCGGCGAACGCGACATCGTGGTCGCCTTCGGCGCCGACCTCGCCGAGCAGAGCACCGACGTTGCGGCCATGTCCGCACTCGCCGAGGCGATGGGCCGCCACAACGATGCCCATGCGATGCTGGAGCTCGGCAGGACCGCGCTGGGCCGCGGGCTGCCGCTCGACGCCTACGCGTTCCCGACCATCGGCATCCCCGAGCACACGCAGTACGGCATGCCGATCGATCGCAGCGTGATCTATTCAGTGGCGCGCACCGAAAGCGCCTTCGACCAGCGCGACCGTTCGTCGGCGCATGGCGGTCGGACTGATGCAGGTGACGCCCGAAGCCGGCAAGGACACCGCCAAACGGTTCAACGTCAAATATGACTGGGACAAGATGGTGTCCGATCCCGTCTACAACACGCAGATGGGCGCGGCCGAGATCAGCGCGTTGCTGGCCGAATACAAGGGCAACTTCATCATGACCTTCGCCGGCTACAACGCCGGCCGCGGCCGCGTCCGCGACTGGATCAAGGCCTATGGCGATCCGCGCGACCCCGCCGTCGATCCTGTCGACTGGGCCGAGCGCATCCCCTTCTCCGAGACGCGCAACTACGTCCAGCGCGTGATGGAGAATTTGCTGGTCTACCAGCACCGCTTCGGCAGCGGCTCGCCCGAGGTCGCAAAATCGGATCAGGCTCCGGCTGTTGCGCAGGAGCTCACGAACGCGGCGCCGGCGCGCTGAAGCGTCGCCTACTCCGCAGCCTGCCGGATATGGCGCGCGGTCGGCGTGCGCATGGTGACGAGCTCTTCGGCCGCGGTCGGATGCAAGGCGATCGTGGCATCGAAGTCGGCCTTGGTCGCTTTCATCTTCACCGCAATCGCGACGGCCTGGATGATCTCGGCGGCGCCATCGCCGACGATGTGGCAGCCGAGCACGCGATCGCTCGCGCCGTCGACCAGCAGCTTCATCAGCACGCGGGTGTCGCGGCCGGACATGGTTGCCTTGATCGGCCGGAAGGTGGCCTTGTAGACGTCGACATGGCCAAACTGCGCGCGGGCTTCGCGTCTCGGTCAGTCCGACCGTGCCGACCTCCGGCTGCGAGAACACCGCGGTCGGAATCGTGGCGTGATCGACCTGCACGGGCCGCTTGCCGAACACGGTATCGGCGAAGGCGTGGCCCTCGCGGATCGCGACCGGCGTCAGATTGAAGCGATGGGTGACGTCGCCGATGGCATAGATGTTCGGCACCGAGCTCTTCGACCAGCCGTCGACCGCGACGCCGCCATTTTTCGGATTGATGGCGACGCCGGCCTTGTCCAGCCCGAGATTGGCGACGTTGGGATGCCGTCCGATCGCGAACATCACCTGATCGGAGGCGACGCTCGACCCGTTCGACAGATGCGAGGTGTAGTCCTTGCCGTGCTTGTCGACCGATTTGACGGTGCAGCCGGTGAGGATCGTGATCCCCTCCTTCTCCATCTCGCCGCGGACGTGGGCGCGGACATCGTCATCGAAGCCGCGCAGGATGTTGTCGCCGCGGTAGACCACGGTCACGTCGGAGCCGAAGTCGGCGAAGATGCAGGCGAACTCCAGCGCGATGTAGCCGCCGCCCTGGATCAGGACGCGCTTGGGCAATTCGGACAGATGAAACGCCTCGTTCGAGGAGATCACATGCTCGATGCCGGGAATGGCCGGTCCGTGATTGGGCGCGCCGCCGGTGGCGATCAGGATGTATCTGGCCTTCACGGTCTTGCCGTTGGCGAGACGCACCGTGTTGGCGTCGTCGAGCACCGCGCGGGTCTTCACGACTTCCGCGCCGGATTTTTCCACATTGGCGGTGTAGGCCGCCTCGAGCCGCGCGATCTCCTTGTCCTTGTTGGCGACCAGCGTGCGCCAGTCGAAAGTCGCGCTCGGCACGGTCCAGCCGAAGCCGGCGGCGTCTTCCATCTCCTGGCGAAAATGCGAGCCGAGCACGAACAGCTTCTTCGGCACGCAGCCGCGGATCACGCAGGTGCCGCCCATCCGGTACTCTTCGGCGACCATCACGCGGGCGCCGTAACCGGCCGCGATCCGGGCGGCGCGCACGCCACCCGACCCTCCTCCGATGACAAACAGGTCGACGTCGAACTCAGCCATGCCCAATCCTGCTTTGGGTCAGATTTGCTTGCCGCGCTTGCGCATCTCGGCACGGAACGCGGCGTTGACGGTCTCGGCGAATTGCTGCGCCCACTGGTTCATATAGGCCATGCTGAACTGGATTGCGCGGGGCTCGGACGACAGCAGTTTCTGACCGAGCGGCGTCTTGTAGAAGACCACGATGTCCTTCAATTCCTGCTCGCTGAACTCGTTGCAGTAGATCTGCGCCATGCCGTCGCCGACCTCTTTCTCGCGGCCTTGCAGGCTCTGGTTCACGATGGTGGCAACCTCGGTCAGGTCCTTCTGGTAGTTGAGGTTCGCCGCCAGCAAGGTTTCCTTGGTCTGCAGGACGAGGTTCGGGATGATGTTGGCGTACATCTGGCCAGCGCCCCTGAATTTCAGGATCTCGGTCGCGGCATCCTTGGCGCCTGGCGTGCATTGCTTGAGCGCGGGCGCGGGCGCCGCGGGCGCGGCCTGTTTCTGCTGCGCATTGGCGGGCATGCCCAGTGCCAGCAAAAGCCCGGCAGCCGGCAGGATTTTCAAAAGGCTCTTCATTCCGCTTCTCCCTCGATGTGCAGCGTTAGCTAGCGCCGCTCGACAACGCGAATTCCATTTGCACCGGCCAATACGGCGGTGCTCGGCCAGACCGATGAACAGCCCGTGCTCGACGACGCCCGGGATCACACTCAACAGACCCGCGAGATGCGGGGGATCGCCGATACGGCCGAGATGGGCGTCGATAATCCAGTGGCCGCCATCGGTGACAAAAACGTGGCCATTCTTGCCATTGCGGACCGCCATTTCACCGGAAACGCCGGCCTGGGCAAAGGCCTTGGCCAGCGCATGCCGGGTCGCCGCCAGGCCAAACGGGATCACCTCCACCGGCAGCGGATAGCGGCCGAGCGGATCGACCCATTTGCTCTCGTCGGCGATCACGATCATGCGGTCGGAGGCCGCGGCGACGATCTTTTCGCGCAGCAGCGCGCCGCCGCCGCCCTTGATCAGGTTGAGCGCGTGATCGCATTCATCGGCGCCGTCGACGGTGAGATCCAGCCGGTCGATGTCGTCGAGCGTGGTGAGTGCAATGCCGCAACGTTCGGCATCACGGCGGGTCGCTTCCGAGGTCGGCACGCCGACGACCTTCAAGCCGGCGCGCACCCGCTCCCCGAGCAGCTCGACGAAATGCTTCGCGGTCGAACCGGTGCCGAGCCCAAGCTTCATGCCGTCGCGCACCTCTTCAAGCGCGCGCGCCGCCGCCTGCCGCTTCAGTTCGTCCATGGTCACGAAAATGCCCGCCGGGATAAGATTTGGCCCGCCTTCTAGCGTCGATTGCGGGCCGGGAATAGCCGAAAACGGGCTCGATGCCGCCCCTTTTCATGAATTTCAGGTCACCCGGTCCATCGCGGCCTGGATCGCGGCAAATCGCTCGTCCACCCCCTGACGCATGTTCGGATGGGTGAAGATGTAGAGCTGCTCGTTCCTGATGGCGTCGAGAACCTTCGCGGCGACCGCGCCGGGGTCGATGCCGGCCTCCAGCCGTCTTGCGATTTCCGCCACCACCTGAGCAGCCGGGCTCGCCGGATCGAGCGGCGGGGACTCGCCATAGCGCGCGGGGCGATTGCGCCCGCTCTCGCCGATCCGGGTGCGCACATATTCCGGACAGAGCACGCTGACGCCGATGCCGTGCGGCTGCAGCTGCATCGCCAGTCCCTCCGACATCGACACGACCGCGAACTTGGTCGCCGCGTAGGGGCTGAAGCCCATTCCGTTGATCATGCCCGCCATCGAGGCGGTGTTGACGATGTGGCCGCCTTCGCGATGCTTCAGCATATGCGGCAGGAAGCTCCTGACGCCGTACACCACGCCCATCAGGTTGACGTCGACGACCCAGCGCCAATTGTCGATCGAGATGTTGTCGATGCCGCCGCCGGCGGCGACCCCGGCATTGTTGCAGACCACATGGACGTTGCCGAATGCGTCGAATGTGGCCTGCGCCGCGCGCTCGACGCTTTCGGGGTCGCCGACGTCGCAGCGGATGCCCTGCATCCGATTGCCGTAGTTGCTCAGGCTCTGCAGCGCCTTATCCAGCGCGCCCGCCTCGACGTCGGCGAGCATCACCTTCATGCCGGCCTCCGCAAAGGCGCGGCCGAGCGCCAGCCCGATGCCGGACGCCCCGCCGGTGACGAATGCGGTCTTGTCGGCAAAGTCGCGCATCCATGTCCCCATTTCATGATCTTCGAATTCGCTCATGCCATCTTGCATGATCGCGCGGAGACCGATAGCGCTTCACGATGACTTCCGCACCCACCATCGTCTTCGATCTCGACGGCACGCTGGTCGATACCGCGCCCGACCTGATCGATGCGCTCAATTTCGTGCTCGGCCGCGAAGGCCTGCCGCCGATGCCGCTGCATTCGGCGCGCAACCTGATCGGCGCCGGCGCCCGCAAGCTGATCGAGCGCGGCCTCGAGGTCGAAGGCCGCGCGGCGAGCCTCAGCGATATCGACCGCATGACAAAGGATTTCATCGACTACTACGCCGACCACATCGCCGAGGGATCGCGGCCGTTCGAGGGCCTGGAAGGCGCGCTCGACGATCTCAGCGCGCGAGGCTGTCGCTTCGCTGTTTGCACCAACAAGCTGGAATGGCTGTCGAAGCGGCTCCTCGATCAATTGGGTCTCTCTCGCGCGCTTTGCCGCGATCTGCGGTGCCGACACCTTCGGTGTGGCGAAGCCCGATCCGGCCATCCTGCAGCAGACCGTGGCGCGCGCCGGCGGCGCAATGGCCTCGACCATCATGGTCGGCGACGCCGGAACCGATATCGGCGTGGCGCGGCGGGCCGGCGTTCCCGTGATCGGCGTCAGTTTCGGCTATACCGACGTTCCGATTGCCGAACTCAAACCCGATCGGCTGATCCATCACATGCGCGATCTGCCGGGCGCGGTGGCGACGCTCGCCGATAGTCTAAGATCGTCATAACCGTCTGAAATAATTCGATCTTATCGGCCCGTCCGAAGCCCGCATTAACCATCAATTAACGATGCGGGCCCGCGCCGTTGCGTGAGCGTTCTGACGCTCCTATGGTCGAATTGTGGCAGTTCGCCGCAGGGTGGGTACGGGTCGAACATGCGTCGGGTGATCGCGATTGCTGTTGCGGGGGCAAGCCTCGGCGGCTGCTCGTCCATGCCGTCCTTTTCGTCGATGGGCGATTACTTCAAATCGACACCGCCCGCGATCCAGGTCCAGCTCGAATCCCAGCCGTCCGGCGCCGATGCCAAGACATCGCTCGGACCGGGCTGCAAGACGCCCTGCTCCGTCTCGGTGCCCGCGCCGGACACCGGCTTCAGCGTCACGTTCCTGTTGCCCAGGTTCGAGCCGGCCACGGTGCCGGTGAATGTGATCCGCAACCCCGACGGTCCAGCGATCACCGATCCCAATCCTGTGTTCGCGGAACTCCGCAAGGCAGGGCCGCCTCCGAAGGCGATGAAACCGAAGTCGGTCAAGAAGAAGAAGCCGAAACCGGCCGCGGCTCCCGCCGAGTCGCCGTTCCCCGATCCGAACGCGCCACCGCCGCCGGCAGCCGCACCGAGCCGCTAATTCGCAGCGCATCAAAAGGGCCGACATCGCAACGCTTTGCGGATTGTGAAGCCCTGCCATCATGCTTAGATTGCTTCCAAAGATCGCGGCATGATCGCGCGGCCGCCGAAGGCCTGTTGCATGAACGGACCCACCAACATCCCATCGCTGTCGCGCCCGATGATCGACCCGTTCGGGCGCAGCATCAGCTATCTGCGGGTGTCGGTGACCGACCGCTGCGACCTGCGCTGTTTCTATTGCATGTCGGAAGACATGACATTCCTGCCGAAGGCGGACCTGCTGTCGCTGGAGGAACTCGACCGTCTGTGCTCGGCCTTCATCGCCAAGGGCGTGCGCAAGCTGCGGCTGACCGGCGGCGAGCCCCTGGTCCGGCGCAACGTGATGTCGCTGGTGCGTTCGCTGTCGCGGCACCTGAAGAGCGGCGCGCTGCACGAACTGACCATGACCACCAACGCGACGCAACTTGCGCGCTTCGCGCAGGAACTGGCCGACTGCGGCATCCGCCGCATCAACGTCTCGCTGGATACGCTGGACGCCGCGAAATTCCGCACGATCACCCGCTGGGGCGAGCTCGACAAGGTGCTGGCCGGCATCGAGGCCGCGCGCGCCGCGGGCCTTGCGGTCAAGATCAACACGGTGGCGCTCAAGAACCTGAACGAGGACGAAATCCCCTCGCTGCTGCGCTGGGCGCATGGCAACGGCATGGCGCTGACGCTGATCGAGGTGATGCCGATGGGCGAGATCGGCGCAGGACGCATTGATCAATACGTCCCTCTCTCGCTGGTCCGGGCGCGGCTCGGCCGCGAGTTCACCCTCACCGATATCGACGATAATACCGGCGGGCCTGCGCGCTATGTCAGCGTCGGCGAGACCGGCGGCAAGCTCGGCTTCATCACGCCGATGACCCACAATTTCTGCGAGTCGTGCAACCGGGTGCGGATCACCTGCACCGGCACGCTTGCATACGTGCCTCGGCCAGGAAGATGCCTCCGATTTACGCAAACCGCTGCGCGCGTCGGCAGACGACGAGCTGCTGTCGGCCGCGATCGACCGCGCCATCGGTCTGAAGCCGAAGGGACACGACTTCATCATCGACCGCCGCCACAACCGGCCGAGCGTCAGCCGCCACATGAGCGTGACCGGCGGGTAGCGAGAGCGCTCGGATTTACCAAAGCCGCCCAACGGCTTGGGCCAGCGTCAATTTGCCCATTTTCCGATTGACGGGGCAGTAGCGCGCTGAAATGGTGCCCGAGCTTTATGCCTGCTCGGCCGGATGGGCCGCTGCGCGATCTCCGCGCGGCCAAGACAGCAAGAAGCGTCAATTGGGGAGGGAATTCTTGCAATCGCTTTTGCAGACAGGCCTGGCTTGTTCTGACTTCGCGCGGCCTGCGCGAAGCGCGATGGCTGTTGGAAAATTGCGCGCACCGTTCGCGAACGTGCCGCCGCGGAGAACATGATGCGTCCATTGCTGACGTTAAGTACGGCGATCGATCTGCTCAACGAGAAGATCGGCTACATCTGCAACCTCATGGTCCTGCTGGCGTGCGTGGTGAGCGCCGCCAACGCGATGATCCGCTACGCCTTCAGCTACTCGTCGAACGGCTGGCTCGAACTGCAGTGGTACATGTTCGCGATCCTGGTGATGTTCGGCGCCTCCTACACTTTCAAGCGCAACGAGCATGTGCGGGTCGAAATCTTTTATCTGTTCCTCACCGAACGCGGCCAGCTCTGGCTCGACATGATCGGCACGCTGTTCTTCCTGATCCCGGCCTGCCTGCTGCTCGCCTATCTGTCCTGGCCGTTCTTCATGCAGGCCTATGCGGTTGGCGAGATGTCGGGGAATGCCGGCGGCCTGGTGCGCTGGCCGATCAAGTTCGTGATCCCGGCCGGCTTCGTGTTGCTCGCCTTGCAGGGCGTATCGGAAGTCATCAAGCGCGCGGCGGCGCTCAAGGGCTACGTCACGATCGACGCCAAATACGAGAGGCCGACGCAATGATTACGCTGGAGATGATGCCGCCGCTGATGTTCGGCGGCCTGGTTCTGGCGATGCTGATCGGCTTTCCCGGTGGCGTTCACGCTGGCCGCGGTCGGACTGTCGTTCGGATTTCTCTCCATCCATCTCGGCTTCTTCGACCTGAACTTCCTGCAGGCGATCCCGGGCCGCGTGTTCGGCAGCGTGCTCTCCAACGAGCTCTTGCTCGCGATCCCCTTCTTCACCTTCATGGGCGCGGTGCTGGAACGCTGCGGCCTTGCCGAGGACATGCTGGATTCGATGGGACAGCTGTTCGGCCCGGTCCGCGGCGGCCTCGGCTATTCCGTGATCATCGTCGGTTTCATCCTCGGCGCCATCACCGGCACGGTGGCGGCGCAGGTGATCGCGATGGCGCTGATCTCGATGCCGGTGATGATCCGCTACGGCTACAACATACGCTACATCACCGGCGTGCTGGCGGCCTCGGGCACCATCACCCAGCTGGTGCCGCCATCGCTGGTCCTGATCGTGCTCGCCGACCAGCTCGGCAAATCGGTCGGCGACATGTATCTCGGCGCCTGGGGACCGTCGGTGTTCCAGATCATGCTGTTCGCCGGCTACACCTTCATTCTCGGCCTGATCAAACCGGACCACGTGCCGCCGGTGCCGAAGGAAGCGCGCACGCTGACCGGTTGGGCGCTGTGGAAGAAGTGCCTGATGGGCATCATCCCCTCGGCCGTGCTGATCTTCGTCGTGCTCGGCACCATGATGATGGGCCTCGCCACGCCGACCGAAGCCGGCGCCATGGGCGCGATCGGCGCCATCGTGCTCGCCGCGATCCACCACAAGGATTTCAGCACCACCGGCAACAAGATGCTGATCATCGGCATCGTCGCTGCCGGCATCGGCGTCATCGTCGCCATGCTCTACAGCGAGAACCTCGTCTTCAAGCTGGCCTTCGCTGTCACCTATCTCGCGGTCGTCTGGGTCTGCCTCGAAGCCGTGCGCATTCCCGAGCTGCGCGACCTGATCAAGCAGGGCTACCAGACCACCATGCGCATCACCTGCATGGTCACCTTCATCCTGATCGGCTCGACCTGCTTCTCGGTGGTGTTCCTCGGCGTCTCCGGCGGCGTCTGGCTCGAGCATCTGTTGACCTCGCTGCCGGGCGGCGTCTGGGGCTTCCTGATCTTCATCAACATCTTCATCTTCTTCGTGGCGTTCTTCCTCGACTTCTTCGAGATCGCCTTCATCATCCTGCCGATGATCGCGCCGATCGCGCAGAAGGTCCTGGCGCCGGTCGTCGGTCCGGATGCCGCATTGATCTGGTTCGGCGTCATGCTCTGCGTCAACATGCAGACCTCGTTCCTGCATCCGCCGTTCGGCTTTGCGCTGTTCTATCTGCGCGGCGTCGCGCCGAAGGAAGTCAAGAGCTCCGACATCTACTGGGGCGCGATGCCCTGGATCGGGCTGCAGGCCATCATGGTCGTGCTGGTGATCGCCTTCCCGATCACCGTGACCGGCCTGCTCGACAAGCCGCTCGACGTCGACCTCAACAAGGTCAGGATCGAGGTGCCGCAGATCGAGCTGCCGCCGCTCGACTTCGGTCAGCCGAAACAATAGCGCGCGCCAGCAGCGGCGCAAAACAAAACCCCGGAGCTTTCGCTCCGGGGTTTTTTCTTTGCCGCGACGTCTGCCGTCTCAGCCCGTCAATCTGTTCCGCACCATGAAGCTGTCGAAGCCGATCTCGGCGACCTGCCACCATTGATAGCTGTCGTTGGCGAAGTCGGTCAGCGACTTGTAGACCTTCTTGAAGTTGGCGTTCTCATTGGAGATTTCGGCGTACAGCTCCATCGCCGACTTGTACGACGCCTGCATGATCTCGGGCGAGAACGCATGCAGCTTGGTGCCACCGGCCAGAAGCTTCTTCAGCGCCGGCGGATTGACCTGATCGTATTTCGCCATCACCCAGTTGCTGGCGGTCTGGCCGGCCTGGTTCAGAACGGCCTGATAGTTCTTCGGCAGCGAATTCCACTTGTCCAGATTGACCATCGCAAGCGTTCATCGGACCGCCTTCCCACCAGCCCGGATAGTAGTAGTGCGGCGCGATCTTGTTGAAGCCGAGCTTCTCGTCGTCGTAGGGGCCGACCCACTCGGCCGCGTCGATGGTGCCTTTCTCCAGCGCCGGATAGATGTCGCCGCCGGCGAGCTGCTGCGGCACCACGCCGAGCTTTTGCAGCACCCTTCCGGCGAAGCCGCCGATGCGGAATTTCAGGCCTTGCAGATCGGCGACCGTCTTGATCTCCTTGCGGAACCAGCCGCCCATCTGGCAACCGGTGTTGCCGGCGATCAGCGAATACACGTTGTAGTTCTTGTAGAACTCGTTGAGCACCTGCTGGCCGCCGCCATTGAGGTACCAGCCCTGATTGATCCGCAGTTCGGCCCGAACGGCAGCGAGGTGCCGAAGGTAAAGGTCGGGTCCTTGCCGAAGTAGTAGTAGGACGCGGTATGCCCCATTTCGACGGTGCCGTTCTGCACGGCATCGAGCACCTGCAGGCCGGGGACGATTTCGCCGGCGGCGAAAACCTGGATCTGGAATTTGTTGTCGGTGGCCTCTGCGACGGACTTCGCCATCACTTCGGCGCCGCCGTAGAGCGTGTCCAGCGACTTCGGCCAGCTCGCGGTCATGCGCCATTTGAGCTCGGGGCTCGATTGCGCAATGGCCGGAGCCGCGATGGTCGCCGCGCCCGCAGCGGCAAGCCCGGTGACCTTGATAAAATCTCGACGTTTCATGATTTCTCCCTGGGGATGTCTGGCTCAGTTGTGTCTGGTCAGCCTTCTTGCCGAGGCTTGGCCTCAAGCATGAATTATCCGGTTCCGGATTTCCATCCCCGACTTTGGGCGGAAAACGCGAAAAACAGCGCACCGCGTCACAGATGCCGACAAAACAAAAACCCCGGGGCGTAGCCCCGGGGTTTTCCTTTCAAGCCTGCCGGCCGCGCCGTCTCAGCCCGTCAATCTGTTCCGCACCATGAAGCTGTCGAAGCCGAGCTCGGCGACCTGCCACCACTGATAGCCTTCGTTGGCGAACTCGGTCAGCGAGGCATAGATCTTCTTGAAGTTGGGATTGGTCGCGGAGATTTCGGCGTAGAGCTCCATCGCCGCCTTGAACGAGGCCTGCATGATCTCCGGCGAGAACGCATGCAGCTTGGTGCCGCCGGCCAGCAGCTTCTTCAGCGCCGGCGGGTTGACCTGGTCGTATTTCGCCATCATCCAGTTGTTGGCGTAGGCGCCGGCCTGCGTCAGCATGGCCTGATAGTATTTCGGCAGCGCATTCCACTTGTCCAGATTGACGTAGGCAAGCAGCATCGGCCCGCCTTCCCACCAGCCCGGATAGTAGTAGTGCGGGCGCGATCTTGTTGAAGCCGAGCTTCTCGTCGTCATAGGGGCCGACCCACTCGGCCGCGTCGATGGTGCCCTTCTCCAGCGCCGGATAGATGTCGCCGCCGGCGAGCTGCTGCGGCACGACGCCGAGCTTCTGCAGCACCTTTCCGGCAAAACCGCCGATGCGGAATTTCAGGCCGTTCAGATCGGCAACGGTCTTGACCTCCTTGCGGAACCAGCCGCCCATCTGGCAGTTCGTGTTGCCGGCGAGCAGCGAGATGACGTTGTAGTTCTTGTAGAACTCGTCGAGCACCTGCTTGCCGCCGCCGAGCATGTACCAGCCCTGATTGAGGCGCGCATTGGGACCGAACGGCAGCGACGTGCCGAAGGCGAAGGTCGGGTCCTTGCCGAAGTAATAGTACGACGAGGTGTGGCCCATCTCGACGGTGCCGTTCTGCACGGCGTCGAGCACCTGCAGGCCCGGCACGATTTCGCCGGCGGCGAAAATCTGGATCTGGAATTTGTTGTCGGTGGCCTCTGCGACCGCCTTGCACATCTGGTCGGCGCCGCCGTAGATCGTGTCCAGCGACTTCGGCCAGCTCGTGGTCATGCGCCACTTGATCTCCGGCATCGACTGCGCGATCGCCGGTGCTGCGATCGTCGCCGCGCCCGCAACTCCAAGTCCGGTGACCTTGATAAAATCTCGACGTTTCATGCTGTTCTCCCTCGATGTGTCTGTTTCAGCCTTCATTAGCAGAGGCTTGCCGACACGTATGGAACATCCGGATTGCCGATTTCCATCCCCGTTCCGGATCAAAGACGCAAAAAGGCCCGGTCTCGTTAAGACCGGGCCCGGCACCTACGACTTAAGGCGTAGATTTTTTGTCGCAGTATGGATCAGCCGCGGGTGCGCGAGCGGATCATGAAGCTGTCGAAGGTATATTCGGCAACCTGCCACCACAGATACTCGTCCGAACGATAGGCCTGCATCGCGTCGATCGACTTCTTGAAGTCGGCGTTCTGCGCCGAGATTTCGGCCCACAATTCGTTGGTCGCCTTGAGGCACGCTTCCAGCACCTCGTTGGTGAAGGGACGCAGCTGCGTGCCGCCAGTAGACCAGCCGCTTCAGCGCGGTCGGATTCTGCAGGTCGTAACGCGCCATCATCCAGGTGTTGGCGTTCGCCGCCGCGTTGGCGAGGATCGCCTGATAGGTCTTCGGCAGTGTGTTCCATTTCTCCAGATTGCAGAAGGCGTGCGCCATCGTACCGCCCTCCCAGAAGCCGGGATAGTAATAGTACTTGGCGACCTTCTGGAATCCGAGCTTCTCGTCGTCGTACGGTCCGACCCACTCGGCGGCATCGATCGTGCCCTTCTCCAGCGCCGGATAGATGTCGCCGCCGGCGAGCTGCTGCGGCACCACACCGAGTTTCTGCAGCACCTGGCCCGCGATGCCACCGATGCGGAATTTCAGGCCGGAGAGATCGGCGACCGTCTTGATCTCCTTGCGGAACCAGCCGCCCATCTGGGTGCCGGTGTTGCCGCAGGCAAACCCGATCAAGCCGAACTTCTTGAAAAACTCGTTGCCGAGCTGCTCGCCGCCGGCCTGGGACCACCAGGAATTCTGCATGCGCGCGTTGAGGCCGAACGGCACCGAGGCATAGATCGCAAAGGTCGGGTCCTTGCCGACGTAATAGTAGGTGGCGGTGTGGCACATCTCGACGGTGCCGTTGGAGGCCGCGTCCAGCGCCTGCAGGCCGGGGACGATTTCGCCCGCGCCAAACACCTGAATCTGAAACTTGTTGTCGGTCATTTCGGCGACGTATTTCGCAAACTCCGCCCCGCCGCCATAAATCGTGTCGAGCGACTTCGGGAAGCTCGAGGTCATGCGCCATTTGATCTCGGGCGAGGACTGCGCAATGGCGGGGGAAGCGACCGCCGTCGCTGCGGCTCCCGCTGCCGAAACCTTCAAAAAATCACGACGCTTCATCAAGACATCTCCTTGGTGGGGCGTTTTCCGATGTGGGCTGAAAAAGGGCTCTTCCGGCACGCGAACTGACGCATCCAGCCGAAGGCGCTTGGCGGCGGGCTTAGCACGGCAGGCTGGTCAAGCCAAGCGCGACAATGGCATGACAGCACTGAACAAAAGTCGGATGTCGCAGGGGTTATGTCTCAGGCGTCAGGCCGCAGCGATCACGCCCTTGAGTTGATCGCGCACCTTGGCGCCGATGGCGCGGTAGATCGCCGCATGCGGCCCGTCCGGCTCGCTCACCACCACGGGATTACCTGCGTCCGAGCTGGCGCGAATCGCCATGTGCAGCGGGATCTCGCCGAGGAACGGCACCCCGAGCCGCTCGGCTTCGTGCCGCGCGCCGCCATGGCCGAAGATGTCGGATTTGGTGCCGCAATGCGGGCACTGGAAATAGCTCATGTTCTCGACGATGCCGAGCACGGGCACGTTGACCTTGGTGAACATCGCCAGTCCCCGCCGTGCGTCGATCAGCGACAAATCCTGCGGCGTCGAGATGATGATGGCGCCCTTCAGCGGCACGTTCTGCGCCAGCGTGAGCTGCGCGTCGCCGGTGCCGGGCGGCATGTCGACCACGAGCACGTCGAGCGTGCCCCAGTTCACCTCGCGCAGCATCTGGGTGATGGCGCTCATCACCATCGGCCCGCGCCAGATCATCGCGGTGTCTTCCTCGACCAGGAAGCCGATCGACATCACGGCAAGCCCGAAGCGCGGAATCGGGATCATCTTGCGGTCTGCGTTGAGTTCGGGCTTTTCGCGGATGCCGGTCAGTCGCGGCACCGACGGTCCGTAGATGTCGGCATCGAGCAGCCCGACCTTGAGGCCGAGATCGCGCAAGCCGAGCGCAAGATTGAGCGCGGTGGTGGATTTGCCGACGCCGCCCTTGCCGGAGGCAACCGCGATAACAGCGGCGATGCCCGGAATTTCGGCCTGCCGCGACATCGGCGAACCGCCGGGAGGTTGCGGCGGATGGCGGTGTGCCGAAGCCGGCTTCACGCCGCCGGCGGCGGGACGCGGCGACGGAGGCGCATTGCCCGCCTTGCGCTCGGCGGTCAGCGCGATCATCGCCGCGGTGACGCCGGGAATGGCGCGCACCGCGCTCTCGGCCTCGCTGCGCACGCTTTCCCAGGCGCGCGCCTCGTGCGCGTCGACATTGATCGAGAAGAACACCTTGCCGTCATTGACCGTGATGTCAGACAGCACATTCGCCTCGGTCAGGGCGACGCCGCGCGGCGACTTCACCCTGCGAAGGCAATCCAGAACCTGCTGTTGCGTCACGCTCACGGCGCATCTCCTGGCGGATGACGAATTAGGTAAACCGAACGCGACATCGCTGCACCCTCCCCTGGAGGGAGGTCGGTCTGCGCAGCGAAATCGGGAGACGGGGTGAGGTCATCGCTCCGATCGGGCCCCGTCGCGTGGACGGCAGCTGTCGCACCACCTCGCCGCTCATGGATGAGCGGCGACCCTCGATGCGTCCTATAGAGCGATCCGGCTTACGAAGCCAGCTTGGCTCCGACGTCCGCGCGCGTCTCTTTCGGCGCGGATGCGCTCTGCTCCTTGGCGGCCTCGTAGTTCAATTCGATCATGACCCCGTTCGGGTCGTCGACGAAAATCTGCCAGAGGTCGCCGCCGGGAACCTGCCGCGCATCGTACGGCATCTTCTTCGAACTCCAGACGCTGCTTCATGCCGTCGAAACCACGGCTGGCAAAGGCCACGTGATGGACCACGCCGGAGTCAGGCTTCTGCGCCTCGTCGGTCCTGGAGATGTCGACGATATGCACCACCGCCTTGCCCTCGCTGTACATCCAGGCGCCGGGGAATGCGAAGTTCGGCCGCGGGCCCTTCTCCAGCCCCATGACGTCCTCATAGAAGCGGACGGTGTCGTCGAGCTTGCGGGTCCGGATGTTGAAATGATCGAGCGTGCCTACACTCATGCCCATGCGGTATCTCCCTTGTTTTGTGAGGTTCGTTGATGGACCGACCCTAGCACAAATCCCGGCCCTGTCGGCCAAACGAAGCCGTTGCCCTCCCCTGCGCAGGGGTTATGGTGCGGCCCTCCCCTCCCTCCCGGCCCTTCAAGGCCGCAAGTCAGAACCCCAAGGTAACAACATGGCTAAAGTCGCTTTTCTCGGTCTCGGCGTGATGGGTTTTCCGATGGCAGGTCACCTCGTCAAGAAGGGTGGCCACGAGGTCACCGTCTATAACCGCACCGCGGCAAAGGCTCAAGCATGGGCCGAGAAGTTCGGCGGCAAGACGGCGGCCACCCCGAAGGCCGCGGCCGAGGGCCAGGATTTCGTGATGTGCTGCGTCGGCAACGACCACGATTTGCGCGCGGTGACGATCGGCGCGGACGGCGCGTTCGCCGGCGTCAAGAAGGGCGCGACCTTTGTCGACCACACCACGGCCTCCGCCGACGTTGCGCGCGAGCTCGATGCCGCCGCCAAAAAGGCCGGCTTCAAATTCGTCGATGCGCCGGTGTCCGGGGGACAAGCCGGCGCCGAGAACGGCGTGCTCACGGTGATGTGCGGCGGCGACGAGGATGCCTATAAGGGCGCCGAGCCCATCATCGCGGGCGCCTATGCGCGGATGTGCAAGCGGCTCGGACCGGCGGGCGCCGGCCAGCTCACCAAGATGGTCAACCAGATCTGCATCGCGGGCCTGGTGCAGGGCCTCTCCGAGGGCATTCATTTCGCCAAGAAATCGGGCCTCAGCGTGCCCGATGTGATCGACACCATCTCCAAGGGCGCCGCGCAGTCCTGGCAGATGGAGAACCGCTACAAGGCCATGAACGACAGCAAGTACGATTTCGGTTTTGCGGTGGAATGGATGCGCAAGGACCTCTCGATCGCGATCGCCGAGTCCCGCCGCAACGGCGCGAGCCTGCCCGTCACCGCGCTGGTCGACCAGTTCTACTCCGAAGTCGAGAAGATCGGCGGCAAGCGCTGGGATACGTGCAGCCTGCTGGCGCGGCTGGAGCATGCGGACAAGAAGTAAGGCTGGTTAGCGTAGCCCGGGCGAGCGACCTGTCCGCCGTAGCTCGAAGAGCGAAGGCGGAAGCGATACCCGGGATGATCTACGTCGTGCTCCCGCATGTCGCTGCGCTCATGCGGGCTACCACGGCAGCTCCCCAATCGTTAATTTAACCTCCCGTTAAGGGAAATTTTTCGTGTCTTAAGGCACCTCTTAAGGATTTGGGCCCACTAGTGAGAGGATGCAAAAGCTCGCGCAGCGCGCGGGCAGGATTTGTGTTGGTTGATGAGTGTTCCCGCCGATAAGCCCGAGGTCGTCCAGCTTCCGGCCGAGCCGCAAAAGGCCGCACCCGTGAGCAGTCGCCGCGCCGCGGCGCAGCGGGTGCGCGAGGCGCGCGACAAGTTAACGTCGACCAGTGGAACCCGCCCGGCATTCGACCGCGAGCTGCTCCGGCAATACGCCCAGACCCGCATCTCCGCATCCTATGTGGTGATGCTGCTGGTGGCCGCGACCGGCCTGTTGTTCGGCTTCTCGATGGAGCCGGTCTCGGCCGGCGCCTGGACCTGCGGCATGCTCTGCATCCACGCCGCGATCATGCGCACCTGCGTGCGCTTCCTCAGCCGAGCCGGCCAGCGTCACGGCCGACCCGCAAATGGCGAACGCGGTTCGTGCTGCTCGACCTGCTCTATGGGCTCGGCTGGATGGCGATCCTGATCCATCCCGCGCTGTCGGCGGTGTCCGACACCGTGATGATGTTCCTGATGCTGCTGGTGATCGCGGTCTCCAGCATGCTCGCGGCCAATCTGCCGATCGCGGCGCTTGCGGCGACCGTGCCGGTGACGGTCGCGATCGCGCTGAATTTCCTGCTGCGCGGCAGTTTCGACAATTACGTGCTGGCGGCGCTCGCGGTCGCGGCCGAGGGTTACTTCGCACTGCTTGCCCACCGCCTGCATTCGACCACGCTGGCGACGCTGGAAGCGCGCGCCGAAAAGGATGCGCTGATCGGCGAGCTCGAGCAGGCCAAGTCGATCTCGGACGAGGCGCGTCATCGCGCCGAATCCGCCAATGTCGCCAAATCGCGCTTCCTTGCGCAGATGAGCCACGAACTGCGCACGCCGCTCAACGCCATCCTCGGCTTCTCCGAGGTGATGAAGAGCGAAATCTTCGGCGGGCATGCGGTCGCGGTCTACAAGGAATATTCCGGCGACATCCATAATTCCGGCGTGCATCTGCTCAACCTCATCAACGAGATCCTCGATCTGTCGCGGATCGAGGCCGGCCGCTACGAGCTCAACGAGGAAGCGGTGTCGGTGGTCAATGTCGTCGCCGACTGCCATCATCTGTTGAAGCTGCGCGCCTCCAGCAAGGACATCGGCATCCACGAGGTGTTCGAGCAGGGCATGCCGCGGGTCTGGGGCGACGAGCGCGCCGTGCGCCAGGTCGTGCTGAACCTGCTGTCGAACTCGATCAAGTTCACGCCGCAGGGCGGCGAGATCTGGCTCAAGGTCGGCTGGACCGCCTCGGGCGGCCAATACATCAGCGTCAAGGACACCGGCTCGGGGATCGCCGAAGACGAAATCCCGATCGTGCTGGCCTCGTTCGGCCAGGGCTCCAACTCGATCAAGTCGGCCGAGCAAGGCGCGGGCCTGGGGCTGCCGATCGCCAAGAGCCTGATCGACATGCATGGCGGCACATTCACGCTGAAATCGAAGCTGCGCATCGGCACCGAGGTGATCGTCACCTTCCCGCCGGAGCGCGTGATGTCGGCGCTTGCGCCGGTCACCGAGGAGGCGCCGCCGCTGCAGCCGGACCCCGTCCCTGTCGTGACCGACGAGAAACATCGGCCACGGCACAAGCCGATCATGAGCGCCGGCACAGGTTTGTAAACGGGCGCCCTTGATCGGTCGCCCGATGATCCCGCAATATCGAGCAATGAGCCAGGACACCCCGTGCATCGCCGTCTGCATGATCGATCCCAGGACCAATCTCTGCCTCGGCTGCGGACGCACGCTGCCGGAGATCGCGCGCTGGCCTCGCATGGACAGCGCCGAGCGGCAGGCGCGTGATGGCGACCTTGCCGCAGCGCATGCTGGATGCGGGACTGTCGCCGGCGGAGACCAAACCGAAATAGCGCGAAGCGCTGCGGAGGCGCCGCATGACGCGCCTCCTGCTGGTGCTGTTCCTGCTGACAGCGACCGCGAGCGCGGTGATCGCCTGGCGCGACCCGGAACGGTTGGCGCGCGCCACCGATGCGGTGTCCGACATGCTGCGGCAGCGCGCCGAGCAGCCGTCACGATCCGTGCAGGTGCCGCGCTCGCAAGGCGGCGAGTTCGCGGTGCAGGCCAAGATCAACGGCATCGCCGCGCCCATGGTGATCGATACCGGCGCGACCTCGGTGGTGCTGACCTGGGAGACCGCGAAGGCGGTCGGCCTGCCGCTGGAAGTGCTCGAATACGACGTCGATGTCGAAACCGCGGGCGGACACACCAAGGCGGCGCGGCTCACGCTCGATCGTCTCGCGATCGGCCGCCTGGTCGAACGCGCGGTGCCGGCGCTGGTGGTGCCGCGCGGCAAGATGAAGATCAATCTGCTCGGCATGAGCTTCCTCGACCGGCTGGAAAGCTGGGAGGTGCGCAACGAGCATCTGGTGCTGCGCGGCTTTGCAGCACCGGCCTCACGCCGCAATCGGGGCCGCAGCGCCTCGCTCAACTAGCGCGATCCGCATCGCGCAGCACCTCGATGCCGGCGCCGGCCTTCACGCCATATTCGGCCAGATGACGGCGGAACGCGCGCGCGCCGGGCACGGCGTGATAGGCGCCGACGAAATGCCGCGTGATCGCGTGCAGCCGCGTGCCGCGCGCAAGCTCGCGCTCGATATAGGGCGTCATCGCAGCGAATACGTCCTTCATGGTCGCAAAGCGCGGCGCCTCGCCGAAGATGTCGGCATCGACCGGCAGCAGCCGCCACGGCTCCTGATAGGCCGCGCGTCCCAGCATCACGCCGTCGACATGCGCGAGATGCGCTTTGGCCTCCGTCGAGGCTGCCGATCCCGCCATTGATGATGATGGGAACGTTGGGCATCGCCTGCTTCAAGCGATACACGCGATCGTAGTCGAGCGGCGGGATGTCGCGGTTCTCCTTCGGCGACAGGCCGGTGAGCCAGGCTTTCCGCGCATGCACGATCAACGCGTCGCTGCCGGCGGCAACGACCGCGCGCGCGATGGCGTCGAGCGAGACTTCCGGATCCTGGTCGTCGATGCCGATCCGGCATTTCACCGTGACCGGAATTTTCACCGCGCGCTTCATCGCGGCGACGCAGGCCGCGACGAGGTCCGGCTCCGCCATCAGGCAGGCGCCGAAGCGGCCGTCCTTCACCCGATCCGACGGACAGCCGACATTGAGATTGATCTCGTCATAGCCGAAACCCTCGCCGATCCGCGCGGCTTCAGCGAGTTCGCGCGGGTCGGAGCCGCCGAGCTGCAGCGCGACGGGATGTTCGCTGGCATCGAAGCCGAGCAGCCGCGCGCGATCGCCATGGATGATGGCGGGCGTGGTCAGCATCTCCGTGTAGAGCCGGGTGCGACGCGTCAGCAGACGATGGAAGACGCGGCAATGCCGGTCGGTCCACCGCGACGCAAGTCGCGACAAGCTCCGGCTCCGCCATCAGGCAGGCGCCGAAGCGGCCGTCCTTCACCCGGTCCGACGGACAGCCGACATTGAGATTGATCTCGTCATAGCCAGAAGCCCTCGCCGATCCGCGCGGCTTCAGCGAGTTCGCGCGGGTCGGAGCCGCCGAGCTGCAGCGCCACGGGGTGTTCACTGTGGTCGAAGCCGAGCAGCCGCGCGCGGTCGCCATGGATGATGGCAGGCGTGGTCAGCATCTCCGTGTAGAGCCGGGTGCGACGCGTCAGCAGACGATGGAACACGCGGCAATGCCGGTCGGTCCAGTCCATCATCGGGGCGACGGAGAAGCGGTGGGTCTGATCGTTCAAAAGTCTGCCTGTGCAGAAATGTAAATTCCGGCACAGACATAGCGTATCCGGCAGCGATTGCCAGTGTCATTGCTGCCGCTCGACATCGCCGCATGCGTCCGACGCGGGATGGGCCTCGAACAGGGCGATCTGCAGCGTCTCGCTTTCGAGCAGGACCTTGCGCCTGATCTGCGGGCTTCTCTCACTCCTTCCGGCGCAATTTAGCATAAGCTGCGCGATATGTTTAAGCACGATGTTCCCCATCGAGCCGAAGGCGATCAATTGATGAAACAGACAGCCCTCTCGCGCCGCACCCTGCTGTTGGCTGCAGCAAGCCTGCCCTTCCTGCCGCGAGGCGCCGCGATCGCACAGGACGGCAGCGCCGCGCCACGGCCGTTTCGGGTCGACGTGCCGCAGGCCACCATCGATCGCATCCTCACACGGGTGCGCGAGGCGCGATGGCCGGCGCGGCTGGAGGCGTCCGACTGGCGCTACGGCGCCAATTGGGACTACATGAGATCGCTGGCGCAGTACTGGACCGACGAGTTCGACTGGCGCAAGGCGGAGGCCAATCTCAATCGTTATCCGCAGTTCGTCACGCGGCTCGGCGACTACGACATTCATTTCTACCACGTGAGGGGACGCGGCCCGAAGCCGATGCCGCTGATCCTCACCCATGGCTGGCCGGGCTCGACTTTCGAATTCCTCGCGGCGATCGGGCCGCTGACCGATCCCGCGAGTTTCGGCGGCTCGCCGGACGATGCCTTCGACGTGGTGATCCCGTCGTTGCCCGGCTTCGGCTTCTCATCGAAGCCCAAGGGCCGGCCGGTCGGCGTGCCGACCACCTCGGCACTCTGGAACCGGCTGATGACGGAAGAACTCGGCTACGCCAGATACGGCGCGCAAGGCGGCGACATCGGCAGCGCGGTCACAGCACAGCTCGCGGGCCGCTTTCCGGAGCGGCTGATCGGCGCGCATTTCAACGGCATTCCGCTGCTCGGGCCGCCGCCTCCGGATGCCGAGCAAAGCGATGAGGAAAAAGCCTGGTCGAAAAGACTGGCCGAATTTACCGCGACCGAGCGCGACTATTTCGGCGAGCAGCAGCACAAGCCGCAGACCATCGGCTTCTCGCTCGCCGACAGTCCGCTGGGGACGGCCGCCTGGATCGTCGAGAAGCTGAAGGGCTGGAGCGATTCCGATCGCGAAGGCGAGCCGGCCTTCAGCATGGACCAGGTGCTGACCGACGTGATGATCTATCTCGTCACGGACAGCATCGACACCTCGGCGTGGTTCTACCGCGGCTTCGTCGACGACCGGCCGTCTCCCGGCACAGGCACCCCGCCTCGCATCCCGGTGCCGACCGCGAAGGTATCGCTGCCGAAGGAGTCGCCGGCGCTCGATCCGCCGCAAAGCCTGATCGCGCGGAACTACAATCTGGTGCGCTACACCAGGTTGCCGCGCGGCGGACATTTTGCCTTCTGGGAACAGCCGGCAGCCATGGTCGCCGACGTGCGCGAGTTCTTCCGCACGCTGCGCGGCTAGCGCATGACTCGGACCCGCAGGGCCGCGTTAGCGCAAAGTGTGCAGCGGTTTTCCCTCGCGACAAACGCGTAGCGTTTGCGCGGAGATCATGCGCAAATAATAAAGCTACTTCCGCTTCTGCGCTGCATGAAACTCTTGACCGCGGCGGCCACGCTCGGCGCATGGATGCGCTCGCCGAACAGATGCTCCTCCTGGCCCATCCGGCGCAAGCAGATCCTCGGTCGGCAGCTTCAACAGCTTGCGCGAGATCGCCACCGCCTCCGGCGGCAGTTCGCAGATTTCGCGCGCGACCTTCTGCGCCTCGACGATGGCATGCCCGGGCGGAACGACCTGGTTGACGAAGCCGGCCTGACGGCCCTCCTCCGCGCTCATCGGCCGGCCCATCACCAGAAGCGAGAACGCGCGCTGATGGCCGGCCATGCGCGGCAGCAAGAGACTGGTAGCGCCCTCCGGCACCAGGCCGTACTGGATGAACGGCGAGTGGAAGGATGCCGTGGTGCCCGCGATCACATAGTCGCAGTGCAGCACCATGGTGAGCCCCATGCCGACGGCGACGCCGTCGACGGCTGCGATGATCGGCTTCTTGTTGTTGATCAGTGCCTCGACGAAGATCATGGCGCTGCGCGGCTTCGACGCCTCGCGCTTGATCTCGGCTTCCTCGAGGAAATCGGAGACGTCGTCGCCGGCGGTGAACACGCCGGAGCGGCCGGTCAGGATCAGGCAGCGAACAATCGGATTCGATTGCGCCGAATTGATCGCCTCGCTCATCTCCAGAAACATCTCCGGGGTGAGCGCGTTCTTCTTCTCCGGCCGCCGCATCACGATGGTGCGGGTCGATCCCTCGTCGGTAACGATGATGTGGCCAGCCATGTCATTCCCCCGCGGCCTGCCCCAGAAGCAAGGAGCGGGCCGGAGACTATCATCCGGCATCATTACACGAACCTTACGGCAGTTCGACGCACCGCAGGAAGCCCGCCAAAGGCATAACAGTTACGATTTGGTGAAGCGGCCTATTGGCCGGACGGGCGTCCGCAGGCCATGCCAGGCGTCGCGGACCTGATGGTAGTGCACATCAGGCGAATAGTCCGGCGTGTTGAGATTGAGGGTGTGCACGTCGAGCCTGCCGACCGCACTCAACAGGGTATAGGAGGCGATGACGCGATCGCGCTGAGCGCCGATTTGCCGGGTTCTGGCGTTGGTTAGGTCCTGCTGCGCATTCAACACATCAATGGTGGTGCGCTGCCCGCCGGCGGCCTCGCGCCGCACCCCCTGCAGCGCGATATCGGCCGCCTTCACCTCGGACTCCGCCGCGCGCAGCGCGACCTTGGTTCCCTCATTGGAGACCCAGGCGCTGACGACGGCCGTGCGCGTCTGGTTGCGCATCTGTTCGAGCACCATGCGACTCTGTGACGCGACCTCCTTGGCCTGGCGCGTCTGCGAGGCCGCGGTGCCGCCGTCATAGATGGGCACATTGAGCGATCCGACCACCGAGGCCTGATCGGTCTGCGACGTGCTCAGCGTCGGGTCGTTCTGGACCTGCCGGCTCACGCTGCCCTGAACCGAGAGCGTCGGCAGCAACGCGCTTTCCGCGAGCTTGATCGAGACGGTGGCGACATCGACGTCGTAGGCAGCGCCGAGCACCGCGGGATGCTGGTTGGCGGCCAGCTCGATGGCGCCGCCTTCACGCGGTCGGGATCAGGCGATCGACCGGGCTGGTCGCAACCAGCGCTCCCGGCGGATCGCCGATCACCTGCTTGTAGATCTCCTTCGAGATCGCAAGCCCGACCTCCGCGGCGTTGAGGTCGGCGAGCCCTCGGCTGACACGCGCCTCCGCCTGCGCGGTATCGGTCGGCGTGACGTCGCCGGCATCGAGCCGCCGCTTGGTCGTCGCCTGGATTTCGCGCAGCACCTGCACGTTGGTGCGTCTGCGCCTCGAGCAGCGCGTAGTTCGCCATCACGTTCATGTAGGCCGTGACCGCATCGAGCAGCACGCCCTGCTCGATATTGCGCAGCGCCTCGCGGCCGCTCTTCACCTGGAATTCGGCGATCGCGAACATTGTTGGAGGTCTTGTAGCCGTTGAACAGGATCTGCGTGACCGTGAGCCCGATGGTCCACGGCTTCAAGGTCGCGCTCTGCACGGTGTTGTCGGGCAGGATGTTGCGCACCGCCTGCAGGCCCGGAGCTCAGGCTCGCGACCAGCTGCGGCCGGTAGCCGGCGAGCGCCTGCGGCACGTTCTCGTCGGTGCCGCGCTGGCGCGCGCGCTCGGCATTGAGCTGCGGGATTGGTCTGGTAGGTCCGCACCAGCGCGTCCGCCAGCGTCTCCGCCGCCGACGGGCTGATGGTCGGCAAGCAGGCCAAATGCAGCGCATGCCAGCCGGATTCCCGCAACACGGAAACCCGGGGCGCGCCCGAACCTGGCACTGACCGCAACCCCACCCATCACGCTGGTCCAATCACTCGGCCGGAGCCAAACCCTCCACAAAACCCCTGCGGGTCCGCCGCGAAAACAGGGAAATCAACGCCGGCAGGGTCAGCAGGATGACGACCGGAGCCAGCATCATGCCCGCTACCACAACCACAGCCAAAGGCTTTTGCACCTGCGAACCGATGCCGGTGGATAACGCGGCCGGCAGCAGGCCGACGCCGGCGACCACGCAGGTCATCAGCACCGGGCGAAGCTGCAGTTCGCCGGTGCGCAGGATCGCCGCACCGCGCTCCATGCCTTCGGCGATGAGCGCGTTGTACTGCGACAGGATGATGATGCCGTCCATCACGGAAATGCCGAACAGCGCGATGAAGCCGATCGCCGCCGAGACGCTGAAGGGGATGCCGGTGACGACCAGGCCGAGGATGCCGCCGAACACCGCCATCGGGATCACGCTCATGGTCAGCACGGTGTCGACCACGGAACCGAAATTGAACCAGATCAGCATGGCGATCAGGGTCAGGCTGATCGGCACCACGATCGACAGCCGCTTGATCGCATCCTGCAGATTGCCGAACTCGCCGACCCATTCGATCCGCGAGCCCGGCGGCAGTTGCGACCTGCTCGGCGATCTTCTGCTGCGCTTCCTGGATGGCGCTGCCGAGGTCGCGCTCGCGCACCGAGAACTTGATCGGCAGATAGCGCTCCTGCTGCTCGCGATAGATATAGGCCGCGCCCGACACCAGCTTGATGGAGGCGACCTCGCTGAGCGGCACCTGCGTGATGCCGTTCGGCCCCTGCGCGCCGATCCGCAAATTCTGGATCGACTCCGCGCTCTGGCGGTATTGCGGCGCCAGCCGCACGATGATCGGGAAATGGCGGTCGCTGCCGGGCTCGTAGAGGTCGCCGGCGCTGTCGCCGCCGATCGCGGTGCGGACGGTGGCATTGATGTCGCCCGGCGCCAGGCCGTAGCGCGCGGCGCGCGCGCGGTCGATCTCGATCTGGATGGTGGGCTGGCCGAGCGAGGTGAACACCGCGAGGTCGGTGATGCCCTGCACCGTCGCCAGCACCGACTTGATCTTGTTGGCGGTGTTGGTCAGCGCCTGCAGATCGTTGCCGAACAGCTTGATCGAGTTCTCGCCCTTCACGCCGGAGACGGCTTCGGAGACGTTGTCCTGCAGATATTGCGAGAAGTTGAACTCGACGCCCGGAAACTTCTCCTGCAACTGCGCCAGCAGCTTCGCCGTCAGATCGTCCTTGTCCTCGCCCTTCGGCCATTGCTTGGCGGGCTTCAGCGGCGCGAAGAACTCGGCGTTGAAGAAGCCCGCGGCATCGGTGCCGTCATCGGGACGGCCGTGCTGCGACACCACCGACTCCACCTCCGGCAAGCTCCGCGATCAGCTTGCGCATCTCGTTGACGTAGGAGTTGCCCTCCTGCAGCGAGATGGTCGGCGGCAAGGTCGCGCGGATCCAGAGGTTGCCCTCCTCGAGCTTCGGCAGGAATTCCAGCCCGAGCATGCGAACGGCGATGACGGTCATCACGATCAGCACGCCGGCCGCGACCAGCACCACGCGGCGGCTGGCGAGCGACCAGCGCAGCGCCGGCAGGTAGATGCGGTTCAGCCAGCGCATGATCAGCGTCTCGGTCTCCTCGACATGGGCGGGCAGGATGATCGCGCTCAGCGCCGGCGTCACCGTGAAGGTCGCAAGCAGTCCGCCGGCCAGCGCATAGGCATAGGTGCGCGCCATCGGCGAGAAGATGTTGCCTTCGACGCCGCTCAGCGTGAACAGCGGCAGGAAGGCCGCGATGATGATCGCGGCCGCAAAGAAGATCGAACGCGACACGTCGGCCGCCGCCGTCAGGATGGCATGATGCTTCATGTCCATGACGGTGTTGGCCGAGATCACCTCCAGCTCCGCATCCGAAAGATGCTCGGTATGCGACAGCCGGCGGAAGATCGCCTCCACCATGATCACGGTGGCATCGACGATCAGGCCGAAATCGATCGCGCCGACCGACAAGCAGATTGGCGGATTCGCCGCGCAGCACCAGGATGCTGACGGCAAAGAACAGCGCGAACGGAATGGTCGCGCCGACGATCAGGGCGCTGCGGAGATCGCCGAGGAAGATCCATTGCAGCAGCACGATCAGGACGATGCCGAACACCATGTTCTCGAGCACGGTCTTGGTCGTGGTCTCGATCAGGTCCTTGCGGTCGTAGATGCGCTCGATATGCACGCCCGGCGGCAGGATGCTGGAATGGTTGATGCGCTCGACCAGCTCCTCCACCCGCGCGATCGTCGGCGAGCTCTGCTCGCCGCGCCGCATCAGCACGATGCCCTGGACGATATCGTCGTCCTGGTTCTCGCCGGCGATGCCGAGCCGCGGCTGCGAGCCGACGGTGACTTCGGCGACGTCCTTGACCAGCACCGGCGTGCCGTTCTGCGCGGCGATCATGGTGCTGGCGAGCGCGTCGATCGAGCGGATCAGGCCGACGCCGCGCACCACCGCGGCCTGCGGACCGATATTGACGGTGTTGCCGCCGACATTGATGTTGGAATTGCTGATCGCCTGCAGCAGCTGCGGCAAGGTCAGCCCGTTCGCCACCAGCTTGTTGAAATCGACCTGCAGTTCGTAGGTCTTGGTCTTGCCGCCCCAGCCGGTGACGTCGATCACGCCGGGCACGGTGCGGAAGCGGCGCTGCAAGATCCAGTCCTGCAAGCGTCTTGAGGTCGAGCACCGAGTAATTGGGCGGGCCGACCAGGCGATAGCGATAGATTTCGCCGATCGGGCTGAGCGGCGAAATCTGCGGCAGCGCGCCGTTGGGCAGCGGCGCCATCTGCGCCAGCCGGTTCAGCACCTGCTGCAGCGCCTGCTCGTAGGTGAAGTCGAAGGAGAACTGCAGCTTGACGTCGGACAGGCCGTACAGCGAGATCGTCCGGATCACGTTGAGGTTCTTCAGGCCGGCGACCTGCGCTTCCAGCGGAATGGTGATGTAGCGCTCGATCTCCTCCGCCGACAGGCCCGGCGACTGGGTGACGACGTCGACCATCGGCGGCGTCGGATCGGGATAGGCCTCGATGTTCAGCGCGCGGAACGCGATCAGGCCCCCGATCACGACGGCCGCGAACAGGCCGACCATCAGGAACCGGCGTTCGACTGCGAAGGAGACGAGACGGTCCATGCGAACTACTCAGGTTCCGGATGCCGCGCGATCGATGAACAGGCTGCCCTTGGTGACGACCTTCTCGCCCGGCTTCAGGTTGGTCTTGATCTCGACGAGGTCGCCATTGGTCAGTCCGGTCGTGACCTGGCGAAGCTCGAGCGTCTTGTCGTCATCGTGCGCCACCCACAACCGCACGCGGTCGCCTTCGTAGATCAGCGCCTGCTTGGGCACGCCGACCGAGGTGTGGTCGCCGGCGGCATAGATCGTGACGTTGGCGAACATCTCCGGCTTGAACAGGCCGTCCTTGTTGTCGATGGTCGCGCGCACCAACAGCCGCCGCGTGGTCGGATCGATGGCGGCGGCGACATAGTCGATGCGCGCCTTGAACGTGCGGCCGGGCAAGGCCAGCACCGTGTAGTCGATCTCCTGGCCGAGCCGCACGTCCGCCGCCTCGCTCTCGCGCACGAAGGCGGTGAGCCAGACGGTGGAGAGATCGCCGATGACGAAGACCGGATCGCTGGCGCCGGCCGCGATGAACTGGCCGGGACCGACCTTGCGCGCCACCACCGTGCCCGACGATCGGCGAATGGATCGGCGTGTCGGCGCTGATCTGCCGGGTCTGCTGGAACTGGGTGATCTGCTCCTCGGAGCGGCCGAGGATGCGCAGGCGGTTATGCACGGCCTCCAGCGCGGTTTCCGCCGCGCGCTGATCGTTCTGCGCCTGGGTCAGGGCGTCCTGCGCCGCCTGCCAGTCCTTCAGCGGCACCGCCTTGCCGGCATAGAGATCGTTCTGACGCTTCTCGTTGATCTGCGTCAGATTGAGCTTGGAGCGTGCGCTGTTGAGCGTGCTCAGCGCCGTGATGAAATCGTTCAGCGCCTGCACGGTGTCGGTGGCTTCGATCACGAACAGCGGCTGCGCCGCGCTCGACCGTGTCGCTGGGCTTGACCAGCAGCTTCGCCACGCGACCGGCATAGGGCGAGAACACCGGCGTCGAGGAGTCCTCGTTGACGGCGATCTTGCCTTCGGTGATGTGCTCGGCGCGGAACTCCTGCTCCTTGGCCGGCTCGAAGGCGAGTGCCGCCCACTCCGCATCGGTCGGCGTGAAGCGCCCCGGATCTTTCTTCGCGGCCTGCGACGGCTCGGAGGATTTTGCGTGCTCGACAAGCATCCGCCCGGCACCGACCACGACGGCGACGACCAACACGGCGGCGGCCAGCGCAATCAGCAGCCGCCGCAAAGTCCAGTTCCCGCCTGACGTTCATGATGCGACTTTGTGCATGTGTGTGCGCGCCTCTCGTCATCCCCCGCCGATCGGCGCGTCTTGCTTGCGGTGCTGGTATTGCGATGCCCGTCATATTGGCGATTTCAGACCCCCGCAATAGCGGGAGGTCCAAGCCTAACCTAGCCCGATGACGGTGATTTTAGCCGATTCGGCACGGCCGCTTCCGGTGCGATCGGCCCTATCAGGCGGGATTCGGAAGCCTTGCGAATCGGATACGACTTGTCTTGGCGCAGCCTTTGCATCGCAAAGGACCGCGGCGCCCTTGCTGACGCCGACGACGATGAATAGCTATTCATCGAACGACGCGCAATTTACCGAGGTGAGTTGCCAGTGAACGAGGCGAAAAGACCCGGCGAGATGTCCAGAACCGTCTGGTTTGGCGGCCTGACCGTTCGATCGATTTTCATCGCCGTCCTGATCGTCATCACGGCGCGCGTCGCCAGCCCCCAGATGGAGCACATCTGGGCGATCTACGAGACGCCAAGCGACCTCGCGCGGGTCGCGATCGGTTTTGCGGTTTGCCTCTGGCTCGTCGTACATCTGTTCATCCTTCCCAAGGACGCCGGCGGCTATCGCACCTGGCTCCATCTCGGCGTCGTCATTCTTCCGCTCTCGGTGCTCTGCGCCTTCGTCATCTGGTGACGACGGCGCCGTGTCGCATCGATGCGGCGGAACGAAAAACCCAATAAACTGCTGAGCTTACACCAGCCTTACGGCCGGCCTCGGAATTCGGCAGATGGCTCATTCGTGAGGCGAATGTGTTTCGCGCATGCTGCCAACTGCCGGTTGCAGTTTCGCCTCGCGGCAGGCCGGGCAAAACGGCATGTTGCAAATTCGACACGACGGGCAAAACAGCCGAAGCGCCGCCTCCAAGGGCGGCGCAATGTCCAGCCCTTCGCGCAAAAATATTTATCTTTCCGAAAGACAGAATTTATGATTTAAAGAAGCCAGCCCGCCTCGACACGGGGGACGTGATGGCCATTCGTCACCAGACGTGAGGCGGGTTGCGATGGACGCGTTGGGCCGCAAGACGTGCGGCGCGATGCGTACGGTCAAGCCGTGTGGTTCTGGCTCCCCGATGCTGGGGTCAAGTTCGCGGAGTCATTTGCCGCGGGCGATGGTGGCTAAAAAGCCCGGCACACCAGGAAGAGCACGGAGCAGCCGTAAAGCCATTGCGCAGGGAGTGCCGGATGATTTCGGCGTACCTGTGTTGGCCTGCGTGCGTTCTTTTGTTTTGCACGCGAGGCAGTGGGTGCGGCGTGCACCCGGCATTCCCTGCGCCCTCTGTTTTTCGGAGGGACACGGATTTTCGCAAAACCCGGACGCATCGCGCCGCGGGAATGCGGTTGCTCGTCTTCGATCACTGTCGCCGAGCCGCGAGCGAGCGCGACGAAGCAATCCATATTCCAACAAGCTGAGGAATGGATTGCTTCGCGGAGCCTGTCATCGGGCGCGCATTCGCGCGACCCGTTGGCTCGCAATGACGAGTCATTCGAATGTGAACCCGAGCCGTGGCAGCCTTTCACCACACAGGCGGTGTGATGAACTCCGCCCTGCCGGACCGCCTCGGTCGGCCTCCCTCACAAGGCGCCTCGAATGCGACTGCTGATCGTCGAAGACAATGAGGAACTCGCCGAGCTGCTGGCGAAGGGCCTGCGCACCGCCGGCTACGAGACCGACGTGCTGTCGACGGTCGAGGACGCCCGCTCCGTTCTCAGCACGACCTTCTATGCCGCCCTGATCCTCGACCTCGGCCTGCCCGACGGCGACGGGCTGGCGCTGCTGCGCGAGCTGCGCCAGCGCGACAATCCGATTCCGGTGCTGGTGCTGACCGCGCGCGGCGGCCTGCACGACCGCGTGCAGGGCCTGCGCAGCGGCGCCGACGACTATCTGGTGAAACCGTTCGCGCTGGAGGAATTGATCGCGCGGCTGGAAGCGCAATTGCGCCGTCCCGGCCAGTTGCTCGGCAATTCGCTGCGGATCGCCAACCTGCAGTTCGACACGCAGAACCGCCAGGCCTCGATCGACGATCAGCCGCAGGTGCTCTCGGCCCGCGAGACCGCGGTGCTGGAACTCTTGATGCGCAGCAAGGGCCGCGTGGTCTCCAAGAAGCAGGTCGAGGATCACATCTTCGGCCATTCCGGCGAGGTCGCCTCCAACGCGGTCGAGGTCTATGTCCATCGCCTGCGCAAGCAGCTCGCCGACCGCGGCGCCAGGGTCCAGGTGCACACCATCCGCGGGGTCGGCTACCTCATCGCCGAGGAAAAATAGCGTGCTGCGATTCCAGTCGATCATTTCCCGCATCGTGTTCCTGCATGTCGTCGCCGTCGCCGTCACCTCGATCCTGATGTCGGTCGCGCTGTCCTGGCTGTTGAGCTACGCGACCGCCAACATCCACAACAAGGCGATGCAGGAGCAGGCCGTCAACCGTCGGCGAGCATCTGCAGCGTCGGGCCCGACGGCCGTCTCGCGCTCGAATCTGCCGTCCGACCTGCTCGGGCTCTATTCGCAGGCCTACGGCCGCTACTCCTACGCCGTGATCGGCGAGCGCGGCGAGGTGCTGTTCTCGTCGCTGGCCAATCACGCGGCGCTGTTTCCGAACGACCGGCGCGCAAGCGCGATCGAGTTCCTGCAACAGCGCCGCGGCGATGCCACGGTGTCCGGCGCCAGCGTGAAGAAGACGGTCGGCGGCCAGACCGTCTGGATCCAGGCCGGCGAGGATCTCGCCAACCGCGACGTGCTGATCGACGACATCGTCGTCGACTTCTACCGGAATGTCGGCTGGATCACGCTGCCGATCCTGCTGGTGCTGCTGATCACCGACATCGCGATCTTCCGCCGCGCGCTGTGGCCGCTGCGGCAGGCCTCCGAGATTGCCGAGAGCATCGGCCCGGCGCGGCCCGGCGTGCGGCTGCCGACCGGCGAGATTCCGCGCGAGGTGCGGCCGCTCGTCTCCGCGGTCAACCAGGGGCTCGACCGGCTCGAGCAGGGATTCCGCGTGCAGCGCGATTTCACCGCGGACGCGGCGCATGAACTGCGCACGCCGCTGAGCGTGCTGCGGACGCGCATCGACATTCTGGAGGATCCCGAGATGCGCGAGGGGTTGCGGCAGAATGTCGAAGGCATGGCGCATATCGTCAGCCAGCTGCTCGACATCGCCGAGCTCGACGCCCTCGTCGTCAATGCCGACGAGACGGCCGATCTGCGATCGGTGGCGGCGGAGGTCGCCGAGTTCGTCGCACCCCTGGCGCTGGCGCAGGGCAAGGACGTTGCGCTGTCGGGATCGACCGAGCCGGTCTGGATCAAGGGCAATGCGGAAATGCTCGGCCGCGCCATCCGCAACCTCGCCGAAAACGCCATCAATCACACCGCAGCGGGATCGACGGTCGAATTCGTCGTCGACGGCGACGGCACCATCAGCGTGCTCGACGAGGGGCCGGGCATCAAGGACGACGAGCGCAACCTGATCTTCCGCCGCTTCTGGCGGCGCGACCGCCGCAAGCCGGGCAGCACGGGGCTGGGATTATCGATCGTGCAGCGCATCGCCGAGCTGCATTCGGCAGCATCACGGTGGAAAATCGCAAGCCGCGCGGCGCGCGGTTCTCGCTGAGTTTCGTACCGGCGAAATCTTAGGCGCGACGCCGGATGAATGGCCAGATCGATCTGGATGCGGTCGGCACGAAGCGACCATTCGCAAAGCCGCTCGGTTTCGCAGAATTTCCGTTTGGCCAATTCGGCGGCCGCCGCTCATCGAGGCATCCACCTCCAGCATGCGCTGGCAGATTTCGATTGACGCCCGTTGCCTCCGAGCACGTCCTTCATGAAGCTGACGACGAACTGCGACATGCGATCCTCCCGCTGCCTGGACAGCACTTCACATCTCGGGCCGATCTTGCGCCGGCTTCGGACAGATGAACGCTGCAATCAAGGAGAAAACTTGACGCCGAAATCGGTTTGTGCCGGCGGAGTGGAACCGGGATCAGGCGCCGGCGTCGGGCAGGCTTGCGGCCGCGATCGCGACGAACCGCGCGATTCCACGGCTGATCCGCGACGGCGTCGAGCGCAGCAATGAACGGACCCGTTCCATCGAAATATCCTTCGCGCCGGCGGCAGAACCGCCCGTAAATCAATGGCGCAACAGGGAAAATGGCCCTCGGCCGAGGCCGGCGTCGAGGGCTGGCAGAAAATAGCAATGTCCCTACCGCCCGCCCTGCCCGCGGACAGCAGTTTTGTTGCCCCGGCGAAAGCGGCAGCGGAGGAATTTTCTCTTCCGTTTGGCCTATTTCGGCGTCACCCCGAAGGTCCGCGCGAACCGCTCGCTGTAATGCGGCCAGACCTCGGGATTGATGATCCGCGGCGGGCGCTTGCCGTCGAGCGCGTCGAGGATCTGCTCGGCGGCGATGCGGCCCATGTTCTCGCGCGCCTCGCGGGTGACGCCGGCGGTGTGCGGGCTCGCCAGCACATTGTCGAACTGCAGCAGCGGATGCTCGGGCGGCGGCGGCTCCTTGGACCAGACGTCGAGGCCGGCGCCCGCGATGCGCTTTTCCTTCAAAGCCTGCAACAGTGCGTCCTCGTCATGGATGAAGCCGCGCGCGGTGGTGATGAAGAAGGCGTGCGGCTGCATCAGCGCGAACTGCTTCGCGCCGATCATGCCGCGGTTCTCCTTGGTGAGCGGGCAGTTGATCGAGACATAGTCGGAGCGGCGCAGCAAGTTCGTCGAGCTCGACCTTCTCCGCCTCCCCGCGCCGCGATCTCGGCGGCGGAGAGATAGGGATCGTAGGCCAGCACCTTCATGCGAAGCAGGCCCTTGCAGAGCTCGGCGAGGCGGCGGCCGACATTGCCGATGCCGACGATGCCGATGGTGGAGCCCCCTGCCTCCCTGCCGATCAGCGCGTTGCGGTTGACGTCGCGATCCCTGCGCAGCGCGCGGTCGGCCTCGATGATGCGCTTGGAGAGCGTGAGCAGCATGCCGAGCGCATGCTCGGCGACCGAATCCGCGTTGCCGCCGGACTGGTTGAGCACCAGCACGCCCGCGCGCGTGCAGGCGTCGACATCGACGGGGTCGAAGCCGGCGCCGTTGGAGGAGACGATCAGGAGATTCGGCGCGCGCTTCAGCAGATCGTCATGGACATGGAAATGCGGCGCGATCTCGTCGCGCGCAGCACCGACCTGATAGGCATGCGCGGCCGAGAGGATCGGCGCGAACTCGGATTCCGGGCTCTCGTTCTCGAGCCGGTCGAACCGCACGTCGGGGCGGGCTTTGAGGATTTCGGTGTAGATCGGGTGAGCGAGATATTTGACGTAGAAGACGCGCTTGTTGTTGACGGACATGAAGAGCTTTCAGTTTGGAAGATCGTCGACGACGCGGCGGGCAATTCACTCCGCCTTGATGCCGGCGGCCTGGATGATCGGGCCCCATTTGTCGTAGTCGTCGTGGATTTTCTTGTCGAACGCCTGCGGCGTGGTGCCGATCGGAATTGCACCGAGCTTGGTCAAGCGCTCCTTCACGGCATCGGTGTTCAACGCCGCAACAAAATCATGCGAGAGTTTCTCGACGAGATCGCGCGGCATGTTGCCCGGCCCGAGCAGGCCCCACCACACTTCGGTGTCGTAGCCCGGCACGGTCTCGCCGATGCAGGGCACGTCGGGCAGGAACGGCGCGCGCTTGGCCGTCGTCACCGCAAGCGCCCGCACCGTGTTGGCCTCGAGCTGGCCGACCGATTCCGGTCCGTTGTTGAACGACAGCGGAATCTGCCCGCCGAGGAGATCGTTGATCGCGGGCGCGCCGCCCTTGTAGGGGATCGGATTCAGGTCGATCTTGGCGAGGCTCATCAGCAGTTCGCCTGCAAGATGGGTCGATGTTCCCGTGCCTGCATGCGCGAAAGAGAGGCTGCCGGGCTTGGCCTTGGCCGCAGCGATCACGTCGGCGAGAGTCTTGAACGGCGAGTCCGCGCGCACCAGCAGGATGTTCGGCGACGACGCCAGCAGCGAGATCGGCGTGAAATCCTTGAAGGTGTCGTAGGGCAGCTTCGGATAGAGGAACGGATTGGCGGGATGGCCGCTCGCCACCATGATCAATGTGTAGCCGTCGGGCGGCGACTGCACCAGCGCCTGCGACGCCACCACGCCGCCCGCGCCGGGACGGTTCTCGACGATGACCGACTGGCCCCATTGCCTGGAGACGACGTCGCCGAGCGTGCGCGTCAGAATGTCGACGCCGCCGCCGGGCGGATATGGCACATAAATGTGCACGGGCCTGGTCGGGAAATTCGATTGCGCCAACGCGCCGCCGCTTGCCAGCAGCACCGCTGCGACGGCGGCAACCGCAAACCGCCTGCCCATGAGCTTCCTCCCGCTTCTCATGCGTGCTTCGCGCGCTGTTGTGTCTTATCGCACGCCGAAAAGCTTCGCATCGCCGCGCGGCGCAGACCACATTGCTTGCGCGGCATGTTGACAATCCCGCCCGCCGCGTCAAGTTTCGCGCTCGCACGGCCGGCATCAACCATGGTCGCAATGAAAGGGAGAGCGGGATGGCAGTCGCGGAGCAGAGAACTTCGCCGCAAGCGTCTCCGGAACAGGAAACCTGGTACGGCATCATTCAGCAGACGCTCAAGCGCAACGACATCCGCCTTGTGCCCTACGTTCCCGATCGCGTGCTGACGGCGCTGATCAAGAACCTGCACGCCGATCCCTTTTTCACGACCTTCCCCACCGCGCGCGAGGAAGAAGCCGTCGGCATCGCCTCCGGCGCCTGGATGGGCGGCATGAAAAGCGCGGTGCTGATGCAGACCTCGGGCTTTGCGACGCTCGCCAACGTGCTGGCCTCGCTGGTCGCGCCCTCGCAGATTCCGCTGATCATGTTCGTGTCCGAGCGCGGCACGCTCGGCGAATTCAATCTCGGCCAGTCGCTGGTGTGCCGCACCATGCGCCCGGTGCTGGATTCGCTCGCCATCGAGCATCACACCTGCACCCGGCTCGACGAGCTCGAGTTCATCGTCGACCGCTCGATCAAGCAGGCCGTCACCACGCAGGCGCCGGTGGCGCTGATCCTCAATCCGCTGCTGACCGGCGGCAAAGTTTTCGACAAGTGAGCGAGCATGCCATGAACGCGCAACAGCAAGCCCGCCCGCAACACCAAGGTGATGAACCGTTTCGACGTGACCTCTCGTCTCGTCGCCAAACTGAAGAACGAAGAGGCCGTGATCGGCGGCATCGGCAACACCAATTTCGATCTGTGGGCGGCCGGCCATCGCCCGCAGAACTGGTACATGCTGGGCAGCATGGGGCTCGCCTTCCCGATCGCGCTCGGCGTCGCGCTGGCGCAGCCGAAGCGGCGCGTGTTCGCGCTCGAAGGCGACGGCTCGCTGTTGATGCAGCTCGGCTGCCTCTCGACGATTGCGACCTTGGCGCCGAAGAACCTCACCATGGTCGTGATGGACAACGGCATCTACCAGATCACCGGCGCGCAGCCGACGCCGGCCGCGGCGCATACCGATCTCGTCGCGATCGCAGTCGCGAGCGGAATCGCCAACAGTGCCTGGGCCGCGGACGAGGATGATTTCGAGCGGCTGATCGATCAATCGATGTCGGCCTCGGTTCCGACCTTGATCGGCGTGCGCATCGACGACAAGCCGGGCACGGGAGCCACCAAGCGCGATCCCGTGCAGATCAGGGAACGCTTCATGCTGGGACTGGGCGTGCGGCAGGCGATCTAGCGCATGATCCGGAAAAGTGTGCAGCGGTTTTCCCTCGCGACAAACGCCGAAGGCGTTTGCGCGGAGATCATGCGCAAACAGGAGTCTAGCCGTTAACTACACGAATATCTCACATGCGCGCGGACGCATCGGCTCGGCAATCTGTGCTAAGGCCCAGCCATGACCGCTCTGCTCCGCATCTTCGCCTGGCTGCTCGCCGCCGCCGTCACCTTCGCAACGCTCGGCCCGCCGCGCTACCGGCCGCACTCCAATCTCGGCCAGGATGGCGAGCATGCGCTGGCCTTCGTGCTGATCGGGCTTGCGTTCGGCCTGGCCTATCCGCGGCGGTCGACGGTTGCCGTGACCATCGCGTTGACGGCGTGGTTGCTCTCGGCGCGTGCTGATCGGCGTGCTGGAATTGCTGCAGTTCTTCGCGCCCGGACGGCATGCGCGGCTGGAAGACTTCATCGTCGACGCGCTCGCGGCCTGCGTCGGCTTCGTGCTCGCCGCCCTGCTCAATTGGCTCGGCCGGTCTGCCAACAAAAATGCCGCCCGTTCGGGCGGCATTTAAGCACGAGTCCAAAGCGACGCTTACAGCAGGCCCGCGCCGCGCGCCCATTTGTACTTGGCGCCGAGCACCTCGACCGGCGTCTCCGTCGAATAGGGATAGGCCGGAATGCCGTTCTGATAGAGATATTCGGCGGCCTCCTCGACCTCGACGTCGCCCGCGAGCGAGGCGACGATCGGCTTCACGAAGCCCTTCGCCTCCATCTCCTTCTTCACCTCGACCATGTTGCGCGCGAACACCATCGGCGGCGTCACGATGGTGTGCCAGTAGCCGAGGATCAGCGAATGGATGCGCTCATCCGACAGGCCGAGCTTCACCGTGTTGACGTAGGTGATCGGCGGCTCGCCGCCGGTGATGTCGACGGGGTTGCCGGCCGCGCCGAACGGCGGGATGAACTTGCGGAACGCCGCGTCGAGATCGGGCGGCATCGCCATCAGCGACAGCCCGTTGTCGACCACCGAGTCCGACAGCAGCACGCCGGAGCCGCCGGCGCCGGTGATGATCAGGATGTTCTCGCCCTTCGGCGTCGGCAGCACCGGCACGCCGCGCGCGAACTCCAGCAGTTGCCGCAGGCTGCGGGCGCGGATCACGCCGGACTGCTTGAGCACGTCCTCATAGATCTTGTCGTTGCCGGCGAGCGCGCCGGTATGCGACGAGGCGGCCTTCGCGCCGGCCGAGGTGCGGCCGGCCTTGAGCACGATGACCGGCTTCTTCTTGGCGACGCGCTTGGCGGCTTCGGCAAAGGCGCGGCCGTCCTTCAGGTCTTCGCAGTGCTGCGCGATGACGGTGGTGTTGGGGTCCTGCTCGAAGAAGGCGAGCAGATCGTCCTCGTCGATGTCGGACTTGTTGCCGAGGCCGACGATCGCCGAGACGCCCATCTTGGCCGAACGCGAGAAGCCGATGATCGCCATGCCGATGCCGCCCGACTGCGACGACAGCGCCGCACTGCCCTTGACGTCGTAGGCGGTGCAGAAGGTCGCGCAGAGATTGGCCGGCGTATAGTAGAAGCCGTAGATGTTCGGCCCCATCAGGCGGACGTCGTATTTCTTGCCGATCTCGACGATCTCGGCCTGCAATTCCGGCGCGCCGGCTTCGGCAAAGCCCGACGGAATCAGCACCGCGCCCGGGATTTTCTTCTCGCCGCATTCGACGAGCGCGCCCGCCACGAACTTCGCGGGGATCGCGAACACCGCGACGTCGATCACGCCGGGCACGTCCTTGACGCTCTTGTAGGCCTTGTAGCCCAGAATCTCCGACGCCTTCGGGTGGATCGGCAGGATCTCGCCCTTGTAGCCGCCGTTGATGAGGTTCTTCATCACGGAGTTGCCGATCTTGCCGTCCTCGGCGGAGGCGCCGATCACCGCAACCGCCTTCGGCTGCATGATGCGGTTCATCGCCTTGACGATTTCCTCGGTCGGACGCGGCTTCGGCCGCGGCTTGTAGTCGAAGTCGACGACGATGCGCACGTCGGCGGCAATCGCGTCCTTCTTGGTCGCGAACACCGGATTGAGGTCGAGCTCGACGATCTCGGGGAAATCGCTGACGAGCTGCGAGACCTTGACGATGACGTCGGCCAGCGCGTCGCGGTTGACAGGATCGCCGCCGCGCACGCCCTTGAGCATCTCGTGCGCCTGGATGCCGTCGAGCATCGACAGCGCGTCCTGCTTGGTCGCGGGCGCGAGGCGGAAGGTGATGTCCTTGAGGACCTCGACCAGCACGCCGCCGAGGCCGAAGGCCACCAGCTTGCCGAACGAGCCGTCGGTGATCGAGCCGACGATCACCTCGGTGCCGCCGGCCAGCATCTGCTGCACCTGGACGCCTTCGATCTTGGCGTCGGCCTTGTATTTCTTCGCGTTGGCGAGAATGGTGTCGTAGCTCTTCTCGGCGGAGGCCGCGTCCTTGACGCCGACGATGACGCCGCCCGCTTCGGTCTTGTGGAGAATGTCCGGCGAGACGATCTTCATCACGACCGGGAAGCCCATGCCGCCAGCGATCTTGGCGGCGTCGGCCGCCGATTTCGCCACACCTTCCTTGGGAACCGGAATGCCGTAGGCGTCGCAGACGATTTTGCCTTCGGGGGCCGTCAAGCTCGTGCGTTTGTCCGCTTTCACTTGATCGAGAACTTTGCGGACGGCATCTTTATTCGACATTTGGCTTCCTCCCATATATTTTATGGCATTTGGTATGCCAGCAACCAAGTTGTCAAGACAAGCCATTGCTGCGAAAAGCCGAAAAAAGCGGCTGGCTTGACATTCTGGCATCTGGCATGCCAAAAATCTTCCGCTACTTATTGCTGTAAAAGGCGTCTCCCACTGAGGAGACCGTCGTGCCCATTCGGAAACCAACCAAGGCGCCGCTGACCATGGCCGAGGCCGATATTGCAATCGTCCGAATTGCCCCGGAGACCAGCTTCAAGAACAAGGCCTATGAGGCCTTGAAGGAAGCCATCTTGAAGATGGACATCTATGCGACGCCCGAGCCGGTGATGCTCGACGAGCGCGCGCTGTCCGAACGGCTCGGCGTCAGCCGTACCCCGATCCGCGAAGCGATCGCGATGCTGGAGCAGGACGGCTTCGTGAAGACCGTGCCGCGCCGCGGCATCATCGTGGTGCGCCGGACCAAGAACGAAATCGTCGACATGATCCGCGCCTGGGCGGCGCTCGAGAGCATGGCGGCGCGGCTGATCACGACCACCGCGCGCAAGAAGGACATCTCGGCGCTGCGCGACTTCTTCAAGGATTTCGGCAAGGACCGCCTGCCGCAGGATCACGTCGACGAATATTCCAAGGCCAACATCGCCTTCCACCAGGCGCTGATCTCGCTGTCGGAATCGCCCGTGCTGGTCGACATGACCAACGAAATCCTGCTGCATGTGCGCGGCTATCGCCAGCTCACCATCGGCCGCACCGAGCGCATCGCGGCCTCGCTGCCGGAGCATCTTGGGATCATCGAGGCGCTGGAAGAGCGCAACACCGAGCTCGCCGAAAAGCGCGCGCGCGACCACACGCTTGGACTTGCCGCCTTTGTCGAGGCGCACGGCCAGGAACTGGTCTAGGCCGAAAAAGATCACAACAGAAGACGATCAACTCGTCCTCGAACGACAAGAGACGATCAGGGAGAAGAAGCCCATGCTGGATACACCTGCAAAGACGGAAGCACCGGGCACCGAACAGGAACTGACGGACGGCTTTCACCTCATCATCGATGCGCTGAAGCTCAACGACGTCAAGACGATCTATGGCGTGCCGGGCATTCCGATCACCGATTTCGGCCGCATGGCGCAGGCCGCCGGCATCCGCGTGCTCTCCTTCCGCCACGAGCAGAACGCCGGCTATGCCGCATCGATCGCGGGCTATCTCACCAAGAAGCCGGGCATCTGCCTGACCGTGTCGGCGCCGGGCTTCCTCAACGGCCTCACCGCGCTCGCGCACGCCACCACCAACTGCTTCCCGATGATCCTGATCTCGGGCTCCTCCGAGCGCGAGATCGTCGACCTGCAGCAGGGCGACTATGAGGAGATGGATCAGCTTGCGATCGCCAAGCCGCTCTGCAAGGCGGCGTTCCGCGTGCTGCATGCGCAGGACATCGGCATCGGTCTCGCGCGCGCCATCCGCGCCGCGGTCTCGGGCCGTCCCGGCGGCGTCTATCTCGATCTTCCCGCCAAACTGTTCGGCCAGGTGATGAATGCCGAAGCCGGCAGGAAATCGCTGGTGAAGGTGATCGACGCCGCACCGGCGCAGATCCCCGCCCCCGCCGCGATCAAGCGCGCGCTCGACGTGCTCAAGAGCGCCAAGCGCCCGCTGATCATCCTCGGCAAGGGCGCGGCCTACGCGCAGGCCGACGACGACATCAAGGCCTTCGTCGAGAAGAGCGGCGCGCCGTTCCTGCCCATGAGCATGGCCAAGGGCCTGCTGCCCGACCTGCATCCGCAATGCGCCGGCGCGGCGCGCTCCACCGTGCTGAAGGACGCCGACGTGGTGATGCTGATCGGCGCGCGCCTGAACTGGCTGCTCTCGCACGGCAAGGGCAAGACCTGGGGCGACGCGCCGAAGAAGTTCATCCAGGTCGACATCGAGCCGAAGGAAATGGATTCCAACGTCGAGATCGTCGCGCCCGTGGTCGGCGACATCGGCTCCTGCGTCCACGCGCTGCTCGAGGCGATGGGCGGCAACTGGACGGCGCCGCCGGCCGACTGGCTCGACACGGTCAAGAAGAAGCGCGACGACAACGTCGCCAAGATGGCGCCGCGGCTGATGAACAACAACTCGCCGATGGACTATCACGGCGCGCTCGGCGTGCTCCGCACCATCATCAAGGAGCGGCCGGACGCCATCCTCGTCAACGAGGGCGCCAACACGCTCGATCTGGCGCGCGGCGTCATCGACATGCACCAGCCGCGCAAGCGCATCGACGTCGGCACCTGGGGCGTGATGGGCATCGGCATGGGTTATGCGATCGCCGCCGCGATCGAGACCGGCAAGCCGGTGCTCGCGGTCGAAGGCGACAGCGCCTTCGGCTTCTCCGGCATGGAGGTCGAGACCATCTGCCGCTACAAGCTGCCGGTCTGCGTCGTGATCTTCAACAATGACGGCATCTATCGCGGCACCGACGTCAATTCGGCGGGCGCCGATCCCGCGACCACCGTGTTCGTCAAGGGCTCGCGCTACGACAAGATGATGGAGGCGTTCGGCGGCGTCGGCGTCAATGCGACCTCGCCGGATGAGCTGAAGCGCGCGGTCAACGCGGCGATGGATTCCGGCAAGCCGACCCTGATCAACGCGGTGATCGATCCGGCGGCGGGCTCGGAGAGCGGCCGCATCGGCAACCTCAATCCGCAAAGCGCGTTGAAGAAGAAGTAATCAATCATCGGACCGGGACCGCGGCGGGCCCCGTTCCATCCTGCGCAGGAGCGAGACGAGACGGGAGTTAAGGCAATGACCAAGGCGCTGAAGGGTGTTCGCATCCTCGATTTCACCCACGTGCAATCAGGACCGACCTGCACGCAATTGCTGGCGTGGTTCGGCGCCGATGTGATCAAGGTCGAGCGTCCCGGCGTCGGCGACATCACGCGCGGTCAGCTGCAGGACGTTCCGAACGTGGACAGCCTGTATTTCACCATGCTGAACCACAACAAGCGCTCGATCACGCTCGACACCAAGAACCCGAAGGGCAAGGAAGTCCTGACCGCGCTGATCAAGACCTGCGACGTGCTGGTGGAGAATTTCGGCCCCGGCGTGCTCGACCGCATGGGCTTCCCCTGGGAGAAGATCCAGAGCCTCAATCCGAAGATGATCGTGGCCTCGATCAAGGGTTTTGGTCCCGGACCGTATGAGGACTGCAAGGTCTATGAGAACGTCGCGCAGTGCACCGGCGGCGCCGCCTCGACCACCGGTTTCCGCGACGGGCTGCCGCTCGTGACCGGCGCGCAGATCGGCGACAGCGGCACCGGCCTGCATCTCGCGCTCGGCATCGTCACCGCGCTCTATCAGCGCACCCATTCCGGCAAGGGCCAGCGCGTCACCGCCGCGATGCAGGACGGCGTGCTCAATCTGGCGCGCGTCAAGCTGCGCGACCAGCAGCGCCTCGCCCACGGTCCGCTCAAGGAGTACAGCCAGTTCGGCGAGGGCATTCCGTTCGGCGACGCCGTGCCGCGCGCCGGCAATGATTCCGGCGGCGGCCAGCCCGGCCGCATCCTCAAGTGCAAGGGCTGGGAGACCGATCCCAACGCCTACATCTATTTCATCACCCAGGCGCCGGTCTGGGAGAAGATCTGCGACGTGATCGGCGAGCCCGGCTGGAAGACCCATCCCGACTACGCCAAGCCGCCGGCCCGCCTGTCGCGGCTGAACGAAATCTTCGCCCGCATCGAGCAGTGGACCATGACCAAGACCAAGTTCGAGGCCATGGACATCCTCAACAAGGACGACATCCCCTGCGGTCCGATCCTGTCGATGAAGGAATTGATCGAGGATCAGTCGCTGCGCGCCACCGGCACCGTGGTCGAGGTCGACCACCCCACCCGCGGCAAGTATTTCTCGGTCGGCAATCCGATCAAGCTGTCGGACAGCCCGAGCGACGTGCAGCGCTCGCCGCTGCTCGGCGAGCACACCGACGAAATCCTCCGCCAGGTGCTCGGCTTCAGCGATCACCAGGTCGCCGAAATCCACGACTCCGGCGCGCTCGACCCGCCGCGCAAGCAGGCGGCGGAATAATCGAGCTAAATCAATGTGTTAAGGGCCGCCTTCGGGCGGCCCTTTGCTTTCAGTGGGCATTGTTCCACGTCTATGTTGCATTGCACGCGCAAAATTGCTGCTATGCAAACAAACCCGTTGTTCTGGTATCTGGTATACATTAAATCACTCTCAACGCACTGAGACGGCCATCGCCGCTCCGCAAAACCAGAGAGTGAAAATGTCCAAGACCGCTACCATCGCCCTTCCCGCCTCCGACACCCTGTTCGGCCGCCTGCTCGCCAAGCTCGACGGTCTGCTGATGGCTTGGGCCGAATCGAATATCCGCAACGGCGACGTTCCGTACATCGGCCTCTAATACCGTGAGCGCGAAGGGTTCTTCGGAACCCGCGCTTTCGTTTCCTGAAGCGAACACTTTCCTTCTTTCGCGAATGGCTCCGTAGTTTTGCGGAGCCATTTTCGTTTTGCGCCCCGATCCAATTTGTCGCAGCCGAAAGTCGCTGCGGCATTTCCGCCCACTGCGCCTCTCCTCCCTTGAGCGTTGGCATACGCAATACAAGAATGCCCTCGGCGCTCGTCGTCAACGAGAAGCGCACGCTTTGGGGAGGTTCAATGACGGACATGGTTCACGCGACGGCTCCCGCGAGCGCACGCGTCAGCGACAGCTATCGCTGGACGCAACTGGCGATCGGCGTCGCCGCGATGGTGATGATCGCCAACTATCAATATGGCTGGACGTTCTTCGTCCCCGACATCCAGAAGACGTTCGGATGGGATCGCGCGTCGCATGCGCGTGGGAAGCTCCACAATCTGCATCTCATTCGAACTGCTGAGCGAAGTTGCTGCGACGCAGCAGCAAATGCGCCTTGCATCTTGGAATATGATATACCAAGCTCAAGCTTGCGACCTTAGGTCACAACCTTGCGACACTAGGTCACGGAATTGAAATAAGAAGCGCGGTTGGGGAGGAACACATGGCATTGCGCAGCACAAATCGACTGCGCGCGGCGGCAGCACGTCATCCAACGGACTTTCGCTGGATGATACTCATCGTTGGCATCGTCTGCATGGCGATGATCGCCAACCTGCAATACGGCTGGACGCTTTTCGTCGATCCCATCGCGAAAACGCATTGCTGGTCCATCGCCGCGATCCAGGTCGCCTTCAGCATCTTCATTGCGCTCGAGACCTGGCTCACGCCGGTCGAGGGCTGGATCGTCGACCAGCTCGGCCCGCGCGGACCGAAGATCGTCGTCGCGATCGGCGGCATTCTGGTCGCGCATCGGCTGGGTGATCAACTCGTAGGCCGAAATCGCTGACCGCATGCTGTACCTCGGCGCGGTCTGTCGGCGGCACCGGAGCGCGGCGCGGTCTATGCCACCTGCGTCGGCAATGCAGTGAAATGGTTTCCCGATCGCCGCGGCCTGGCCGTCGGTCTCACAGCCGCGGGTTACGGTGCCGGCGCGTCGTTCACCGTCATTCCCATCCAGATATATGATCGCACCATCGGCTACGCAGAGCAGCCTTCTTGTGGTTCGGGCTGTTCCAGGGCGGGGTCGTCTTTATCCTGGCGTGGTTGCTCCGACCGCCCAGCCCGGCGAGATGGCCGCTGCGCCCGCCGTCGAAGGTCCTGCAGACGTCGCGCAACAACACCCCGACAGAGGTGCTGGGTCTCCGATCTTCTGGCTTCTCTACGTCATGTTCGTGATGGTCTCCGCCAGCGGCCTGATGGTGACGGCCCAGATCGCGCCGATCGCCAAGGACTTCAAGGTTGCCGAGACCGTCATCTTCTTTGGCGCCTCCACGCTGACGGCGGCGCTGATCATCGACAGTCTGTGCCAACGGCGCTGCCCGGCCGTTCTTCGGCTGGGTGTCGGACCAGATCGGCCGCGAATACACCATGGCGATCGCGTTCGGTCTGGGAGCCGCGGCTTACTGGCTGCTGGGAACACTCGGCACCACGCCGTGGGCTTTCGTGCTCTTCGCCGCGCTGATCTTCTTGACGTGGGGCGAGATCTTCAGCCTGTTCCCCTCGACCTGCACCGACATCTTCGGACCGAAATTCGCCACGATCAATCTCAGCCTGCTTTATACGGCGAAAGGCACGTCGGCTTTCCTGGTTCCGCTGGCCAACATGATGAAGACATCGACGGGCAGCTGGCACGCGGTGTTCTTGCTCACCGCGGTCGATGAACATCATCGTCGTGGCAATGGCGCTGTTCGTGCTCAAGCCGATGCGGCGCTCGAATGATGCGCCAAAGGCTGAGAAGGATCGGATTCTCGATGACAGCAAGGGGCGCACCTCGGTGCGCCTCTTTTTTGTCCGCTGACACAACGCGGCGCGACTTTGGCGAGCTAGTTCGAGGTCTTGCGAACCGCGGCATCGAAAAACGCTTCCAGCCCTGCAATGCACTCGCGATCGCGATAGACACGAAATTTTTTCTCGGCAATTCGCGCGGACATTTGGCTTCGCAGCCCCGCATCCCGACCGAGCGCAGAAGCAATCGAGACGTACTCGTCAATGGTTCGCGCGGTCGTCTCGCCGATCTGCATCATGTTCAGGATGGCGGCGGCGTGCCGGCCACGCATCCATTCGCCCTCGAAGGCAACGATCGGAAGATTGTGAGCCAGGCTTTCCAGTATCGAATTGCAGCCGGACCAACCGATGCTGTCCAGCACGATGTCGCACTGGCCGATCGCCGCCAGAAAGCGGTCCGGCGCAAGCCGCGGCAGGAAGACGCAATGATCCGCGGCCCCCAAGCCGAACGCGTGAAAGGCACGTTCGAGACGAGCCTTGAACAGCTCGGTGATGTCCCTGCCCCCACCAAATTCGATGAAGGCAAACTGGCTGTTCGGTACCTCGGCGGCGATACGCGCGAAAACTTCGTCGAACTGCGGCAGGTATTTGGGCAGCGATTGCGCGCACCAATAAACCACGGCATCATCCCGCAGCCCGAGCTCGCCCGAGTCATCTGGAGCCGGCACGACATCGACCGGCTCGTAATGGATGGAAAGATTGGGCAATCGAACCAGTCTTTCCGAATAATGCGCGTCGGCCTCCGGCGGCTCCATCAGGTCGCTGCTGAGAAAATAGTCGATGGTTGGAAATCCGCTGGTGACCGGATGGCCCCAGGACGTGCATTGGACCGGCGCAAGGCGCATCGCCGCGAGCTGCGCCGATACCTTGTCCATCCCGATTTCGGGAAACAGCAACACATGCGGCGCATCGTCGGCGATCTCCTGCCGCCAGGCATCGAGCGAACGCGGCCCGGTGACGAACCGATCGCACAACGCCGCCGCGGCTTCCGTTTCGCTGTCGTGGTCGACACCGGTGTGATAGCCGAACACGCGAAACCGGTTCCGATTGAGCATCGTGAGCCAGCCCTTGATCGGAATCTTCCAGTTCGAATGCTGGCGAAAGAAGCCACTGACGATACCGAGCCGGATCGGCTCATCGGCAGCGGGAGGCGCCGGCAACGTCGCCGTCTCGTATCGGGCCGCCATGACTCCGCAAACGATCGCCCCATATTGCGATTGCAGCTCCCGATCGTTGCGACCCTGATACGGCAGATAAAATGGCTGATGCGCGCCGACCGCATCAACGAAGGTTGCCGGAACGCTCGTGCGCTCCAGCTTTGCCTTGAATGCCGCAAGCCGGCTCGCATAGGCCGCGCGCCGCTCGTCGATCTCGGCAGCAGAAGCATAGAGCGCCGGCAATTCGGCAATGCATTGCGCGAACTCGGCTTCCAGGAAATCCGGCTTCAGGGTCGCGGCCCGCGCAAAATGCTCCCTCGCCTGCGCGATCTTCGTTTCACCGCGCAGCGCCATGCCAAGATTGTAGTGCGCCGCAAACAAAGCGGGATCGATGCGGAGTGCGGCCTCGAACTGTGCGATGGCTTCGGCGCGCCGGTCCATCGCGCGCAGGACGTTGCCCAGATTGTTCCGCACGCCGGCATCGCGCGGGGCGATCGCCGCCGCACGTTCGGCCGCTGCGAGCGCTTCCGGCAGCCGCCCTAACCGTTGCAGCAGCACAGCGAGCCTGAGATGGGCGTCAGCGAAGTCCGACCGAAGCGCAGCCGCCTTTCGATAATGCTCTTCGGCGCGCGCGAATTCCGCCGTCAGCTCGAGCGCGGCGGCAAGATTGAAATGCGCCAGCGGCGAGCCAGGCGCGGCGCTCAGGACGTGCTCGAACTGCACGATTGCTTCGCCAAGCCGTCCAGCCGAACCTAGCGCGCGTCCAAGATTGTTGCGCGCCTCGACATAGTCGGGCTTGAGTTCGACGGCGCGCTCGAAACAGGCCAACGCCTCCGCGAGCGACCCATTGGCGGCGAGGATGGCACCCCTGTCGTTGTGCGCTTCGGCCATTCGCGGATCGATCGCCACGGCGCGGCCAAGCAGCGCCGCCGCATCGCTCCGCTTGAGCTGATGCGCCAAGACACCCGCCAGATGGAACGCGCGCGCATGGTCGGGCGCACGCTCGCAGAGCGATCGGGCGATGCGCTCGGCATCGAGCAGGCGGCCGGCGCGCAGATGCGGCGATCGCGGCCGCCAGCATTTGCTCGCTGTCGGGCGCGGATGTCATGACGATGCGCCTGCAAAATTCAGTCGCAGGACCGGTAGCGTCCAAGTCCGAGGTCGATCTCGCAGGGACTGCCATAGACCCAGACCGGCTGGTCGCAAGGCAGTGAGCGCGTCGCCCGGTACGGCGTGTTGCAGGCAATGTTGGAGGCTGGATGCAGCACCAGCGTGGGACCGGCATACGGCGCCGGCGGCGGCTCCACGACGGTGGCGCGCACCCGATGCCTTTGCCAGTGACGCGACTTTGCCGATGCGACGTCGGTACCGACCGTCAGCAAGGCCGCGAGCAAGAGAATGAATTGTATCAGCATGGCTCCGTCCTCTCATTCGTTCTCGATCGCGAACGCTTGTGGCTCCCCGCCGGCAAGCCAGCGCTGCCACATCCGTTCATAGGCTCGCTCGATCGCCCGGGTCAATCTTGGCAGATCGAACAGTGAATTCACATCGCGTTTCTGTTCAATTTTCCGGCGCATCGCCCTCAGGCGCTCCGGCGAACGGATCATCGCCAGTCGCCCTGTGCTCATATTCCTCAAGCGAGGTGGTGACCAGTTCCGGCATGTCAATCGCACTCAGCAGGCTGCCGGCAACACGACCCGCGAATGTGTTGCCGCGACAGGTCAGGACCGGCAGTCCTCCCCACAGCGCATCGCTGGCTGTCGTGTGCGCATTGCAAGGCAAGGTGTCGAGGAACAGGTCGGCATGCCGATGACGCTCGATATGGGCGGCGAACGAAACCTGCGGCGCGAAAACCAGCCGACCGGGATCGACGCCGCGGGCGACGGCTTCCTTGCGCAGATTGGTTTGTGCCAGCTCGTTGGTCGCAAGCAACCAGAGGACGCTCTCTGGCGGCGCGCGTTGAGCAGCCGCATCCAGATATCGAAAATCTCAGGCGAGATCTTGTAGCTGTTGTTGAAGCAGCACAGCACCACGCCCTCTTCAGGCAGTCCGCAGTCGCCGCGCGAGGTTCGGGCCGTGACTTCACCAGGCCTTGCATCATTCGGCTGATAGCAGGTCGGCAGATAGATGAACTTCTCGGAGAAGAAGGCTTGTTCGCCCTCGGGCGCGACAAAGCGGTCAACCAGGATGTAGTCGATGAAATCCGCACCCATCGTCGCGGGAAAGCCGAGATAGGCGACCTGCACAGGCGCCGGACGAAACGCCGGGATCATGGGCCGTGACCCCTGGGTGTACCCCTTCAGATCGATCAGGATATCTATCTTGTCTTGATGGATGCGATCCGCGGCTTCGCGATGCGAGAGTTTGCGAACGTCCACGAATTGGTCGAAGGCACGCGTGAGCCGCGCGCGCATCGGGCTGCCGTCATCAGGGCCGTAGCTGTAGGCAACGACCTCGAAACGATCCCGGTCGTGACCCTCGAACAGTCCCGCCATCAACTGCGACGTCGCGTGTTGATGGAAATCGGAGGAAAGATAGCCGAGGCGAAGGCGCCCGTCCTGAGCCCGTCGGCGATGGTCAAAACGCAGCTGTGGCGATGGTTGGATCGATGCAATCCATTGGCGGGCAGCGAGCCATTGGTCAGCCGGTGTCGCCGGCGTAGCGAACAGATAGAACGGCGGAACGCGAACCCCGCTTCGCACCATCGCCAGAAGCTTGTCCTGATCGGCCCCGCGATTGTCCCACTCGCAAGCGAGCGCGCGATGATGCACGAGCTGGCTGAACGCATCGGGGTAATCGGCGCGAAGCTGCAACGCCGATTGCCACGCCGCGATGGCTTCAGCCGCGCGACCGATTTCGCGCCACGCATTTCCGAGATTATAGGCGGCTTCCGGAAAATCCGGCCGGCACGCCAGCGCCTGCTCGAACGCCTGCCTCGCCTCCTCGAGGCGTCCGTCGGCAAGCAGCGCCGTGCCCATATTATTGTAGAGATCGGCGTGGCCGGCAGCGGCTGACACAGCCGGCGATAGAGATCGATCGCGTCGGCTTGCCGCCCGAGTTCCTGAAGAATGATTCCCGCATTGTTGGCGGCATCGATGGCATCCGGTCGAAGCGCGATGGCCTGTCCGTAGGCGGCCAGCGCGTCCTCACGCCGCCCCTGTTGCTGGAGAACGGTGCCACGGTTGTAGTGAGCCTCGGCATAGTCCGTCTTCAAGGCAATCGCGCGCTCAAAGGCCGCGAGCGCGGCGTCGAGATGGCCCTCGTCCTTCAGGACGGCGCCGAGATTGCTGTGCACGACCGCAACATCCGGATCGATCGCGATCACCTGTCGATACGCATTCGCGGCGGCTTCGAGATGGCGCATCTGGTGCAAGACGCTGCCAAGGTTGAACAATGCCTCGGCATAGCCGGGCCTCGCTGCGATCGCCTTTCGATACGCCGAAACGGCCTCATCGAGGCGGCCTTGCATCTGCAGGACGACGCCGATGTTGTTGTGAGCCTCGGCGTAAGCCGGCCTGACAGCCGCAGCAGCGCGATAGGACTCGCATGGCCCCGTCGAGATCATGTTGCTGCTTGAGCGCGTTGCCGAGGCCGAGATGAGCCTCGGCGTATTTCGGATCGAGCTTGATGGCATGCCGGTGCGCGGCAATGGCTTCCGCGCCCCTGCCCTGCTGCTGAAGCACCGTTCCGAGATTGTTGTAGCTCACGGAGTAATTCGGCCGCAGCCTGATTTCCTGGCGCATCAGCCGTTCGGCAGCTGCGAGATCGCCCTGCTGGGCCGCGATGATGGCAAGATTGCCGCAGGCTGCGGCGTTGGACGGATCAATACTCAGCAGCCGCTCGTAGAGACGCTTCGCGTCCGCGATGGCCCCCCGGCGATGCGCCGAAAGGGCTTGTTGCATCAGTTGCTCCGGCGTCGAATGGGCCACGGTCCGTTCGCTCCTGGAAAGAAGCGGTCTTCAATAGGGCTGCCGATAATTGGTGTATTGGATGTCGAAACTGGTGGCTCCATAAAGCTTCACGTAGACGATCGGACCGTCCAGCTTGACTTCATCGATCGAGCGCGGCCCTTTGAACAGGGTTCCGTTCCTCTCATGGCCGGCGGCATAGATCAGGGCCTGGCCTGTCGGCGGTGTCAGCGTCACGATCATCGTGACCGCAATCGGCCGATTCCGGAATGTATTTCGATACATTGACCTCGATCGGAGTCGGTTCGACCGGCGCATCGGCGGAACTTCGGATTGCTGAACCTGCACAATCGCTGGCGGAGGCTGCATATCCATTGACTATTACCTCTCAAGGCTCGTCAGCGAGCCTATAACGACAGGCGCCAATCCAGAGAACAGCTTCTCGCCGACACAACTGATCAGGTGCCTTGAAATGAAGAGAGGGGGACCCTTCGATCAGGTCCCCCTCTCATTCGGTCTTCGTCGTCGTTCAGAAATTGAAGGTCATGCCGGTGGTCGCCGCCCTGATTGTCGCGCCGCCAATCGTGTCGTTGGCAGCATCGCGAGAGCAGACCTGATAGCCGTGACCGCTCGCACCGAGGCAGTAATGCGCGCCTGGACCATTCTTGAGCTCTGACGCAACCACGTACCAGCTCGCCCAACTGTTGAAGTAGTAGCGGGCGCCGATCGCGTACTGGGTGGCATCGTCGGGAACAGATTTGCCTGCACGGTCGCTCAGCGGCGCCAGAACCGGATCGTTGACACTCAACATGGCCGGATTGCCCGGGCTCTTGAAGGCGTGAGCATAGGATCCACTGATCGCCCACTTGCCGATCATCTGCGTAGCGCTGGCGAATACGGCGTCGCGGGAGCGCTCGTTGAACGGCTGTTCGATCGCCGTGACTTCACGCCGGATCCACTCATAGAAGGCGTTGAGCTGAAGATCGCCGATGCCGTCGTTGAAGCGATAGCCGCCGCCGACCTTCGCGGCCCATTCGTTGTGAACGCCGGTGAGGACCTGCGAGCCATCCGCCAGGAAGACCGGTGCGCCACCGCAGGGCCGGCTCAAGTCTGTCGTCGCCGTGACGGTTGACGTGCTCATGAAGCTCGTAGGCGGCGATCGCCGTGAACGGACCGTTCTTGTAGGTCAAAGCCGCGCTGTAGGCGTTGCCGTACGAACCGTCGGTACAACCGTTGCCGCCGATATTGCCGGGAACGGCACCGCCGGTATTGGGGAAGTTGCTGCCGCTGGCGCGCGCCGACGAGCCGGTACACTGGAAGTAGTCGCCGTAGGCATAGTCGCTGTTGTCCTTGGCGTAGTTCTGCCCCGGCGAGAACAACGCGCTGAACTGGAAGCCTTGGAAGATTGGCAATTCGTACCAGACGGCGTGAGGCATGCGCCAATCGAACTCGGCGCGGTTGTCACCGCCGGTATTGCCCATGATCGAATTGTAGTCGCCAAGCGTTCGCGAGAACGGATCCATCGCGGCGGTGGCTTTCTTGTAGGGCGTATCGGATCTTGCCGGCCTTGATCGAGCCCCACGGGCTTTCCAGACCCACGAAGCTGTCGCGGGTCCCGAACGCGGCACGCTCGGTGGGGGACGACGCGATATCGACCTGGGATTCCAGTTGGGCCACGACCGCCAAGCCGTCCCAGCCATACGGCGCCAGATTATGCCTGACCCGAATGCCGAAACTGGAAATGTTGCTCGCGATTCCGAGTTTGGTGCCCTGATCGAAAACCGATGGATTGAAGATGTCTCCCGAGACGTCGATCGATCCGTAAAGCGTGACGGTGGTGTTGTCGATGATCGGTCCGAGCGGACCCGCTTTGACCGGAATGCCGCCGATGGTCGGACCAGGCGACCGGTCGGCGCTGGCGACGTCGCGACCGCGGCGTGCAGAACCGGGTTACCCTTGAATTTGCTGGGATCGGTGACCGGCGCCGCCGGCGGCGCAGCAGCAACAGGCGCCGACCTTGCCCCCTGCAGGCTGCGGACCTTTGCGCGCAGCTCGGCGTTCTCTCGTTCGATCTTGTCCAATCGCGCCATCACGTCGTCGAGCGTCGCGGATCGTGCTGGTCCGCTGAACGCAAAGAGACAAAGCGCGGCACATGCAGTTCCGGACAGAAGTTTGTTTTTCATGGCGTCATCCCCACCTTAGCCGATTCAACTCTCAGGCGAGGCGAGGCTAAGGTATGCCAAATGCCAATCGTGAAGCGGGCGGACGCTTGGTTAATGAAATTCTCGGTAACCTGTCACAAAAATGGTACATACATACTACTGCAGTGCAGCATTTTGTCGCAGTTTTGCACTTTTGAGCGAGTATCGATCATCAGCACACGCTGCGCGGTGGCATGCAAGAGCCGATAGCGACAACAACCATTACGTGTATAAGGTTTTGCTCTCCGCTCGCGCGGAAAGCACTTTTCCCTCAGTCTTCCCATGGCTTTTCGCCACGCCGGATGCGTTCGGAAATCTGCGCCTGAAAGGCTGGCGGCCCGAACGCGAACCAGTCCTCGCCGATCTGATAGACAAGGCACCGGCGGTTTTCGGCGCTGAACTTCATCAGCCAATCCAGCGCCTTTTGCTTTGGACGCTGGCCGGCCGCAACAATCACGTCGACCGGCAGACCCTGCCAGACGAAGTTTGCGGCCAGCATGATCATGTCCGATCGGTCCGGCCGCATCCATTCAGGCAGCGGGCTGGATGCGACCAGCCATCCGCAAACGAATTCCCGGCACGGGTGCTGCGGGCGCTCGTCATAGATCGAGCAGCCGTGCGCGATTCGAAAGGGACATGGCGTCCCCGGACGAACCTGGTGGCCCCGAACTTCGATCTGCAGCCAGCCATCGCAGCAAGCGGTGCAGGCGCCACAGCTCCTTCTGTCGTTGACCTGTTGCACCCGGCTATCCTCTGCGTGCGTTCGATCGCAGCTCGAACGCACGCATACCAATTTTCAAGACCTCGCGCGGGACCCAAGTCCTGTCATGCGCAAAGGTCAGAATGCGCTCTTATATCGTGAGAGCCTGCCGGGACCATCATAGACCCACATGGGCTCATCGCACTCGCTTGGACCGTGATCTGTCATGCAAGCGGCGCTCCAGGGCGGAGCGGCAACTTCGCGGCCTGTCACGTATCCTTGCGTCGGAGCGCGGCTTCCATCGGGTCGGGCCTGAGCCGTTGCCGACATCGCGAGGGAAATTATCAGCGGCAGCGCCGCCAGAAAGCATTTCATCTTCATTTTCAGGGTCCTTGATTGCGGGCCTTTCGGCCACTTGATCCAACGGATGCAGTCTCGCATCACGTAGGCCGGACCATCACTCGCCCCATTAAATTCCGATTTCGGAAGCTAAATTCGGGTTCATTCGCGGGACGCAAAAAGTCGCTGTATCGTGAAAGGCGGTCGAGGGCCGGCACCCCTTGCACTTGCTCCAAGACCGCCAAAACGTCGGTTTCGTTGCCATTTATATTTGTCGTTCGACTTGAGCCCGCCGCAATTGACTTTTGGCATAATGTATACCAAGATCGACTGACTTGATCGAATTGCCTGCCCCAGCCCGATGGAGGATGCGATGCAAGTCGGAGACATCCTGAGCAAGAAGACACATGCCCGCGTCGTCACGGTTCGCATGAACGAGACCGTCGCCGTCGCCGCCCAATTGATGCGCGCCAGCAATGTCAGCGCGCTCGTGGTCAAGGACGTGGTCCGCACCGAAGGCAACACCGCGGTCGGCATGTTCACCGAGCGCGACGTGGTCCGCGCCGTCGCCGAGAAGGGCGCGGCCGGCATCAATATGAAGATCTCGCAGCTGATCTCGGTGCAGAAGCTGGTCGCCTGCTCGTCCAGCGACTCGCTCGAGCATGTGCGTCATCTCATGAACGTGCACCACATCCGCCATCTGCCCGTGATCGACGACTTCTCGCTCGACCGGCGTCATCAGCATGCGCGACGTCTCGAGCGCGTTCGATGAAGCCGCCGGCGGCGTGTCGACGCAGACGGCGGCCTGATCTCGCCCTGCTCTTTCCTGCCTGCGACCGACGGGCTTTGAGCTCAATCTCGAGGCCCGCGCACGGCATCCCGCTTTTGCATGATGGCGTTGCCGATGCGGCCTCCGCCCCCGGTAGACATTTGCCCGACGTGACGCCATCCTGACCCCTGAAATCAGAACAAAGGCGCGGCTGGCGCGCTATTTCAGGGAAACAGAGGGCAGCATGATCAAAACGCGTTTCACCGAGCTTGTCGGCGTCGAACACCCGATCGTGCAGGGCGGCATGCAATGGGTCGGCCGCGCCGAGCTGGTGGCGGCCGTCGCCAATGCCGGCGCGCTCGGCTTCATCACCGCGCTGACCCAGCCGACGCCGGAAGACCTCACCAAGGAAATCGCGCGCTGCCGCGGCCTGACCGACAAGCCGTTCGGCGTGAACCTGACCATCCTGCCCTCGATCAAGCCGCCGCCTTACGCGGAATACCGCCAGGCCATCATCGAAAGCGGCATCAAGATCGTCGAGACCGCCGGCAACAAGCCGCAGGAGCACGTCACCGAATTCAAGAAGCACGGCATCAAGGTCGTGCACAAATGCACCAGCGTCCGCCACGCGCTGTCGGCCGAGCGCATGGGCGTCGATGCGATCTCGATCGACGGCTTTGAATGCGCCGGCCATCCCGGCGAGGACGACACGCCCGGCCTGATCCTGATCCCGACCGCCGCCGACAAGGTGAAGATCCCGATGATCGCCTCCGGCGGCTTCGGCGACGGCCGCGGCCTCGTCGCAGCACTCGCGCTCGGCGCCGAGGGCATCAACATGGGCACGCGCTTCATGTGCACCAAGGAAAGCCCGATCCATCAGCTCATCAAGGAAAAGATCGTCGCCAATGACGAGCGCGAGACCGAGCTGATCTTCCGCACCATGCGCAACACCTCGCGCGTCGCCAAGAACGCGGTCTCGACCAAGGTGGTCGCGATGGAGAAGGAAGGCGCCAAGTTCGAGGACATCCGCGATCTCGTCGCCGGCGCGCGCGGCAAGATGGTCTATGCGACCGGCGATGCCGACGAGGGCATCTGGTCGGCCGGCCAGGTGCAGGGCCTGATCCACGACATCCCGACCTGCGCCGAGCTGGTCTCGCGCATCATCCGGGAGGCCGAGGCGATCATGCGCGAGCGGTTCGAGACCATGATGTCCGGCGGCAAGCGCCAGGCCGCGGAATGCGGCACGCTTCCCCTCATCCTGAGGAGCTGCGAAGCAGCGTCTCGAACATGAGGCCGAATCGGCCTCATGTTCGAGACGCGCTTCGCGCTCCTCACCATGAGGATCAAAACAAGAGGAATGATCCCATGAAAGCCTATGTCTACGGCGCCAATGGCGCTGCGATCACCGACGTTCCCAAACCCGCGCCGAAGGGCACGCAGGTGCTGGTCAAGGTCCACGCCTGCGGGCTGAACCGCGCCGATCTCGGCATGACCAAGGGCCACGCCCACGGCGCGGCCGGCGGCGTCGGCACCGTGCTCGGCATGGAATGGGCCGGCGAAGTCGCCGAGCTCGGGCCGGACGCCAAGGGCGTCAAGGTCGGCGACAAGATCATGGGCTCGGGCGGTCAGGCCTTTGCCGAATATACGCTCGCCGATCACGGCCGGCTGTTCCGCGCGCCCTCGAACATGAATTTCGACGAGGCGGCCACCCTGCCCGTCGCGCTCGCCACCATGCACAACGCCGTCGTCACCAACGGCGCGCTGCAGCCGGGCCAGACCGTGATGATCCAGGGCGCGAGCTCCGGCGTCGGCCTGATGGCGATGCAGATCGCCAAGCTCAAGGGCGCGAAGCTCGTGGTGGGTTCGTCGACCGATGCCTATCGCCGCGGCCGGCTGAAGGAGTTCGGCGCCGACCTCGCGGTCGACTCCTCCGATCCCGGCTGGGTCGATCAGGTGCTGAAGGCGACCAATGGCGAAGGCGTCGACCTCATCGTCGACCAGGTCTCCGGCAAGGTCGCCAACCAGAATCTCGCCGCGACCAAGATCAAGGGCCGCATCGTCAATGTCGGCCGGCTCGGCGGCACCCGCGCCGAATTCAATTTCGACCTGCATGCCGCGCGCCGCATCCAGTATATCGGCGTCACCTTCCGCACCCGCACCATCGAGGAGATCCGCGAGATCTTCGACGAGGTCCGCAAGGATATCTGGGGCGCGGTGGAATCGCGCAAGCTGCAGCTGCCGATCGACAAGGTCTACAAGTTCGAGGACATCGGCAAGGCGTTCGAGCACATGGAAGCCAACAAGCATCTCGGCAAGATCGTCGTGACGCTGTGATGGCGTCTGCTTGAATCGGAACAATTTGCAGATCGCTTCTGCGAATGAGTGGCGATAGCGCGTCGCCATCTTTGCGTTGACGTTGCGCGGCGCCCTGCTAAACGGCGCGCCGATGAGCGCTCACGGTCACAGCACAAACCCGCGTCGCGGCGATCTCGGTGATCGCCAGCGCCGCCATGGCCGTGGCCAAATTCGTGGTCGGCATCGTCATCGGCTCGCTGGCGCTGGTCTCCGAAGCCCTGCACAGCTCGGTCGACGTGGTCGCGACCGTCATCACCTGGCTGGTGGTGCGGGTGTCCGACCAGCCGGCCGACGCCGAGCATCATTACGGCCACGGCAAGTTCGAAAGCATCTCGGCGCTCGGCGTGATCGCCCTGCTCTATGTGCTGGCCGGCGGCATCCTGGTCGAATCCTGGAGCCGCCTGCGCGAAGGCACGCCGCCGCCGATCATCTCGGCCATTCCCTTCGTCGTGCTCGTGATCGACATCGCCGTGAATTTCTGGCGGGCGCGCGCCCTGCACCGCACCGCGCGCGAGACGCGGAGCCAGGCGCTCGCCGCCGATGCGCTGCATTTCACCTCCGACGTGCTCGGCTCGATCGCCGTCATCATCGGCCTTGCGCTGGCCGGCTTCGGCTTCTGGTGGGGCGATGCCGCGGCCGCGATCGCGGTCGCCATCATGATCGCGCTGCTCGGCCTGCGGATGGCGCGCGACACCGTCGAGACGCTGCTCGACCGCGCGCCCGAAGGCGCGACGGAAAAGGCCGAAGCCGCGATCCGCGCGGTTCCCGGCGTCGTCGACGTCGCGCGCACGCGCGTGCGCATGGTCGGGCCGACCTATTTCATCGACACCATCGCCAAGGTGCCGCGCACCTACCCGATCGACCGGGTCGAGGAGATCAAGCGCAAGGCGCAGGCCGCGGTGAGCGAGGCGCTCGGCGATGCCGACCTCACCTTCACGGCGATCCCCGTCGCGCTCGACGACGAAAGCGTGCGCGAGCGCATCATGGTGATCGCGCGCAATTCCGGCCTCGCCGTGCACCACGTCACCGTCCACGACCTCGGCGGCAAGCTGATCGTCAGCATCGACCTCGAGGTCGACGGCGAGATGGCGCTGACCGCCGCCCACGACATCGCGCAGTCGCTCGAGCAGAGCATTCGAGGAGGATTTCGGCACCGAGGTCGAGGTCGACACGCATATCGAACCCCTCGAACCCGAGCTGCCGCACGGCACCGACGCCGCGCCCGACGCGGATCGAGACCATCGCCGCGGCGCTGTCGCGCTTTGCCGCCGACACCGCGATCCATGACATCCACAATGTGCGGGTGCGCGACACCGAGGCCGGCGAAATCGTCAACTTTCATTGCCGCGCCGCACCGTCGATGAGCGTGATCAAGGTGCACGAGACCGTCGACGAGATCGAGCGCGCGCTGCGCCGCGCCTTCCCGACCGTGAAGCGCGTCATCAGCCACGCCGAGCCGCCGCGCGCGTGAGCACGCACTCGTCACATCACGTTCCCCTTTCGGACTCATATTTTCCGTACTTTCACGTGCGCGATTCTTCGTTGGACAAGATTTATTTGCGTTAAGGAATCGTTGACTCTCGACAGCCCGCGAAAACTGGATTCAAATCACGTTGATTCGGAAGCGACTTGGGGTTCTTCCGGACGCGTAAAAGAAATCAATTTCCGGCGGGGGACAAAGGCATGGCGCGAGCGCATGCGGCGAACGCGTGCGCCCAATCCGATTCGATCAAGGGATTGGCGCAATCGATCGCAAAGCCGGCCTATCACCGGCTGCTGACCGCCGAGCCCGCGCTGCGCCGCGCCGTGCCCACCCTGATCATCGCCTTCCTGATCACCATCTGCCTCGGCGCCTTCGTCCAGGTGCTCGACCAGAGCCGGCAGAAGCGCAAGGCCAGCGAGCGCGATCTCGCCGCGCTGTCCGACTATCTCGCCGAACGCCTCGATCGCCTCGCCTCCATCAGGCAGGACCGGCTCGCCAACATCGAGCGGCTGCAATTCCTGCTGGCCGACCTGATTCCCGCCTGGGGCATCGCCGCGGGCCGCCATGTCATCGTCGCCGGCGCCGACCGCCGCATCCTCGCCCGCGTCCCGACCGAGTCCGGCATCAGTCAGACCGACGGCGTGCTCGACACCATCAGCTCGGCGCAATTGCTGGGCGCGCCGAGCCTGCAGGGCAAGGTCAACGACATCATCCTGCCGAGCGGCAATCGCGCGCTGGTGACGACGATGCTGATCAAGGCGCTTGCCCGGCCGGGTCATCGTGCTGCAGGAAAATGTCGAGCCGGTCTGGGGCTCGGATTCCGCGCTGTCGGTGACGCTGTCGGCGACGACGGGCTTCGTCGTGCTGATCCTCGGCTTCGCCTTCCACTGGCAATCCACCCGCGCCCGCGAGGGCGACCTGATCAACGACGCCGTGCGCGGCCGCATCGACACCGCGCTCAACCGCGGCCGCTGCGGCCTGTGGGACTGGGACCTGTCGCGCGGCCGGATCTTCTGGTCGCAGTCGATGTTCACCATGCTCGGGCTCGACGCGCGCGGCGACCTCCTGACCTTCGGCGAGGTCAACGCGCTGGTGAAGTCCGACGACATCGACCTGTTCGCGATCGCCGAGCAGCTGATCGCCGGCGAGATCGATCATATCGACCAGACCTTCCGCATGCAGCACGCCGAACGGCCACTGGATCTGGCTCCGCGTCCGCTGCGAGCTGAGCCGCAACGGCGAAGGCAACCAGCACCTGATCGGCATTGCCCTCGATATCACCGAGCAGAAGAGCCTTGCCGAGAAGAGCATCGAGGCGGACTTGCGGCTGCGCGACGCGATCGAGACCATCTCCGAGGCCTTCGTGCTGTGGGACGCCAGCGATCGCCTCGTGCTCTGCAACTCGCACTTCCAGAAGCTGCACAAGCTGCCGGATTCCGCCGTGATCCCCGGCACCTCCTACGAGACCGTGATCGAGGTCGGCCGCATGCCGGAAGTCCGCACCCGCCAGCAGGAGAGCGCCAACCAGGCGCCGGGCGCGCGCACCTTCGAGGCGCAGCTCGATGACGGCACCTGGCTGCACGTCAGCGAGCGCCGCACCAAGGACGGCGGTTACGTCTCGGTCGGCACCGACATCACCCGCATCAAGGCGCATGAGCAGAAGCTGGTCGACAACGATTTGCGCCTGCGCGCCACGGTCATCGACCTGAAACGTTCGCAGGTCGCGCTGGAACAGCAGACCATCGAGCTTGCCGACCTCGCCGAGCGCTACGCGCAGGAGAAGGCCCGCGCCGAGGAAGCCAACGCGACCAAGTCGAAATTCCTCGCCAATATGAGCCACGAGCTGCGCACGCCGCTCAACGCCATCATCGGCTTCTCCGAGATCATGGAGAGCGGCATGTTCGGCGCGCTCGGCTCGGAGAAATACCGGGAATATTGCCACGACATCCTCACCAGCGGGCACTATCTGCTGGAAGTGATCAACGACATCCTCGACATGTCCAAGATCGAGGCGGGCCGCATGCAGCTCGACATGGAGCCGCTCGACCTGTCGCGCACGCTCGCGGAATCGCTGCGCGTGGTCGCGGGCCGCGCGCAGGACAAGAGCCTCGTGCTCGACGCCGATATCGAGCAGAGCATTCCCGTCGTCGCCGACCGCCGCGCCACCAAGCAGATCATGGTCAACCTGCTGTCCAACGCGGTGAAGTTCACGCCCGAGGGCGGCAAGATCGTCGTGCGCAGCCATGTGCTCGACGACCGCATCGTGCTCTTGATCGCCGATTCCGGCATCGGCATTGCCCAGCAATCGCTGCAAGCGGCTCGGCCGTCCCTTCGAGCAGGTCGAGAGCCAGCTCACCAAGACCTATCACGGCTCCGGCCTCGGGCTTGCGATCGCGCGCTCGCTCGCGCATCTGCACGGCGGCTCGATGAAGCTGCGCTCCAGGCTCGGCAGCGGCACGGTGGTGCGCGTGTCGCTGCCGCGCCGGCCCACGGAGAAGGTGGCGGCGTAGGGCCGCTCGTATTCCCTTGTTCGCGACATGACCCGGTGGCATTCTGCCGTTGCATGCAGAAACAGTCCGCCACATCGCTGCCGTCGCTGAGCGTGCGCATCGACCTCGATGCCAGGGGCCGCATCGGGCCGGGCAAGATTCAGCTGTTGGAAAACATCCGCAAATTCGGCTCGATCTCGGCCGCCGGCCGCGCCATGGACATGTCCTACAAGCGCGCATGGGACCTGGTCGACGAGATCAACCGCATCTGCCGGCAGGCCGCGGTCGAACGGCAGACCGGCGGCAGGAACGGCGGTGGCGCGGCGCTGACGCCGTTCGGCACCTCGCTGGTCGCGCGCTACCGCAAGATCGAACGCGACGCAGCAAGTGTCGCCCGCAAGGAACTCGCCGCGCTGCGGAGCGACATCGGCAGGCCGAAGAAGGCCGCGGGGCGATAAACCGCAAGGAAAAATTCGCATGCCTCATCCAGCGATGTCGCCGGGCCATGTCGCCGTCATCACCGGAGGCGCGTCCGGCATCGGGCTTGCCGCCGCGATGCGGTTTGCCAAAGCCGGCATGAAAGTCTGCATCGCCGATATCGGCGCGGAACGGCTCAAGGCCGCCGAGACGAAATTGTCATCCGCCGCCGGCGGCGCCGCCGATGTCATGGCGGTGTCGGTCGATGTCAGCCAGATCGCGCAGGTGAGGGAACTGGAAAGCGCGGTGCAGAAGCGCTTCGGCGGCACCGATATCCTCATGAACAATGCCGGCATCGGCCCTGATAGCAACAGCTTCGGCCCGCTGGAGAGCTGGCAGCGCATCCTCGGCGTCAATCTCTGGGGCGTGATCAACGGCACGCAGGCCTTCGCGCCGCACATGATCGCGCGCGGCCGGCCCGGCCTGATCATCAACACCGGCTCCAAGCAGGGCATCACCACGCCGCCCGGCAATCCCGCCTACAATGTCTCCAAGGCCGGCGTGAAAGCGCTGACCGAGGCGCTGCAGCATGAGTTGCGCAACATCAAGGACTGCAAGATCAGCGCGCATCTGATGATCCCCGGTCACGTCTTCACCGGCCTCACCGCGCGCGGCCGCACCGAGAAGCCGGCCAGCGCCTGGACGCCGGAGCAAACCGTCGACTTCATGGTGGAGCGGCTGGAGGCCGGCGATTTCTACATCCTCTGCCCGGACAACGACGTGCCGCGGCAGCTCGACGAGCGGCGCATCCTGTGGGCGGCCGGCGATATCGTCGAGAACCGCCCTGCTTTGTCGCGCTGGCATCCGGATTATGCCGATGCGTTCGCGGCATGGGTGAAGAAGGCTTAGCTCGTCATAGCGCGGGCTATTTTGCGCTGGAGACCGAGACCGGTGGCGATGCGGGAGTCTGCGGCGCAGGGGCCAGCGGAGCGCCACCGACCGACACCGGACCGACCGGCGGCGGCAGCGGAGGCTCTGCTTTCGGCGACTCGGTTTTTCGCGACGCCCGAAGAATCCGGGCGCGAGGATGCATACGCGGGATGCCGGCGGCCGTCCGCGGAATGCTGGACGTCGTCAGAGGCGGCGCCAAGGCCTCCACCTGCACCGCAAGCGTAGAGAGTTGACGGGAGATTCGCTTCAAATCTGCCTGTTGCGCCTTCAAATCCGCCCCTTGCGTCTCGGAGCTTTGCGTGAGCGACGCCAGTACGATCGTGTGTTGCCGTTGCGACGACTGAATGTCCGTCAGCGCCGCGGTGACGGCGGGGTCCGGGATCGGGACCGTAATCGTCTCACGCAGAGGCTTTGCAGGCTCTTGCGGCGACGTCACGGCGACGCGATTGGATTTCGGTGCGGCGCTGCGATTGAAAAACGCGAAGTGATCGAGTTTCGGCAGCGTGAAGCGATCGAAGCTCGGCAGGGAGAAGCTATCCAGACTGGGCAACAGCGTGGCGGCCGCAGCGCCAATGACGAGCAGCGCACCCAGGCACGCTATCGTCGCCGTTACGCCTCGCGAAGGCCCCCGCAGAATCAGGTCGGGCCGCTTGTCCACCTGCGTGTCCTTGTCCGGTACGTCAGCCACCTGCGTCCCCTGCGTCAGCCTGGTCGCAACATCTCGTCTCGCTATCGGCTAAACAAAGAACATCGCGTGGACGATCCGGCGACGAGGGTGCGCGCGACGGCCCAGCCAAATACGGTTCGAAATCATGGGCCTTTATGGTTAATGATCGGTTATTTCCGCCGCTCGCGGATGAGCGCGCGCCGCCGATTGCCGGGGGTTCTAAACCCCCTCCACCACCGCCCTGAACACGCGCCGCACCTCGGTCTGCGTCTCCTTGATGCGCGCCTCCAGCGCGGAGAAATCCGGCGCATCGCCCGCGCGCGCCATCACACGCAGCAAATCCACGCCGGCCGTCTTCGGATTGAATTTTCCGGTCACGCATAGCCGAAGGATTTGCGTGAGGTCGTGAAACAGCCGCGCGCCGGAGCGCAGCACTTCCGCCGCCGGACGCGGCAGGACGCCGAGCTGCTCGGCATTGTCGATCACTCTGAGCGTATCGACATCGAGAATCTGCGGCCGCTCGGCGGCGTGGACGAGTTGCAGATATTGCGCGATGAAGTCGATGTCGGTGATGCCGCCGGCGGCGTTCTTCAGATCCCAGAGATCGTCCTCGCCCTTTTCCTGCGCGATCGCGCGGCGCATGTCCGCGACGTCATGGGCGGTGGCGGTGGGATCGCGCGGCCGGATCAGGGCCTCGCGGATGACCGCCTCGATCCGCGCCCGAAACGCCGGCGAGGCCGAGATCACCCGCGCCCGCGTCAGCGCCATGTGCTCCCAGGTCCAGGCCTCGTGCTCCTGATATTGCGCAAAGGAATCGATGTGCGACGCCAGCGGCCCGGCGCGGCCCGACGGGCGCAGCCGCATGTCGATGTCGTACAGCACGCCGTAATTGGTGCGCGTGGTGAAGGCGCTGATCAGGCGCTGGGTGAAGCGCGCGAAGTAATGCGCGCCCTGCAGCGAGCGCTCGCCGTCGGAGTCGGGATTCTCGGGATCGAAGTCGTAAAGCAGGATCAGGTCGAGATCGGACGACGCCGTCATCTCGCGGCTGCCGAGCCGCCCCATCGCGACGACGGCGGTCTCCTGCCCCTTGATGCGGCCATGTTGCGAGGCGAAGCGGTCGGTCACCAGGCCATGCACGGTGTGGACGATGCCTTCCGCGACATCGGCGAAGGCGGTGCCGGCCTGACGCGCCGACACCGTGCCGGACAGGATGCGCGTGCCGATCAGGAACAGGCTCTCCTGGCCAAACAGGCGCAGCCGGTCCAGAAACTCCTCATAGGAATCGGCGTCCTTCAGCGTCGCCGCGAGCCGCCCCGACAGCTCGCGCCGATCGGGCATCGCGCCGAAAAAGCGCGGATCGATCAGGCCGTCCATCAATTGCGGCTGCCGCGCCAGCATGTCGCCGAGCCGGGGCGCTGCGCCGAGCACCAGCGCCACCAGCGCGACCAGCTCGCGGTTCTGCCCCAATAGTGTGACCAGCCGTTCGCCCCGTTGCAGCGCCTGCAGGAAGTCGTCGAACACGCCAACCGCGTGGTCCGGCTCCTCGGCGTCGGCGAGGCCGTCGATCAGCGCGGGCACGAACTCGTTGAAGGCGCCGCGCGTCACCTCATTGCGGAACACCCGGTATTCCCCTCGCATCCACTCCTGCACGGTCGCCGCAACCTTGACCGGCTGCTTGAAGCCGAGCGCGGTCAGATGTGCGAGCAGCCGTTGATCCTCGGCGCCTGCTGCGTAATCGATGTCGGGAAGCTTCTCGGTGCCCGTCGGATCGCCCTCGAACAGCTTGCCGTAGTGGCCCTGCACGATGTCGAGTTGCGCGAGCAGATCTTTCGCGAAGGCGGCGCGGCCGTCATAGCCGAGAAAGCAGGCAAAGCGTTCGACCGCTTCGGCGGTGTCGGGCAGGCTGTGGGTCTGCTCGTCGGCGATCATCTGCAACCGGTGTTCGACGCGGCGGAGGAACAGGTAAGCGGCGGTCAGCTGGTCGCGCGCCTCGATGGTGATCCAGTTGCTGGAGGCGAGCACATCGAGCGCATCGAGCGTCGGCCGCACCCGCAACTCGGCGTGCCGGCCGCCGGCGATCAGCTGCTGGGTCTGGGCGAAGAACTCGATCTCGCGGATGCCGCCGCGGCCGACCTTGACGTTATGGCCCTCGACCGAGACCTCGCTCTGGCCGCGATAGGTCTGCATCTGCCGCTTCATGTCGTGCACATCGGCAAGCGCGGCGAAGTCGAGATGCTTGCGCCAGACGAACGGCGCGAGATCGGCGATCATCCGTTCGCCCGCGCTCGCGTCGCCGGCGCAAACGCGCGCCTTGATCATGGCGGCGCGTTCCCAGGTCCGCCCTTCCCGCTCGTAGTAGTTCAGCGCCGCATCCGTCGACATCGCCACCTGGGTCGAGGCCGGATCGGGCCGCAGCCGTAGATCGACGCGGAACACATAGCCGTCGCCGGTGCGCTGCTGCAACAGCCGCGCCAGCGCCTGCGTGACGCGCACGAAGAACGGCTGCGGCTCGATGTCATCAGCCAGCGTCGAGGCGTCGGCATCGAAGAACACGATCAGGTCGATGTCGCTGGAATAGTTGAGCTCGCCCGCGCCCATCTTGCCCATCGCAAGCACGAACAGGCCGCTGCCCTCCTCCGGCCGGTCCTTGTCAGGCGGCGACAGCCGGCCGCGCGACGCTTCCTGGCGCAGGAGATAGCGCAGCGTCGTTTGTACCGAACTGACGGCGATCTCCGTCAGCGCCGCCGTCACCTGCATGACCGGCCAGACGCCGCCGATGTCGCAGAGCGCGATCAGCAGCGCGGCTTCCGACTTCATGCGGCGAAGCAGCCGCATCACTTCGGCCTCGGTGGTAGCGGCAAGCACCTCGCGCGAGGTGGTCTCGATCAGCGCGGCGAGATGCGACTCCGGGTCGCAGCGCAAGAGCCGGATCAATCGGTCGGGATCGTCGCGGATCAGGTCGAACAGATAGGGTGAGAACTCGGCGAGCCCGAGCAGGATCGCGCGAGCCAAGGGCGTTGCGGTCAGCGCTGCGATCGCAGCCGATTGCTCCGGCGCGAGATCGGCGAGCCAGTCTGCCAAGAATTTGTTCGGCCTTGTCGGGCGCAAGCACATGCGGTCCAGTGACGAACCGCGCTGCCAGCATGTTGTGATCCGCAAGTCCCGGCGCGGAATGCTTCATGCCACCTTCTGTGGCACATCCTGCGTTTGGCTCGCAAGCCTGTCACTGGAACCCGCGCGCGCCGGTATGACCAGGGTCGCAACGAGCCCGGGATTGGCATCGCCGAGCCTGAGCTCGCCGCCGTGAAGCGTCGCAACCGCCGACGCAAGGCTGAGGCCGAGGCCGGAACCCGGCTGGCTGCGGCTGGAATCCAGCCGCACGAAGCGTTCCACCGCGTGCTTGCGTTCGCTTTCGGGAATGCCGGCGCCGTGGTCGGTGACGCGCAGCAGGACGGAGTCGCCCTCGCGCAGCGCCTCGATCAGGATCTGCCGGGCCTCCAGGCTCACCACCGGACCGTCGGCGACGGGCTTGCCGTACTTGATCGCATTCTCGACCAGATTGGCGAGCGCCTGGCTGATCAATTCGCGGTTGGCGTGGATCGGCGCCGGCGCGGTCCTGACCTTCAGGGTCATGCCGTCGTCTTCGGCCAGCGGCTCATAGAGCTCATGGATGCCGTTGGCGACCTCGGAGGCGTCGAAGTCGTCCATGTTGCCGCGCGCCTGGCCGGATTCGGCGCGCGCGATCATCAACAGCGCGTTGAAGGTGCGGATCAACCCGTCGGATTCGTCGATGGTGCGCTCCAGCGCAGCGCGGTAATCCGCCTCGCTGCCGGATTTCGCCAGCGCCTCCTCGGCGCGGTTGCGCAGACGCGTCAGCGGCGTCTTCAGATCGTGCGCGATGTTGTCGGAGACTTCCTTCAGTCCCGTCATCAGCGCCTCGATCTGCGCCAGCATGGCGTTGAGGTTGCCGGCGAGACGGTCGAGCTCGTCGCCGCTGCGTCCCACCGGCAGGCGGCCGGAGAGATCGCCGGCCATGATGCGCTGGGTGGTGCCGGTCATGGCGTCGATCCGCAGCAGCACGCGCCGCGACACGAAGATGCCGCCGCCGATGCCGAGCACGACCACGACCAGGATCGACCATTGCGCCGCTTTCGCAACGATGCCGAACAGGCGGCGGCGCTCCTCCAGGTCGCGGCCGATCAGGAGACGCAAGCCGCCCTCGAGCTGGGTGACATAAACCAGCGCGCGATGATCGCTGTTGTCCTGATCGTCCATGCGGCGATAGGCGGTCTCCGACCAGCCATTGGTGCCCATCACGCCCGGCGCGAGCGCGCCGACATTGCCGGCGATCGCCTGTCCCGTCTCGGTGGTGACGAGATAGAGGTTGGCGCCAGGCCGCAGCGCGCGGCTTTCGACGGTGCGGGACGAGGCCGCGCAGGCCACGACGATCATAGATTCTGCTGATCTCGGCGGTCTCGCCGTTCACGGTGGTGGTGATCTGCTCGGTGATCAGGCGGCGCGTGTTCCAGGCGAAATAGCCGAGCAGCGACGCCGCGAACAGCGCGAACAGGAAGAGATAGACCAGCGTCAGACGGAACGCCGTCGTTCGGATCAGCTTACCGAATGCCGTCACGAATCATGTACCCCGCGCCGCGAATGGTATGGAGCAGCGGCCGCTCGAATCCCTTGTCGATCTTGGAGCGGAGCCGCGAAATATGGACGTCGATGACATTTGTCTGAGGGTCAAAGTGATAATCCCAGACGTTTTCGAGCAGCATGGTGCGCGTCACCACCTGCCCCGCATGCTTCATCAGATATTCGAGCAGGCGGAACTCGCGCGGCTGCAGGGTCAATTCCTCCTTGCCGCGGGACACGCGATGCGACAACCGGTCGAGCTCGAGATCGCCGACCTTATAGGTGGTTTCCTCGGTAGGCCCGACGTTGCGGCGCGACAGCACCTCGACGCGCGCCAGGAGCTCGGCGAATGAATACGGTTTCGGCAGATAGTCGTCGCCGCCGGCGCGCAGGCCCTTGATGCGGTCGTCGACCTGGCCGAGTGCGGACAGGATCAGCACCGGCGTGCGGTTGCCCTTGTCGCGGAGCGCGCCGATCAGCGAGAGGCCGTCGCGCTTCGGCAGCATGCGATCGACCACCAGCACGTCGTAGTCGCCGCTCTCGGCCATCGACAGGCCTTCATCGCCGTCGCCTGCGAGATCGGCGACATAGCCGACCTCGCGGAACGCCTTCACCAGATAATCGGCGGACTCGCGGTCGTCTTCGATGATCAGGATTCGCATTTGCGGAGCAATGGCGGGAGCGGTGGCGGTCACGTTCGTGGCTCCTTCAACATGACGCGACCGGCTTTGTCATGCAAGGCGACCGGGCGCCGTTCGGTTGATCGAAAAAGGCGGGCGGTGAAGCTGGGGGACCTCACCGCCCTAGACCCTTCCGACGGAGGGGGGCGTATTCCACCGGAAGGTAACTGGAGGGAGCGGGCTTGTGGCCCGCTCCCCGGAAAGAGCCGTCGGCGGGGGCGACTGATGCCGGCGACACCCTCCATCTCGTAAAACGATTCTCAACCCTTGGCGAGCGGCACCGCGACGAAGCGCGACTGTCCGCCGCTCTTCACGCGCATCAGCACGACATTCTTGTTGTCGTCCTTTGCAGCGTTGATGGCGTCACGCACGTCACCGGGGTTTGCGACCACCTTGCCGGCGACCTCGAGAATGACGTCGCCTTCCTTGAAGCCGCGCTCGGCGGCCGCGCTCTTCGGATCGACCTCGGTCACGACGACGCCTTCCTTGCCGGCGCCGGCGACGCTGTTGGCGGGAGCCACCGTCAGCCCGAGCTTCGGCACGTCGGTGCCGCGCGATTGCTTGCCCTTGTCGTTGTTGTCGTTGTCGGCCTTGGCCTCGATGGTGTTCGGCAGCGTGCCGAGCGTCAGGTTGATGACCTTGTCCGCGCCCTTGTGCAGGACGTTGAGCTTGACCGCGCTGCCGGGCGGAATGCCGCCGATGGTGCGGGCGAGCTCGCGCGCATCCTTGACCGCCTCGCCGTTGACCGCGGTGATGACGTCACCGGATTCGATGCCGGCCTTGGCCGCGGGGCCGTTGGCCTGCGGTTCGGCAACCAGCGCGCCTTCCGCCTTCTTCAGGCCGAGGCTGTCGGCGATCTCGGGCGTGACGGGCTGAATCTGCACGCCGATCCAGCCGCGGCTCACCGAGCCCTTGTCCTTGAGCTGATTGATGACGGTCTTCACCGTCGCCGAGGGAATCGAGAAGGCGATGCCGACGCTGCCGCCGGACGGCGAATAGATCGCGGTGTTGACGCCGACGACTTCGCCGGCGGTGTTGAAGGCCGGACCACCCGAGTTGCCCTTGTTCACGGGCGCGTCGATCTGGATGAAATCGTCATACGGACCGTTGCCGATGTCGCGGCCCATCGCCGAGACGATGCCGGCCGTCACGGTGCCGCCGAGGCCGAAGGGATTGCCGACCGCGAGCACCCAATCGCCGATGCGGGGCTTGCCGTCGGAGAGTTTGGCAAACTGGAAGTTCGATGCGCCCTCGACCTTGATCAGCGCGAGATCGGTGCGCGCGTCGGTGCCGATCACCTTGGCGCTGTGGGTCTTGCCGTCGTCGGTGGTGACCTCGACCTTGTCGGCGCCGTCGACCACGTGATTGTTGGTGACGGCAAAGCCGTCAGCCGAGATGAAGAAGCCCGAGCCCTGGCCGGTCACCTGGCCGCGGCCGCGCGGACGCATGCCCGGCGGCAGGCCATCCGGACCGCCGAAGCGGCGGAAGAAGCGCTCCATCGGCGAGCCCGGCTGGAATGGCGTGGCATCGTCGTTGTTGTTGTCGTCGTTCTTGGCGAGCTTTTCCTGGATGTTGACCTTGACCGAGATCACCGAGGGCTTCACGCGCTCGACGATGTCGGCAAAGCCGATCGGCTGCGCGACCTTGTTCTGCACCTCGTTGTTGACCTGCGCATGCGCGGGGCTGGTGAAGATGTCGAGCGGCTGGCCGGACGGGCCAAAACCGTAGACGGCAACGCCGAGGCCCGCCACGACGGAGGCCATCAGCGCAAACTTGCGCGCCGACAACAGCGAGCGCGGCCTGGAATAGGACGGGAACGACGAGAGGTCGGTCGGACGTTCGGTCATGCAGAGTTCTCCAAATACCCAGAATCGAATCGACGGCGCGGGGATGCCACCCTTCGCGGTGAAGATGGGGTTTGTCGCCTTACAGCGCGCTGGCGGCGGAGTTAAACTTTGGTAATGAAGGCGGTCTTCGAATGCGGCACAATAACGCAGGTCCGACAAAGACTTGCTGCGACACGCTCGCCCGGAATTAGACCAAAATCGAAGGCCGCAGTTCGGTCTTCGGATGGCGTTCCAGGGACGCCTTCTATCCCCTTGCTTCACTGCCTTTTTCAGCGCTCGACCGTTGCGACGGCCTCACCAGCCATAAGCAGCTGGAGCCGCGACTGTTCCTCTGATGTCAGCGTTTCGTCGGCGGGAACTTCGCCTCGCGTCGATTTCCGCCGCCGCGCCTGCAGCCACAGCATCAGTCCACCGCCGAACAGCACCAGCGGCGGAACGAGCCACAACAGCAACGTCTGCCGCTCGAACCGCGGCCGCAAAAGCACGAACTCGCCGTAGCGCGCCACCAGGAAATCGATCACCTGCGCATCGCTGTCGCCGGAGGCGATGCGCTCCCGCACCAGGAGCCTGATATCGCGCGCCAGCGGCGCCTCGGAATCGTCGATCGACTGGTTCTGGCAGACCATGCAGCGCAGTTCCTGCGACAGCTGCCGCGCCCGCGCCTCCTTGGCCGGATCGGACATCACCTCGTCGGGCAGCACCGCGTGAGCCGGCGAAGACGGCTCCGATCAGCGGCATCATCAGAATCAATCTTGCGATCAGTCTTCGCGTATCCGGCATCCCGAATCTCGTTCTGTGGCATCGGTCCAAGCTTCTACATCACCTCGGCTATCGCGGGTCGTTCAATTTCTGCACTGGACAAGAATATCGCATTATGCGATACTGCCACATGAGCCAGATTGGGTTTACCACGACGGCGACGCGCCAATGGCTCAAGCTTTCACCACAAATTCGCGACCGTATCGGCAAGAAACTGGAGACATTTGCGGCGACTGGACAGGGCGACGTCAAGAAGCTGAAGGGCCAGGCTGGCGCCAGGCTGAGAGTCGGCGATTGGCGCGTCATTTTCTACGAAGAGGCGGGAGTGATCATCGTAGTGGCGGTCGGTCATCGACGAGAGATCTACGACTGAGGAACGTGTATGAAAGTAAAGTTCAAGATGACTTCGGACGGCGAGGTGGCCATTGTGCCTCGCGCGGAATACGAGCGTCTTAGAGACCTGGCGCGTGAAGCCGAGGAAGACATCGGAACCGCGCGGCTCGTCGCACGGGCGAAGAAAGGAAATCGCCGGCGGCGCTCCCGCGCTGCCGATGGCGATCGTCGATCGTCTCGGCAAACGGCGAGAACCCGATTCGAGTGCTGCGGCAGTTTCGTGAACTTGACGCAGGACGAACTGGCGACGGCAGTCGGGATTACGCAGAATTACCTATCCGATCTCGAGACCGGCAAACGCAAGGGTCCACTCGCTCTGCACCGCAAGTTCGCCGAAGCGCTCGGCGTGCCGCTCGAATTGCTATCGACGATCGCGGTATCAGAACAAGAAGCCGACCCGGCAAGGTTTGCCAAGCGCAGGCAAGTGATCGCCGACATGAAGCGTAGCCGCGGGCAGCGTTGAGACTACCGCCTACTCCGCCGCCTGCAGGCCGCGCAGCGCCTTCGCCGGTTTCGGCGCGCCGACCCGCAGCCGCCGGTCCGACAGCGACAAGCAGACCGCCGAACGCCATCAGCACCGGGCCGAACCAGATCAGCAGCACCAGCGGCTTGTGATAGATGCGCACGGTGATGCCGCCGTCGGCGGTGGTGTCACCGAGCGAGAGATAGAGCTGGCTCGCGCCGCGCGACTTCAGCGCGGCTTCGGTGGTCGACGCGCCACGCGTGGTGAAGTTGCGCTTGGACGGCGTCATGACGCCGAGATCGTCGCCATCGAGGCTGACCTTGAACGACGCGACCAGTTCGCGATAGTTCGGGCCCTGCTGGTCTTTCAGGCGAAGCAAACTGCAGATCGTAGCCGGCGATCTTCGCGGAATCGCCGGGCTTCATCGCCGCGATGTGCTCGCTGTTCCAGGTGGTCTCGCACACGATGCCCATCAGCGCGAGACCGATGCCGGCATGCGCGAAGGCGGCGCCCCAGACCGATCGCGGCAACCCGCCGGCCCGCCGCAGCGAGACGCCATAGGGCACACGGAACAATTGCACCCGCTCGGCGAGATCGCAGAGGGCGCCCGCGATCACGAAGACGGCGAGCGCGATCGCCAGCGGCGCCAGCGCGCTGCCGCCGCGCGCCCAGGCCCACACCAGAGCGAGCGCACCCAACGCCGCGATGCCCGCTGCAATCAGCCGCTGCGACGCAGCCAGAAGATCGCCGCGCTTCCACGCCAGCAGCGGTCCAAAGGGCATCGCGATCATCAGCGGCACGAACAGCGGCCCAAAGGTGAGATTGAAGAAGGGCGCGCCGACCGAAATCTTGTCGCCGGTCACGACCTCCAGCGCCAATGGATAGAGCGTGCCGACGAAGACGGTCGCGCAGGCCGTGGTCAGGAACAGATTGTTCAGCACCAGCGCGCCCTCGCGCGAGATCGGCGCAAACAATCCGCCCTGCTTCAGCGACGAGGCGCGTGCGGCAAACAGCGTCAGGCTGCCGCCGATGAAGAGGCAGAGGATCAAGAGGATGAACACGCCGCGCGTCGGATCGCTGGCGAAGGCGTGCACCGAGGTCAACACGCCCGAGCGCACCAGGAAGGTGCCGAGCAGCGACAGCGAGAAGGTCAGGATCGATAGCAGGATGGTCCAGACCTTCAGCGCGTTGCGCTTTTCCATGACGAGCGCGGAGTGCAGCAGCGCGGTGCCGGCGATCCACGGCATCAGCGAGGCATTTTCGACCGGGTCCCAGAACCACCAGCCGCCCCAGCCGAGCTCGTAATAGGCCCAGTAAGAGCCCATCGCGATGCCGAGCGTCAGGAAGATCCAGGCGACCAGCGTCCACGGCCGCACCCAGCGCGCCCAGGCCGCGTCGATGCGGCCTTCGAGCAGCGCGGCGATGGCGAAGGAGAACGAGATCGAGAAGCCGACATAGCCGAGATAGAGCATCGGCGGATGGACGGCGAGACCGATGTCTTGCAGCACCGGGTTGAGGTCCCTGCCCTCGATCGGCGGATTGGCGAGCCGCAGGAACGGATTCGAAGTGAGCAGGATGAACAGATAGAAGGCGCTGGCGATCCAGGCCTGCACCGCGAGCACGCGCGCGCGCAACGACAGCGGCAGATTGCTGCCGAAGGCCGCGACCATGCCGCCGAACAGCGCGAGGATCGACACCCACAGCATCATGGAGCCCTCGTGATTGCCCCAGACGCCGGTGATCTTGTAGATCAGCGGTTTCAGCGAATGCGAGTTCTCGTAGACATTGGCGACCGAGAAGTCCGACGTCACATGCAAGGTGACGAGCGCGGCAAACGAGGCCAGCACGAAAGCAAGTTGCGCGAGCGCGGTCGAGCGCGCGACATTCATCAGCGCCGCGTCGCGCCAGCGCGCGCCCAGCACAGGCACGATCGACTGGATCAGCGCGAGCGCGAGCGCGAGCACCAGCGCATAATGTCCGCTTTCGGCGATCATGAGGCTCTCCGTGCGTCGCAGCGCGTGGGCGGGGTGATGTTCATCGGTCGCGCACCGTAATCGTCCTTCCAGTGCCCCTGCTTCTTCAGGGCGTCGGCGACTTCCCTGGGCATGTAGGTCTCGTCGTGCTTGGCGAGCACCGTGTCGGCCCTGAAGGTGCCGGAGGCGTCGAGCGCGCCTTCGGCGACGACACCCTGCCCTTCGCGGAACAGGTCGGGCAGGAGCCCCTTGTAGGCGACCGGCATTTTGGCGCTGCCGTCGGCGACGTCGAAGGTCACCGCACCGTCGCCGCATTTGAGCGAACCCGGCTGCACCAGCCCGCCGAGCCGGAAGCGCTTGCCGGGGACGATATGCTGCTCGGCCGCCATCGACGGCGTCGAGAAGAACACGATGGAGTCGCGCAAGCCATAGAGCACGAGGCCAGCTGCGAAAGCGAGCACCGCAAGCGCGCATCCGATCATGGTCAGGCGGCGTTGCTTGCGTGTCATCCGTCGAGTCCCAGATTCTTCAGGCCGTCGTTCAACTGCTTGAGCCGCTCGGCGTCGCCGCTGACGGCCTGACGCGCATCATGAAGCGCACTCTTCGCCTTGTCCTGATCGCCCATCACAAGATAGGCGCGCACCAGCCGCAGCCAACCCTCGACGTCGTCGCCATTCTGCTTCAAACGCGTCGCCAGCCGCTCGACCATACCCTTGATCATCGCCTCGCGGTCGGGAGCCTTCATCTCCTTGGCCGCCGCCATCGTTTCCGGCGACAGCGCCGGCGCGGAAGCGGAAGCGAAGGCGGCTCACCCACCACGCGGGTCAATGCCGCCGTCACCAGCGGCCGCCATGGCGCATTCTGCGGACCCTTGGCGAGCATTGCGCGCCAGATCCCGGCGGCATCCTGCTTGCGTCCGTCCTGCTCGGCGGCAAGGCCGAGGAAATAGCTTGCCTTGACGTCGTTGGCATCGAGCGCCAGCGCGCGCTCGAACTCGCCCTTGGCCTCAGCGGTGACCACGCCGCCCGCGGCCGCTGATATCACCTCGCCGAGATCGGCGCGGCGGTCGGCGGTCTCGCCGCCATAGGTGATCGCGTTGCGGAACGCGCGGACGGAATCGTCGAAACGTCCGAGCCGCGCCAGCACCGGCGCAAGCACGGTCCAGCCGCGGGCGTCGTTCGGGTTCTTTTCCAGATGCTGCTCGACCTGCGCCACCAGCTGATCCAGCGGCTGCTTGCCCGGTTCTTCGCGCGCGCGTTCGGCCAGCGGGAAGTCGCCCAGCCGCGGCGAACCCAGCGGCAGGTAGGTCGCAACCGCGACGATCGGCAGTCCAATGAGCGCGACCACGGCCGCCACGCGGCGCAACCTGACGCTCGAGCCGACGGGCGCGTCGCGATCGTCATCCGCCGCCGCCAGCAGGCGACGGCCGATCTCGACGCGCGCGGCCTCGGCCTCGGCGGTTCCGATCAGGCCGGCCGCGAGATCGCTGTCGACCTCGGTGAGCTGATCCTTGTAGACGACGGCCTCGTTGCCGCCGGCCTGCTTGCGGCCGCCAAGCCCCAACGGCAGCAGCACGGCAAAAATGGCCGCGGCTGTCATCAGCGCGAACACGAACCACAGCATCATCAGGCAAAGTTCCGGCGGCGCTAGCGAACGCGCCAATGCGCCCGCTTTACACCACGGCGCGCGCAGCCGCAATTGACAATGATCAATTCGCCGTCAGGCGAGCGCCCGACAAAGCCAATTTGTTTCAGGCGGTTAAGAGACCTCAAACACAGCGCTCTGCGCCACCTTGTCCCCGTGCGCATTGAAGGCCTCGAGGACATAGAGTCCGGCCTTGACCGAATCCGGCAGCCTGATCCGCAACTGGCTCGCGGGCAGCGGCGACGAGATGTGGGTGACCGGCTCGGACAGCGGACGACCGCTGGCCGTGTCCACCAGCACGACCTTCGCCTTGATCATCAGGTTCCGGTAAGTCGCTGTGATGACGCGGTTGTCGAGTTCGACGAAATGGACGGATGAATTCATGCAGGCAGCAGGCAGGGACGTGACTTGGCGGCGCACCGTACCCGGCAATCCCCGGCTTAGCAATCAGGAATTGCAATATAAGGTTTATACTTACTGTTGCGCGCTGCGCGACGGCTTGCGCTCGCCGGCCAGCGCATTTTCCGCCGCCCTGTGCATCAGCGAGGCGTAGTCGCGGCCGAACAGCACCTCGCTGAAGCGGATCGCCGCCTCCGCCTGCATGTGCCGATAGGCGCGCGCCCGGGCGTCGCCGCCGCGCAGCAATTCGACCAGCGCCTCGGTGGTCTGCTCGACATAGTGCTGCAGGTCGGAATAGGTCCGCAGCGTCACTTCGTTGATCGCAAGCTCGTCGGCATAGGTGCGGCACACCGCGACGAAGGCGATCAGCGACACGACTTCCTCGACGTCGGTATTGTCCACCCTGGCGCCGGCCAGGATATCCTTGTCGGCGCGCTGGCGCAGGATGCGCCGGACACGACCCGGCACGCTGTCGATCTCGGATTGCAGGGTGTTGGAGATGTCGGCGCGGATCGAGGCCAGCTGCTTGCCCCAGCTGGAATCGTTGCGCAGGTCGAGCTCGGTGCGCAAGCCCCGCACACCCTCGTGCAGGGCCTTCAGGCTCTCGCCGACATCGGCAAGCTGGCCGCGCCTGATATCCATGCGCAGGCGCGCCGCCTGCGCGTAGAGATCGTGCAGCGCCAGCGAGACCGCGATGCCATAGGGCGTGGCGGCGACGCGCATCTCGTCGTCGGAAGCGGCCATCCTGATGGCGAGGCGGATGATCTGCCAGGACGCGCTCAGCCGCTGCATCACCAGCGACAACGCAAACGGCAGCAATTGCGGGCTCTGCAGGGTCGGCACGTTCAGCGACGACGTGATCGACTCGACCTGGGCATCGCCGAAGGTGCGCATGTAGACAGGCAGGCGGGTGCCGAGCGCATCGACGGCTTCGCGGGCGCCGAGCAGCAGGCCGATCGAAACCAGGTCCTCGATGACCTCGGGCGGGCCGACGCGCGAGAGCGCGCGCCTGTCGCCATCCGCCGAATTGGTCAAGCGCGCGATGGCCTCCACGGCCGCGGTCTGCAGCTTGCGAATGACGGGCTCCAGCACCTTCACGTCGGCGTCGTCGGAGAGGCCGGCGAGCGCGGCATCATAGTCGCGCACCAGAATCGGATGCGCCGTCGCGAACCAGCCATTGCCACACCGGCATCAGCGAGGCGCGGCGGATCTGGCCCTGCCGGATCGGCACCTTGCCGTCGACCAGGAACGGCTCGAGCGGCCGGAAGAACAGCCTTGCTGCATCCTCCGAGCGCGGCGGCTCGGGCGCATCTTCCTCGCCCCCGCGCGCCACCTTGCGCAATTGCTCGAGCACGAGCTTGGCCACCGCGGTATCCTCGCCGCGCTCGATCGCGCGCTCGAATTCCCGCATCAGCAGCGCCTGCGCCCGCGGCGGAAGCTGCCCGAGATAAGTCCTCAGCCGATCGTTCGAAGTCTCGCCCATCTGCCAAGAAATAAGGGTTGCGAAGGCAAGGCGCGTCCACCGGGGTTAAGATTTCGTTTAGTATTGCCGGCGGACGGCGGAGCGACGGTTACAAATCGACGGCCCTATCCGGCCAGAAGCCTTCCTGCTGCATGCGTTCGTTGAGCGCGCGCAGTTGGTCTTTGCCACGCCCGTTGGTGAGAGATAGGCTGTGCCGACTCGTTTGAGGGTCGCCCTCCGTTAGGCAGGGACGCGCCGAAATTCCCGTTCATTGCGCTAGGGCGGGCGGCGAGCGCCTCCCGTCCATGCGCGCAGTCGTTGAGCGTGTCCTCTTTGCATCAATCCGATGAAGTTTATCGCAAGTCTCTTCGAGGATTGCGCTGACATACAACGTAAGATCACTAACATGCGATCCTCAATTGACTGGGGGAGCGTCACATGTACCGGATCAATTCGAAGTTTTTTGAAGGAATGTTCGAACAGGAGAGATCGATACTGCGATCCGTGATCCTTGGCGTCGGGATTCTTCGACGACAGCGTCGGTATCGCTCGCCGATGAGAGCGGCACCAGCTTCTGGCTTCCCGGCACCTATGGAAGTCTGGCGGCGGTGCCAGGTACCCCGGGATGGGCAGTCGCTTCAGTTTACTATCATACGACTGTCAGCGCAGGCGCCGATGTCGCCGCGGCTCGTGAGATCCAGATCGGCAGATTTAACCCGTCGCTGAACGTCAGCCTCAACGCGAGCTTGCACGCCACCGCGGACCTCGCGATCATCGTTCCCAGTTATACTTTTGCGACGCCAGTCCTTGGCGGCCAGTTGATGGTGCAAATGGGCACGATCACCGGAACTACGACCGCCAACGTCAATGGAACGCTTTCGGCTTCGCTGCCTCCATTTAGTTTGGTGCGAACGGACAACATCAGCGATACCACAACGGGTTTCGGCCGACCTCTATCCCGCTGGCGTCGTTGAAGTGGAACATGGGCGTCAACAATTTCATGACCTACATCACCGGCGATATTCCGGTTGGCAATTACAGCTCGACCAGCATATCCAACCTCGGGTTAGGGCACGGCGCCATCGATGCTGGCGGCGGCTACACCTATTTCAACCCGGCCACTGGGCACGAGTTTTCTGCCGTCGCGGGATTTACCTATAATTTCATCAACCCCACCACCCAATATCAGAGTGGCGTTGATTTTCATTTGGACTGGGGCGTGTCTCAGTTTCTGTCAAAACAGTTCTTTATCGGCCTCGTCGGCTATGCCTATGACCAGGTCAGCCCCGACAGCGGCTCCGGCGACAAGGGGGCTCGGCGCGTTTGAGTCTCGGGGTGTTTTCGGTCGGCCCCCAGTTGGGGTACATTTTCCCGATTGCCGGAAAGCAGGGCTTCCTGGGCTTGAAGTCGTATTTCGAATTTCGGCGCCAAGGACCGGCCAGAGGGCTGGAACACTTGGCTGACCTTCGCAATCTCGGAAGCGCCGCCCACCCCGGGCGCCGCGCCGCCGATGCTCGTGCATAAGTAGGCGCCGTGATGAAAGCGCAGCTGGCAGCCGCATAGTGATTGGTTGGGAGTGATCAAGCCGAGACCGGAAGTTGGTCAGGCGACGGATCGGGGCCCAATGTGCGCGATCAGTTGGAGCGAGCAACTGCGTTGGGGAAAGGACCCCGACGAATTGTCGGTCATCGGCGTTCCCGCAAATCCTTGCTCGCCCGAGCCTCGCGTCTGGCGCCAGCAACGATCATAGTTTTGTGACGGACTACGACGATAGTACCGGCGAGTCGCTTTTCCCGGCCAAGTCGCGGAGGCTCTAGCTGCCTGCGCTCCGGTTTACGGACCTTCCGATACCTAATCTTGGTAATGAGTCGTCGGCAGGTACATGGAATCGTTTGAGTTGATGAAGTCAGCGCAGCCGACCTGGGCCCCGCAAGGACTTGCTGGCAAGAATCCGACTACGATTAACCCGCAGCCCAGCCAAAATCGAAATTTCGAGTTTGGCACCTTTGGACATCCCGACAGGCACTGAGAACGCGGTCATCTTTCATACTGGCTTTCAAGAACTTGGCGTGTCTGGGCGGTCCGGATTGATGAAGGTCCTGCGAAGGCTTCGCCCGGGGGCTTCGTGCCGAAATTGCATGGCGCGGGTCCGCTCAACCGGCTAATCTCGCGGCAGGGACCATTCCAATAAGGGGACCTCGACATGCCAAGAACGACAGTTGTTGTATTCGCTTCGGCACTGCTCATCACGTCCGGATCACCAGCGTTAGCCCAGGGCAGCCTTCTCCGCGACGCGTATTTCGGCGAGCTGCACGTCCACACCAGCTGGTCGCTCGACGCCTGGTTGTTCGGCAATCGGGTGACGGATCCCGCCGATGCCTACAAATATTTCAAGGGCGAGACCATCAAGCATCCGCTCGGCTATGACATCAAGATCGAGACCCCGCTCGATTTCGCCGGCGTCACCGATCACTCGGAATATGTCGGCGTGATGAAGTTGGCCAATGATCCCAGTTCGCCGATTAGCAAGTTGCCAGCCGCGGCGCCGCTGATCCTCAAGAACAACAGTCCTGAGGAGGTTCAAGAATTCTACCTCTACGCGCCAATTTGCTCGGTGGCGCGCCGGTCAAGGCGCTCGCGAGTTCCGAGATCGCGCACACGATCTGGGAACAGAACGTCCAACTCGCGGACAAGGCCAATGAACCCGGCAAGTTCACCGCCTTCTGCAGCTATGAGTGGACATCCATGCCGAACAACATGAACCTCCACCGCAACGTCTTCTTCAAGGATTGCGCCCATGTGCCAACGATGCCGTTCAGTTCGCTCGATTCGCCTGACCCGACCGACCTGTGGACCTGGATGGATGGCCAACGCAAGGCGGGCAACGAACTTCTCGCAATTTCGCATAACGCCAACCTCTCGGATGGCCGCATGTATCCGACCGACGTCGACCTAAAGGGGCGACCGATCGACAAAGTCTACGCTGAATCCCGGATGCGCAATGAGCCTCTGATCGAGATCAAGCAGATCAAGGGGCAATCGGAAACCCATCCTCTACTCTCGCCCAATGACGAGTTCGCCAACTTCGAGATCCTTACTTATCTCCTCGGCGATCCCGCCGGCCGCATTCCGCATGTCATCGGCAGCTATGCCCGCCAGGCTCTGAAGGATGGGCTCGCACTCGAAGACACCAAGGGCTTCAACCCCTACAGGTTCGGTTTCGGCGCCGCTTCCGACTCGCACGACACCGGGGTGCCTTATCGCCAGGACAACTTCTTCGGGGCGCACGGTATCGCCGACGCAACAATCGAGACGCGCATGTCGGGACATCTGTTCGCCGGCCTCGATGTGCGCAAAGAAGGCCCCGCCGGGCTTACGGGTGCGTGGGCGGAGGAAAACACCCGCGAGTTGATCTTCAACGCCATGAAGCGCAAGGAGACCTTCGCGGTCAGCGGCCCGCACATCAAGGTCCGCTTCTTTGGTGGCTGGAATTATGCCGAGACTGCATCGGTCGAGCAGCGGCGGCAATTCTGGAAATTCACGCCGAACTGGATCAAGGACCGCGATTGGGTCAAGGCTGCCTACGCACAGGGCGTGCCCATGGGCGGAGATTTGACCCCGATGCCCGCGGGCGACAAGACACCGTCATTCGCGGTGTGGGCGGTCAAGGATCCCACCTCCGGCAATCTCGACCGCATCCAGATCATCAAGGGCTGGACCAAGAGCGGTCAGAGCTTCGAGAAAGTCTTCGACGTCGCCTGGGGAGGCGACCGCGAGCCCGACAAGTGGACAGGTCGCGTGCCGCCGATCGCAAGCACGGTCGATGTCGAAAAAGCCACCTACACGAATAGCAGCGGCGCGGTCGAACTGAAGACCGTGTGGAGCGACCCTGAGTTCGATCCGAGCGTTCCTGCGTTCTACTACGCCCGCGTGCTCGAGATTCCGACGCCGCGCTGGACGACGATCCAGGCCGCGAAACTCGGCATCGCGCCGCCCGACGTGGTGGCGGCAACCGTCCAGGAGCGGGCGTGGAGCTCCCCAATCTGGTACAGCCCGACCGCCGAGGCGCAAAAAATCGCCAAGGCTGGTCTCACCGTCGACGATCTCAAGAAGCAGGGGGCAGTCGCGCTCAACGATGCTGAGCTGAAGGCGCTGATCGTCGACAAGTCCCCTTGGCTGCAGAACAACGTCACCGGCACGAAGTTCAAGATCACCTATAGCGCGTCGGGGACGGCCAATGCGACAAACGCTGGTGCCGATCGACCCGGCGTACGTGACGTCAAAACTCGCCCAAAATCAGGGTCAGAGCCTGATCGATCACGCCGGCCGTGGCGTTGTCCAGCCAAGCGCCGTCGGCGATCCGGCGGGGGCCAGCTATCTTGGCATGCCCTCGCCCTATTACGTCAACAACGGCAAGATCGTCACCGTGATCGCCGGCACGCCGATCGAAGTCACCGCCTACAAGCTGGGAGACAAGTATTACGGCGCCCGCAGCAACGAGTTCGGCTACTCGAATTACGAGATCATCCCGGCAGTGCCCGAACTCAGTCCGTTGCCGGGTAAGCCGGAGCTGCGCTGAGGAGGCATCGATGATGATTTGACTGCCGCGGTCTCCCGCTCGTAGGCGGCTGAAGTGCACGCTGGCCGCCTTCTTCCTCCTGATCTCTGCAGCGGCCGCAGTGGCATGCCAGCTCTGTTATGAAGCTGCTCGCCAAATGGTGACCATCGGGCAGCGCCTGGATATCGCAGATCGGGCGGTGCTGGCCGTGCCTTTCGCGGGCGCGACTCGATTCCGGATTGTCGAGGTCGTGAAGGGCAAGGATGCCGTCGGCGATATCATCGCGGACCCGCCGACGGGCCTCGGCGAGGCAATGGCACCGGGCTCTGATCCAAGCCTGCTCGTTCGTGAACTGTTTGCTTCGCAATGGACTAGTCTCGGTACCATCCGGGCTGAATATGCGGATTGGCTTCGGCAACTGGTTGCGACCGCTTTCGTCAAAGGGGACCGTCCACGGCCTACCTGGCCGTCGAACATGCAGACGTCGTCCACGCTCAGCTACGCCGGCTGGCGGCAACGTGTTGCGCTCGTTCTGCCCTACCTCGAAAACCCCGATCCGCTGGCTGCCCAGATCGCATGGGGCGAGCTGGCACGCGCCCCATATGCGATCATTGACGTTGCGAGATCGCGGATCAATGCAGCAACGGTTGGGAGCTGGCTGGACGATCCAAGACTTGCCTCACGCCATGCCGCGTATACTCTCTTGCTAGGCTTCGTCGGCGGTCCGGCCGAAGCCGCCCGGCTCCAGCAGCAACTCGAAGCAGCGTGGAAGTCGCACAGCAGGCACGAACCTCGCCGCGATGATTGGCGCCGACCTCGAATTGCGCGGGCCATCCCGCGTTGACTGGGTCGAAACGATGTATTTTGCCGATCGGCAGCCGGACCATGCCGGAAATCGAGGCCGCACTGCTGGCGCTCAACGTTCACGGCGACGCGAATTGTACTGTGCCCCGCCAGCGTGTGATCCAGGCGTACCGAGCTTTCATCAGGCAGCGCCCACTAATGGCCGGGTTCGTGGCGCAGCAACTGGCGGACTGGGACTATTGGGACGCTGCGACGGAATACGCGGCGCTTCTCGAGTTCAACACGATAACGGACCCGGCCTCGCATTTTGCCGTCGTCAACTATCTGCAGCGCGCCGCGTCCGCTAACGCGGCTCTCGAAGATTCCTCCATCCTGACTGGCCAACCCCATGGCACCGCAGCCGCTTGTCCGACCGCAGCCGACCTCGGAACCGTCCGAATGAGCGCTGGATCAGTCACAGACTGGGCCGAAACCGCCAACCCCTGTGCGCAGATGGTTGCGGGAACCCCTGATCCATTTCCTTTTTGCCGGTGCGCTGATCTTCGCGATCTATCAACTGTTGAACCCGACCGCCAACCGGACCGACCGAACCAATCAGATCACGCTCACGAAGGACGATCTCCGCCAATTGGCGGTGCAATGGCTCGCGCAAGGTCGGCCACTGCCGACGGCTGATCAGATGCACGCCCTGATCGAGCAGCGGGTAAGCGAGGAGATTCTTCCCGTGAAGCCGTGGCGCTTGGGCTCGACAGGGGTGACGAGATCATCAAACGCCGGTTGGCGCAGAAGATGGATTTCCTGGCAGCAGATATTGCCGCTTTGCAGGATCCCAGCGATGCCGAGCTTCGAGCGTGGTTCGCACAGAATTCGGGTCGCTTTGCGCTTCCGCCGCGCGCGAGCTTTCACCACCTGTACTTCTCCTTCGATCGGCCTGGTGCTCGCGACAGACCTGCCCCTGCCGGAATACTCGACAAGATCTCCGGTAAGCCGGCCAACGCACCGGAGGTCGCTACGGTTGCCGACCCCTTCATGTTCCAGGACTACTACGGCGATCGCGCGCCCGACCCGATGCGAAGGAGTTTGGGCCGGGATTCGCCGAGGCGATGTTTGGGCTCAATCCTGGTGCAGTGGCAGGGGCCAATCGAGTCCGGCTATGGCTGGCATCTGGTCTTCGTCGATGCTGTTATCGGCCGGGCCGGGTGTCCGTGTTCGAGGAAGTCGAGCCGAGGTCAAATCCGCCTGGCTGGATCAAAAGCAGCGCGAGATCAACCGGGATTGCATACGAGGCGATGCGTGCGCACTACACGGTCGTGGTCCCGCCCGTCGAATTGGTCGACTTCGGGAGCCTGCGGAATTCCTCAGGCGCCAATCGCGTCGACAACTGTGTTGCCGCAGTGAGGGCGCGATCGATGCAATGGCGGCGGCTGCAGGTCGCGTTGGCCGGTCTGCTGGCGGCGCTGATGGTG
>CAVOLR010000002.1:0-216105 GCA_963696845.1 uncultured Alphaproteobacteria bacterium
AGTTTCTTGTTTGCGCATGATCTTTTCGGAAAACCGCTACACACTTTTCCGGATCATGCGCTAGTAATTCAGGGTCGTTCCCGCGATCCTGAACACCACAAAGAACCAGGCCATCATCACGCTGCTCATCGCCAGCAGCGTGTGATGGATGCGCGCCCATCGGCTGCCGACGCCGTTGCGCCAGAACCGCACCGCAGCCCACACCACGGCGATCGCGCCGACAGCGCCGATCCATGCGGCGATGTAGAGCGCAATCAGTTTGGGATCGAGCGCATCATTCAGAATGGTCGGATTGGCCATCGCCAATGCGAACAGGATTGTGACCGCCAGAATGACGATGATGTCGAGCAGAAGGACGAGCCGGACCGCGCGATAGAGGCGCCGGTCAGCGCGCGACTCGCTGAAGCGCTTCTTGCGCCAGCGGCGCCATAGCGCGGCAAACGGCCAGCCCAGCAAGCTCCCGACGGCGATCATGAAACTCGCGGCCAAGCGCCGGCAGGATCCAGCGCGCATCGAGGTAGAACGGCAGATGCTGCAGTTGTGCAGTGGGTGTCGCGATATACGATCCGGATTCGCCTTCGACCAAGGCAAGGCGCACAGGCCCGGCATACAGGTTCCTGCCGATATGCCGGTAGAGGTCGCCCGCGCCGAACGGCCAGATCGCCGGAAACAGCCTCGCATTGCCGTCGCCGTCGATTCTGACGACACGCTCCGAAATCAGGTCGCGGAGCCGGCCGAATGACGATTCCGCGCGGCGGCTCGGTATGATAGATGCCGGCAATGCCTGCTTCGTCGGGAGAGGCGGTTGGCCGTGGGCCTGCCGTGTCCGGTGGCTCACTCAGGAAGCGCCTCGCGACTGCTACCGCGATGTTGGGTATCTCCCGCCCTGTCTTGATCTCGCCGATGCCATCGCGCGACACGAAGATTCCGATGCCGTCTGCCGGGAAAAATTCGAGGTCGCTGAAGAACGTCATCGTCTCGCCATTGTGCCAGATCGCGGCGCGGCCTGCGATCTTCTTCCCGATGAACACCAGGCCGAGATATCCGGCGGGGCTCGAGGAATTGGGCGCCATCATCTCGTCGAGCCGCGCCTTCGGCAGGATGCGAACGCCGTCGAGCTCGCCGCCATTCATCAGCATGCGCAGGAAGCGGCTCATGTCGTCGGCAGTCGCCGAAAGCGCGCCAGCCGGTGCGAGAATGGTCTCGAACGGGGCGATCGGCGGCTGATCCGACCTGCGATAGGACTTTGCCATCAGGGCTGCGAGCTCGGCCGGCAACGGCTGCGCAAACGTCGAGTGGCTCATGCCGAGTGGATCGAGAATGTGGCGCTGGATGTAGGACACGAACGGCTCGCCAGAGACGCGTTCGACGATATAGCCGGCGAGTGTGAAGCCATAATTGGAATAGGCTTCGACGTCGCCCTTCGGAAACAACCGATGCGGCAGATTGGTCGGAAGCCATTTGCCGAGCGGCATCGGCGGATCGCGCGAGAACAGCCCCTTGATGTGCTCCTCGAAGCCGGCGCGATGGGTCAGCAGGCGGCGCAGCGTCACGGGCACGCCGCCGTCGGGCGTCGGAATCCTGAAATCGATGTAGTCGTTGACGTCGCGGTCGAGATCGAGCTTGCCGGCATCGACCAGCTGCATCACGGCGATCCCCGTGAACAGTTTCGAGATCGATCCCGGCCGTACCAGCGTCGCATCCGTGGTGAACGGCCGCTTCGCTTCGATATCCGCCAGCCCATAACCCTTGGCAAAGATCGTGGCGTCGCGCGTCACCACCGCGACAACGGCGCCCGGGCCTTTATGTTGCTCGATCCATGCCTTCATCAGGGGATCGATCACCCCGGCAAGATTTTCAGCCGTGAGGTCGAGATGTCCGCGCGGCTCCGGCGCCTGAGCGGCGGCACGAAACGCCGGCAGGCCGAGCGCGATCGCGAGGACAAAACCCAAAAGGCGCATGCTGGCAGTGATGCTCACCGAAATCCCCATGCCCTCGACAGGCGCAGCCTATCATTCCGGCAATCGCGTTGCACGCAGCCGCAGCGCATTGCCGATCACGCTGACCGAGGACAACGCCATCGCGGCGGCCGCGATGATCGGCGACAGCAGGATGCCGAAGGCGGGATAGAGGATTCCCGCGGCAATCGGGATTCCGGCCGCGTTGTAGATGAAGGCAAAGAACAGGTTCTGGCGGATGTTCGCCATCGTCGCCTGCGACAGTTTTCGCGCACGAACGATGCCGGTGAGATCGCCTTTCAGCAGCGTGATCCCGGCGCTTTCCATGGCGACATCCGTGCCCGTGCCCATGGCGATGCCGACATCGGCGGCGGCCAGCGCCGGCGCGTCGTTGACGCCGTCGCCCGCCATCGCGACGATGCGGCCCGCCTTTCGCAATCGTACGACCACGTCGCGCTTCTGATCCGGCAGCACGTCCGCTTCGACATCGTCAATGCCGAGCCGGCGCGCGACCGCGTTGGCCGTGGTCTTGTTGTCGCCGGTCAGCATGATCACCTTGATGCCTTCGGCGGCGAGCGCCTTCAGCGCATCCGGTGTCGACGCTTTCACGGGATCGGCAATCGCAAACAGTCCGGCAAGCTTGCCGTCGATGGCGATGTGGACCACGGTGGCGGCCTCGGTGCGCAGGCGTTCGGCTTCCTGGTCCAGCGAAGCGGTTTCGATTCCGAGCGAGGACAGATATCCGGAATTGCCGATGACAATGGTTTTCCCGTCCAATCTTCCGCTGGCGCCCTTGCCGGTCGGCGAATCGAACGCATCGACACTACCGAGTTCAAGGCCGCGCGCCTTCGCGGCGCGCACGAGCGCATCCGCCAGCGGGTGCTCGCTGGCGCGTTCGACGCTGGCCGCAAGCCGCAGGATTTGATCCTCGTCGAATCCGGGCGCAGGCACGATCGCCGTCACCTTCGGCTTGCCCTCGGTCAACGTACCCGTCTTGTCGATCACCAGCGTGTCGACTTTCTCCAGCCGCTCCAGCGCCTCGGCATTCTTGATCAGGACGCCTTCGTGGGCGCCGCGACCGACGCCGACCATGATCGACATCGGCGTTGCGAGCCCGAGCGCGCAGGGACAGGCGATGATCAGCACGCTGACGGCGGCAACCAGGCCGAACGCGAGCCTCGGTTCGGGACCGAACGTCGCCCAGGCCGCAAACGCCGCGATCGCCGCGAGCGATCACCGCCGGCACGAACCAGCCGGCGACCTGATCGGCGAGCCGCTGGATCGGCGCGCGCGAGCGCTGCGCGTCGGCGACCATCTGCACGATCTGCGCCAGCAGCGTGTCGCGGCCGACCTTGTCGGCGCGCATGACAAAACTGCCCGACTGGTTCAGCGTGCCCGCGATCACGCGCGCACCTTGCTCCTTGGTGACGGGCAGGGATTCGCCGGTCACCAGGGATTCGTCGAGTGCGGAACGGCCTTCGAGGATCTCGCCGTCGACCGGAACCTTCTCGCCCGGCCGCACGCGCAATTTGTCGCCGGCCGTGAGGGCATCGATCTCGACTTCGTGGTCGTTGCCGTCGTTGTCGACGCGCCGCGCGGTCTTCGGCGCCAGCCGCAACAGCGCCTTGATCGCGCCCGAGGTCGCCTCGCGTGCGCGCAGCTCCAGCACCTGTCCAAGCAACACGAGAACGGTGATGACAGCGGCGGACTCGAAATAGACGGCAACCGCGCCACCATGGCCGCGGAAGCTGGACGGGAAGGCTTGCGGGACGATCGTCCCGATCAGGCTATAGACATAGGCCACCCCGGTGCCGATCGCGATCAGCGTGAACATGTTGAGATGGCGCGTGACCAGCGATTGCCAGCCGCGCACGAAGAATGGCCAGCCCGCCCACAATACGACCGGTGTTGCAAATGCAAGTTGGATCCAGTTCGAGAGCGTCGGATCGATCAGGCCGTGGCCGCCGGCGAGATGCACGCCCATCTCGAGCACGACCGGCGGCACCGACAGCACCGCACCAATCCAGAAGCGGCGGCTCATGTCGGCAAGCTCGGGATTGGGCGCCGCATCCAGGCTGACGACATCGGGCTCAAGCGCCATGCCGCAGATCGGACAGCTTCCCGGACCGGCCTGTCGGATTTCGGGATGCATCGGGCAGGTATAGATCGTGCCCGCGGGAGCGGGCGCGCTTTCCTGCGGCTTGTCCTTGTCGAGGTATTTCGCGGGGTCAGCGGCGAATTTGGTGCGGCAGCCGGCGCAGCAGAAATGGAAGGTCTCGCCGCGATAGTCGAAGCGATGCTTCGAGGTCTCGGGATCGACCGTCATGCCGCAAACGGGATCGCGCATGGCGGGCGTGTCATGCCCGTGATGATGGCCGGCGTGACCTGAATGTGCGTGTTGTGCGTGATCCATCCGGCGCTCTTGAAACATATACCCCGTGGGGGTATATAGGACGCATGCGCAAGGACATCAAGACATCCGTGCAGAAGCGGCTGGTGCGGATCGAGGGCCAGGTCCGCGGCCTGTCGAAAATGGTCGACGAGGACCGCTATTGCATCGATATCGTGACGCAGATTTCGGCGGTGCGCGCGGCGCTGCGGCGTGTGGAAGAGGAAGTGCTGCGCGATCACGTGGCGCATTGCGTCGAGCACGCCATTGCCAGCGGCAACAAGGCCGATCAGCGGGAAAAGATCACGGAATTGATTGATGTGATCGGCCGCTCGGACCGGTAGTTCGCTTCGCTCGCAATGACGATCTTGGATGGAGCTCGGCTAAGCCGCCGCGCTTTCGTCCCGATTTTCGCCGCGCTCGGGCGAGCGCGACGGACCATATTCGACGCGCAGGATAATGCTCTTCGACGGTGACGCGCTCGACCAGCGTCCCGGCCTCGGTATCGACCGTCACTTCCTCAATCGAAACCTCGAGCGTCGTTTCTTCGTCAATCTCTTCAGGAACAAGCGACGGCGACTCGACGTCTCCTTCCGGAAACACACCGAATTCGCCCGCTACCTCCTGGAGCGGCTTCTGCTTGTCGGCCCAATGCAGCGTGGTGTAGTCGAACCCGCGCACGATGGTGGGTTTGACGATTTCGAAATAGGGCGAGATGTCGAAGTCGCGCGGCATGTAAAGCGAGGAATCGCGGATGTGCAGGATCTCGCGGCGCGCCGCCCGCGAGCCCGCACGGGTGATCTTGGGCAGGATCGGATAGCGCACGGCGTCGAACGCCTGCGCGATCAGCGCGGAGCAGATCATCTTGGTCGGATCGCCGGAGCCGAGCGCGATCATGCGCCGCCGCCAGCGTTGCGGCACCGGCAGCGGGATCAGGAAGCGCATCAAATCGAGGATGTTCTTGGTGTCGTAGCCGAAGCCGATGCGGTTGATGGCGTAGCGGCACACCGTGTAACGGTCCTCATAGGACAGGCCGATCGGCCGGCTCAGGCGGGTGTGGTAGCTGAAATACTTTGACAGGGGCGCGGTGATGACGCCGTCGCCGACATAGGCCTCGATCAGGACATGCGGCTCGCCGTCCGGTTCCTCCGCGCCGTCGATCGGGCCGACGTAAAGCGCGGCATGCGACCAGGTCGACTGGGTGAGATATTTGATGATGCCGGAGATGCGGTTGTTGCCCTCGACCAGCAGCACGTCGCCCGGTTCGATGACGCTGCGCAAAAGGTCGGGATCGCTCGGCGTGAACGGCTCATAGCCGTGCACTTCCTGCTGCAGGTAGTCGGCAAGCCACTTGCCGACGGTGTCGAGAATGACGCCCATGAACCCAATTCCCCCCGTAGGCCTTTACGGCCTATTTTTCCCTTCTCTTAGCATGCTCGAAAGCCGTTGCAATTTGGTTCATGTGGGGCGGCCATCAATCATGATTGATTCACCATCACGGTTGCCGTTGGGCATCAGATGCGGCAAGGTTCGCTAGCTGTTCCCGAAGTTTCAAGTCTCCGGAAACCATCATATGACAATGACCCGCCGCGGCTTTCTTTCGGCGTCCGCGGCCTTCGCTAGCGTACCGGTCATCGGCGGCCGTGCATGGGCCGCCCCGATGCCGCGCGAGGCGGACATTGTCGTGATCGGCGCGGGCGCGGCCGGTATTGCCGCAGCGCGGCGCATCGTGGCGGCGAACCGCAAGGTGATCGTGATCGAGGCGTCGGGCCAGATCGGCGGCCGCTGCATCACCGACGGTTCCACCTTCGACGTGCCGTTCGACCGCGGCGCGCGCTGGATGCACAATCCTGACGCCAACCCGATGCTCAAGCTCGCGCGCAGCGCGGGCCTGGAGATCGCGACGGCACCCTCGGGACAGAAGATCCGGATCGGCCGCCGCAATGCGCGCGCCGGCGAGACCGAGGAATTTCTGGCGACGCTGGTGCGTACCAACCGCGCCATCGACGAGGCTTCGCGCAAGTTCGATGCCTCCTGCGCGTCGGCGCTGCCAAAGGATCTCAACGATTGGGCCGGAACGATCGAGTTCACGCTCGGCGCCAGCTTCGCCGGCAAGGACCTCAAGGACTTTTCGACGGCTGACAAGGTGCGCGCGCAGGACCGCAGCGTCGTCTTTGCCTGCCGGCAGGGCATGGGGACCTTGATCGCAAAACTCGCAGAGGGAATTCCGGTGGCGCTGTCGACGCCGGCGACGCGGCTCGATTATGGCAATCGCGACGTCACCGTCGACACGCCCTCAGGGCGGATTACCGCGCGCGCCGCCATCATCACGGTGTCGACCAACGTGCTTGCCTCCGGCAACATCAAGTTCGCCACCGAAATTCCCAAGCGCGTAGTTGATGCGGCCGCAAAACTCAGCCTCGGCAGTTACGATCACATCGCGCTGCAATTGCCCGGCAATCCGCTCGGGCTTGCCCGCGACGACGTGCTGATCGAGCAGAGCAACTCGACGCGCACCGCCCTGCTCTACGCCAATATCGGCGGCTCCTCGCTCTGCACGATCGACGTCGGCGGCTCGTTCGGTCGCGATCTCTCGGCGCAGGGCGAGGCAGCGATGGTCGCCTTCGCCAGGGAGTGGATCGGCAAACTGTTCGGCAGCGACGTCGCCAATGCGGTGAAGAAGACCAGCGCGACACGCTGGAACGCCGCGCCTTACGCGCTCGGCGCGATGTCGGCGGCGTCCCCCGGCGGCCAGGCCTCGCGCAAGGCGCTGATCGACCCGATCGGCTGCATGTATCTGGCGGGCGAGGCCACCCATGAGACGCTGTGGGGCACCGTCGACGGCGCGTGGGAAAGCGGCGAGCGCGCGGCCGACGCCGCGCTGCGGCGGATTGGCGCGATCAAGGATAGCACGCCGGTCGCCGCACCTGCGCGTGCGCCGCAGCGGCGTCGTCAGGCAGCCCCGCGGACCGCATATCCCTCGTCCTCGCCGTTCAACTAACGGCTCAGCCCGCCCGCAATACACCGTCGAGGATCGGCAGCCCGAAGAGCACGGCGGCCGCGATCAGGAGGTAGCAGATGGCGCGGAACGCCGCTTCGCTGGCGCGGCCGAACAGCAGGGTGCCGCAGCCGATGCCCGCGGCATAGATCGGGCCGACAAGCAGCGAAAACAGAATTGCATCGCGGTTGATCAGCCCGCTGGCTGCATAGCTCACGACGGAAAAGAAATCCGATGCCGCGAAGAACAGCACGATGTTGGCGCGTGCGATTTGCGAGGCGACCGGCCGTCCCAGCCAATAGCCGACGATCGGCGGACCGCCGGTCTGCGCCAGTCCGGAGCAGAAGCCCGACAATGCGCCGATGCCGACGGAGAGCGCGACATGATCCTTGCCGCGATAGCGCCAACCTGAGAGAAGCAGAAGCAGCAGCGCAGCCACGAAGCTGGAGATGATCCAGCGCGTCGTCACGGGATCGAGCCGGGTCAGCAGCCAGGTTCCGACGGGAACGCCGACCAGTGCGCCCAGCACGATCACGGCTGTCGCCTTGCGGTCGGCGTGCCGCCATCCGTCCGGCAGCATCGGCAGTGCGCCGACGAAGTCGATGATCAGCAGCAGCGCTGCGACCAGCCGCGGCGCGGCCATGCTGCTCGCGAGCGGCATGAAGATCAGCGCCGAGCCGAAGCCGGAAAAGCCGCGCGCGGTGGCCGAGATGAAGGCGATGACGCAGATCGCAACCGCCGCGTTGGTGCTGATGTCCGCCGGAATGAGCTCGGATAAGCTCATGCTGTTGTCTGGAGCATGACGTCATCCGACCTGGCTTCGCCCGCCGAAGCATCAGGCCGCGCGGACGGTCTATTCCAGGGCTTCGCGCAGGCGGGAAACCGCTTCACACTTTTCGGCGTCATGCGCGCAACGTGCCGCCGGTCTTCTTCGTGACCTCGGCGACGATCTTCGCCGCCACGGCGTCGATCTCCTGGTCCGTCATGGTCTTCTCGCGCGGCTGCATGGTCACGGCGATCGCGAGCGACTTCTTGCCCGGATCGATACCCTTGCCCTCATAGACGTCGAACACAGTGACATCGGTAATCAGCTTCTTGTCGACGCCCTGCGCCGCGCGCACCATGTCGCCGGCCCTGACCGTGCGATCGACGATGAAGGCGAAATCGCGCGACACCGGCTGGAACGCCGAAAGCTCGAGCACCGGCTTGGCGCGGGTGGGCCGCTGCTTCGCTGCCGGAATCTTGTCGAGGATCACCTCGAAGGCCATCAACGGGCCTTCGGCGCGCAGTTCCTCCAGCGCGCGCGGATGCAATTCGCCGAAAGTGCCGAGGATGTTCTGCGGCCCGATCTGGATCGTGCCGGAACGTCCCGGATGCAGCCAGTCAGGGCCGCCCGGCACGATCTGCAAGCGCCTGCATCGGCGCGCCGGCGGCTGCCAGCACGGCGAGCGCGTCGCCCTTGGCGTCGAGCGCGTCAGCCATGGCCGAGCCTGACCAATGCCGGCCGATTCCTTTCGATGAAGCCAAGCCGCGGCGGATGCCGGCGGCCGCGATGAACTGATCCTCCGGACGATCGCCCCTGAAGATCTGCCCGACCTCGAACAGCGCGACATCGGCAAAGCCACGATCGCCATTGGCCTGGACGGAGGCGACCAAACCGGGCAGCAGGCTCGGCCGCATGTCGGTCAGGTCTGCGGCGATCGGATTGGCAAGCACAAGCTCGCTCTTGCCGCCGCCGAACAATTCGGCCGCCTGCTTCGTAATGAACGAATACGTCACCGCTTCGATCATGCCGCGCGCGGCGAGCGCGCGCTTGGCGCGACGAGTGCGTTGCTGGATCGGCGTCAGCACGGCCTTGCGGGCATCTTCGCCGCGGTCGAACGGCGTCATCGGCACCTTGTCGACGCCGACAATGCGCACGACCTCCTCGACGATATCAGCCTTGCCCTGCACGTCGGTGCGCCATGACGGGATCGCGACCTTCACGACCGGTCCGTTGCCGGCCATGACGAAGCCGAGCCGCTGGAGGATGCCGCGCGTCTGCGGCAACGGCACCTCGATGCCGGCAAGCCGCTTCACCTCGGATAGCGGAAAATCGATAACGCGGTCCTCGCCATAGGCGTTGCCGACCACGACATTCTCCGATGGCGTGCCACCGCAGATCTCCATCACCATGCGCGTCGCCATTTCGAGGCCGGGCACCATGAAGGCGGGATCGACGCCGCGCTCGAAGCGATAGCGCGCATCCGAGTTGATGCCGAGCTTGCGCCCGGACTGCGCAATGTTGATCTCGTTCCACAGCGCCAATTCGATCAGCACGTCGGTGGTGTTCTCGTCGCAGCCCGAGGCTTCGCCGCCCATGATGCCGGCCAGCGACTCCACGCCGTGGTCGTCGGCGATGACACAGACGCCGTTGTCGAGCGTGTAGGTGCGGCCGTCGAGCGCGAGCAGCGTCTCGCCATCGCGGGCGCGGCGCACGGTGAGGTGACCCTTGACCTTCTTGGCGTCGAACACATGCAGCGGCCGCGCGCGGTCATAGGTCATGAAGTTGGTGATATCGACCAGCGCATTGATCGGCCGCAGCCCGATCGAGGTCAGGCGCTTCTGCAGCCATTGCGGCGAGGGACCGTTCTTGACGCCGCGTACCAGCCGCAGCGCAAAGCCCGGGCAGAGCTTCTCGTCTTCGACTTTCACGTTCACCGGGCATGGGAATTCGCCCTTGACCGGCTTGATGGCCGCGTCTTTGAATTTGCCCATGTCGGCGGCGGAAAGATCGCGGGCGATACCATGCACGCCGGTGCAGTCCTGCCGGTTCGGCGTCAGATTGATCTCGAACACGGGATCGCCGAGGCCGGCCCACTCGGCATAGCCCTTGCCAACGGGCGCATCGGCCGGCAGGTCCATGATGCCGTCGTGATCGTCGGAGATTTGCAGCTCGGCCGCCGAGCACAACATGCCGCGGCTCTCGACGCCTCTGATGGTGCCGACGCCGAGGGTGATGTTCTTGCCGGGAATGAAGGTGCCGGGCGCTGAGAACACGCTCAGCATGCCGGTGCGCGCATTCGGCGCGCCGCACACCACCTGCACCGGTGCGCTGCCATTGCCGGGATCGACCATGCAGACGCGGAGGCGATCGGCGTTGGGATGCTGTTCGGCCGAGATCACGCGCGCGATGGTGAACGGCGCAAGCGCCTTGGCCTTGTCCTCGAGGCTTTCGACCTCGAGCCCGATCATGGTCAGCCTGTCGGCGAGCTTCTCGACCGTCTCGTCGGTGTCGAGATGATCCTTCAGCCAGGAGAGGGTGAATTTCATGGCTGCGTGCCTCGAATCTTGGGAGTGTCCACTACATTGCCCGGGATGGTGTCTGTGTTCCCTCCCCCCTTGTGGGGGAGGGCCAGGGAGGGGGGCGAGCTGGGCATGCCAGAAAGAGTTGCGTTGCGGACTGCCTCTACCACTCCCTCCAAGTTCGACATGACCTGCTCATTGGTGAAGCGTAGAACTTGAAATCCTTCGGAGACGAAGAAGGTATCGCGGCGCTGATCCGAGTACTGCTCGTTCTTCGAAATCATGGGATTCACCATCGAGCTCAATAACCAGTTTGGACGAGAAGCACACGAAGTCGGCGATGTAATTTTTGATTGGGACCTGTCGACGGAAACCCACGCCATCCATTCTGTTGGCCTTCAGGTGGCGCCATAGCAGCGTCTCCGCACGGGTCATCGTTCGGCGGAGCTGTTTCGCCCGTCTGCGCTGACGTTCGCTGACCACTGCATGTGGCATCCGTGGCTACCCCCCTCCCTGACCCTCCCCCACAAGGGGGGAGGGAACTGAGAGAACTATCGCCGGCTCGGATGGCAACGTGAACCTTCACGTGCTCAGCCCTCCCGCGAGCGAGGGGACGTCGAGCGGCTTGAAGCCGTAATGCGACAGGAAGCGCACGTCGCCTTCGAACAGCTGCCGCAAGTCGGAGATGCCGTATTTGAGCATCGCGATGCGGTCGATGCCCATGCCCCAGGCAAAACCCTGGTACTCATCCGGATCGAGGCCGCAGGCGCGCAGCACGTTCGGATGCACCATGCCGCAGCCGAGAATCTCCAGCCAGTCCTCGCCCTCGCCGAAACGGATTTCGCCCTTGTCGCGGCGGCACTGGATGTCGACCTCGAGCGACGGCTCGGTGAACGGGAAGAACGACGGCCGGAAGCGCATGTTGATGTGGTCGACCTCGAAGAACGCCTTGCAGAACTCGTGCAGGATCCATTTGAGGTGACCGAGATGCGAACCCTTGTCGATGACGAGCCCCTCGACCTGGTGGAATTGCGGCGTGTGCGTCGCATCCGAATCGATGCGGTAGGTGCGTCCCGGACAGACCACGCGGATCGGCGGCTTTTGCGTCAACATGGTGCGCACCTGCACCGGCGAGGTATGGGTGCGCAACAGCATGCGCGAGCCGTCCTCCTTCGGATTGAAGAAGAAGGTGTCGTGCATCTCGCGCGCGGGATGGCCGATCGGGAAGTTCAGCTTGGTGAAATTGTAGTCGTCGGTCTCGATGTCCGGCCCTTCGGCGATCGAAAAACCCATGTCGGCGAAGATCGCGGTCAACTCGTCCCAGACCTGGCTCAGCGGATGGATACGGCCGGCTTCCGCGGCGGTCTCGCGCAGCGGCAAGGTGACGTCGATGGTCTCGCTTGCCAGACGCGCATCGAGCGCAGCCGACTTGAGCAGATCGCGCCGCGCGGCGAGCGCCTGCGTGACCTTGTCCTTGGCGAGGTTGATCGCCGCGCCTTGCGTCTTGCGCTCGTCCGGCGACATTTTGCCGAGTGTCGCAAGCAGGGCCGAGATCGATCCCTTCTTGCCGAGCGCCGCGACGCGGACGGCTTCGAGGGCGGCTTCATCGCCGGCAGCGGCGATCTGGTTGAGGATTTCGGATTCAAGTTGAGCAAGATCGGTCATGGCAATCCCATTTTTGGCCAGGACGCTTAGCCGATACCCTTGGCTCGTCATGCCCGGCCTTGTCCCGGGCATCCACGTCTTGGGTGCGGCTGTGAGGAAAGACGTGGATGGCCGGGACAAGCCCGGCCATGACGACTTCAAATACTTTGCCGTTGCCCAATGGGCGACGCATTAGGCGGCGAGCGCGGCTTTCGCCTTCTCGGCGATCGCCTGGAAGGTCGCCGGCTCGTGGATCGCGAGATCCGAGAGCACCTTGCGGTCCACCGTGACGCCCGACTTGGCGAGGCCGTCGATAAATCGACTGTAGGTCAGGCCAAACGGACGCACAGCGGCGTTAAGCCGCTGGATCCACAACGCGCGGAAGGTGCGCTTCTTGCGCTTGCGGTCGCGGAAGGCATATTGCCCGGCCTTCTCGACGGCCTGCTTGGCGGCACGGATGGTGTTCTTGCGGCGGCCGTAGAAACCCTTGGCGGCCTTGAAGACTTTCTTGTGCTTGGCGTGAGAGGTCACACCGCGCTTGACGCGAGCCATGACGGATATCCTTGAGGCTTAAATTCGGTGACAGGATGGCCGCGCGAGCGCGGCCCGGCTGGTTGACGATCAGGCGTTCGGCAAGAAGTACTTCTTGACGTTGTCGCCGTCGGTCTTGAACAGCACGCGGGTGCCGCGGAGCTGACGAATCTGCTTCTTCGTCCGCTTGATCATGCCGTGACGCTTGCCGCGCTGGGCATGCATCACCTTGCCTGTGGCAGTCACCTTGAAGCGCTTTTTGGCGCCCGACTTGGTCTTCAGCTTGGGCATTTGGCTCTCCTAATAGCCGCAACAAGACGCGCCCCAAGGGGCGCTTCGGCGGCAAAAATGCTCGTTAGAGCGTTGAAAGTGCTCAGGTTTTCCAAGAAGGGATGAACCCCGCACGGGCATCGCCACGGCAGCCCTAAATCAGCCGGGCGATGAAGCGTGGGCTTATGACAGAGGTCGTTTGAATTGGCAACCGATGAACCGCGGAACCGGTTACGGTGACTTATTGATCGATTCCGTCCCAAGCATCACCGCAAGCAGGTTCAACATGCCAAATTTCAAGACGATTGCCCTCCCCCGTCTGCGCGCGATCGCGGCCGCTGCCGCCCTCGCCGCTCTCTGCGTCCCCGGTACCGCCGATGCCCGAGTCGCACGGGGCGGCGCCTATGACGGCACCTGGAACGTGGTGTTTGCCACCACGCGGGGCACCTGCAGCTCGGGCTACAGCGTTCCCTTCACGGTCGTGGGCAAGCGCGTGACGTCGGCCGGCGGCGGCCGGGTGTCCGGTTCGGTCGGTCGCGGCGGCGGCGTGGCCGTGCAGGTTTCGGTCGGCTCATCCCGCGCCGTCGGCGGCGGCCGGCTCGCCGGCATGAGCGGCGCCGGTTCCTGGAACGGCATCATCCAGGGCGACCGCTGCAGCGGCACCTGGCAGGCCTCGCGGACCTGATCGAGACTCCCTAACAAAAACGGCCCGCCGTTTGGCGGGCCGTTTTCATTCAGACTGACGAGTAGTTTATCGGTTGCGCATGATCTTTTCGGAAAACCGCTTCACACTTTCCGGATCATGCGCTAGCGCGGCGCCAGCACCATCACGACCTGGCGGCCTTCGAATCTCGGCGTCCTGCTCGACCTTCGCAAATCCGGCGACGTCGGCCTTGACCTTGTCGAGCAGCTTGGTGCCGATCTCCTGGTGAGCCATTTCACGGCCGCGATAGCGCAGGGTGATCTTGACCTTGTCGCCTTCCTCGAAGAAGCGCTGCATCGCGCGCATTTTCACGTCGTAATCGTGATCGTCGATCATCGGCCGCAGCTTGATCTCCTTGATCTCGACGACCTTCTGCTTCTTGCGGGCTTCCGCGGCTTTCTTCTGCGCCGAGTATTTGTACTTCCCGTAGTCCATGATCTTGCAGACGGGAGGACTGACATTCGGCGAAATCTCAACCAGATCCATGCCGGCTTCGGCGGCCATCCTGACGGCAACCACGGTTTCGGTGACACCGCGGTTCACACCGGTATGATCGATCAGCTGGATCTGCGCATTGCGGATATCGTCATTGACGCGCGGCCCGTCTTTGGCGGCAGCGGGCGGGGCTCTGTTCGGACGGCGAATGGGTGGCTCTCCAAAGTTGTGAACGAAGGGCGATATTTTGAAGCAAAGCGGGGCAACGGGCAAGCGAACTTGCCAATTGTGCGCGCGAAACCGACAAATGCGAGGCATTTCGGTCACGGTCGCGACATAGACACCCAGCCGCGCTTCCGCAAGCGCGGAGAATGCCTTAGGCCGTTGCGGCTGGATGGAGCCATCATGAAAGACACCCCCGACGCTGAAACCGAGCCTGACTTCATCGAGGTCGGCAGCGGCAATTCGGCGCGGCGGATCGCGGTGCGCGCTCGCCAAGGCGGGCAGCCCGGGCTGTTTTGGCTCGGTGGTTTCAATTCCGACATGAAGGGCACCAAGGCGCTGGCGCTGGATGCGTGGGCGGCCGGCCACGGCCGCTTCTGTGTCCGGTTCGACTATTCCGGTCACGGCGAATCCGGCGGCCAGTTCATCGATGGAACCATTGGCCGCTGGCTCGAGGAGAGCGTCGCTGTCTTCGCGCAGTTCTGCGGCGGACCCACGGTGGTGATCGGCTCGTCGATGGGGGGTTGGATGGCGCTGCTGCTCGCGCGCGAGCTCGCCAGGCGCGCCACCAACGCGTCGCTGGCGGGCCTGGTGCTGATCGCGCCCGCTCCCGACTTCACCGAAGAGCTGATGTGGAAGGGCTTTTCGCCGGACATTCGTCGCGAGATCGAGACCACAGGCGTCTGGCTGCGGCCCTCGGACTATGAAAGAGTCAACGACTTCACGTGCTCAGCCCTCCCGCGAGCGAGGGGACGTCGAGCGGCTTGAAGCCGTAATGCGACAGGAAGCGCACGTCGCCCTCGAACAGCTGTCGCAAGTCGGAGATGCCGTATTTGAGCATCGCGATGCGGTCGATGCCCATGCCCCAGGCAAAACCCTGATACTCGTCGGGATCGAGGCCGCAGGCGCGCAGCACGTTGGGATGCACCATGCCGCAGCCGAGAATCTCCAGCCAGTCCTCGCCCTCGCCAAAGCGGATCTCGCCCTTGTCGCGGCGACACTGGATGTCGACCTCGAGCGACGGCTCGGTGAACGGGAAGAACGACGGCCGGAAACGCATGTTGATGTGGTCGACCTCGAAGAACGCCTTGCAGAACTCGTGCAGGATCCATTTGAGGTGACCGAGATGCGAGCCCTTGTCGATGACGAGGCCCTCGACCTGGTGGAATTGCGGCGTGTGCGTCGCATCCGAGTCGATGCGGTAGGTGCGGCCCGGACAGACCACGCGGATCGGCGGCTTCTGCGTCAGCATGGTGCGCACCTGCACCGGCGAGGTATGGGTGCGCAACAGCATGCGCGAGCCGTCCTCCTTCGGATTGAAGAAGAAGGTGTCGTGCATCTCGCGCGCGGGATGGCCGATCGGGAAGTTCAGCTTGGTGAAATTGTAGTCGTCGGTCTCGATGTCGGGCCCTTCGGCGATCGAAAAACCCATGTCGGCGAAGATCGCGGTCAACTCGTCCCAGACCTGGCTCAGCGGATGGATACGGCCGGCTTCCGCGGCGGTCTCGCGCAGCGGCAGGGTGACGTCGATGGTCTCGCTTGCCAGACGCGCATCGAGCGCAGCCGACTTGAGCAGATCGCGCCGCGCGGCGAGCGCCTGCGTGACCTTGTCCTTGGCGAGGTTGATCGCCGCGCCTTGCGTCTTGCGCTCGTCCGGCGACATTTTGCCGAGTGTCGCAAGCAGGGCCGAGATCGATCCCTTCTTGCCCAACGCTGCGACGCGGACGGCTTCGAGGGCGGCTTCATCACCGGCAGCAGCAATGTCTGCGAGGATTTGTTGTTCGAGTGTTGCGAGATCGGACATGACGGCGGTCACCTGTGGAAGCCCGCTTGCCATCCGGCACGAGAGGCCGTCGTCATCCGCGAAGGCGGATGATCCAGTAACCCCGAGGGTCATCGTGTTGGTCGGCGGTTACTGGATGCCCCGCTTTCGCGGAGCATGACACCGGACTTGCGAGAGGCTGGAGCGATTTCGAACTTAGGCCGCGAGCGCGGCTTTCGCCTTCTCGGCGATTGCCTGGAAGGTCGCCGGCTCGTGGATCGCGAGATCCGAGAGCACCTTGCGGTCCACCGTGACGCCCGACTTGGCGAGACCGTCGATAAATCGGCTGTAGGTCAGACCGAACGGACGCACCGCGGCGTTCAGCCGCTGGATCCAGAGCGCGCGGAACGTGCGCTTCTTGCGCTTGCGGTCGCGGAAGGCATATTGCCCGGCCTTCTCGACGGCCTGCTTGGCGACGCGGATGGTGTTCTTGCGGCGGCCATAATAGCCCTTGGCGGCCTTGTAGACTTTCTTGTGCTTGGCGTGGGAAGTCACACCGCGTTTGACGCGAGCCATGACGGATATCCTTGAGGCTTAAATTCGGTGACGGGATGGCCGCGCGAGCGCGGCCCGGCTGGTTGACGATCAGGCGTTCGGCAAGAAGTACTTCTTGACGTTGTCGCCGTCGGTCTTGAACAGCACGCGGGTGCCGCGGAGCTGACGAATCTGCTTCTTCGTCCGCTTGATCATGCCGTGACGCTTGCCGCGCTGGGCATGCATCACCTTGCCTGTGGCAGTCACCTTGAAGCGCTTTTTGGCGCCCGACTTGGTCTTCAGCTTGGGCATTTGGCTCTCCTAATAGCCGCAACAAGACGCGCCCCAAGGGGCGCTTCGGCGGCAAAAATGCTCGTTAGAGCGTTGAAAGTGCTCAGGTTTTCCAAGAAGGGATGAAACCCGCACGGGCATCGCCACGGCAGCCCTAAATCAGCCGGGCGATGAAGCGTGGGCTTATGACAGAGGTCGTTTGAATTGGCAACCGATGAACCGCGGAACCGGTTACGGTGACTTATTGATCGATTCCGTCCCAAGCATCACCGCAAGCAGGTTCAACATGCCAAATTTCAAGACAATTGCCCTCCCCCGTCTGCGCGCGATCGCGCGCCGCTGCCGCCCTCGCCGCTCTATCTGTCCCCGGTGCCGCCGACGCCCGTGTCGCACGGGGCGGCGCCTATGACGGTACCTGGAACGTGGTGTTCGCCACCACGCGCGGCACCTGCAGCTCGGGCTACAGCGTTCCCTTCACAGTCGTGGGTACCCGCGTCACGTCGGCCGGCGGCGGGCGGGTGTCCGGTTCGGTCAGCCGCGGCGGCGGCGTCGCCGTGCAGGTGTCGGTTGGCTCATCCCGCGCCGTCGGCGGCGGCCGGCTCGCCGGTATGAGCGGCGCCGGCTCCTGGAACGGCATCATCCAGGGCGACCGCTGCGCCGGCACCTGGCAGGCCTCGCGGACCTGACAGATCGTTATCAACAAAAACGGCCCGCCGAGTGGCGGGCCGTTTTCATTTTGGCCGAACTTGGTTCGCGCTAGCGCGGCGCCAGCACCATCACGACCTGGCGGCCTTCGAACCTCGCGTCCTGCTCGACCTTCGCAAATCCGGCGACGTCGGCCTTGACCTTGTCGAGCAGCTTGGTGCCGATCTCCTGGTGAGCCATTTCACGGCCGCGATAGCGCAGGGTGATCTTGACCTTGTCGCCTTCCTCGAAGAAGCGCTGCATCGCGCGCATTTTCACGTCGTAATCGTGATCGTCGATCATCGGCCGCAGCTTGATCTCCTTGATCTCGACGACTTTCTGCTTCTTGCGGGCTTCCGCGGCTTTCTTCTGCGCCGAGTATTTGTACTTCCCGTAGTCCATGATCTTGCAGACGGGAGGACTGACATTCGGCGAAATCTCAACCAGATCCATGCCGGCTTCGGCGGCCATCCTGACGGCAACCACGGTTTCGGTGACACCGCGGTTCACACCGGTATGATCGATCAGCTGGATCTGCGCATTGCGGATATCGTCATTGACGCGCGGCCCGTCTTTGGCGGCAGCGGGCGGGGCTCTGTTCGGACGGCGAATGGGTGGCTCTCCAAAGTTGTGAACGAAGGGCGATATTTTGAAGCAAAGCGGGGCAACGGGCAAGCGAACTTGCCAATTGCGCGCGCGAAACCGACAAATGCGAGGCATTTCGGTCACGGTCGCGACATAGACACCCAGCCGCGCTTCCGCAAGCGCGGAGAATGCCTTAGGCCGTTGCGGCTGGATGGAGCCATCATGAACGACACCCCCGACGCTGAAACCGAGCCTGACTTCATCGAGGTCGGCAGCGGCAATTCGGCGCGGCGGATCGCGGTGCGCGCTCGCAAGGGCGGGCAGCCCGGGCTGTTTTGGCTCGGCGGTTTCAATTCCGACATGAAAGGCACCAAGGCGCTGGCGCTGGACGCGTGGGCAGCCGGCCAGGGCCGTGGCTGCGTTCGCTTCGACTATTCCGGCCATGGCGAGTCCGGCGGCCAATTCATCGATGGAACCATTGGCCGCTGGCTCGAGGAGAGCGTCGCTGTGTTCGCGCAGTTCTGCAACGGACCGACGGTGGTGATCGGCTCGTCGATGGGGGGCTGGATGGCGCTGCTGCTCGCGCGCGAGCTCGCCAGGCGCGCCACCAACGCGTCGCTGGCGGGCATGGTGCTGATCGCGCCCGCTCCCGATTTCACGGAAGAGCTGATGTGGAAGGGCTTTGCGCCGGACGTTCGGCAGCGAGATCGAGACCACAGGCGTCTGGCTGCGGCCCTCGGACTATGGCGACGGCACCCCCTACCCGATCACGCGCGCGCTGATCGAGGAAGGCCGCAACCATCTGTTGCTCGGCGGTTCGATCGATGTCGGCTGTCCCGTGCGCATCCTGCAGGGCGCGCAGGACCCCGACGTGCCCTGGAAGCATGCCTTCACCCTCGCCCAGCGGCTGCCGGCCGAGGACGTGGTGCTGACCGTGATCCAGGACGGCGATCACCGCCTGTCACGGCCGCAGGATATCGCGCGGATCATTGCCGCGGTCGCGGAGATGGGGTGAGATCGGTTACGGGAGAATCGCCATGAACGCCACCGCCATGCTGCGCACGTTTTGCGAGGCCGTCGAACGCCGCGACGGCAAGGCTTTTGCCGCGCTGTTCACTGACGACGGCGTCTATCACGACGTGTTCTACGGCGCGTTCAAGGGACGCGCGAAGATCGCCGAGATGATCGACGACTGGTTCTATCGCACGGCGACCGATTTCCGCTGGGACATGCATGCGCCGGTCTCTGACGGCACCACGCTCTATGCGCGCTACACGTTCAGCTATCGCTCGACGCTGCCGGAGGCGAAGGGCGCGCGTGCGATGTTCGAGGGCGTCTCGATCATGACGCTGCGCGACGGACTGATCGCTAGTTATCACGAGGTCGCCAACACCGCGACCGGCTTTGTCGACATGAATTTTGCGCCCGAGCGGATTGCGAAGATCATGGCCAAGCAGGGCGCGGCGCTGAAGGCGCGCCCGGAGATGGCGCGGCATTTGAAGAACTGATTCGTCTCGGCGAATGACGAGTGGACGGAAACCTACGGCGGCGGCACGTCCGTCATCGGCTTGCGCTGCGCCAGCGCTGCGACCGTCGAGGTCCCGATCGGCCCCTCTTCGTCATAGAGCCAGCATTCGCCGATTGCGATGCCCGCGCTGGCCCGATGGTTCACCACGTCGAAGCCGATCCATTTCGTCACCGGCAGACGATGCAGATAGAGCGTGACGTCGCTGTTGATGAAGCCGAGCCCCTTCTCGCCGGCATTGGCGAAGGGACTGGCGAAATCCGCGGCGAGCGCGACGCTATCGAACGGCGTCAGCGGCGTGCCCTCGATCAGCTCGCGCACCTCGCTCATCCACAGCCGACGCTGGCCGAGCGAGCCCATGCGGCCCGCGATCGGCCGCGTGGTCCATTTGCCGTTCATGCCGAGTCTGCGGATCGGTCGGCGCCGGAATGTCCGCGGGCTTCGGCACCTCCCAGTTCGGCGGCGACCAAACCTTGCCGTCGGGATTTTCCGTCCGGCGCAACAGCTGGCATGACGCGCGCGCCATCGCGACGTTACCGGAGACGAAATCAGCCTCGATCACGCGGATGCGCAAACCATCGCGGATTTGCCTCGTCCTGATCTCGACCGGCGTCGTGATGTTGGGCAAGCGAAACATGTCGACCGTCAGCCGCGCCGGCACGAATTCCGCGCCGCCGTGACGTTCGTCGATGACATGGGCAAGAAGCCCGACGACGACGCGGCCATGCATCGATTTGGGGTCCCACGGCCCGTTGCAGACGGGCGTCGGGATGAAGGCGTCGCGGTCTCTGGTGAAGAACGGCTGGTTGGTCGTTGCAATGTTCATGGCGGCGGCACCATGCCGGATTGCGCGATGAAATCAAGGATCAGCCTGGCGCCGATGCGTCCCATTCGCTACGACGTCGGCGTCTAGTCTCGGCCGCCATCACCTGCGATGCCAACGCATCGAAGCGCTGGCGGTCGACAAGCTGCGCCAGCGCCCACACTGCCGCACCGCGCACCAGCGGGCTTGCATCCGACAACAAGCGCTCGGCCTCCACAACCAATGTGGCCTCGCCCGAGTTGCCGATCGCGATCAGCACATTGCGGATGAAGCGATCGCGGCCGATGCGCTTGACCGGCGATTTGGTGAAGCGCGCGCGAAACGCTGTTTCGTCGAGCCGCGCGAGCTCGGCCAGCTCGGGCGCGCGCAGCTCCCCGCGCGCGGCAAGCTTCGTCTCGCGCCCCTCTTGCGCGAACTTGTTCCACGGACAGACCGCGAGGCAATCGTCGCAGCCATAGATGCGATTGCCGATGGCCTTGCGAAATTCATGTGGGATCGGTCGCTTGTGCTCGATGGTGAGATAGGAGATGCAGCGGCGCGCATCGAGCTTGTAGGGCGCCGGGAATGCCGCGGTCGGACAGATGTCGAGGCAGGCCTGGCAGGAGCCGCAATGATCGACCTCGGCCTCATCACGCGGCAGCTCGAGCGTGGTGAAGATCGCACCGAGGAACAGCCACGAGCCGAACTCACGCGACACGAGATTGGTATGCTTGCCCTGCCAGCCCAGCCCCGACGCCTGCGCCAGCGGCTTTTCCATCACGGCGGCGGTGTCGACGAACACCTTGACCTCGCAATTTGCTGTCGCGGCCAGCCAGCGCGCGAGAGCCTTCAGCCGCTTCTTGATGACGTCGTGATAATCGTCGCCCTGCGCATAGACCGAGATCGCGCCGCGTGCGCGTTGCTTGAGAATATCGAGCGGATCCTCGTCGGGACCGTAGTTGACGCCGAGCATGATCACCGAACGCACGTCGGGCCACAGTCCGCGCGGATCGGCGCGGCGCTCCGGATCGCGCGCGAGCCAGTCCATGTCGCCATGCGCGCCGGCGTCGAGGAAATCGCGAAAGTGCTTCGCGGCGATCGAAATCGCATCCGGTGCTGTGACGCCGATGCAGTCGAAGCCGAGCGCCTGCGCCTCGCGCGCCAGCGCGGCCTTCAGATCGGAAGTGCTCAGAAGTCCAGGTCCACGTAGGTCCGCGACGCCGGCACGCCCGCCAGCCATTCGCTGAGCAGCGGACGGAACGACGGGCGGGATTTCACCCGCGCGTACCACGCCTTTGCCGCGTCGTCCTCGCTCCATGGCACGTCGCCCAGATAATCGATCGCCGAGATATGCGCCGCGGCGGCGAGGTCCGCATAGGTCAACCGGTCGCCGGCGAGATAGTTTCGCCGCTGCGCCAGCCAGCCGATATAGGTAAGATGATAGCGCACATTGGTCTTGGCCGCGCGGATCACGTCCGCGGCCGGCGCGCCGCCGCCGTCCTCCTCGCTCATGAAGCGCTTGTAGATGCGCTCGGTGACCAGCGGGCTCGAGACCTCTTCGAAGAATTTTTCGTTGAACCAGGCCATCAGCCGGCGCACCTCGATGCGCTCGCCCATCGCGGTCGGCAAGAGCCGCCGTTCGCCCATCTCAGGCCCGCGGGTTTCGTCGATGAACTCGGCAATGATCGCCGCACTCGGAATCGCCGGTTGTCCCTCCGTGAACAGCACGGGCGTGGCGCAGGCCGGATTGAGCGCCAGAAAACCCTCGCGCCGTTCCCAGACCCGCTCTTCCACCAGCCGCAAATCGAGCCCGTATTCGCCCAGCACCAGGCGAATGAAGCGCGAATGCGGACAAAACGAATGATGAAACAGCGTGTACATGGGGCCCCGTTGTAGGTCGTGCCGGCTTAAGGAAATGTTCAAATCCTTGCAAGGCGCGGCCAAGGTAGCGGGGCAGATGGCTTGCGCAAGGCGCGTTTTTGCATTTTGCGATTGCGGGGGCGGAACGAATAGGCGAGAAGAGCCCGCTTTCCCCTTCCGAAATCGATCAAACGGATTGGCGCATGATGTCAGATGCTTTGCGGGCAGTGATCCTCGGCATTATCGAGGGCGTCACCGAATTCCTGCCGGTGTCCTCGACCGGTCATATGTTGCTCGCCAAGGAATTCTTCGGTCTCGGCGAGGGAGCTTTCTGGGACAGCTTCATCGTCCTGATTCAGCTCGGCGCGATTCTGGCGATCGTCGTGATCTACTTTTCCAAATTGTGGAACGTTGCGCTGGGGATGTTCACCAATCCCGACGACCGCCGCTTCGTCATCGGCGTGCTGATCGCTTTTCTGCCCGCCGTTGTCATCGGTCTGATCGCGGGCAAAGTACATCAAGCTGCTGTTGTTCAATCCCTGGGTCGTGTGTTTCTCGCTGATCGTCGGCGGCGCGATCCTGCTCTGGGTCGACCAGCTCGACCACAAGCCGCATGAGCACGACGCCACGCGCTTCCCGCTCCTCACCTACCTCTGGATCGGAATCGCGCAATGCCTGGCCATGATCCCCGGCGTGTCGCGTTCCGGCGCCAGTATCGTTGCGGCGATGCTGCTCGGCGCCGACAAGCGCGCGGCCGCGGAGTTCTCGTTCTTCCTGGCGATTCCGACCATGATCGGCGCCTTCGTCTATGATTTCTACAAGAACCGCGCCGAGATGACGATCGACCACCTCGGCATCATCGCCATCGGCTTCGTGGTGTCGTTCATCGTCGCGATCATCGTGGTGAGGATGTTCCTGAGTTACGTCTCCAGTCGCGGCTTCACGCTGTTTGCGTGGTGGCGCGTGATCGTCGGCACGCTCGGCCTCGTCGCGCTCGCGATGGGGCGGCACGCTGCCAGCTTACGCGCTCGCTCTTCCGCTGAAACTGCCCCGCGGGCCGGAAGCGCCAGAGATAGTTCGGCGCAACCGCCTCCATCGAATCCGGCGTGATGCCGAGGCCTTCCAGCGTCAGTCCTGCCGTCTTCGCCGCCTGCGACACGACATTGTCGCTGCGCAAAAGCTCGACCTGGTCCGGCGTCAGCTTCAGCGCGCCCGGTGCAAATTGCAGGAACACCGACTGCAGCTTCGCCAAACCAAACGGCAGCGACACCAGCATGCGGTCGCGGTCGGTGATCTCCAGAATCGTTTCCATGATCTCGCGCATGGTCAGCACTTCCGGCCCGCCGAGCTCGTAGGTCGCGCCCGCTTTGGCCTTGCCGTCGACGGCGTCCGCAATGGCGGTCGCGACGTCGCCGACATAAACCGGCTGCATTCTCGTCTCGCCTCCACCAATCAGTGGCAGCGCCGGCGAAAGCCGCGCCAGCGCGGCAAAGCGGTTGGTGAACTGGTCCTCAGGCTCCGAACACGACCGACGGCCGCATGATGGTGGCGGACGGCAGCGCCGCGAGCACGGCCTTTTCGCCATCGGCCTTGGTGCGAGCATACTGCGAGGACGAGCGATCGTTGGCGCCGATGGCGGAGACATGCACCATGCTGGCGCCTGCTGCTGCCGCCGCCTTCGCGATCGTTTCCGCGCCCCTCACCTGCACGGCGTCAAAAGTCTGCGCGCCGCTTTTGGCGAGAATGCCGACCAGGTTGATCGCGACATGGGAGTTGCGCATCGCGGCCTCGACGGAGGCGGGATAGCGCACATTGGCCTGCACGGCGTGGATCTGGCCGACCCGGCCGAGCGGCTGCAGATGGCCGGCAAGTTCCGGCCGGCGTACCGCGACACGAACGCGGTAGTCGCGCTTGGCGAGCGCACGGACCACGTTCCGCCCGACAAAGCCCGATCCGCCGAACACCGTGACCAGCGTTTCCGAATTCGATGCCATGACGTTGCGCCTCTCCGGACAATTGGGGTCGAAACCGGCGGATCGCGCGCCGGCATCATGCGGATTCGCCTACGCCATCCGCCTTGCGCTGTATAGGATATTTGGATCGGCTTTCGCCAATTTGACAAGCAGCCGAGCGGTCCGTAGTAAGCGGCCCGATGCCCAGGTGGCGGAATTGGTAGACGCGCTGGCTTCAGGTGCCAGTGGCTTCACGGCCGTGAAGGTTCGAGTCCTTTCCTGGGCACCACTCGCCCGAAGCTCCCAGATCACAGACGCGCGGCGCTATTGCTGTTCCGCCTCGCCGTCGCCGTTGCCGCGATGGCTTTCGGGACCGCGGCTGAACACGCCGTAGTTTGCCGATTTCATGCCCGCAGCGGCGTCGTCCGTGCCCACCGTCAGCCCGAGCTTCAAAAGCTCGCGCACCGCCGCCGCGCGCGTCGGCATGCGGTGCTTGAAGCGAAAATCGTCCAGCGCGGACAGCTCCTCAGGCGAGAGCATGACCTGCAGCCTTTCACCTCGAAAGTCGTTCATGACAAAAGCCCCAAATTAGCTTTTTGAGTAATTTACTAATACACAGCAATGGGAGTTTGTTCCACAACATTTGATAAGAGCGTCATTTTAGTTAAATAATACAATAAAAACAGTAAGTTAACTCTTGATTCAGGGTTCGCGGAGGCGCATGCTGAGGTCTTGGAGAGCGGCCATGACAGAGGACATCAAGCTTCCTCGGAAGCTCTCGGACGAGCCGAAGGCGCCAAAGCCCCGTCGTCCGAGCCACGAGAAGGTCATCGAGAATCTCGATCGCTGGGCCAACAGCCCCGGCCTACAGCCGCCGACCATGCCGACGACGGCAAGATCGGCCTGAAGCAGCTCGAACGGTCTGCGGTACTCGCCGCAATCGTCACGCGACGATCTGCGAGACGCCTCAAACCACAAGTCAAACCAAGCACTCGCAAGCTCCCTCGCCTCTCCGCCTGCGCTTTTAGCGGCGGAAAGCGCAGCGCGAGTGCTCGCATCGACCTCGCTTGAGCGCTAGTGTCGCGCGTCGAATCCTCCAGAGGCCTTCACGTTCATGACCGTACGCCTGCACCGCGGCGACCTGCCCGATCTGTCCCGCTATACCTCCTCGGTTGCGATCGACACCGAGACCATGGGACTCAATCCGCATCGCGACCGGCTGTGCGTGGTGCAGCTGTCGAACGGCGACGGCAGCGCGGATGTGGTGCAGATTCCGAAGGATCATGCCAATGCGCCAAATCTGAAGGCGCTGCTCGGCAATCCCGCGATCACCAAGATCTTTCACTTCGCGCGCTTCGATGTCGCCGCGCTGTATCATGCCTTCGGCGTGATGCCGCAGCCGGTGTACTGCACCAAGATCGCCTCCCGCCTGTCGCGCACCTACACCGACCGCCACGGCCTGAAGGATCTCGTGCGCGAAGTGCTCAACATCGACTTGTCGAAGCAGCAGCAGTCGAGCGACTGGGGCGCGCAGCAATTGAACGAAGCGCAGCTGGCCTATGCGGCCTCGGACGTGCTGCATCTGCATGCGCTGCGCGAGCGTCTCGATGCGATGCTGGCGCGCGAGGGCCGTACCGAGCTCGCAAAAGCCTGTTTCGAGTTCCTGCCGACGCGGGCGAAGCTCGATCTCGGCGGCTGGGAGAACGAGGACATTTTCGCGCATTCGTGATCGTTCATCTGTGTTAACCGGCCTTTCGCGACAATTCGCCCCGTTTCTGTCACACTCGCTAGGCGTCTGTCGGCTGCATTCTCCGGCAAGGCCGGGTAGACTAGCGTCGCAGATTCCTGCTTTCGGAGCAGTCGTGAACTCGGTCCAGAATCCCGCCATGCAAGCCAACCTGGAGACGCGCTTTGCCGCAGCGGCGCGCCACAGCCGCATGGTGCGGTTCCTGCGCATCGCGGTGCCCGGCGCCGTATGTCTCGCAATGGCCGGCGTGATCGGCATCTCGATCTTCAATCCGTTCCGGATGCTGATGCCGAAGCTGCCGATCGACATGGGAAACCTGGTCGTGTCCGGTAGCAAGATCACGATGGAATCGCCGCATCTGTCCGGCTACACGGGGGATCAGCGGCCCTACGAGCTCTGGGCCAAGACCGCGGTCCAGGACGTCACCAATCCCGATCTCGTCGAGCTCAACAAGCTCAGGACCAAGGTTTTGATGCAGGACGGCTCGACCACTTTCCTCGACGCCCTGACCGGCCTGTTCGACAACAAGCAGCAGACGATCGACCTGCACAAGGACATCTTCGTGCAGACCACCACCGGCTATGAAGCGCGCCTCACCCAGGCGTTCGTCGATCTCGTCAGGAACACCATCGATTCCGACGAGCATGTCGACGTCAAGCTGACCAACGGCACGGTGTCGTCGGACCGGCTGCATATTACCGGCGGCGGCGAGGTGATCATCTTCGAAGGCAACGTCGTGATGCATATCGATCATATCGATGACGACAGTGCGCAGCCCGCGCCGCCGCCTGAACCCGCGACCAAGAAGCGGTCGAGCAACAAATCCGCGAATTCGAAATGACGCGATGATGACTCCACGCAAATCATTGGCCCTCGGTGCCGGCGCGATCCTGCTCGCATCGCGCACTGGCTTTCGCCGCCCATGCGCAAGGCTCCATGACGGGTGTGCCGAATGCGATGCAGGGCTTTACCCAAAATCGCGATCAGCCGATCCAGATCGAAGCCGCCAGGCTCGAGGTGCGCGACAAGAAGCAGCAAGCGACCTTCATGGGCAATGTGAAGGTGGTGCAGGGCGACACCACCATGACGTCGAAGACGCTCGACGTGTTCTACGAGATCCAAGGATCAGGGCGACGACGCCGGCGCCGGCCGGCAAGACTGCGGCGAAGAATGCGCCGATGCAGCAGGCCACGCCGGGTCCGACCGGCAGTTCGTCGATCAAGCGGCTCGAAGCGAAGGGCAATGTGGTGGTGACCCAAAAGGACCAGATCGTGACCGGCGAGACCGCCGTGTTCGACACCAAGGCCAATTCGATGACCATGCTTGGCGGGGTGGTGCTGACCCAATGCCAGAATGTGCTGAAGGGTGACCGCCTCACGGTGGACATGACAACTGGCGTCTCGCGGGTCGATTCCGACAGTGGCAAGGTGATTGCGCTGCTCCCACAGGGCGGCGGAAATGATTGCGGCAAGGGCGGCGCCGGACCTGCGGCAGGGCCGCCGTCCTTGCTGCCGGGTTCCAGCAAACCAAAATAATATCAATTACTTGATCGGCATCCGGGTGCGCGAGGTTGAAGCTGCCGGCGCAAGCCTGTATCTACCGCCGTCTTGGCGGGCGGCCCGCTGGGCAAGGCACGCTCCATGCTTCATGCTGAGCACGCGAATCAAGCTGCGCGCGTGCGGGACGTCTCGAAAGGCCCGAAGCGGGGATGGTGGATATACTCGGCATGTTCCGGCGACGCCCCGCCAAGCGCAGCGGGCGCGGCTTCGCGCGCTCGCGCGAGGACATCACCGCGCTCGGCGATTCCTTCGGCAATATGCTGACCAGCCCGCTGCGCGACGCGCCGCCGATCGCGCGCGATGCGGTCAATGGCCTCGAACTGGCGCAGGCGCCGACCCTGGAATTGCCGCGTGAGCAGGCGAGGGGCCAGCAGCAACCCCGCCGGAAGGCCAGGCTGGCAAAGCCGGGCAGGGGAGGCGCACCCCAGCTTCTGCGGCGGCCCGGCTATTTGGCTGTGCATAGTGTGGAAAAGAGTTTCGGCTCGCGTCAGGTCGTGCGCGGGGTCAGCATCTATGTCCGCCGCGGCGAGGCGGTCGGCCTGCTCGGTCCGAACGGCGCCGGCAAGACCACGGTGTTCTACATGATCACCGGGCTGATCAAGGCCGATCGCGGCGCGATCGAGCTCGACGGTCACGACGTCACGAAGCTGCCGATGTATCAGCGCGCGCGACTCGGCATCGGCTACCTGCCGCAGGAAGCCTCGATCTTCCGCGGTCTCACCGTGGAGCAGAACATCCGCGCGGTGCTCGAAGTGGTCGAGCCCTCGAAGAAGAAGCGCGAAGCCGAACTGAACTCGCTGCTGGATGAATTCAACATCGCGCGTTTGCGGAAAACCCCGTCAATTGCGCTGTCCGGCGGCGAACGGCGACGCGTCGAGATCGCGCGCGCGCTGGCGACGCGTCCGAACTACATGCTGCTCGACGAGCCCTTTGCCGGCATCGATCCGATCGCGGTCGGCGACATCCAGGATCTCGTGCGCCATCTCACCAATCGCGGCATCGGCGTGCTCATCACCGACCACAATGTGCGCGAGACGCTCGGCCTCACCGACCGCGCCTACATCGTCTATGCCGGCGAGATCCTGACCGAAGGCAGCCCCGACGAGATCGTCAGCGATCCCGATGTGCGCCGGCTCTATCTCGGTGAGGAATTCAGGCTGTAGCCGGGGGCGAGCAGGGTGGTGGTAACCACCTTTGTGCATTGCGGCGGTCGCGCTTTTTTCGCGTCCGTCAAGGCGTGTACAAGCCGATTGGACTAAGATAAGCAAGAATCGGACCAGTTTTCACGGATTCGTTCTTGCCGCCATGGCGCTGACGCAGAGATTAGAGTTTCGCCAGTCCCAGTCGCTGGTGATGACGCCGCAGCTGATGCAGGCGATCAAGCTGCTGCAGCTGTCGAATCTCGATCTGTCGGCCTTTGTCGAGGAAGAACTCGAGCGAAATCCGCTGCTTGAGCGGGCGAGCGACAATGCCGAGCCGCCGGTCGCCGGTGAGCCCGTTCCGGAGCGGGCTGACTATGGCGACGCCGGGGAGGGGGCGGACGGGCATTCCGAGGAGTTTGGCACGGGTCCGTCCGACGCGATGAATGGCTCGGCGGAAGGCTTTGAGCCGGTGCAGGAGGAGTGGCTGAGCCGCGACCTCGGCAGTCGCACCGAGATCGAGCAGACGCTCGATACCGGCCTCGACAACGTCTTCACCGAGGAGCCGGCGGAGAGTGCCGCGCGCGCCGCGCAGGATGCCGCGCCGACCACCTACACCGAGTGGGGCGGCGGCGCATCCTCGGACGAGGACTACAATCTCGAAGCCTTCGTCGCGGCCGAGATGACGCTGTCGGATCATCTCGCCGAGCAGCTCACGGTTGCCTTCACCGCGCCGGCGCAGCGCATGATCGGCCAGTACTCTGATCGATCTCGTCGATGAGGCCGGTTACCTGCCCGCCGATCTCGGCCAGGCCGCGGACAAGCTGGGCGCGTCGCAGGACGACGTCGAGGTGGTGCTGGCGGCGCTGCAGAAATTCGATCCGCCCGGAATCTGCGCGCGCAATTTGAGCGAATGCCTCGCGATCCAGCTGCGCGAGCTCGACCGTTTCGATCCCGCGATGCAGGCGCTGGTCGAGCATCTCGACCTGCTTGCCAAGCGCGACATCGGCGCCTTGCGCAAACTTTGCGGCGTCGACGACGAGGACATCGCCGACATGATCGGCGAAATCCGCCGTCTCGATCCGAAGCCCGGGCTGAAGTTCGGCGCCTCGCGGATGCAGACCATGGTGCCGGACGTCTATGTGCGGCCGGGGCAGGACGGCGGCTGGCATGTCGAGCTCAACAGCGACACGTTGCCGCGCGTGCTGGTGAACCAGACCTATTACACCGAACTGTCGAAGACGATCCGCAAGGACGGCGACAAGTCGTACTTCACGGATTGCCTGCAGAACGCCACCTGGCTGGTGCGCGCGCTGGATCAGCGCGCCCGCACCATCCTGAAGGTCGCCACCGAGATCGTGCGCCAGCAGGACGGCTTCTTTACGCATGGCGTCGCGCATTTGCGTCCGCTCAATCTGAAAGCCGTGGCGGACGCGATCCAGATGCATGAATCCACGGTGTCGCGCGTCACCGCCAACAAATACATGGCGACCAATCGCGGCACGTTCGAGCTGAAATATTTCTTCACCGCCTCGATTGCCTCCGCCGACGGCGGCGAGGCGCACTCGGCGGAGGCGGTGCGTCATCACATCAAGCAGCTGATCGACGCGGAAGCGTCGACCGCGATCCTGTCCGACGACACCATCGTGGAACGATTGCGCTCATCCGGCATTGATATTGCCCGCCGCACGGTCGCGAAATACCGCGAAGCGATGCGGATTCCCTCCTCGGTGCAGCGCCGCCGTGACAAGCAAAGCTCGCTTCTGCTGCCGACCTGACTGCGTCAAAGCGATAGTTGCGCCCGTCTGCAAATCGGATTACTCTCAATCATCCCAGCTTGTTCAGTCGAGGCATGCCATGACTCTCAGGATCTCGGGAAAAAGCATCAGCGTCGGTGAAGCGCTGCGCGACCGCGTCAGCGATCGCACCGACGAAGTCCTGCGCAAATATTTCGACGGCAATTATTCCGGCCACATCACGCTGTCCAAGGACGGTTTTGGCTTCAGGACCGATTGCGCGCTGCATCTGGATTCCGGCGTGACGCTGGAGGCCGAATCGAATGCGGCCGATGCCTATGCGAGCGCGGACGCGGCGCTGCTGATGATCGAGAAGCGGCTGCGCCGCTACAAGAGCCGTCTCAAGGATCGCTCCGCGCGCAAGGCGCATGCGGCGTCTGCCGCAATGGCCGAGATGGTTGCGCCGACGCTGGATGCGCCGAGCTATGTGATCGAGGCGCCGGCCGAGGGCGAAGGCGAGGTCGAAGGCTACAGCCCCGTCATCATCGCGGAGGCGACCACTTCGCTGAAGCGGCTGTCGGTGTCGGAAGCCGTGATGGAGCTCGACTTCACCGGCGCGGCCTGCCTGGTCTTCCAGCATGGCTCGAGCGGGCGGGTGAACATCATCTACCGCCGCTCCGACGGCAATATCGGCTGGGTCGACCCTCCCGCGGTGAAGCCCTGATCAACCCGGTTTGACGCTTTTTTGGGCCCTTTTTCTGACCCATGGGGCCACGTTCCGGGGCGCCTGGGGATAGGCGGTGGAAGGCCCTCAGAAGTGTTGGCAGGGCCGTTGTCTTGGAGTAGAAGCCCCGCAAATCAGGACCCGGGCACGAGCCCTCCTCCCATCCCATCACCCTTCTTGACGGCAGGCCGCCAAGGCCTATTTCGCAACCTGACGGTTCAATCACCTCGGAACGCATGATGACGATTACCGACCTGGTCGCGCCCGAGGCGATCCTTCCAGCCCTGAAAGTCAACAGCAAGAAGCAGGCCTTGCAGGAGCTGTCGGCGAAGGCCGCCGAGCTGACCGGGCAGAACGAGCGCGCGGTGTTCGAGGTCTGCTGCAACGCGAGAAGCTCGGCACCACCGCCGTCGGCTACGGCGTGGCGATTCCCCATGGCAAGCTGCCGAAGCTGGAAAAGCTGTTCGGACTGTTCGCGCGGCTGGAACGTCCGATCGATTTCGAGGCGATGGACGGCCAGCCCGTCGACCTCGTGTTCCTGCTGCTTGCGCCCGAAGGCGCCGGCGCCGATCACCTCAAGGCGCTGGCGCGAATTGCGCGACTGTTGCGCGATCAGGACGTCGCCAAGAAGCTGCGCGCCTCGCGCGATGCGCAGGCGATCTATTCGGTGCTGGCGCTGCCGCCGGCGAGCGCGGCGTAAGCCAACTTTTCCTGTCGCAAAAAATACGCGGGCCGATCCGGTGCTCCGGATGCGTACCCGCGTATTGCAAAACTCTGTGCGTCGCCCTCAGCGACGCGCTCCACTCGTATCAGCGTGAGGCGAAACGCCTCAGTGCACGCTCACGGCCTGCAGCTCGTTGCTCCAGGCGTTCGCGATCGCAGCCTCGCGGCTGTCGGTCAGCATGATCGGCGTGCCGTCGGCCGCATGCAGCGCGAACAGCTTCAGTCCCGGCGCAAGGCTCGGCGCCTGCGGGAAGAGGCCCGGTACGTCCTCGGAGCGGATCTGCTTCACATAGGCGATATGACCCTCGCCCAGGGTTGCCAGCGCCTCCAGTGAGACGCGCGGTTCAGACACAACGTTACCTTCGGTCATGGTCTCAACTCCTCTAAGTTCTAAGCGGTCGAGTCCGCTACTCGTTCCATTATTCGTGCTCATTGATAGCGATTGTCTTAACGATCTTCTCCGGCTCGGGCCGGGCCAGATCGATCGACAACAGCCCGTTCTTCAGATCCGCACCCAGCACGTGCATCCCCTCTGCCAGCACGAAGGTGCGCTGGAAGTGGCGCGCGGCAATGCCGCGATGGATGTATTGCCGGGCCTTGTCGTCCTGCTGCCGGCCCCGGATCATGAGCTGGTTTTCCTCAATGGTTACATCGAGTTGGTCGCGGGTAAATCCCGCCACCGCCAGCGTGATCCGCAGCCGCTCGGGTTGGCCGTTCGACCGTTCACACCTCTCGATGTTGTAGGGAGGGTAACCGTCGGCGCCTTTGACGACGCGGTCGAGCACGCGCTCGATCTCGTCGAAGCCCAGCAGGAACGGACTGGAGAGCGAAGGAACACGAGACATAGTTTACAAAGCCCTCTCGAAGCGACTTTGACGTTTCAGGGCCCTTGCGGCACCCCTTGCGCAACAATATGGGCACAAGCCTCGCGGTGTTCAAGCACCCCGGGAACCGGCCGGGAAGGCGCCAAAACAGCCTAGAATTCAAGCCGCTTGCGGCCGCCCTCGACGAACACATGCAGCCTTTCGCGCGGCGCGAGCACCCGGATCTTCTCGCCGATCGCGGGCGCGTCCTGACCGGGAACACGCACCAGCATCTCGCCCGGCGGCGCCTCGCCGGGCTTGGCGCTGATCGTGTCGGCATCGCCCTGCTGCGGGCGCATGCCGTAGACGAAGGTCTCCGCGCCGACATGCTCGATCGCGCTCACCGTCAGCTCGAAGGGAATGGCGCCATCCGGCGTGCCGCCGTTTGCGATCTCGAGATCCTCGGGACGGATGCCGATCACGCCGTCGGCGGCTGCCCGGAATGTTCAGGCTGGCATAGCGCGCCGGCATCAGGTTCATCGGCGGCGCGCCGATGAAGGTCGCGACGAACGTCGTCGCCGGCTTCTTGTAGATGTCGAGCGGATTGCCGATCTGCTCGACCTGGCCGCCATTCATCACCACGAGCATGTCGGCGAGCGTCATCGCCTCGAGCTGGTCGTGGGTGACGTAGATCGACGTGGTGTTGAGCCGGCGCTGCAGTTTGCGGATTTCGACGCGCATGGCGATGCGCAGCTTGGCGTCGAGGTTGGACAGCGGCTCGTCGAACAGGAACACCTTCGGCTGGCGCACGATGGCGCGGCCCATCGCGACGCGCTGGCGCTGGCCGCCGGAGAGTTGCCGCGGCTTGCGATCGAGCATCGGCTGACGATTTCGAGGATGCGCGCGGCTTCCTGCACGCGCGTGTCGATCTCGGCCTTCGGCCATGCCGCGATTGCGCAGGCCATAGGCCATGTTGTTGTAGACGCTCATATGCGGATAGAGCGCGTAGTTCTGGAACACCATCGCGATGTCGCGATCGGCCGGCTCGATCTGGTTGACGACGCGGTCGCCGATGTCGATCTCGCCCGAGGTGATGGTCTCGAGCCCCGCGACCATCCGCAGCAGCGTCGACTTGCCGCAGCCGGACGGGCCGACCAGCACGCAGAACTGGCCGTCGCCGACGTCGAAGTCGATGCCCTTGATGGCCTCGAAGCCGTCGGATAGACCTTCTGGACGTTGCGCAGCGTGACGTCGGCCATGGCTTACTTCTCCGTCTCGACCAGTCCGCGCACGAACAGCTTCTGCATCACGACCACGACCAAGACCGGCGGCAGCATCGCCAGCACCGCGGTCGCCATCACGATCGGCCATTCGGTCAGCGCGTCGGTGGTCGACGATCATCTTCTTGATGCCGATCTGCGATGGTCTGCATGTCGTCGCGCGTGGTGATCAGCAGCGGCCAGAGATACTGATTCCAGCCGAGGATGAACAGGATCACGAACAGCGCCGCCATGTTGGTGCGCGACAGCGGCAGCAGCGTATCCAAGAAGAAGCGGAACGGGCCGGCGCCGTCGATGCGCGAGGCCTCGAGCAGCTCGTCCGGCACGGTCATGAAGAACTGCCGGAACAGCAGCGTCGCGGTGGCGGACGCGATCAGCGGCAGCGACAGGCCGGCGTAGCTGTCGAGCAGATGCAGGTCGGCGACGATCTTGTAGGTCGGATAGATGCGCACCTCGACCGGCAGCATCAGCGTGATGAAGATCAGCCAGAAGATCGTCATCCGGAACGGAAAGCGGAAATAGACGACCGCATAGGCCGAGATGATCGAGATCGCGATCTTGCCGATCGCGATCACCATCGCCATGACGAAGCGAGTTGAGCATCATCGTGCCGACCGGCTCGCGCGTCGAGCCGCTCGTGCCGACGAAGATGGTCTGATAGTAGTTCTCGAGGAAATGCCCGCCGGGCAGCAGCGACATCTGGCCGTTGGCGATCACGGCGTGTCCTGGGTCGAGGCGACGAAGGCGAGATAGACCGGAAAGGCGACGATCGCGATGCCGATCCACAGGATGGCGTGCGGCGACGTATCGCTGGATGCCCTCGTGCTCGACCATCAGTAGGTCACCTTGCGTTCGACAAAGCGGAACTGGATCGCCGTCAGCGCGATCACGATGACCATCAGGATCACCGACTGCGCCGCCGAGCCGCCGAGATTGCCGCCGAGCAGGCCGTCGGAATAGACCTTGTAGACCAGCGTCTCGGTCGCCTTGGCCGGGCCGCCGCCGGTCATGGTGTCGATGATGCCGAAGGTGTCGAAGAAGGCGTAGACGATGTTGACGACCAGCAGGAAGAAGGTGGTCGGCGACAGCAGCGGGAAGATGATGGTCCAGAAGCGCCGCATCGGCCGCGCGCCGTCGATCGCGGCGGCCTCGATCACGCTTTTCGGGATCGCTTGCAGGCCGGCGAGGAAGAACAGGAAATTGTAGGAGATCTGCTTCCAGGCCGCGGCGAGGATGATCAAGAGTCACCGCCTGATCGCCGTTGAGCAGCGGATTCCAGTCGATGCCCGTGTCGCGCAGGCCGCGCGCGAGCATGCCGAGCGACGGCTGGAACATGAAGACCCAGAGCACGCCGACGACGGGCGGCGCGACCGCATAGGGCCAGATCAGCAGCGTGCGGTAGATCGTGCCGCCGCGCAGCGGCTTGTCGGCCATCACGGCGAGCAGCAGCGCGAGCGAGAGCGAGGAGAACGCGATCGCAAAGGAGAAGACGAAGGTGCGGACGATGGCGTGCGAAATAGTCGGGCTGGCTCAACAGGTCCCGGTAGTTCTCGAACCAGACGAAGCTGGTCGAAAGACCGAAGGCATCCTGCAGCAGGAACGACTGCAACACGGCCTGCGCCGCCGGCCAGTAGAAGAAGATCAGGACGACCGCGAGCTGCGGCGCGAGCAGCACGTAGGGCAACAGCCTTGACTGGAAAATCGATTGCTTCTGCATGAGGCGCCGGACGCTGGGAAGCGGCAGGCCGCCCCATGCGGCCTGCCGGTCTCGGCTCAGCTTCGAGCGCATCACTGCTCAGCGTACGGCGGTCTTCTCAAACTGCCGCAGCATCGCGTTGCCGCGCTTCGACCGCGGCGTCGAGCGCCTCCTTGGCGGTCTTCTTGCCGGCCAGCGCCTGCTCGATCTCCTCCGACCAGACGTCGCGCAGCTGCACCATGTTGCCGAGCCGAAGCCCGCGCGAGTTCTCGGTCGGCTCCTTGTTGGTCAGCTCCATCAGCGGCGTTTCGAGATAGGGCTGATCCTTGTAGAAGCCCGCTGCCTTGGCCTTCTCGTAGGCCGCCTTGGTGATCGGCAGATAGCCCGAGGCCTTGTGGATCTCGACCTGACGGTCGGTGTCGGAGAGGAAGGTGAGGAACTTGGCGACGCCCTTGTATTCCTCGGCCGTCTTGCCGCCCATCACCCACAGCGACGCGCCGCCGATGATCGAGTTCTGCGGCGCGCCCTTCACGTCGGGATAATAGGGCATCGGCGCGTTGGTGCAGTCGAACTTGGCCTTCGCCTTGACGTTGCCGAAGAAGGCCGACGAGGTCAGGAAGATCGGGCATTCGCCCGAGGTGAAGCGGCCTTCGCCGGTGTTGGTGCGGCCGGAATAGTCGTAGGTCTTGTCCTTCTGCAGCTCGATCAGGTTCTCGAGATGCTTGACCTGCAGCGGGCCGTTGAACTCCAGCACGGTGTCGAAGCCGTCGAGGCCGTTGGCCTTGGTCGACGAGCGGCACGTTGTGCCAGGCCGAGAGCTGCTCGAGATTGACCCAGGTCGACCCAGGCGTTGGAGAAGCCGCAGGTCGGCGTAGCCGGCGGCCTTGCAGCTTCTTGGCGTCCTCGAACACCTCCGGCCAGGTCTTCGGGATCTCGGCGATGTCGGCCTTCTTCAGCGCGTCGAGGTTGACCCACATCACCGTCGACGACGAGTTGAAGGGGAACGACAGCATCTCGCCCTTCGCGGTCGAGTAGTAGCCGGTGATGGCCGGCAGGTAGGCCTTCGGATCGAACTTCTCGCCGGTCTCCTCCATCAGCTTGTAGACCGGCTTGACCGCGCCGGTCGCCGCCATCATGGTCGCGGTGCCGACCTCGAACACCTGCATGATGTGCGGCGCGTTGCCGGCGCGGAACGCGGCGATGCCGGCGTTCATGCGTGTCGGCGTAGCTGCCCTTGTAGGTCGGGACGACCTTGTAGTCGCTCTGCGAGGCGTTGAAGTCGTTGGCGAGCTTGACGATGACGTCGTTGTTGCGCGCCGGTCATCGCGTGCCACCACTGGATTTCCGTCACCGCAGATGCGGGTGAAGCGGCAAACGCCAGCGTGAGCGCGGTTGCGGCGGCAGCGCCGAATTGTCGAAAAGCCATCAAATCCCTCCCGTTGGACCGTCATTTCCTTGTGGCGCCTATCAGCGCCGGATGACGTGCACATGACCGTAGCAGCGCCGATGCTACGGGGGAAGCGCGGCCCAAGGGAAGCCCCAATCGGGAGGGCAAGATTAAACCATCGTCCCGGTTCGACCGGGACGATGAGGTATTCAGCGCTTGCGCTCGGGCCGCAGACCGCGCCGCTTGCGATCAGCGCATCGATCTCGCCGCTGGCGTAGCCGAACTCGCCGAGCACCTCCCTGGTGTGCTGGCTGAACTTCGGCGGCGTGCTGCGCAGGCTCGGCTTGCTGCGCTGCATGCGGATCGGCGAGGCGACGCCCTTGTACCAGTCCTTGGCGATCACATCGCCGCGGTGGACGGTGTGCTCGTTGGTCAGCGCCTGGTCGATCTTCTGCACCGGGCCTATGGGCAGGCCGGCGGCAAGCAGGCGGTTGCAGAGCGGCTCGGCCTCGTGCTGTGAGAAGACGGCGGCGAGTTCCTGGTGCAGCGCCTCGCGGTTGGCGATGCGATCCTTGTTGCGCGCAAAGCGCGGATCGGTGCCGAGCTCGGGCTTGCCGATTTCCTTCGCGAGCTTGCGGAAGGTGCCGTCATTGCCGACGGCGATGAAGATGTCGTCGGTCTTGGTCGGGAAGATCGCGTAGGGCACGAGGTTCGGATGCTCGTTGCCGGTCAGCGACGGCGGCTTGCCGTGCATGAAGTAATTCGCGGCGTGCGGATGCATGACCGCAAGCCCGCATTCGTACAGCGTCGTCTCGAGGAATTGTCCGAGCCCGGACTTCTGCCGCTCGGCAAGCGCCATCAGGATGCCGATCGTGGCGTAGAGCCCGGTGCCGATGTCGACCACGGGCACGCCGATCCGCATCGGCCCGCTCTGCTGGCGAGCCGGTCGCGGCGATCATGCCGGTCATGGCCTGGATGATCGCGTCATAGCCGGGATTGCCGCCGCGCGGACCGTCGGCGCCGAAGCCGGAAATCCGGCAATGCACCAGCCGCGGAAATTTTTCGCGCAGGACGTCGTTGCCGATGCCCCATTTGTCGAGCGTGCCCGGCTTGAAATTCTCGATCAGCACGTCGGCGCCTTCGAGCAGCTTCATCAGCACCGCGCGTCCGCCATCGGAAGCGAGGTCGAGTCCGATCGAGCGCTTGTTGCGGTTGATGCCGATGAAATAGGCCGCGTCGTCCTCGTGGAAGGGCGGACCCCAGTCGCGCGTCTCGTCGCCGGCCGGCGGCTCGACCTTGATCACGTCGGCGCCGTGGTCGGCGAGGATTTGCGTGCAATAGGGGCCGCCGAGCACGCGCGTGAGATCGATCACGCGCAGGCCGGTCATCGCGGCGGGAGATATCGGGAGATTCATCGAAGACCTTCGCTCAAAATCCAGGGCATGATCCGGAAAAGTGTGAAGCGGTTTTCCGAAAAGATCATGCCCAAACAATACGGGACTTGAGAGCTAACGGCCTTCGCAGGCCGCATCAAATGCTTTTTGCGCGAACGGACCCACCGGATCTGGTGGGCCGTTCTGCGTCTTCGCGAATTAGACGACGGTCAGCTTCACGTCGACATTGCCGCGCGTCGCATTGGAGTAGGGGCATACCTGATGCGCCTTCGCCACCAGCGCTTCCGCATCGGCGTGCGCAAGTCCCGGCAGCGAGACTTCGAGCGCGATGTCGAGGCCGAAGCCGCCTTCCGAGCGCGGGCCGATGCCGACCGTGGAGGTCACGGAAGCGTCCGCCGGGACCTTGGGACCGCCTTGCGCGGCGACTGCCTTCATCGCGCCGATGAAGCAGGCCGCATAGCCGGCGGCGAACAGCTGCTCGGGGTTGTTGCCGGCGCCGCCACCACCGCCGAGTTCCTTGGGGGTCGAAAGCTTGACGTTCAGCGCGCCATCGAGCGTCGAGGCGGTGCCGTCGCGGCCGCCGGTGGCCTTGGCCTGGGTCTTGTAGAGCACTTTCACGGACATGGTGGGTCTCCTCTGTTTCGGTGAGACGTATATTGCAAACAATTAGATTGTGCACAATATAAAAAGCATGGCCTCACATTTAATTGTTCGCAATTGAATGCACGGCCGTCCCAGCGCACAATGGCAGGGAATCGTGACGAGGATAGTGAAAATGGCCCGAAAAGCCCTCAGCGGCGACCAGATGCTGCGGCTCGACAACCAGATCTGCTTTGCGGTCTATTCCGCCGCGCACGCCTTCAACCGCGTCTACAAGCCGCTGCTCGACCGGCTCGGCCTGACCTATCCGCAATATCTGGTGATGCTGGCGCTGTGGGAGCGCGACGGCGTGCCGCTGAAGGATATCGGCGAGCGGCTGTTCCTGGATTCAGGCACGCTGACGCCGCTCCTGAAGCGGCTCGAGGCGGCGGGCCTCGTCAAGCGCACCCGGAGCACCGAGGACGAGCGGCAAGTTCTGATCGCGCTCACCGCGCAGGGTCAGGCGCTGAAGGACAAGGCGCGCGCGGTGCCGCTGTCGATCCTCGATGCGTCGTCGTGCTCGGTCGCGGAATTGTCCGCAGTGAAAAACGAGATCGTGGCGCTGCGCGATCGGCTCAATGCGGCGGTGGGGGAGTAGGGCGTTCGCTCGGCCCGGCCCGCCTTCGCCCTGCGGGCTTCGGCGCGGCAGCCTTCGCTCAGCTTCGCTTCGTTAGAGCATCGGCGTGGCTGCGCCACGCGAAGCTCGCGAAGCGGCGAAGGCTGGTGGAGCCAGGCGGGATCGAACCGCCGACCTCTTGCATGCCATGCAAGCGCTCTCCCAGCTGAGCTATGGCCCCTTAAGCCTTGCGCATGATCTTGCCGATCATGCCGCCGATGCGCCTTGGGCGACGCACCGGAAACCCTTCACCACAGAACGGGGTCTATCTCAAGTCTCATCGTCGCCGCCGACATCGCCGATGATGTCGGTGACGTCCTCATCACCCTCTTCCTCGTCGGCGATGAAGGTGGAATCGTCGTCGTCATCGTCCTCGATGGTCTCGTCGACCTCGATATCGTCCTCCGAACTCGGGCACGACCGCCTTCACCTTGCCGGTGTTCTCCTCGGCATCGGCCTCTTCCAGCGAGACCGTCTCTTCGGCCTCGGCGGGCTCCGGCGCCTCGGCAGGCGTATGCACGGGCGGCAGCCGCCGCAGCGGCACCGCGAACCGGACGCGGCGGCGCGACGGGGGCGATCGGCACGACCTCGCCGGTATAGGGCGAGATCACCGGATTCTTGTTCAGGTCGTAAAATTTCTTGCCCGTGGTCGGGCAAATGCGTTTGGTTCCGAGATCGGATTTGGCCACGTGCGGAATCCTGGGAATGTCTGAAAAGCGGTGCTTCACTTGGCTAGTTGAAACGCCGCTGTCAATAGCGCTTTGTGCAGGAAATACCGGGCGGTGACGCGGGCCGGTCGCCGTGCTACCTGCCCGGCCGTAGAGGACACAATCTTGACCGATTCCGCCCAGCCGACCCCACTTGAGGCCCGTTCCAGCGGCCCGCTGACCGGCAAGGTCCGGGTCCCCGGCGACAAGTCGATCTCGCACCGCGCGCTGATCCTGGGCGCGCTGTCGGTCGGCGAAACCCGGATTTCCGGCCTGCTCGAGGGCGAGGACGTGCTCAACACCGCCAAGTCGATGCAGGCGCTGGGCGCCCGGGTCGAGCGGACCGGCGATTTCGCGTGGAAGGTCAATGGCGTCGGGGTCGGCGGCTTCGCCCAGCCCAAAAATCCGCTCGATTTCGGCAATTCCGGCACCGGCTGCCGGCTGGTGATGGGTGCGGTGGCGGGCTGCCCGATCACGGCGGTGTTCGACGGCGACGCCTCGCTGCGCAGTCGGCCGATGCGGCGCATCCTCGACCCCCTGGAGCTGATGGGCGCGCGGACCGGCGACATCAGGGAGGGCGGTCGTCTGCCGCTGACCTTGAGCGGCGCCCGCTATCCCGTCCCGATCACCTACAAGACGCCGGTCGCCTCGGCGCAGATCAAGTCGGCGGTGCTGCTTGCCGGGCTCTCGGCGCCGGGGACCACCACCGTGATCGAGCAGGAGGCGAGCCGCGATCACACCGAGCTGATGCTCGCCCATTTCGGCGCCGACATCATCTCGGCAAAGGAAGGCGCGCACGGCCGCAAGATCACGCTTGCCGGCGAACCGGAGCTGCATGGCGCCGAGGTCGTCGTGCCCGCCGATCCCTCGTCCGCCGCGTTTCCGCTTGTGGCCGCGCTGATCGTCGAAGGCTCCGATATCGTGCTCTCCGACGTCATGACCAATCCGCTGCGCACCGGCCTGATCACGACACTGCGGGAGATGGGCGCCTCCATCGAGGAGAGCGGAGCGCGCGGCGATGCCGGCGAGCCGATGGCGCAATTGCGCGTGCGCGGCTCGAAGCTCAGGGGCGTCGTGGTGCCGCCGGAGCGCGCGCCCTCGATGATCGACGAATATCTGGTGCTGGCGGTCGCGGCCTCCTGTGCGGAGGGCACCACCACCATGCGCGGCCTGCACGAATTGCGCGTCAAGGAATCGGATCGTCTTGCGGCGACCGCGGACATGCTGCGCGTCAACGGCGTCAAGGTGGAGATTTCCGGCGACGATCTGATCGTCGAGGGCAGGGGCCATGTGGCGGGCGGCGGGCTTGTCGCGACCCACATGGACCATCGCATCGCGATGTCGGCGCTGGTGATGGGGCTTGCCTCCGACAAGCCGGTCAAGGTCGACGACACCGCCTTCATCGCCACCAGCTTTCCGGACTTCATTCCGATGATGCGCGCGCTCGGCGCGGAGTTTGTCTAACGCATGGCGAAGAAACTCGATGCAAATCACGGGCCTTTCAGGAGTTGTCGATAGAATTCAAGCCTGCACTTCTCCTGATGTGGGGCTGGCCGAGTTCGTTGACGCGTTTGACCTTGCGCCCAGCGGCGAAACCCGCTTCGCAATGCTCGAAAATGAGCCGATGTTGACGAAAGACAAGCGGCTCAATGCGCTGGTCGGTGCAATTGCTGAATATCTGGCCAAACAATACAAGCTCGGACGCGTACCGGGGTGGGTCTCTGGGCCGGCACGCTACCTTGACCACCCATGGCACTTGAGTTCGATATTCATCGATTGGCAGCGTGAGGTTTTGACAGACGGCATGCGCGAATATCTCACTTACAGCAGCCCCGGCGAATTCGCCTCGCGCAACATCTTCACGGAGGAGCGCCCGTTGCGGCGGGCGCGTGGTCCTCGTTCATCGGAATCATAGGTACCCATGATCATCGCCATCGACGGACCGGCCGCCTCGGGCAAGGGTACGCTCGGCAAGCGCCTCGCCCATCATTACGGCTACCGCCATCTCGACACCGGCGTGATTTATCGCGCGGTGGCCTATGCGCTGATGAGCACCGGCGCTGATCTGCGCGACGAGGCGGCGGCGGTCGCCGCCGCCATGGAACTCGACCCCGAAAAGTTCGGTAATCCGGTCCTGAAGACCCAGAAGGTCGGGGAGGCCGCTTCGGTGGTGTCAGCAATTCCACGGGTGCGCGAGGCCCTGGTCAATTTCCAGCGCCAGTTCGCCGCCGATCCGCCCGGTGCGGTGCTCGACGGCCGCGACATCGGCACCGTGATCTGCCCCCATGCCGAGGTGAAAATCTTCGTGGTCGCCGACCCCAAGGTGCGCGCCCGGCGCCGGACCCTGGAGGCGCGGGCCCGCGGCGAGGATGCCGATGAGGCCGCGGTACTGGCCGACATCGTCGCCCGCGACGAAAGGGACCAGAACCGGCCGGTTGCGCCTTTAAAACGGGCCTCCGATGCCTACTTGCTGGATAATTCCAATCTGGATATAGAAGGCGGCGTCCGGGCCGCCATCGACATTGTCGAGGCCGTTCGAGCGGGCCGTCAGCGGATTTGAGCCGCTGGCGTCATCGGAGGAAATGCCCGCTCCCGCCCTTGAGTGTCGATAGCTCGAACAGAATTTTCGAGCTCATCCGTTCCCGGATCAAATCAACGTATCGAACGTGCAGGCATCTGCCGGCCCGCTTTTGCATCCTCTTGCAACGAGCGGTCGCCGCGGGTTTTGCGAGCCCCGGCCCTTCACGCGCGATACGCCCTTAACCCGAACGGCCGGCAAGATCATCGCAAGTGGAGAACACATGGCTTCGAGTGCTACTGCAAATTCCTACAACCCCAGCCGCGACGATTTCGCCGCGATGCTGGATGAATCCTTCGCCGGCGGAAACCTTCAGGAAAGCTCCGTCATCAAGGGCACGGTCGTTGCGATCGAAAAGGACATGGCCGTCATCGACGTCGGCCTGAAAACCGAGGGCCGCGTCGCGCTGCGCGAGTTTTCCGGCCCCGGACGTGAAAGCGAGCTCAAGGTCGGCGACGAGGTCGAGGTGTTCCTCGACCGCATCGAGAATGCGCTCGGCGAGGCCGTGCTGTCGCGCGACAAGGCGCGCCGCGAGGAGAGCTGGGGCAAGCTGGAGAAGGCGTTCCAGAACAACGAAAAGGTCAACGGCGTCATCTTCAACCAGGTCAAGGGCGGCTTCACCGTCGATCTCGACGGCGCGGTGGCGTTCCTGCCGCGCTCGCAGGTCGACATCCGCCCGATTCGCGACGTCGCGCCGCTGATGAACAACTCGCAGCCGTTCCAGATCCTCAAGATGGATCGCCGCCGCGGCAACATCGTGGTCTCCCGCCGCACGGTGCTGGAAGAGACCCGCGCCGAGCAGCGCCAGGAGCTGGTGCAGAACCTCGAAGAGGGGCAAGTGATCGACGGCGTGGTCAAGAACATCACCGACTACGGTGCGTTCGTCGACCTCGGCGGCATCGACGGCCTGCTGCACGTCACCGACATCGCCTGGCGGCGCGTCAACCACCCGACCGAGGTGTTGACCATCGGCCAGACCGTGAAGGTCAAGATCATCAAGATCAACCACGAGACGCACCGCATCTCGCTCGGCATGAAGCAGCTGCTCGACGATCCGTGGCAGGGCATCGAGGCGAAGTATCCGCTCAATGCCCGCTTCCACGGCCGCGTCACCAACATCACCGACTACGGCGCGTTCGTCGAGCTGGAGCCCGGCATCGAAGGCCTGATCCACGTCTCGGAGATGTCGTGGACCAAGAAGAACATGCACCCGGGCAAGATCGTCTCGACCTCGCAGGAAGTCGAGGTGCAGGTGCTGGAAGTCGATTCCGTCAAGCGCCGCATCTCGCTCGGCCTCAAGCAGACCATGCGCAATCCCTGGGAGGTCTTCGTCGAGAAGTTCCCGGTCGGTTCGGTGGTCGAGGGCGAGGTCAAGAACAAGACCGAGTTCGGCCTGTTCCTCGGCCTCGAAGGCGACGTCGACGGCATGGTCCATCTGTCCGACCTCGACTGGAAGCAGCCGGGCGAGCAGGTCATCGACAACTACAAGAAGGGCGACATGGTCAAGGCCACCGTCCTCGATGTCGATGTCGAGAAGGAGCGCATCTCTCTCGGAGTCAAACAGCTCGAGGGCGACCCCTTCGCCGAGCCGGGCGACGTCAAGAAGGGCGCGGTCGTGACCTGCGAAGTGCTGGAAGTGAAGGAAGCCGGCATCGAAGTGAAGATCGTCGGCACCGACTTCACGACCTTCATCAAGCGGTCCGAGCTGGCCCGCGACCGCAACGATCAGCGCGCCGAACGCTTCGCCGTCGGCGAGAAGGTCGATGCCCGCGTGATCCAGTTCGACAAGAAGGCCCGCAAGGTGCAGGTCTCGATCAAGGCGCTGGAAGTCGCCGAGGAGAAGGAAGCCATCGCGCAATACGGCTCCTCCGATTCGGGCGCGACGCTGGGCGACATCCTGGGCACCGCGCTCAAGAACCGCGGCGACAAGGACAAGTAATGTCACGCGTCGCCTCACGACATCAGGCCCCGGTCACGACCGGGGCCTTTTTGTTTCTCGTCATTGCGAGGAGCGAAGCGACGAAGCAATCCATGGTGCCGCAAGCGGATAAGTGGATTGCTTCGCTTCGCTCGCAATGACGACGGGGTCGGCATTGTGCCCCAAAAGAAGCCTTGTTTTCTTCATATTGCGTGGCAATTGATTGAACTGGATAACCCGATATTTGCGCTATACATGCAAAGCACGCGGGCTTTGCTTTCAGGAGAATTTCGATGTCGCTCGATTCGGACGTGATCGTCGATCGCCGCAGGATTCGCCGCAAGCTGACGTTCTGGCGCGTGCTGGCGGTGATCATCGCCATCGGTGCGATCGCCGTGATCGGCATGCTGGCTTCTCCGGGCGGCCGCGGGACGTTCACCAGTTCAGGCTCGATTGCCCGCATCAATATCGAGGGCCTGATCCGCAGCGACCAGGAACGCGTCGAGGCGCTGGAGCGGCTTGCGAAGTCGCAGGCCGCCGCCGTGGTCGTGCACATCAATTCGCCGGGCGGAACCACCGCTGGCTCCGAGCAGCTCTACGACTCGCTGGTGCGGCTGAAGGCCAAGAAGCCGCTGGTTGTGGTGGTCGAGGGGCTGGCCGCCTCCGGCGGCTACATCACCGCGATCGCGGCCGACCACATCGTGGCGCAGCAAAGCTCGCTGGTCGGCTCGATCGGCGTGCTGTTTCAATTTCCGAACTTCACCGACCTCTTGAAGACCGTCGGCGTCAAGGTCGAGGAAGTGAAGTCCTCGCCGCTGAAAGCCGCACCCAACGGCTTCGAGCCCACCAGTCCCGAGGCGCGCGACGCGCTCGACGCGCTGGTCAAGGATTCCTATGCCTGGTTCAAGGGACTGGTGAAGGACCGCCGCGGGATGGATGATGCGCTGCTGGCCAAGGTCGCCGATGGACGCGTCTTCACCGGCCGCCAGGCGATCGAGTTGAAGCTGATCGACCAGCTCGGCGACGAAAAGACCGCGATCGCCTGGCTGGAAACCGAGAAGGGCGTCAAGAAGGACCTGCCGGTGCGCGATTACAGGCTCAGCCCGCGCTTCGGCGACCTGACCTTCCTGCGCACGGCGGCCTCCTTCACCCTCGAAGCGCTGGGCTTGAGCAGCATCGCCCATCAGATCGAGCAGGCCGGGGTGGCGCAGGCGGTCGACCGCCTCTCGCTCGACGGCATGCTGGCGCTCTGGCACCCCACGGGTACCAATTGAGGCATTTCCCGCACTGCGGGTAATTGTGACAAGGCGGCCTGGACCCTTGTCACGCACTTTCCGGTCGCGTTGACCTCATTTAGCGTCTTGACAGTTCAAGGCATTTTCACGGAAATGGCTGACAGACGCGGCAGGCCTACCCCCGATGATCAAGTCCGAACTCGTTCAGCGCATCGCCGAGCACAACCCGCACCTCTACCAGCGGGACGTGGAGAACATCGTGAACGCGATTCTCGATGAGATCGTGGCTGCGCTGGCGCGCGGCGACCGGGTGGAACTGCGCGGTTTTGGCGCCTTCTCGGTCAAGCATCGTCCGGCGCGCTCGGGCCGCAATCCGCGCACCGGCGCCCACGTTCCGGTCGACCAGAAGAGCGTGCCGTTCTTCAAGACCGGCAAGGAAATGCGCGAGCGGCTGAACCGCGAGAATCCCGAAGCCGGCGCCTAATCTTCGAGGCGCATGCGGCACAAAGCCGGCGCCCGCGCGTTGCGCGCGTAACGCCCTTATCAACGCGAGCCAGCTCATGCGGAAATTTCTCACGGCTTTGATCGTCATTCCGTTGGCGCTGGTCTTCGTCGTATTTGCGGTGGCAAATCGCCATTTCGTCACGGTGTCGTTCGATCCCTTCAACTCGGCCGATCCGGCTCTCTCCGTCTCGCTGCCGTTGTTCGCGCTGATCATCGCGATTGCAATTCTTGGCGTCGTCGCAGGCGGCCTCGCCACCTGGTTCGGCCAGCGCCGCTGGCGGCGTGCCGCACGCCAGCATGAGGCGGATGCGAGAGCCGCGCGCGCCCAGCTTGCGGAACTGCGCAGCCAGGTCGCTGGCCATGCGCGGCGAGCCGCAGCGGCGGGCGCTGCCGGGGACGCTTTACGGGGCCTCCGGGCGAGACAAGCAGGGCGCGACGTTGTAGAAGCGGCCCCGCTGAACCTGTTTTTCGTTCAACCCGAAGGCCGATGTCCCTGGCTGTCAAAATTTGTGGCCTGTCCACGCGCGAGACGCTCGATGCGGCGCTCGACGCCGGCGCCGACATGGTGGGCTTCGTGTTCTTTCCGCCGTCGCCGCGGCATCTTGCACTGGATACCGCGCGCGGGCTCGCGCAGCACGTCAAGCGCCGCGCGATCAAGGTCGCGCTGACGGTCAATGCCGACGACGCGACGCTCGCCGGCATCGTCGAGGTGCTGCAGCCCGACATCCTGCAACTGCATGGACATGAGACGCCAGCCCGCGTTGCCGAGATCAAGCGCAAGTACGGCCGCGAGGTGATGAAGGCGCTGCCGGTCGAGAGCAAGGCGGACCTTGCCTCGCTGTCGTCCTATGCCGCCGTCTGCGACCGCATCCTGTTCGACGCGCGTCCGCCCAAGGGCGCCACGCGGCCGGGCGGCCTCGGCGCGGTGTTCGACTGGCATGTGCTGGAGAATCTCGACCTCAAGCTGCCCTTCATGGTGTCCGGCGGGCTCAATGCCGGCAATGTCGCAGAGGCCGTGCGCATCACCCGCGCCGGCGGCGTCGATGTGTCCTCGGGCGTGGAGCGCGCGCCCGGCATCAAGGACGTCGACATGATCCGCGATTTCATCCGCGCCGCGCGCGCGACCGAAGAGTTGAGTGTCCGATGAACCAGGCGCGTCCCAATTCCTTCCGCAGCGGTCCCGACGAGCACGGGCATTTCGGCATTTTCGGCGGCCGCTTCGTCGCCGAAACCCTGATGCCGCTGATCCTCGATCTGGAGAAGGCCTATAACGCGGCCAAGGCCGATCCGGCGTTCCAGGCCGAGATGAACGGCCATCTGCGCGACTATGTCGGCCGGCCGTCGCCGCTTTATTTCGCCGAGCGGCTGACCGAGCATCTTCGAGAAGTGTCTGCGGCCTCCGGCCGCGCTGGCGGCGCGAAAATCTATTTCAAGCGCGAGGAGCTCAATCACACCGGCTCGCACAAGGTCAACAATGTGCTCGGCCAGATCATGCTGGCGCGGCGCATGGGCAAGAAGCGCATCATCGCCGAGACCGGCGCCGGCCAGCACGGCGTCGCCACCGCGACGCTCTGCGCGCGCTTCGGCCTGCGAATGCGTGGTCTATATGGGCGCGGTCGACGTGGCGCGGCAGCAGCCCAATGTGATCCGCATGGAGATGCTGGGCGCAAAGGTGTTTCCGGTGCAGTCGGGCACGCGCACGCTGAAGGACGCCATGAACGAGGCGCTGCGCGACTGGGTCACCAACGTCGCACAACACCTTCTATTGCATCGGCACGGTGGCGGGCCCGCATCCCTATCCGACGCTGGTGCGCGACTTCCAGTCCATCATCGGCAACGAGACCAGCAAGCAGATGCAGGAGGCGGAAGGCCGCCTGCCGGATTTGCTGGTCGCCTGCATCGGCGGCGGCTCCAACGCCATGGGCCTGTTCCATCCCTTCCTCGACGATCCCTGCGGTCGAGATTTTCGGCGTCGAGGCCGCCGGTCACGGGCTGACGCAACTGCATGCGGCCTCGATCGCGGGCGGCCGTCCCGGCGTGCTGCACGGCAATCGCACCTATCTCCTGATGAACGAGGACGGCCAGATCCAGGACGCGCATTCGATCTCGGCGGGACTGGATTATCCCGGCATCGGCCCGGAGCATTCCTGGCTGCATGAGGTCGGCCGCGTGAAATATCTCTCCGCGACCGACGACGAAGCGCTGGCCGCGTTCCAGTTGCTGTCGCGGCTGGAAGGCATCATCCCCGCGCTCGAGCCGGCGCATGCGATCGCGAAGGTGATGGAGTTGGCACCTGCGCGCGCGAAGGATCATCTGATGGTGGTCAATCTCTCCGGCCGCGGCGACAAGGACGTGCCGCAGGTCGGCGATATCTCTGAAGGCGAGGAAGATGAGCTGACCCGCATCGATGCGCGTTTTGCGCAACTCAAGAAAGAAGGCCGCTCCGCCTTCGTCACCTTCCTGATGGCCGGCGATCCGGATCCCGCGACCTCGCTTGCGATCATCAAGGCGATGCCGAAGGCCGGCGCCGACATGATCGAGATCGGCATGCCCTTCACCGATCCGATGGCCGACGGTCCGTCGATCCAGGCCGCGGGCTTGCGCGCGCTGAAGGCCGGCATGACCCTGAAGAAGACGCTGGAGCTGGTCCGCGGCTTCCGCGCCGGCGACGATGCGACGCCCGTCGTGCTGATGGGTTATTACAATCCGATCTACATCTACGGCGTCGACAAGTTCCTCACCGATGCCAAGTCCGCCGGCGTCGATGGCCTGATCATCGTCGACCTGCCGCGCGGAGGAAGACGACGAGCTGTGTGTGCCCGCGCTGAAGGCCGGGCTGAATTTCATTCGCCTCGCGACGCCGACCACCGACGACAAGCGGCTGCCGGCCGTGCTCGCCAACACCTCGGGCTTTGTCTACTACGTCTCGATCACGGGCATCACCGGCGCGGCCGCGGCCGACTCGAACGTCGCCGGCGAGGCCGTGGCGCGCATCAAGCGGCACACGAAATTGCCGGTCTGCGTCGGCTTCGGCATCCGCACGCCGGACACCGCGCGTGCGATCGCCGAGCGTGCCGATGGCGCCGTGGTCGGCACCGCGCTGGTCGATGCCTTGCAGCGGCAGCCTCGATGCGGACGGCAAGGCGACGGCAAAGACCGTCAGCGCGGTGGCCGATCTCGCGGCTGCGCTGGCCGCGGGCGTCCGCGGCGCCAAACAGGCGGCGGAATAGGTAAAGCTTAGGCGGCTTGCCGGGCTTTGTCCGAGCCGCCATATAGTAAGGCGACAACGGAGCGGAACCATGAACTGGCTCACCAACGTCGTTCGGCCGAAAATCCGCAACATGCTGCGGCGGGAGACGCCGGAGAATCTGTGGATCAAGTGCCCGGATTCCGGGCAGCTCGTGTTCTACAAGGACGTCGAGGCCAACCAGATGGTGATCCCCGGCTCCAACTATCACATGCGCATGGGCGCGGTGGCGCGGCTGAAGTCGATCTTCGACAACGAGACCTGGTACGACATCGCGCTGCCCGAGGTCACGCCCGATCCGCTGAAATTCCGCGACGAGAAGCGCTACTCCGACCGCATCAAGGATGCGCGCGCCCGCACCGGGCTGAACGACGCGATCAAGGTCGGCTACGGCAAGCTCGAAGGTGCTGCCGTCACCGTCGCCGTGCAGGATTTCGATTTCATGGGCGGCTCGCTCGGCATGGCCGCCGGCGAGGCGATCGTGCGCGGGCTGGAACTCGCGATCGAGAAGAAGACGCCGTTCATCGTGTTCGCGGCCTCCGGCGGCGCCCGCATGCAGGAAGGCATCCTGTCGCTGATGCAGATGCCGCGCACCACCGTCGCGGTGCAGATGCTGCGCGAAGCAAAACTGCCTTACATCGTGGTGCTGACCAATCCGACCACCGGCGGCGTCACCGCGTCCTACGCCATGCTCGGCGACGTCCAGATCGCCGAGCCCGGCGCGCTGATCGGCTTTGCCGGCGCGCGCGTGATCGAGCAGACCATCCGCGAGAAACTGCCGGAAGGCTTCCAGCGCGCCGAATATCTGCGCGATCACGGCATGGTCGACATGGTCGTGCATCGCCACGAGCTGCGCCCGACCCTGGCGCGGCTGTGCCGCCTGCTGACCAAATCGCCGGCACTGGAGACGGCGCCGAAGCCGGCGCCGTCGGTCTCGTCAGCCGCCCAGATCGTCACGGCTCCGGAAGCGGCGCCGGCTGCGCCGCACGCGTGAACGCGCCGGCCGCCTCATCGCCGCCGTCGCTCGACGAACTGATCGCGCGGCTGTCCGCGCTGCATCCCAAGCGTATCGACCTCGGGCTCGAGCGCATGCACCGGCTGCTGGCGCGGCTCGATCATCCCGAAAAGAAGCTGCCGCCGGTGATCCATGTCGCCGGCACCAATGGCAAGGGTTCGACCGTCGCCTATTTGCGCGCGATCCTGGAAGCCGCGGGCCTGCGCGTTCACGTCTACACCTCGCCCTGGCTGGTGCGGATCAACGAATCCTTTCGCCTCGCGGGCAAGCTCGGTCGGCGATGACGAGCTGCGCGCAGCGTTCGCTCATGTCGAGCGCGTCAATGAAGGCGAGCCGATCACCTTCTTCGAGGCCAAGACCGCCGCCGGCTTTTGCCTGTTCGCGAACATCCGGCCGATGTGCTGTTGCTCGAAGTCGGTCTCGGCGGCCGGCTCGATTCCACCAATGTGATCGAGCAGCCGCTCGCCTCCGTGATCACGCCCGTCAGCATGGACCATACCGAGTTTCTCGGCGACACCCTGACCGCGATCGCCGGCGAGAAGGCCGCGATCATCAAGCGCGGCGTGCCGGTGATTTCGGCCGAGCAGCAGCCGCGAGGCGATGGCCGTGATCGAGGCGCAGGCGCGCCGGCATGCGCGCGCCGCTGCACGCCGCCGGCCAGCAATGGCATGTCGGCGTCGAGCGCGGCCGGCTGGTCTATCAGGACGAACGCGGCTTGATGGACCTCGCCGCGCCAAGACTGTTCGGCCGGCATCAGTTCGACAATGCGGGACTCGCGATTGCGACCCTGCGCGCGATCGAACGCTTCAAGCTGCCGTCACGCCGCCTATGAAGGGCATCGTCAATGCCGAATGGCCGGCGCGGATGCAGCGCCTCTCATCCGGCAGGCTTGGTGAACTCGGCGCCGCAGGGCTGCGAGATCTGGCTCGATGGCGGGCACAATGCCGAAGGCGGCCGGGTCGCCGCCGCCGCGCTCGGCGATCTCGAGGAGCGGGTGTCGCGGCCGCTGGTCGTGATCGCGGGCATGATGGCCAACAAGGATGCGCGCGCGTTCCTCGCCAACTTCGCCGGGCTCACGCGCCACATCATCGCGGTGCCGATTCCCGACCAGGACAATGCGATGCCGCCGGACCGGCTGGCGGATGCCGCGCGTACAGCTCGGCATGCGCGTCGAGATTTCGAGAGCGTCGAGGCCGCGCTGCGCGGGATCGCGAGGCTCGCCTACGAAGTGCCGCCGCGCATCCTGATCGCGGGCTCGCTCTATCTCGCCGGCCACGTGCTCGCGCTCAACGGCACGCCGCCGGTCTAGATCGTCGCATGCGTCGCAACGGACGATGCGCTCGCGAAAGCGACCGTGGACCCCGGTTCGCACGTCAAGCGCGGCCTGGGATCGCGTCACGCGGCCGCCATCTGATCGAGAACATGCTCGCTAACAAACGGCCGGCAATCGCCGGCCGTTCAGATCATCAGCGGAAGCGATCAGACCGCAGCGGAAATCCACTGCTGCAGCTTCTGCTTCGGCGCGGCGCCGACCTGGCGCGAGGCCATCTCGCCGCCCTTGAAGATCATCAGGGTCGGGATCGACATCACGCCGTATTTCGACGCCGTCTTCGGGCTCTCGTCGACATTGAGCTTCACGATCTTGACCTTCTCGCCCATCGCGCCGGCGATCTCGTCGAGCGCGGGTGCGATCATGCGGCAGGGGCCGCACCATTCGGCCCAGAAGTCGACCACGACAGGACCCTGTGCCTTGAGCACTTCGGCTTCGAAATTGGCGTCAGAAACCTTGCCAACGGCCATGGGAATACCTCGTTCGGTTGGAGAGGAGAGGCGCAGAGAATCGCGCCGGGATCATGTGATCAAACCTATGAACGGGGGGTTGCCGGGTCAATCCCTGCTCCCAAAGATGCCAGTTCCGCGTCCAGCGCGGAGGCGGAAATCTCCATCAAATCAGCCGTTTCGGTCCAAAGCAGCGCGGCGCGGACGCCATGCTGGGGATAAAGTCGGGACAACACGGCCCGATACAGCGCGAGCTGACGGATATAGGCCTGCGGCGCCTCGGCGGCGGTCGCCGGCGGGGCGTGATTGGTCTTGAAATCGACGATCAAAACCTCGCTTTGCGTGACCACGAGGCGGTCGATCTGCCCGGACACGAGCGGTCGCCCCGGCAGCGTCAGGCGTCCCACGATCGCCACCTCGGCCCGGCTGCCGTCGGCGAACACGGCCGCGAAGCGCGAATCAGCGATCAGGGCGATCACTTTTTCGGCAAGCGCGACGCGTTCAGTCTCGCTCCAGCCGGTCGCGTTGCGGGCGAGATGCGCGAGCGCGGCCTCGCGCCGTCGTTCTGCCGGCAGATCGGGCAGAGACTGCAGCAGGCGATGCACCAGCGTGCCCTGCTGCAAGGCCCGCGTGCGCTGGGCGATCGCTTCCGTCGTCGTCACGCGATGCGCTGCGTCGCCGCTGGCTTGCGACGGACGCAACAGGCCCGCGCTGGTCGCTTGCGGCGGCATTGGGGTGCGCAACCATGATGGCAATTGTTGCGACGTGATCGCAGTCGACGCCGCAGCAGCAGTCGCGTGCGCGCCGTCCTCGGGCCGCGTGTAGCGCTTGATTTGCCCGTCGTCGGTGTCGATGATCGCTTCCTGCAGTCCGGAATTGGCGAGACCTTTGCCCACCAGATCATACCAGCAGTCCGGCCTTATGCCGTTGCGGTTGCCGGGCTGGATGCCCGCGACGATCAGCCGGTCGGCGGCGCGCGTCATCGCGACATAGAGCAGGCGGCGATATTCGTGCTCGATCTCCATCAGCATCGCTTCGCGCGCTGACGAGACCGTTTTGGGATTATCGGCCTTCTTGCCAGCCCAGACCGTGACCTCGCCGCCTTCATGCGGGACGCGGATGAGCGGCAACCGCTGTGTGTCGGATGGCGATGATGTCGTGTCGACCATGATGACGACGGGCGCTTCAAGCCCCTTGGCGCCATGCACCGTCATGACGCGGACCTCGTCGCGCGAGATTTCCATGTCGCGCTTCACCTCGGTGTCGGCGGAGCGCAGCCAGGCCATGAAACCCTGCAGCGAAGCGGGCGCCTTGCGCTCATAGTTCAGGGCGAGCTCGAGAAACTCGTCGAGCGCGTCATTGGCCTCGTGGCCGAGCCGCCGCAAGATGCGTGCGCGGCCGCCGTCGCCGCCAAGGAGCCAGGCGTAGAACGCGAACGGCGTGTCATGACGGAAGCGCCGCTCGCACTCTTCCAGGCGCTTCACGACGCCTTCGAACTTTGGATTTTCCTTCGCATGGTTCGACAGCGCCGTGCGCAGCGAGCCCTTGCGATTCCAGGCCAGCGTGAACAGGTCGTCCTCGTCGAGGCCGAACAGCGGGCTCTTCAGGGCGACCGCGAGCGCGAGATCGTCCCGCGGCAACAGCAGCGCGTCGGCGAGATTCATCAGATCGATGATCGCGATGTGCTCGGTCAGCTTCAGCCGGTCGGCGCCGGCAACGGGAACGCTGGCATGCTTCAGCGCCTGGATCACGGCGTCGAACAGATTGCCGCGGCGGCGCACCAGTACCAGCACGTCCCCGTAAGTGAGCGGCCGGCGGCTGCCGTTCGGCCCCGTCAGGGTGCCGCTCGCGACCAGCCGCTTGATCTCGGCCTGGATGCGCCTGGACAGCTTCACCTCGGGGCTCGTCACTGATACGCCGTCGAACGGCGCGCGCCAGCCCTCGATCTCGTCGCGCTTGTCGGCTTCCGCCAGCTGCCACAGCTCGATCAGGCCGGGGCCGGCGTCGTCGAGCGCCTCGTGCGGCGGCATGCCGTCGCGATCGGTGGTGATGCTCTTGTAGATGTCAGGCGAGCGGAAGGCGTGTTCGACGGCGCGCAGCACGGCGGCGCCGGAACGGAACGAGTAGGTGAACGCGATCGGCTCGAAGGCGAGGCCGGCGGCGGAAAAGCGCGAACCGATGCGCTGTCGCCGCAAGTCGAACTCGCGCGGCGCCGCGCCCTGGAACGAGAAAATGGACTGCTTCTCGTCGCCGACCGCAAACACGGTGCGCTCGATGCCGTCGCGCGCGCCGCTGCCTGCCGCGAATTCCGCGATGATGTGCTCGACAATGTCCCATTGCCGGGGACTGGTGTCCTGCGCCTCGTCGATCAGGACATGATCGACGCCGCGGTCGAGCTTGTAATGCACCCAGCCGGCAGACACCTTGTTCAGCATCTCAAGCGTCTTGTCGATCAGATCGTCATAGTCGAGCAGGCCGCGTTCGTCCTTTTCGCGCCGGTAGTTGGCCGCGGCCGCGGTCGCGATATGCAACAGCGCCTCGGTGCGGTCGCGGGTGATCACGGCGCGGCGCGTCTCGATCAGCGGGCCGAGACGCGCGATTTCCTCCGCGAACAGGTGGGCGACTGACGGGTTGTCGCGAATGAATCCCTTGGTCAGGACATTGGCGCGGGGCGCCTTGTCGTCGGTGAGAAAGACGCCGAGATATTCGTCGACCTGCGCGCTGCCGGTGAAGGCGAGCGAGGCGCGCAACTGATCCGCCTGCTTCTGGTCCGTTTTGCTGCCGCCATCGAAGGCCGCTGCGATCTCCAGCCAACGCTTGCGTGGCAGATAGGGTCCGTCGACGATCTCGCGTTCGACGCTCTCGATGCTGTCGGCCGCGGCAACGCCAAGCGCCGCCGAAACCTGCGCCGCCGCGGCAACGACGCTGCCGGCGCCATCGGTCCAGGCCATGAAGTGATCGCGGGCCAGGCAGGCTTCGCGCACCACGTCCTTGAAGGTGACGTCGGCGGCATTGGCCATCGCGGTCAAGAGCGCGCGGCCGAGCGTAGAGTCCGGCGCGTTGGCGGCCTCGAGGAACACTTTGAGGTTGGCGCGCTCCATCATGTCGGCCTGGTCGCGCTCGTCGAGCACGGCAAAGCGCGCCGGCACATTGGCCTCGAACGGGAATTGCTGCAGCAGCCGCGTGCACAGCGCGTGAATGGTCTGCACCTTGAGGCCGCCCGGCGTCTCCAGCGCCTGTGCGAACAGCTCGCGCGCCGTCTTGCGCAATCTCTTGTCGGGATTGGCAACGCCGGCATCGATGATCGCCGCATCGAGCGCGGCATCGTCGAGCGTCACCCAGTGCCCGAGCGTGGTGAACACGCGCTCGGCCATGTTGGCCGCGGCAGCCTTGGTGAAGGTGATGCAGAGGATTTTCTCCGGCGGCACGCCTGTCAGCAACAGCCGGATCACGCGCTGCACCAGCACATGGGTCTTGCCGGAGCCCGCATTCGCCGACACGAAGTACGAGCCACGCGGATTCGATGCGGTTGCCTGCCTGGCGCGGACCGCGGGGGGAATGATGCGCACCGCCTTCACCATTCCGGCAGCCCCAATCCGCCGGCCGCGGACCATTCCTTGATCCGGGCGAGGTCGTCATAGCTGCCATAGCGGTTGGTCCACATCGGCAGGTTCAGCGAGCTGTAGGGCTCGGCTTCATTCTCGAACGCGCGAATCAGCGCTTCGAGCCGTTGCCGCGCATAATCGGCGGCCTCGTCCGGCGGCTGCGGCTTGTCGCCCGGCTTGATCTTCAGTTCCAGCGCGCAGTGCTCGCCGGGTGGATTGTTGCCGCTGATGCGGACATAGGCGATCTCGCCGACGGATGAGCCCGCATCGATCCCCTCAAAACCGCCGCCGCGCAGGATCGCGGCTTCCAGCGTGAGCTGCGGCGACAGTCCCATCCGCACCTGCTTGGCCGTCGGCGGCTGTCCGGTCTTGTAGTCGAGGATCGCGAAAGAGCCGTCGGTGCGGCGCTCGATGCGGTCGGCGCGGGCCGTCAGAGTGAAGGTGCGCTCGTTGTCGAGCTGGATTTGGATTTTGCCGTTGATCTCGGCTTCGATGGCGGCGATGTCGCCGCGCCGCGCCGCTTCCCATTCCGAAAACCATCTGACGATGCGCTGGAAACGCGGCCACCACAGCGCGCGCGCTTCGGGCTGCTGCATCAGAGGCTTGAAATGTTTCTCGCCGATCTCGCGCAGCGCACGGACGGGATCGGCAGGCAGGTCCTTGTCGTACGTCTTGGCGAAATCGCCGAGCGCATTGTGGATCGCCGAGCCGCGATCGGCCACCGACAGCGGCATGTCGACGGGATCGAGCGGCTGCAGATTGAGAATGTGCCGTGCGTATATGGTGTAGGGATCGCGCAGCCAGTCCTCGATCTGGGTGACCGACAGCCGCAACGGCCGCGTTGCGCGCGGCGGCGTCGGCGCCGGCTGCGCGATCGGCTTGACCTCGGCAGGCGCATCGAGCGCCAGCGCGAAATCCACATATTGCTTGCCGGCTTCCTTCGCGGCGTCCCAGCGCTCCTCGCCCGCGACCGCTTCCAGCCGGTGCAGGAAGCGCGAGGCGACCGCGGGCGCGCCACCGGCTTTCGCAGAGTGGCTGAGGATCACGTCCGCGTTGCCGAGCAGCTGCGCGAAGTCGTGTGCCGACAGCCCGATGCGCCGCTCCGGCAGATCGAGGCCGAGCTCGTGCCGCATCGGCCGGCTGAGCCAGGGATCGGTGCGCGGCGCCGGCGGCCACACGCCTTCGATCAGGCCGCCGGCGATGATGCGGTCGGCCTGCATCAGCCGGGATTCCAGCGGACCGTAGATGTGGAGCATGGCGCCTGGCTTTTCCGGCCGCCGCACCGCGCGGTCGGCAAACGCGGTCTGGAACACTTCCGGATAATCCGGCAGCGTGACTGACAGCCCGCTCGGCTTCTGCTCGGCGACGAGATCGTCGAAGGCGGCTGCGAGCGCGAGACCTTCCTGCTCTTCGAACGCGACCGCAACGCCGTCGTTGTCTCGCGACAGCGCGATCAGCACCTCGCGATGGCGCGTGGCGATCTCGGCGAAATCATAGGGGCGTGTCGGCGACAGGCTTTCCATCGGCGCAAGCGCGGCCTGCAGCGCCGATATCAGCTTTTCCGCAAGGTCGAGCTGCCAGTCCTGCAGTCGTGTCCGCGGTTCCGATCGATGCAGCGAAGAGACTTCCTCGTCGCGATAGCTTTTTCAGCTCGCCGCGGAAGCGCGCGAAATCCTCGACGAGGCCCTTGGCTCCCGGGTTGCGGGCGCGTGCCGCGCAGCAGCGCCAGCTCGAGCGCTTCGATCGCGCGCGCATGTGCGCCCGTTGCGCCGCCGAGCCGGCACAGCGGATGTTTCAGCAGCGCCAGCAAGGTCGGCGGCTCCAGCTCTTTCGCAACCGCTTCGGCCGCGAGCCGCGCAAAGGTGCCGGCCGGAGTTTCGATCAGCGCGTCGCCGCCGGAATCGTCGTAGTCGAGCTTCCAGCGCGCCAGCGCCGCCATCACCCGCCGCGCCAGCGCGCGATCCGGCGTCACCAGCGCCGCCGATTTGCCGAGATGCCGCGCCTCGCGCATCGCGATTGCGATCGCCAGCGCCTCCATTTCCGGGTTGGGCGCCTCGATCACCGCGAGGTTGGTCATGCCGCGCGCGATGTGCGCGGAAATCTCCGGCCGCGCCAGCCGGTCATGCCATTGTGCCGTCGCATTCGACGGCCGCATCGCTTCCGACAGCAGCACGTCGCGTCCGTCGGGCGCGGGCGTTCCGAGAATGTCCACATCGCCGCGATGAATCCCGAAGCGCTCGAGCAGCGCATGCATGGCGAATTGCGGATGGTTCGAGGCGGGATGCTCGGTGAATTTGCCCTCGTCGTTGCGCATCCCCCCGATCTCCCAGCCACGACGTCTCGTCGAGATCGGTGTCGAGTCCGGGCAACACCACTGCGCCATGCGGCAGCTTCGCCACCGCATGGAGAAATTTCGCGGTCGCCGGCATCGAACCGGTCGAGCCCGCGGCGATCACCGGTCCCCTGGGATGTTTGGTCAGCCGCTCGGCTTCAGCTGATATCAGACAGATCGCGCCGCGCCGCCGGCTCGATCTTGCCGATTTCCTTGAGATGATCCGGCCACAGCTTGCGCGCGATGCGCAGGAAATCGAGCGACAGCTTCCAGTATTCGTCGAGATTGTCGGGCACGAGGCCGTCGAGCCGATCCCACGAGACATCGCGCGTCACCATGTCGTCGATCAGTCGCGCGAGATCGGATGCCAGCGCCAGCGTCGAGGCCGGACCGCCGACCACCAGCGGCGAAACCGTGCTGCCTTTCGCCCAGGCCGCGACGAGATGGGCGAGCGTCGAGCCGCCGATCGAGCTCGCCGAGCTTTGGCGGAATGTCGAGCGGTGCGTCGCCGTCGAGCTGCTCGGCCTCGCCGGCAAAGGCGAGCTCGTCCTCGTCGATGTCGCCGAGCGGAACGATGCGCGGCAGCACCGCCGCGTCCGCCTTCAATTCGTCGAGGAACAGTTCGCGCGCGACCCGCACCGCGCGCCGCGTCGGCAGATACAGCGTCGCGTCCGCAAGCGCGGCCGGATTGCAGCGCGCCTCGAAGCCGTCGACCAGTCGGCCGTCGATCAACGCGGCAATGACGGTGCGCAGGAACGGCACGGAGAGGGGAACGCTGCAAACGCGCATGGAGGGCCTGATTCGAGGAACAGGCCGCCAATATAGGCTCTGTCATCACCCGCGAAAGGTCATGTGCCTCTGTCAGCGGTTGCGCCGCATCCCACAGGGAGATCGTCGTCCCCGCGAAGCGGGGACCCATAACCACAGGACATCGTGGTTAGCGGCTAGGGCCCCAACTCGGCTCAAGATCATCGCGGTGGTTATGGATCCCGGACGCGCCGCTTCGCCGCTTGTCCGGGACGACAGCGGTGGGTTACGCCACGCTCTCCAGAAACGCCTCTTCCGCCGCGCCGACGGCGTCGGGCGTGCCGACATGCATCCAGACGCCGTCGAGCCGCAAGCCGAACAGCCGTTCCTGCTCGTTGGCGGCGTCGAACAACTTCGTCAGCGAGAACTCGCCCTTCGGCGCGTTCGCGAAGATCGAGGGCGACATGATGGCGGCGCCCGCATAGACGAACGGAACCACCTGATGCTCGCGGCGCGCGCGCAGCGCGCCGTCCGGCAGCATGGCGTAGTCGCCGCGGCCGCCATAGCCGATGCTGCTCGCGGTCGGCGCCATCAACAGCAATATGTCCATGCGGGCGGGATCGAAGGTCTCCGCCAGCCGCAACAAATTGGAGCGCACGCCGTCGATCCACATCGTGTCGGAATTGACATGGAAGAAGGGCGCATCGCCGAGCAGCGGCAACGCCTTGACCACGCCGCCGCCGGTGCCGAGCACATGGTTGCGCTCGTCGGAAATGATCACGCGCGGACGTTTGCGTGCGGCGACATGCTCGATGATTTGCTCGCCGAGGTAATGCACGTTGACCACCGCCTCGGTGACCCCGGCATCGCCGAGCTTGTCCAGCACATGGTCGAGCAGCGGGCGGCCCGCCACGGGAACCAGCGGTTTCGGCATCCGGTCCGTCAACGGTCGCATGCGCAGGCCGAGACCTGCGGCGAGGACCATGGCTTTGGTGGGCTTGACGGACATTTTTCGAAATCTCGGTGGTAACTCAGCCGCCAATCTTAGCATGCCGATTCGGGCAAAACCGTTGCTGAGAGGCCATAGTCGCCGCCCGTGACGGCTGTACGACGGCCCGCAACGGCCTCAATTCAGGCATCCGCGCCGGCGCGGCGCGTATGCTTCTTCTTCTTGCCGTCGCCCTGCTTGAGGAAGGTGACGCCGATCTGGTCGCCATTGACCCAGGCCAGCTCGCAGCGGCGGTAGGCCAGCCCGGTCGACGACAGCAGCAGGAAGAACTCCTTCAAGTGAAGGCCCTCGACCGAGCCCTCGATGGTGAGCTTGGCGCCGGTCTCGGAAACGTCCTCCATGGTGCAATCGCGGCGCCAGGTGCCGTCGATGCCCATCATGTGCGCCGGGATCCCGCGCTCGAAGGTGACCCGGTCGCCCTTGCGCCGCTCGGTCGTGCTTGCCATGGCCATAGCCCCTTGGACGGTCGGGTGCGGCTGCGCGCACCACGGCCGGGTTCCAGATTAGCGGCAGCTTGGCTAACAGTTCGTAAATTCAAGGCCATTGTTGGCGCATGATCTTATCGGAAAACCGCTGCACACTTTCCAACGCGGCCCTCAGGTCGGATCATGCGCGGCGGCGGCACATTCGCCTCATACCAGGCCCGCACGGTCGCCAGCGCCGGATGCGCCAGCGAGCGGGTGAGATAGGTCCAGATCCGGGGCTGGTGACGCAGATATTGCGGCTTGCCGTCGCGGCGGTTGAGCCGGGCGAAGGTGCCGAGCAAACGCGTGTTGCGCTGCGCCGACATGATGGCGTAGTTCTCCGCGAAGGCGGCGGGATCGAAACCATCGTCCGCCTCGCGCCGCGCCTTGATGTAGCGGGAGAACAGTGCGAGCTCCAGCATCTCCGGGATGTCGATCCGCGCGTCCTGCAGCAGCGACACCACGTCGTAGGAGGGCGGGCCGAGCACGGTGTCCTGGAAATCGATGATGCCGACGCGCTTGATCCCTTCGCGGCCGTCGAGCCAGATCAGATTGGGCGAATGGAAATCGCGGAGCACCCAGCTGCGCGCCGCCGCCGCCGGCTTTTGCAACAACTCGCGCCACATCGAAGTGAACTCGGCGCGGAGCGCATCGCTGACCGGCGCGCCGCGATCGGGCAGATACCATTCGATCATCAGGCCGATCTCGACCAGCCACGCATCGACGTCGAACACCGGGATCGCATAGTCGGTCTGCGGCACCAACGACAGCGTCTCGGGCAGCTGCTCGCGATGCAGCGCCGCCAGCATGTCGACTGCGGCTTCATAACGTTCGGTCATCGGCGCCGGCGGATCGCCTTCGATCACGCCCTCGATGCCGAAATCCTCGGTGATCAGGAATCCGGCCTCGATGTCGGCATGATGGATTTCCGGCGCCGACAGCCCGCGGCCGCGCAGGCCGTTGTCGATGGCGACGAACGGCTTGACGTCCTCGGCGAGATGCACGGCCGCGCTGTAGGACTTGCCGTCGTAGACCGCAGGCCCATCCGGCCGCTTCGGAAAGTTCATCAGGATGAAACTGGTCTCGTCGCGGACCAGCCGCGCATAGGAGCGGATCGATGCGTCGCCGGGCATGCGCCGTCGCTTCGCCTCGCCATAGCCCGCGCCGTCGAGGAATTGCCGCAAGATTTTCAGCCGCTCGACGACAGCGACAGCCCTGCCGAAGCCGGTGATCTCGGCCGCGCGCGCATTCGAGCCGAGCGCCGGGCGATGGCTGAAGGCGATGTCGATGCGGTCGGCGGGCAAGGCGCCCGGGGCGCGCTCCGGCCATTCGATCAGCGCCACCGCGCCGTCCGGCAGCGGCGACAAACCAATCTCTTCCAGCTCGGATGGATCGTTGATGCGATAGAGATCGGCGTGCACGAGCAGGAACGACGGCAGCTCGTAGCCCTGCGCCAGCGTGAAGGTCGGGCTCGGGACTTCGATCGTCTCGTCATCGGCGAGATAGCGGATCATGGCGCGCGCAGCCGCGGTCTTGCCGGCGCCGAGATCGCCGGAGAGCGTGATGACGTCGCCGGGACCGATCAGGAGCGCGAGGTCGGCCATCAGATGCGCGGTCGCCGCCTCATTGGCGAGCGCGACCGGGAATGTGGCTGGCGATGTCATTCCGCGGCGTCGCGCACGGCCTGGTCGATCGGAAATTCGCAAGTGACGGTCGTGCCCTTGCCGAGCGCGGAATCGACGCGGACCTTGCCGCCATGCAGCTGCACGAAGGATTCCACCAGCGACAGGCCGAGACCCGCGCCGCGCCGCCGCGAGCCATGCGCAAAGCTCTCGAAGCGGTCGAACATCTTGTCCTTGACGTCGGGCGCGATGCCCGGGCCGGAATCGGTGACCGCGAACACCACGCTGCGCTCGCCGCGTTTCGCGCTGACGCCGACCGTCGCGTCCTGCGGCGAGAAGCCGACGGCGTTGGCGAGAAGATTATAGAGCACCTGCACCACGCGCCGTTGATCGCCGATGAATGTGCCGACATTGGGATCGATGTCGATCTTGAGGGCGATGCGGTCGGTCGCGAGCCGATCCTGGATGCCTTCGGCGGCCGCCGCGATCGCGCCGGGAATGTCGACCGGGCCGAGCTCGAGCTTCATCGCTCCGGCATCGATGGTGGCGAGATCGAGGATGCTGTCGGTCAGCGCCATCAGCGCGTTGGTCGACTTGGTGACGTAGTCGAGATATTCGGCCTGCTTGCCCGTCAGCGGGCCGGTGGAGGGATCGCTGAGGAAATGCGCAAAGCCGATGATGGTGGTGAGCGGCGCGCGCAGCTCGTACGACACGTGGTGGACGAAGTTCAGTTTCATCTGGTCGGCGGCCTGCAGCGCCTCGTTGCTCTCGCGCAGCGCGCGCTCGACATTCTCGGTATCGGTGATGTCCTGGAAGGTCAGCATGGTGGCGCCGTCGGGCAGCGGCCGGCTCATGCAGTCGAGCACGCTGCCGTCGGTGCGCTCGAGTTTCAGCGGCACGTCGTTGCGGTTCTCCAGTCCGGTGATCGACTCGCGGATGATGCGCCATGCCTTGGCGTCGGCGAGCAAGGGCTTGCACCAGGCCGCCACCGTATCGATGTGCGGTTCGTCGCCGAGCTGCTCCGGCGACAGCTTCCACATCCTGGCGAAGGCCGGATTGAACAGACGCGCCTTGCCGTTGCTGCCGAACACCGCGACGCCCTCGGCGAGGCTGTCCAGCGTCTCGCGCTGCACCTTGATCAGGCGGTCGAAGCGCCGCGCCAGATCGAGGCTTTCGGTGACGTCGTCGAACAGATAGGTGACGCCGCCTTCGGGATTGGGCGTGGTGACGACGCCGAGCGCGCGGCCGTCGGGCAGGTACCAGGTGTCTTTGGCGGGTTCGATCGCACGATAAGCCTCGTGCAGCTTGGCCTTCCAGGCGCGGAAGTCGGCCTGCTCCGGCAGCTTGCGCGATGCGCGCAACCGGTCGAGCACGCTGGAGTCGTCGGGGTTGTTGTCGAGGAAGGCCGGATCGAGGTCCCAGAGCCGGCGATAGCTGTCGTTGTAGAAGGCAAGGCGGCGCTGGCCGTCGAACACGGCGACGCCCGACGACAGTTGGTCGAGGGTGCGGCGATGCGCATCGACCATGCGGACCAGCGCCGCGCTCAGCGCATCGGCCTCGCTGGCGTCGATCGCGATGCCGACGCTGCCGCCGCCGACATTGATGGCGCGAACGTCGTAGATGCGCCGCTCGCCGCCCGCCACGATCGGAAGCCGCGCATCGTAGGCCTTCTTTGCGCCCAGCGACTGTTCCATGTCGGCGCGGTGGGCGGAATCGAGCAGTTCGAGATTGCGGCCGATCGCGTCATCGACATCGGACGCTTCGGTGGCCTGCGCGTAGGCCGCATTGGCATAGATCAGCTTGCCTTTGGCGCCCTTGGCCCACAGCGGCCAGGGCGAGGCGGCGGCGAAACCGCGCAGCATCTCGGTCTCTTCCATCACCGATTTCAGCCGCAGATTGGTCTCGGCGAGTTCTTTCTTCACGCCCGCGAGCGGCCGAATCCGGACGATAGCCTGGCCGCCGATGGCGCGGCCCATCGCCTCGATGGCATGGCCATTCGATGTGGTGAGGTTGAGCAGAAAACTTTCGCCGGCCTCGCGCAGCGCGTCGACCGCGTGGTCCATCTGCCGCGCCGGCTCCGGCGACAGCCAGGTTCCAAAGGCGAGGATGCGCTGCGGCGAGTCCTGTTGCAGCACCAGCGAGGTGTCGCCGGAGATGCGCGGCCGGTTGCCGCCGGCCGGCCATGCGATCACGATCTGCGGTTCCGCGAACAGCAGCGTCTGGTAGGAATCGGCCTGCGCCTGCAGATCGCCGATGTCGGCGCGGAGTTTTGTCTCGGTCCGCGCGGCCCGGACGCGGTTGTGCATCAGCAGGATCGAGGCCACCACGGAAAAGCCGAGCAAAGCGAGGGCGGTGGTCAGCACCGCCACTTCCTGCCGGTTGAAGTCGAGCAGCGACGAGATCGTCTGGGTGAGCGAGGGGTCGGCGGCGAGCGCGGAGCCGGCAAAAGAAGTGGTCAGGCCGAATGCGCTCACGCTACGGCGCGCCGCCGCAGGCACGAGCGATGTGCACGACAGCAGTGTCCGACGCATCGCGACGATTACGCCTGACATGATTGCCCCAGAAACGGACGAGAAGACCGCACGATTCCGCGCCCGGCGTTCTCCCCACCAGCGCGAATCAAACGAAGATATCGCCAAGCGAAGTCGAGCGGTAAGAGTCCAGACCGTGAACGCAAACTTCGCTGTGCAAAAAAGCGGGAGTGCGGCGCGGCCGGAAGCGATTTTGCCCGAATCGAATCGACGGATTCAGCGTCCGGTCGACCCAAAACCGCCGCTGCCGCGGCTGGTCTCGGGCAGCGAATCGACGGCATTGAGTTCGCACCTGCACCACCGGCGCGATCACCATCTGCGCGATGCGCTCGCCGCGGCGAATCGCGAACGGTTCCGCGCCGTGATTGATCAGGATGCACCTGGATCTCGCCGCGATAGTCGGCATCGATCGTGCCGGGCGAGTTCAGCACGGTGACGCCGTGCTTGGCGGCAAGCCCCGAGCGCGGCCGCACCTGCGCCTCGAACCCTCGGGAAGCGCGATCGCAAGCCCGTCGGCACCAGCGCGTGCTTGCCGGGCGCGAGCACCAGCGGCGCGTTTTCCGGAACCGCCGCGAGCAGGTCGAGGCCAGCCGCATGCGCGCTCTGATAGGCCGGCAGCGGCAGGCCTTCTGCCGTGCGGGTAGTTGGCGGATGTCGAGTTTGATCGCGCTCACGAGGCTCTTCTCCGCGACTTTCTCGCCCGACCTTCGCGATCAGCTCCGCCGCGACCTCTTCCTTGGTCATGACCGGCCAGGAATTCGACGTCGATCGTCTCGCCATGACGCGTGAGCAGATGCACGGTGTTGCGGTCGCCGCCCATCACGCCTGTCGCGGGCGAGACGTCGTTGGCGACGATCCAGTCGCAGCCTTTTCGCTTGAGCTTGGCCTTGGCGTTGTCGATCAGATGCTCGGTCTCGGCGGCAAAGCCGATCACCAGCGGCGGCCGCTTGTCCTTCAGCTTGGAGATGGTGGCGAGGATGTCGGGGTTCTCGACCAGCGCGAGCTGCGGCATGCCCGCGCCTTCCGTCTTCTTCAGCTTCTGCTCGCCGGCATTGGCGACGCGCCAGTCGGCGACGGCGGCGGCGAAGATCGCGATATCGGCCGGCAGTGCGGCTTGAACCTTCGCCAGCATGTCGCGCGCGGATTCCACCTGCACGACCGTCACACCCGCGGGCTCGTCGAGATCGACCGGCCCCGACACCAGGATCACCTCGGCGCCCGCGGCCGCGGCTGCAGCCGCAATCGCATAGCCCTGCTTGCCGGAGGAGCGATTGGCGATATAGCGCACGGGATCGATCGGCTCATGCGTCGGTCCCGCGGTGATCAGCACGCGCTTGCCCGCAAGCGGTTGCGGCACGGCGGGACGCAGCAGGCGCGCGGCGGCTTCGGCGATTTCGGTCGGCTCGGCCATGCGGCCAACGCCGGCTTCGCCTGCTTCCGCCATCTCGCCGGCATTTGGTCCGACCATGGCGATGCCGTCGCGCGACAGCAGCGACGGCGTTGCGGCGGGTCGCGGCATTGCTCCACATCGCCGGATTCATCGCGGGCGCCAGCAGGATCGGCCGCCGCGCCGCGAGCAGGATGGCGGTGGCGAGATCGTCGGCATGTCCGTTCGCCATCTTGGCCATCAGGTCGGCGGTCGCCGGCGCCACCACGATCAGGTCGCAGTCGCGCGCCAGCCGGATATGGCCGGCGTCGAACTCGCTCTCGGGATCGAACAGGTCGGTGTAGGCGCGCTCGCCGGAAAGCGCGCTCGCCGCGAGCGGCGTCACGAACTGCTGCGCTGCGCGGGTGAGCACGCAGCGGACATGGATGTGGCGCTCCTTCAGCCGCCGGATCAGATCCAGCGCCTTGTAGGCGGCAATGCCGCCGCCGATGATCAGGGTGACGCGGGCTTCGCCGGCCGTCGCCGCGCGCGGCGAGGGCGCCGCAGGGGCAGGCGCAGGCGCTTTCGGGGTGACCTCATAGGGCCGCCCCTGCACCAGCTCGCCCAGGATGACCCGCACCTCTTCCTCGACCGAGCGGCCGTGTCGGGCCGAGCGCAGCCGCAGATAGATTTTGACGCCCTCGTCGAGTTTTCGGATGGTCAGGCTGGCCATGGCGACCCCAGCGGCAGAATGATAGCAATGCTATCATCAATATGATTGCAATGCAATCATATGTCGGCTCACAGCGATCAAAATCCCGATGGAGGCAACAGCGATGATCCAGAGCGCAATCGTGCTCAAGCGCGCTTTCTTCGCCTCTTTGCGGCCCAACGCCTCGATCGTGTCCGGCGACAGCATGTGACCCTCCCGGGTCATGTCTTCCAGCTGCTCCAGAACGGTGACCGCGCGGTTGGCGATCTCGGGCAACTTCGAAAGCAAATGAGCGAGTTGGCCCGCGCCGGACATCGCGCCCTCGATGCGCCCGACCGGGCCGAGATTGCGCTCGATCCATTCGCGCACCACCGGCTCGGCGGTCGTCCAGATATCGAGTTTGGGATCGAAGCCGCGCGCCACGCCTTCGACGACGACCATGGTCTTCTGCAGCAGGATCAGCTCGGGCCGGGTGCGCATGTCGAACAGGCCGGTGACCTCGAGCAGCAGCGTGAGCAGCCGCGCCATCGAGATTTCCTCGGCGGTGCGATTGTGGATCGGCTCGCCGATGGCGCGGATGGCTTGCGCGAAATTCTCCACGGAATGATGGCCCGGCACATAACCGGCCTCGAAATGCACCTCGGCGACGCGGCGATAGTCGCGGGTGATGAAGCCCAGCAAAATCTCGGCGAGGAAGCGGCGCTCCTTCAGGCCGAGCCGGCCCATGATGCCGAAATCGACCGCGACCAGGCGGCCCTGATCGTCGAGGAAGAGATTGCCGGGGTGCATGTCGGCATGGAAGAAGCCGTCGCGCAGCGCGTGGCGCAGAAAACTCTGGATCACCTTGCGGCCGAGATCCTTCAAATCGACTTGCGCCGCTTCCAGCCGCGCGTGATCGCTGACAGCGCAATGCCGTCGATCCATTCCATCGTCAGCACGTTGTGGGTGGTGCGATCCCAGTCCACCGTCGGCACGCGGAAATCCGGATCGTTCCGCGTATTCTCCGCCATCTCGGAGAGCGCGGCGGCTTCCAGCCGCAGATCCATCTCCATCGCGACCGAGCGCGACATGGTGTTGATGACCTCGATCAGCCGCAGGCGCTGCGCTTCCGCCGAATACTGCTCGGCTTTGCGAGCAACCCAGAAGAAATCGGCGAGGTCGCGGCGAAAGCGCGAGGCGACGTTCGGCCGCAGCACCTTGACCGCAACTGCCTTCCGCACGCCGTCGCGTTCGATCTCGCCGCGATGCACCTGCGCGATCGAGGCAGCCGCGACCGCCGGGCCGAAGCTCGCAAAAGCCTGATTTACCGGGCGTTCCAGCGAGGTCGCGACCGCGGCCTCGGCTTCGGCTTGCGAGAACGGCGGCAGGCGGTCCTGCAGCGCTTCGAGATCGCGCGCCATCGCCACGCCGACGACGTCGGGCCGTGTCGCGAGGAATTGGCCGAGCTTGAGATAGGCCGGGCCCAGCCGCTCCAGCGCGCGCGACAGCCGCGGTCCCGATTTCGCGCCGCCGCGTTCAATCAGGCGCGCGAGCTTGATCGCGAGCTGACCCGGCGGCGGCACCAGCGAGGGATCGATCACGCCGAACACGCCTTCGCGCGCGAACACAAGTCCGGCGCGCGCCAGCCGCGTGAGGTGGGTGATTGCCGAGATCACAAACGCCAGCCCGAATGCAACGCCACGATGCCGCCGGACAGGCTTTGCCAGTTGACGCGCGAGAAGCCGGCTGACCGGATCATGTCCGCGAACGCGGCCGGCTTTGGAAATTTGCGGATGGATTCGACGAGATATTGATAGGACTCGGCGTCGCCGGTGATGGCGCGGCCGAGCGGCGGGATCACCTTGAACGAGAACAGGTCATAGAGCCGATCGAGCCCGGGCACATCGACGGTCGAGAATTCCAGGCAGAGGAATCGGCTGCCGGGCTTCAGCACGCGATACGCTTCGCGAGCGCGTGATCGATCCGCGGCACGTTGCGGATGCCGAACGCGATGGTGTAGCCGTCGAAGGCGCGATCGCCAAACGCCAGCGCTTCGGCATTGCCTTCGACGAAAGCTGACGCGATCGTCGAGATGCTCGCTTGGTCGCGCGCTCCTGGCCGACACGCAGCATGTCGGCATTGATGTCGCAGACGGTGGCGCGAAAACCGTCGCCGGCCATCTTCGCCGCGCGAAATGCGATGTCGCCGGTGCCGCCGGCGACATCGAGCAGCGCGAACGGCCGCTCGCCTTTGGGCGGGTCGAGCGTATTGACCATGATGTCTTTCCAGACGCGGTGCAGCCCGCCCGACATCAGGTCGTTCATCAAATCGTAGCGCGAGGCCACGCTGTGAAACACCGAGTTCACAAGGCTGCTGCTTGTCCTCCAGCGGCACGTCGCGGATAGCCAAAATGGGTGGTCTGGTCGGGCCGATCCATCACGCATTCACTCTAGTTCTTAACCGGACCATAGCGCGCCCGGCACAATGGGGCTATCACGTCACCTCCATAAGGTGAATGACTTGAAGGTGATAGCCTGAATGCCCGAACTGCCCGAAGTCGAGACCGTCCGCCGCGGCCTGCAGCCGGTCATGGAGGGGTCGAAAATCGTTGCCGCCGAAGCCCGCCGCAAGGATTTGCGCTTTCCCTTTCAGAAGGATTTTGTCGCGCGGCTGACCGGACAGACCGTCACCGGGCTCGGCCGCCGCGCCAAATATCTGATGGCCGATCTCGGCTCCGGCGACGTGCTGTTGATGCATCTGGGCATGTCCGGCTCGTTTCGCATTCAGAAGGACAAGGACGCAGAGACGCCCGGCCAGTTCCACCATCCGCGCGGCAAGAACGGCGCGCATGACCATGTGGTGTTTCACATGTCCTCGGGCGCGGCCGTCATCTTCAACGATCCGCGCCGCTTCGGCTACATGAAGATCATCGCGCGCAACGATCTCGACGACGAGCCGCTGCTGCGCGGGCTCGGCCCCGAGCCGCTCGGCAATGAATTCGACGCCGCGATGCTGGCGCGCTCCTGCGAAGGCAAGGCGACGAGCCTTGAAGGCGGCGCTGCTCGACCAGCGCGTGGTGGCGGGGCTTGGCAACATCTATGTCTGCGAGGCGCTCTATCGCGCCCATCTGTCGCCGAAGCGCCAGGCCTCGACCCTGGCCGACCGCAAGGGCGCGCCGACCGATCATGCGAAACGGCTGGTCGACGCCATCCACACGGTGCTGAACCAGGCGATCAAGGCCGGCGGCTCGTCGCTGCGCGATCATCGCCAGGCCACGGGCGAGCTCGGCTATTTCCAGCACTCGTTCCTGGTCTACGACCGCGAGGGCCAGAAATGCGGCTGCGGCGGCGTGGTGAAGCGCTTCACCCAGAACGGCCGATCGACCTTCTGGTGTCCGAAGTGCCAGAAGTGAGCGCGTCGTTTCGTCGCGCACCGGCCGCTAGTACAGAAACTGTACTGGATCGCGCGGACCGGCAGGCTTAGCTGTTTCCCAGGACTTCGGCGTGCGGAGACGACCATGGCTGTCGCCAGCTATCAGCAGTTCTGTCCCGTGGCGATGGCCGCGGAAATCCTCTGCACGCGCTGGACCATCGTCCTGTTGCGGGAAATGTTCGCCGGCTCGACCCGCTTCAACGAGCTGCGCCGCGGCGTGCCGCGGATGTCGCCCGCGCTGCTGTCGCGGCGGCTGAAGGAGCTGGAAGATGCCGGCATCGTCGCGCGTGCGCCGTCAGCCGAATCCGGCGTGTCCGAATATCATCTGACCGAAGCGGGCCGCGAGCTGAAGCCACTGGTGGACGCGTTCGGCATCTGGGGCCAGCGGCGCATTGAATCGGACCTGTCGCTGCAACATCTCGATGCCGATCTTCTGATGTGGGACATGCGGCGCAGCCTCAACATCTCGCCGATGCCCAAGCAGCCGCAGCACCATCGAGTTCACCTTTCCGCGCCAGCCGGCGGCGCAGCGGCACTACTGGCTGGTGGTCGACCCGAAGGAGGGCGTCGATCTCTGCAAGATCGATCCCGGCTTCGAGGTCGATCTCTACGTCTCCGTCGATCTGCGCTCGATGACCGCGATCTGGATGGGGCTCGACACCGTGCGCGCCGCGGTGGCAAGCCAGCGCATGGTCCTCACGGGGAGCAAGCAGCTCGCCTCCTCGATGCAGACCTGGCTCGGGCTCAGCCCGTTCGCCAAGGAGCGCAAGCTCGCGAGCTAGCATGATCCCGGAAAAGTGGGCACCGGTTTTCCGTAAGGATCATGCTCAATCGAGAGTCTTCACGAGTTCGCGAGTACAGTTCCTGAACTGGACGCTTTTTCCGATACGCCCAAGACTGTCGCCTTGATCGTCCATCAAGGAGAACATCCAATGGGTTATGTCGGGAAATGCTTCTGCGGCGCGGTCGAGGTCGAAGCGACAGGCGCGCCGGAAGCGATGGGTTATTGTCATTGCAGCTCCTGCCGCTCGTGGTCGGCCGCGCCCGTCAACGCCTTCACGCTGTGGAAGGCCGATGCGGTGAAGGTGAAGGCCGGCGCCGAGCATGTCGGCACCTTCGAGAAGACCGCGTTCAGCCAGCGCATGTATTGCAAGAAATGCGGCGGCCATCTGATGACCGGCCACAAGCCGGTCGGCCTCGTCGACGTCTATGCCGCGACGATTCCGCACGCTCAAATTCGCTCCCGCCGTTCACGTCAATTACGGCGAGACGGTGCTGCGGATGAAGGACGGCCTTCCCAAGATGAAGGATTTTCCGGCCGAGCTCGGCGGCTCCGGCGAGACGCTGCCGGAGTACGCGCTTGACCGCGCCCGCGATTGCCGCTCACATCCTCCCAAGCAAGAAACGCGGGGATGGATATGAGCGGCAATTGGCGCGACCGGACGGCGACACATTTCACGTGCCAGAAAAAGCCGGCGCATGGCAGCCGCGGCATGGTGGTGAGCAACCATCCGCTGGCCTCCGCGCGCCGGCGCGGAGATGCTGGCCGCGGGCGGCAACGCCATCGATGCCGCGATCGCGACCCTGTTCACGCTGACCGTGGTCGAGCCGATGATGGTCGGCATCATCGGCGGCGGCATGGCGCATATCCGCACCGCTGACGGCAGCCATCGCTTCATCGACGGCCAGAGCACGGTGCCGCTGGCGGTGAAGCCCGACACCTATCGCAGCAAGCCCGGCTCGGCGCATGACGTGTTCGACACCGTCGACGACGAGAACCTCAACGGGCCGAAGGCGGTTGCCACGCCGGGCTCGCTGAAGGCCTGGTGCGAGACCTTGCGCCGCTTCGGCACCATGCCTCTCGCCGACGTCATGCAGCCCGCGATCAGGCACGCCGCGCGCGGCTATCGCGCCACGCCCTATTTGCACGAATGCATCCGCGACGGCGCGGCCGTCATGCTCCGGGACAAGGCGATCTCGGCGATCTATCTGCCGAACGGCACGCCGCTCAAGCCCGGCGAGCGCGTGGTGCAATCGGAATATGCGGAGACGCTGACGTATATCTCGAAGCACGGCGAAGGCGCGCTCTATGGCGGCCCGCTCGGCGACATCCTGGTCGACTACATGAAGACGCATGGCGGCTTCATCACGCGCGACGATCTCGCCGCGGTCGAGACCGTCGAGCGGCTGCCGATCCGGGGCGATTATCGCGGCTGGGAAATTCTGGGCCCGCCGCCGCCCGCGGCGTCCGGCATCCACATCACGCAGATGCTCAACATCCTCGAAGGCTACGACATCAGGGCGTCCGGCTTCGGCACGCCGGAGACGATCCATCTCATCGCCGAAGTCCTGAAGATCGCCTTTGCCGATCGCGCCGCGGCGAGCGGCGACCCCGATTTTGTCAAGGTCCCCGTCGAGCGGCTGACCTCGAAGGACTACGCGAACGAGCGCCGCCGCGCGATCGACACCGACGCGCGCGCAAAAATGGGGCGCGGGCGTGCAGCAGCTCGAGAGCGCCTACACCACGCACATGACGGCCGCCGACGCCTTCGGCAACGTGGTCGCGACCACGCAGACCATCAACAATCTGTTCGGCGCAAAAATCCTGATCCCCGGGCTCGGCACCATCCCGAACAATTACATGAACCTGTACGACCCGCGGCCCGGCCACGCGCTGTCGCTGGCGCCGGGCAAGCGCGTCACCACCTCGATGTCGCCGCTGATGGCGCTGCGCGACGGCAAGCTGGTGTACGCGCTCGGCCTGCCCGGCGGAAAGCGCATCTTCCCGAGCGCGATGCAGGCGCTGATCAATCTGATCGATCACGGCATGAGCCTGCAGGAGGCGGTGGAGGCGCCGCGGGTGTGGACCGAGGGCAACGCGCTCGAGGTCGAGCACGCAATCCCCGAAAGCGCGCGCGCGAAACTGCGCGCGCTCGGTCATGACGTGGTGGAGATGTCGACGGTCGGCGGCGGCATGAACGCGATCCAGTTCCACGACGACGGCACGATGTCGGGCGCGGCCTGCTGGCGCGCCGACGGCACGCCGGTGGCGCTGGCCGGCGGGCTTGCGCATGCCGGCGTCCGCTTCGGCTTGCGGTGATCGCATGCCTGACGAAGATCCGCATCGCGGTGCTGCATTTCGCGCACGAGACCGTGACGTTCCTGAAGAACGACACCACGCTCGACGATTTCATCTATCCGGGCTCGCCGGCCAGCGGCGAGGCGCTGCTGAAGGCCTATCCGAAATCCTACATGGGCGGCTTTGTGAAGATGGCGCGCGAGTTCGACGGCGTCGAACTGGTCGGCATCGAGTCGCCGCTGTGGCCGAAGACCTATATGGGCTCGGGCTGGGTCACCGCGGAAGCGTTCGAGACGCTGACCGGCAAGATGATCGAAGGCCTGAAGGCGGAAGGTCCGTTCGACGGCGTCTATCTCTCGCTGCATGGCGCGATGGCGGTGCGCGGTGTCGCGCGTCCCGAAGCCGAGCTGGCGCGGCGGGTGCGCGCGGCGGTCGGGCCGAAAGCCGTGATCGCCGCGACCTTCGACCTGCACGGCAACGAGGACGACGAATTCCTCAAGCACGCCGACATGGGCTTTGCGGTGAAATATTTCCCGCATTACGACGAATATCTGCAAGGCGAGCGCGCCGCGCGCATGCTCGTGCGCGCGATCCGCGGCGACTACAAGCCGGTGCACGCGGTCAGGAAGGTGCCGATCGTCACCGCGACGGTGCGGATGTGGACCGGCGCCGCGCCATGGATGGATCTGTGCCAGCGCGCGCTGACCTGGGAAGCGCGCGAGCCCGACGTCTATCGTCAACGTGTTCTTCGGCTTTCCCTTTGCCGACGTGCCCGACATCGGCATCACCGTGCAGGTCCTGACCAACGACAATCCGAAGCTCGCGGAGAGCCATCGCGCGCGACATCGCCGAGCTCGCCTGGCGCAAGCGCGAGGCGCTGCTGACCTCGACGAAGATTCATTCGATCGCCGACGGCGTCGCGCTGGCGAAGCAGGCCATCGCCAAAGGCGAGACGCCCGTCGTGCTGGCCGATCACAGCGACCGCTCGGGTTCGGCGACGTTTCTGCTGAAGGAGATCATCGCGCAGGATCTATCCGCAGGTGTTGATCGCGACCATTGCCGACGCCAAGGCGACCGCGAAGCTGAAAGCCGATGGCGCCAAGGCCGGCGATGCCTTCGACATGGAGATCGGCGGCCTCGTCGACGAATCCGCCGGCGATCCCGTGCGCATCACCGGCACGGTCCTGCAATGCGGTCGATGGTTACGGCCAGTTCTGGGTCGTGGTCAAATTCGGCCGCGACAATGTCCTGATCCTCTCGACCTATCTCGTGCAGATCATGGAGCCGTTCGGCTTGCGCGCGCTCGGCCTCGATCTCGATGCCTTCAAGGTCTTCGCGATCAAGTCGCGGGTGCATTTCCGCAAAGGCTTCGACGACAACGGCTTTGCGAAGACGATCCTGCTGGTCGAGCCGGATCAGCCGTTCCTCGGCACGGTCCATCTCGACGCGCTGCCGTATCGGAATGTGGATTTGAAGAAGTTCTATCCGTATGGCGAGGGGGAGTTTCGGGGGTGAGCCTGTGCGGCGCTCCCGGCGCTCGGTGCGCTCCCTCCCCCGCCTGCGGGGGAGGGCTAGGGGTGGGGGCGTCGCAGGCGCGGTGCTCGATCGATCCCCCACCCCGACCGCTCTCTGCGAGCGCGGCGACCGGCCGCGAACACTGGCAGCGGCGCGAAAACTACTTCCTCACGCAGATCACCCGCACCACCGCGGCTTTCGCATCTGCCGACGCGCCGTTCGCCGCCACGCCATTCGCCTTCAAAAACTCGCGCACGGTGTCCGCCGTCACCAGCACGCCTTGCGCTGCTGGCGCGGCATTCGTTGCCGCTGATGTCGCGACCACGACCGGCTTGAGCAGCGCCACTCCGGCGAACTTGCCGCTCTCGTCGAGCGCCGCCGCACCCGAGAAACCAAAACCCGGCGGCGGCGACAGCGCGAGATCGCCGCCTGTGCCGACCGGCGTGACCGACGCTTTCACGTTGCTCGCCGCCGCGCCGCCGCCCTGGCTCTGCGGATCGGCGATGCCGGTGAGATCGACGCTCGCCTTCGCCGCGCCATCGGCAAGCGCGAGCGGCTTCAGGCCGCGCGCGCCATAGACGCGCAACAGCGCCAGCCCATGATCCCTGTCGTCGGCGGCGACGTCGGCATTGCCGAGCCCGCCGATCGTGATCGTCATGCAGCCGTCGGTGATCTCGCGGTCGGCGAGGATCGCGCCATCGTCGGCTGACGACAATGCCGGTGCCGTAATCCACGGTCTTGCGCTGTACCGGACCCGCGCCTGATGGGAACGGCGTGAACGCGCTCGACATCGCGATCACCACGGGCTCGACCGTGTTCTCGACCGCCTGATCATAGAGGATGGTGAGGATACGGACCTCGTCGCCTTTGAAACTGCCGCGCAGATAAAACTTCTTCAGCCCCTGCAGTCCCGACAGCACGAAGAAATCCGGCTTCACCACGGTGTAGTCGACGGTGCGGCCCGCCTGCTTTTTCTCGATCTCGGCAAGCTTGACCGTGGTCGGGTTTGCCTCCTTGCGCCGGGTCAGCAAGCACCTGCGTGGTGCCGGTCGGCGAGCTCCATTTGCTGCCATTGGCGTCGCTCGACTGCTGCGGCACGAGTTTTGTGGGAATGCCGAGCCGCGAGCCGGTGACCGGGTCGGTGACGACCTTCCAGCCGACGCTCTCCTGCCGCCGCCGCGCGGTCTCGGCCAGCACCGCGCGCTCCTGCGGATTGAGCACGCCGCTCTGCCGGCCGCCCTTGAGCTTCTGGTAGGTCTTGATGGCGTCGACCATGCGGTCGCTGACGTCGCCGGTGATGGCGCCGTTATATTCGCCGACCCAGGCCAGATCCGATTGCAGCGCCAGCCGCTCGGCCTGCGCCATCGCGTTGGCGGTATCGGCGGGGGTCTGCAGGCCCGGCGGCCGGATGGGCACAGTCGCGACCCGCTTCGGCTTGGCGCCGGCGGTTGTGGGTGCGGCCACCATCTGCGCCTGCGCGGTCGCGCCCGCAGCCGACAATATCAGTGTTGCTGCGAGCCACGATCTCATGACAAATCCCGGGGACAGTTGACGGCGCGCGCAGTTAAACACATCTGCTTGGTCGGCAACAGCCGGGCCGGGGTTCAGAATGTACGTGGTTCGTCATTGCGAGGAGCGAAGCGACGAAGCAATCCATAGTCCCGCTTGTGGTCGAAATGGATTGCTTCGCTTCGCTCGCAATGACGATACTGAGAGACAGGAAACGCTAGGGACCATGCTCAGCGCCGACGAACTCGAACGCTACGCCCGCCACATCGTGCTGCGCGACGTCGGCGGACCCGGCCAGCAGGCGCTGAAGGAGGCGTCCGTGCTTGTGATCGGCGCGGGCGGGCTCGGCGCGCCGGCGCTGATGTATCTCGCCGCCGCAGGAATCGGCGAGCTCGGCGTGGTCGACGACGACACGGTGTCGCTGTCCAATCTGCAGCGCCAGATCATCCATGGCACGCCCGACATCGGCCGCCGCAAGGCCGACACCGCCGCTGAGCGCATCCACGCACTCAATCCGCATGTGCGCTTCGCCGCGCATGCGACGCGGCTGAAGGCGGCCAACGCCATGGAGCTGATCGGCGGCTACGATCTCGTGCTCGACGGCTCCGACAATTTCGAGACGCGCTACCTCGTCTCCGACGCCTGCTACCTCGCCGGCGTGCCGCTGATCACGGCCTCGCTCGGCACCTTCGACGGCTCGCTGACCACGATCCGCGCGCATGAGAAGAACGCCGACGGCGAGTTCAACCCGACCTATCGTTGTCTGTTTCCGGAGCCGCCGCCGCCGGGCACGGTGCCGACCTGCGAGGAGGCCGGCGTGCTCGGCGCGCTCGCCGGCGTGATGGGCTCGATGATGGCGCTGGAGGCGATCCGCGAGATCGTCGGCTTCGGCGAGGGCCTGGTCGGCAAGCTCCTGATGCTGGACGCGCGCAACATGCGCTTCGAGACGCTGCGCTATGCGCGCGATCCGCTGAACATCCTCAACGGCGATGCGCTGACGATCACGGATCTGAGCGGGCATAGGTGAGATCCTGAACACTCCGGCCGCGAACTCGCTCTCATCCCTCCCCCTTGCGGGGAGGGTGCCGAGCGAAGCGAGGCGGGTGGGGGTCAATAGCAAAGACTGTTCGTGTGGACCCCCACCCCGGCTTCTCGCTTCGCTCAACCGACCCTCCCCGCAAGGGGCAGGGGTGAAGAACGCTCACCCCGCCGCCTTCTCACTGTCCATATGCACCAGCTGCGAGTCCGGATAGCGGTTGCCGGCGGCGACGCCGGGCGGAAACGCCGCGTTCAGCGCCGCCAGATGCGCCGGCGTCAGCTTCACATCCAGCGCGCCGAGCGCCTCGGTCAGGCGATCCCGCCGCCGTGCGCCGACCAGCGGCACGATGTGATTGCCCTGCGCCGCGACCCAGGCGATCGCGACCTGCGCCGGTGAGGCGCCGACATCACCGGCAATCGCGCGCAGCTTCTCGACCAGCGCCAGATTGGCATCGAGATTGCCGCCGGAGAAGCGCGGGCTGAGCCCACGAAAATCCTGCGCGCCCGCCTTGTCCTTCGACCAGTGGCCGCTGATCAGCCCGCGCGACAGCACGCCATAGGCGGTGACGCCGATGCCGAGCTCGCGGCAGGTCTTGCAGGATGTCGCTCTCGATGCCGCGCGAGATCAGCGAATATTCGATCTGCAGATCCGCGATCGGATGCACTTTATGCGCACGACGGATCGTTTCCGAACCGACCTCCGACAAGCCGATATGCCTGATGTAGCCGGCCTTCACCATGTCGGCCATCGCGCCGACGGTCTCCTCGATCGGCACGTTGGGATCGAGCCGCGCCGGCCGATAGATGTCGATGTGATCGGTGCCGAGCCGCTGCAGCGAATAGGACATGAAATTCCAGACCGCGGCGGGACGGCTGTCATAGCCGAGCCACTTCCTGTCGGGCGTGCGCAGCGCGCCGAACTTGACGCTGATCTGCACCTTGTCGCGATTGCGCCCCTTCAGCGCCTCGCCGATCAGCATCTCGTTGTGGCCCATGCCGTAGAAATCGCCGGTGTCGAGCAGGGTGATGCCGGCGTCCAGCGCGGCATGGATGGTGGCGATGCTCTCGCTGCGGTCGGCCGGGCCGTAGAAGTCCGACATGCCCATGGCGCCGAGGCCGATGGCCGAGGTGACGGGGCCGGACGTGCCGAGTTTGCGGGTGTCCATGGTGCTTCTCCTCGAAAGGGCGGCGGGCCTGTCCCGCCGTGATTGATGCCACCGATATGAGGCATTTCGATTACGCCGATAAGCTGGACAATTGCGAATAGGCTGTTCACTATAGTGAACAATGAGCGATCTCGACCTGCGCGATCTCCAGGCCTTCGTGGCGGTGGCGCGTGCCCGCAATTTCCGGCGCGCCGCGGCCGAGAGCCATGTCTCGGTCTCGAGCCTGAGCCAGCGGCTGCGCGACATGGAGGAGCGGCTGGGCGTGCGCCTGCTGAACCGCACCACCCGCAGCGTCGCGCTCACCGAAGCCGGCGAGCTGCTGCTGTCGCGCGTCGCGCCCGCGATGTCGGATGTCACCGAGGCGCTCGATGCCGTGCGCGGCCTGCGCGGCGTGCCGTCCGGGCGCTTGCGCATCAACGCGCCGCCGCCTGCGATCGATCTGGTGCTGGCGCCGATGATCGCGCCGTTTCTTGCGGACAATCCCAGGATCGATTTCGAGATCGTCGGCCAGAGCGGGTTCGTCGACATCGTCGGCGCCGGATACGATGCCGGCGTGCGCTATGGCGAGCATCTCGAACAGGACATGATCGCGATCTCGCTCGGCCCGCCGCAGCGCTACGCGCTGGTCGCCTCGCCCGACTATCTCGCGCGGCACGGCACGCCAAAACATCCGCGCGATCTGCTGGATCATCCCTGCATTCGCGTCCGCTTCTCCTCTGGCGGGATGCTCGACTGGGAGTTCGAGAAGGCCGGCCGCGTGGTCAAGGTATCGCCGCCCGCCAAGCTCGTTGTGAATCATCCGGCGCCTGCGATGCGTGCGGCGCGCGACGGCACAGGATTCTGGCTGACCTTCGCCGACTATGTGAGCGAAGCGATCGCCGCGGGCGAGCTGGTCAGCGTGCTCGACGACTGGTGCCCGCCGTTTCCCGGACCGTTCCTGTATTACCCGAGCCGACGCCAGCCGCCGCCCGCGCTCGCGGCGTTCGTGGCGTTCGTCGCCGAGTGGCGAAAGCGGGAGCGAAGGGAAACGGGTGAATCGCCGTCGTCCCGGACAAGCGAGCGTTAGCGAGCGCCGATCCGGGACCCATAACCACAGGACGTCGTTTTACGAAGGCTGGAGCTGCCGCGTGTCGCAGCGACTCCCGCCTCTGGTTATGGGTCCCCGCGTTCGCGGGGACGACAATCTTTACAGCATGCTCGGCAGCACGCGATCCGGCGGCTTGTGGTTGTCGAGGAAGGTGCGGATGTTGATGATCACCTTCTCGCCCATCTCGACGCGGCCCTCGATGGTGGCCGAGCCCATATGCGGCAGCAGCGAGACCTTGCCCTGCTTGGCCAGCCGCACCAGCTTCGGATTGACCGCGGGCTCGTTCTCGTAGACGTCGAGCCCGGCGCCGCCGATCTCGCCGGTCTCGATCAGCTTGACCAGCGTGTCCTCGTCGATCACCTCGCCGCGCGCGGTGTTGACGATGTAGGCCTCTTTGCGGATCAGCTTCAGCCGCCGCGCCGAGAGCAGGTGGAACGTCGCCGGCGTGTGCGGACAGTTGACGGAGATGATGTCCATCCGCGCCAGCATCTGGTCGAGGCTCTCCCAATAGGTCGCGCCCAACTCTTCGGCGATCACGGGCGCGACCGGGCGGCGGTTGTGATAGTGGATCTGCAGGCCGAAGGCCCGCGCACGCCGCGCCACCGCCTGTCCGATGCGGCCCATGCCGATGATGCCGAGGCGCTTTCCCCCGATGCGATGACCGAGCATCCAGGTCGGCGACCAGCCCGGCCAGTGCTTGCCTTCGTGCAGGATCGACGTGCCCTCGACCAGCCGGCGCGGCACCGCGAGGATCAGCGCCATGGTCATGTCGGCGGTGTCCTCGGTCAGCACTTTCGGCGTGTTGGTGACGGTGATGCCGCGCGCATGCGCGGCCGTGACGTCGATATTGTCGACGCCGTTGCCGAAATTGGCGATCATCTTCAGCTTGCAGTCGGGCTGCTTGAGCAGGTCCTCGGTGATCTCGTCGGTCACGGTCGGCACCAGCACGTCGGCGGTGCGCACGGCCTCGGCGATCTGCGCCTCGTCCATCGGCGTATCGTCGAGATTGAGCCTGGCGTCGAACAATTCGCGCATGCGCGTCTCGATCGAGTCCGGCAGCTTGCGGGTGACGACGACGAGAGGCTTTTTCTTAACCGACATGTCCTGCTCTCATGAGGCCGTTCAGACCTCATTAACCCGGGTAATCGAAACTGCCGGTTGCGCGAAATTCGGCGTTTCCGTGGGTTCCCGACCGCTTCCTCTGGACCTCGCCAACGGCTTTCCGCGCGTCTTGGTTGGCGTTTCGTCCTCTCTAGCAGAAGGCCACGCCAAGACAAGAACTCCGGCGAAACTCTGGGCTTGGTAGGGCCAGGGACGAACGGGGCGGGGGATTTGGGGATCAGGCGCAAGCTTGAGCGATGTCCGGCTTTGGTGTTGGGACGCGCTGGCAGGAGACGGGTTGATGGCGTTGCGGCGTATGTGTTCGATCGCGATCCTTGCAGGCGCTCTTCTCGGCGCCTCGGTCTCGACAGGCGTCGCCGCGAAGGACGTGCTCACGACCTCGGGGCTGCCGATCCCGCGCTATGTCAGCCTGAAGTCCGATCATGTGAATGTCCGCGCCGGTCCCACCAAGGACAATGACGTGGCCTGGGTCTACACCCGCTCCGGTTTGCCGGTGGAGATCACCGCCGAGTTCGAGAACTGGCGGCGCGTGCGCGATTCCGAAGGCGCTGAGGGGTGGGTCTATCACTCGCTGCTGTCGGGCCGCCGCACCGCTGTCGTCACCATGAAGAACAAGGACGATCTGGCTGCGGTCTACGATCGCGCCGATGCTACGGGCTCGGTGACGGCGAAGCTGCAGGCCGGCGTGGTCGCGAACGTCAAGAAGTGCGATGAGCACTGGTGCCACGTCTTTGGCCAGGGTTTTGACGGCTGGATCGAGCAGCAGCGGCTGTGGGGCGTCTACGCCGACGAGAAGGTGGAGTGAGTCTCCGCCGTCGTCCTCGCGGAAGCGAGGACCCATAACCACAGGACATCGTGCTTAGGCGAGCTGTCGCCACAGCCTCACTCAACAATGATCAGCGGTGCGTTACGGGTCACCTGCGCATTACGCATCGGAACGACAGCGGGAAATCAGCGCTTCTTGCGCAGGCGCACGACCATGTCGACGCGGGCGATCTCGTAGCCCTCGGGCACCTCGGGCATCTTCGAGAGCATCAGATGCGGGTCGGGAATATCGACCAGCTCGTGGTTGTTCTCGAGATAGAAGTGATGATGCGCGGTGACGTTGGTGTCGAAATAGGTCTTGGTGCCGTCGACGGAAACCTGACGGAGCAGGCCGGCGTCGGTGAGCTGGTTGAGCGTGTTGTAGACGGTCGCAAGCGACACCGGCACCTTGGCGAGCGTCGCTTCTTCGTAGAGCATTTCAGCCGTGAGGTGGCGCGCGCCCTTGCCGAACAACAGCCAGCCGAGAGCCATGCGTTGCCGGGTGGGACGAAGGCCCGCGGCCTGCAGCATTTCGTTGACGTCATGCCACGGGCAGCCGGTCAACGCCGGTTGCCGGCCCGCATGCGAGCTTGCAGAACGGTTCGTCTCGTCGCCCTCGGTGGAGCGATTGTCGTTGGGTTCCAGTACTGGCACGCGCGTCTAGTCCTGACTAATCTCTCGAAATATATGGAGGAAATCGGGCAGATGCAAGTTTCTCGCAACTAGAACGGTCCTAAACAGGTCAGCTATGTCCTCTCGATGCGGCGATTTACCTCCAGCCGGAACTTTGCCGCCCCCGGTGCCTATGATAGAGGAGCGCCCGGACCCGGTTAACCGATTTCGGCATGGCGGGGGCCTGCCGAGTGTCCTCACCTCACGGAATTCGCGCCGATCCACGGTAATCCGGCGCGTATCCCAAGCGGAACGGGTCCGTTTCGCTTAAAATCCACGCTACCGTAAATTGTAGAGAGGCTGCCTACTATGCTGGAACGGCGCAGCGGTTACGAATATGAGGATTTGCTGGCCTGCGGCCGCGGCGAGCTGTTCGGCCCGGGCAATGCACAATTGCCGCTGCCGCCGATGCTGATGTTCGACCGCATCAGCGAGATCAGCGAGAGCGGCGGGGAACATGGCAAGGGCCACGTGCGCGCCGAACTCGACGTCAAGCCGGACCTCTGGTTCTTCGGCTGCCATTTCAAGGGCGATCCGGTGATGCCGGGCTGCCTCGGCCTCGACGCGCTTTGGCAGATGCTCGGCTTTTTCCTCGGCTGGACCGGCGGCGAGGGCCGCGGCCGGGCGCTGGGCCTCGGCGAGCTGAAGTTCGGCGGCCAGGTGATGCCGAACGTGCGCAAGATTGTGTACAACGTCGACATCAAGCGCGTGATGCGTCTAAAGCTCTGGCTCGGCATCGCCGACGGCTGGCTTTCGGCCGATGGCGAGATTATCTATCGCGCCAAGGACCTGAGGGTCGGGCTGTTCAAGCAGGGCACCGCGCCGGCTTGAACGAAAGCACCGCGCAGACGCACATAAAGAGACAAGGTAAGGCGAGGCGAACATGAGGCGGGTTGTCATCACGGGGATGGGCATCGTCTCGTCCATCGGAAACAACACCCAGGAAGTGCTGTCGAGCCTGCATGAGGCGAAGTCCGGCATCTCGCTTCGCCGAGAAGCAAAAGGAGCTCGGTTTCCGTTCGCAGGTTTACGGTTCGCCCACCGTCAACGCCGCCGAGATGATCGATCGCCGCGCGATGCGGTTCCTCGGCGAGGGCGCCGCGTGGAACCACATCGCCATGGAGCAGGCGATCCAGGATTCCGGCCTCGATCCTTCGGACATTTCCAACGTCCGCACCGGCATCATCATGGGCTCGGGCGGACCGTCGGCGCGCACCATCGTGGAAGCCGCCGACATCACCCGCACCAAGGGTCCGAAGCGCGTCGGCCCGTTCGCGGTGCCGAAGGCGATGTCGTCGACGGCCTCGGCCACGCTTGCGACCTGGTTCAAGATCAAGGGCGTCAACTATTCGATCTCGTCGGCCTGCGCGACGTCGAACCACTGCATCGGCAATGCCTATGAGACGATCCAGATCGGCAAGCAGGACGTGATCTTCGCCGGCGGCTGCGAGGAGCTCGACTGGTCGCTGTCGGTGCTGTTCGACGCCATGGGCGCGATGTCGTCGAAATACAACGACACGCCCGCCACCGCCTCGCGGCCCTACGACATCAGCCGCGACGGCTTCGTCATCGCCGGCGGCGCCGGCGTGGTGGTGCTGGAAGAGCTGGAGCACGCCAAGGCGCGCGGCGCGCGCATCTATGCCGAGATCGTCGGCTATGGCGCGACCTCGGACGGCTACGACATGGTCGCGCCGTCGGGCGAGGGCGCCGAGCGCTGCATGCGCATGGCGATGTCGACCGTGAACAGCAAGATCGACTACATCAATCCGCACGCCACCTCGACGCCGGCCGGCGATCCGCCGGAGATCGAGGCGATCCGCAAGGTGTTCGGCGTCGGCGACAAGTGCCCGCCGATCTCGGCGACCAAGGCGCTGACCGGCCATTCGCTCGGCGCCACCGGCGTGCAGGAGGCGATCTATTCGCTGTTGATGATGAACAACGGCTTCATCTGCGAGAGCGCGCACATCACCGAGCTCGATCCGGTGTTCGCCGACATGCCGATCGTGCGCAAGCGCATCGACAATGCGAAGCTCGGCACGGTGCTGTCGAATTCCTTCGGCTTCGGCGGCACCAACGCCACGCTGGTGTTCAAGCGGCTGGATGCGTGAAGGTCCGGTTCATCCCGTGAGTATGGAGTGTTGACGGCGATGCAGGACCTGATGAAGGGCAAGCGCGGGCTGATCATGGGCATCGCCAATGATCACTCGATCGCCTGGGGCATCGCGAGGACGCTCGCCGCGCAGGGCGCCGAGATGGCCTTCACCTATCAGGGCGAGGCGCTGGGCAAGCGGGTGCGGCCGCTCGCGGACCAGCTCGGGGTCAAGCAGGTGCTGCCCTGCGACGTCGAGGATCTCGCCAGCGTCGATTCCGTCTTCAGCGCATTGAAGAAGGAATGGGGCGGGCTCGATTTCCTGGTTCACGCCATCGCCTTCGCCGACAAGAGCGAGCTGAAGGGCCGCTATGCCGACACCACGCCGCGAGAATTTCTCGCAGCACCATGCTGATCTCCTGCTTCTCCTTCACCGAGCTCGCCAAACGCGCGGCCGAATTGATGCCGGAGACGGGCGGATCGATGATCACGCTGACCTTCGGCGGCTCGATGCGCGTGATGCCGAACTACAACGTGATGGGCGTCGCCAAGGCGGCGCTGGAAGCCTCGGTGCGCTATCTCGCCTCCGATTTCGGTCCGCGCGGCATCCGCGTCAATTCGATCTCGGCGGGTCCGGTGCGCACGCTCGCCGGCTCCGGCATCGGCGATGCGCGCGCGATGTTCGCGTTCCAGCAGAAACATTCGCCGCTCGGGCGCGGCGTCACGCTCGATGAGCTCGGCGGCTCGGCGCTGTATCTGTTGTCGGATCTCTCCGGCGGCGTCACCGGCGAGATTCACTATGTCGATTCCGGCTACAACGTCATCCTGATGCCGCGGCCGGAAGAGCTGAAGAACGAGCAACGGCTAGCCCGCCGCGATCTTCTCGGCGCGCTGGAACGCCGGCCGCGCCATGCAGCGCGCGATATAGGCGTCGAACGACGGCCGCGACGGCACCATCTTGAACAGCCGCACCGAGAAATTCAGCGCCGAGCCGATCGCGATGTCGGCGGCGGAGAAATTCTCGCCGAGGATCCACGGGCCCTTGGCAAGCGCATCGTCGAGCACGTCGAACACGCGCGTGCGCTTCGCCCCAGCCGGCCGCGACCGGGTTCATCTCGATCTTGGTCGCGATCTGCACCATCGCGGGCTCGATGCAGCCCGGCGCGAAGAACAGCCAGTACAGATATTTCGCGCGCAGGGGATCGCCGAGCGGCGGCGCGAGCTTCGCCTCCGGATAGCGTTCGGCGACATAGGCGCAGATCGCGGCGGCTTCCGCCAGCGTCGCCTCGCCATCTCTGCAGCGCCGGCACCTTGCCCATCGGATTGATCGCGAGATAGTCCGGCTTCTTCTGCGCGCCGGTGGAGATATCCGTCAGCACGCGTTCATAGGGCTGACCGGTCTCTTCCATCAGCCAGAGCGCGGTGAACGACCGCGACCGCGGCGACCAATAGAGCTGCATCATCGCTGTCTCTCGCTTGAGCGATAGGGTTACCGGACGGCACGTTGACTGAAGCTATCGCCGTCCTTTGTCGAAGTGATGTCGACGCGGTTCACTCGCGCTTGAGGTAGTCAGGCAACATCTGGTCAACCCCTGCAGCCACCAACGCGCGGGTTCTTTCGCGCAGGATTGCGCTGCCGGCTCGCAGACGCCGGAGGTTCGGGGAATTGTTCGTTGTCGAGTCTGTTGAGCGGATCCTCGGTGATTCTCAGACCTCGGGCCAGCCTTGCGCCGAAGCCCGCGAACGACCGGCGGATTTCCTCATAGGTCGTGCCATCGAGCATCTTGACGGTAAAAACCGCGAACAGGTGCGAATGCCGCAGGACCGATCCCACTCCCTGATTGTAGGCGCCGATCCCGTCCAGCTCCATATGCGTGTTAGGCAGCTCGCCTTTGATGCGGACCACCACGAGATAGCGTTCGCAGTGCGTATTCGCCGTGATGCCTCGGACGATTGCCGGCATACCCTCGGCGGGGTCAGGCAAGAACCTTGCTTTGGGATTGAAGTAAGGCTCGAACGCGCCTTTCGGATAGGCGATCCTGTGGACGGTCGGATCGCCGCCCGTCGCGGCGCGGACGCGCGCCATGACGAGATCGTCGAGGCCCCAATCAATCGGAACAAAGGTCTTGTCGTTCGCAAAGACGGTGACGCCGAACTTCTGCACCGAGAAACGGTCGCCAATCGCGGAGATCACGCCGATGCTGCAGGGACCGCTTTCGGCGGCAACGGATGGCTGCCCAGCCGGTTTCGGCCTTCGCGGCAGGCTTCTTCTTGGCGACGGCCTTGGCGGGTGCAGGCGTGCAGGCGACGGCGGTGAGGGCGCTTGTGCCGAGGCGGCGGTGACAAGGAGCGACAGAAAGCAAGCAAGAACAACGCGCGTCATGAGGTCCCGATCGATAGCAGTGGTGCGCCTCATTAGTTCACGCGGACCTCAACTGCAAGCTGCACGAAGGTCGAAAAACTACGGCTTTCCGGCACGGTTCCAGCGATAATATTTCATCATGAAGCCGTTCATCGGCTCGACCGCTTCCTTCTCGAACACAAAACCTTCGCGCTCGTACCAGCGCCAGGCCTTCTCGTTCTCGCGCACGCAGCGCAGCCAGATTTCGTCGGGCAATTGCGTTCGCGTGAAGGCAAGCAGCTGGCGGCCGACCGAACGGCCCTGATATTCGGGCGCGACGAACAGCTGGTCGAGATAACGCTTCGGCAGATGCAGCGCCAGCATGGCGGCGAGCGTGCCGTTGTCGTCGGCGACATAGAGGCTCCAGCCGTCCTCGATCTCCTTGCGGACGCGGGCGCGCAGATTGGCGAGCAGGAAATTGCTGGCCTCTCGAGGCCGGTGGAGACCCAGCTCTCCATCCAGACGCGGCCGACCTCGTCATATTCGTCCGCGCGGGCGGGACGGATGATGGGCTCTGGCATCGGCGTGACCCTCAGCTTCGCTGGCCGCGCGCTGCGATGGCCACGTTCCGCCCTCGCGTCTTGCCTGCCGAGAGGCACACCACTTCGGAGATCTGCTGCAGTTGCCGCGCCAGCGGGCTGGTCTTGCGCCAGACCATGCCGATGGTGCGCGAGGGCTGCGGATTGCTGAAAGCGCGCGACCGACACCGGCGCCGAGCGCGTCTCCACCGCGACCGCCATTTCCGGGATCAGGGTGACGCCGATGCCGGCGCCGACCATTTGCACCAGCGTCGACAGCGAGCTTGCGTCCAGCACCTCGCGCGGCGGCGACGATTGCATGTTGCAGAACGACAGCGCCTGATCGCGGAAGCAGTGTCCTTCCTCCAGCAGCAGCAGCCGCATCTCGCGCAGCATTTCGCGGCTCGGCACCGGCGTTCCCTCGTCCTCGCCCGGCCGCACCAGCAGGAAATTCTCCGTGAACAGCGCGACCTCGGTCAGCGACGGCTCGGACACCGGCAGCGCCACGATGGCGGTATCGAGCCGGCCTTCCGCGACCTCCTTGATCAGCTTCGGCGTCAGCGTCTCGCGGACGTGAATGTCGAGCTCGGGATGCAGGCGCGCGAGATTCTCGATCACCTTCGGCAGCAGATAGGGCGCGATCGTCGGGATCATGCCGACGCGCAGCCGGCCCGCGAGCCGATCCTGCGACGCGCGCGCGAAATCGCCGAGTTCATCGACCGAGCGCAGGATGTCGCGGACGCGCTGCAGCAGCTCCTCGCCGAATGTCGTCAGCGCGACCTGCCGCGCGCTGCGCTCGAGCAGCGCGCCGCCGAGCGCCTGCTCCATTTCCTTGATCTGCATCGACAGCGCCGGCTGCGAGATCGCAGCAGGCTTCCGCCGCGCGGCCGAAATGGCCGTGACGCGCCAGCGCATCGAAGTAGCGAAGCTGTCGCAGCGTCACGTTTATCATCAGATAATCTTATCGCTGCGATCAATAAAGTCAATTTTACCTGATGGAATGGGGCGCGTAGATTGCGGCCAGTTCGCCGAAGGAAGCGGAACTCCCGAAACCACAAGAGGAGACGATCATGGATGACCAAGCCAAATGCCCGTTCTCGGGCGCGCACGCGCGCACTCGAACCGCGACTGGTGGCCGGACGCGCTGGACGTCTCCGTCCTGCACCGCAATTCCAGCCTGTCCGATCCGATGGGCAAGGCGTTCGACTACGCCAAGGAGTTCAAGACGCTCGATCTCAACGCCGTGGTCAAGGACCTGCGCGCGTTGATGACCAATTCGCAGGAATGGTGGCCGGCCGATTTCGGTCACTATGGCGGCCTGATGATCCGCATGGCCTGGCACAGCGCGGGCACCTATCGCATCACCGACGGCCGCGGCGGCGCCGGCGCCGGTCAGCAGCGCTTCGCGCCGCTGAACAGCTGGCCGGACAACGCCAACCTCGACAAGGCGCGCCGGCTGCTGTGGCCGATCAAGCAGAAATACGGCCGCAAGCTCTCCTGGGCCGACCTGATGGTCCTCGCCGGCAACGTCGCGCTGGAATCGATGGGCTTCAAGACGTTCGGCTTCGCCGGCGGCCGCGCCGACGTCTGGGAGCCGGAAGAACTGTACTGGGGTCCCGAGGGCACCTGGCTCGGCGACGAACGCTACAGCGGCGAACGCCAGCTCGCCGAGCCGCTCGGCGCGGTGCAGATGGGCCTGATCTACGTCAATCCGGAAGGACCGAACGGCAATCCCGATCCGGTCGCGGCGGCCAAGGATATCCGCGAGACCTTCTTCCGCATGGCGATGAACGACGAGGAAACCGTCGCGCTGATTGCCGGCGGCCACATCCTTCGGCAAGACCCATGGCGCCGGCGATCCGTCGCTGGTCGGGGCCGATCCGGAAGGCGGCGCGCTCGAGGATCAGGGCCTCGGCTGGAAGAGCAAGCACGGCACCGGCATCGGCGCCGACACCATCACCGGCGGTCCGGAAGTCACCTGGACGCAGACGCCGACCAAGTGGAGCAATCACTTCTTCAAGAACCTGTTCGAGAACGAATGGGAGCTGACCAAGAGCCCGGCCGGCGTGCCAGCAGTGGAAGGCGAAGAACGCGCGAAGCCGACATTCCCGATGCCTACGACCCGTCGAAGAAGCATGTGCCGACCATGCTGACCACCGACCTGTCGCTGCGCTTCGATCCGGCCTACGAGAAGATCTCGCGGCGCTTCTTCGAGAATCCGGAGCAGTTCGCCGACGCGTTCGCGCGGGCCTGGTTCAAGCTCACCCATCGCGACATGGGTCCGCGTGCGCGCTACCTCGGCCCGCTGGTGCCGAAGGAAGTGCTGATCTGGCAGGACCCGATTCCGGCCGTCAATCACGCAGCTGATCGACGACAAGGACATCGCGGCGCTGAAGGCGAAGCTGCTTGCGGGCCTGTCGGTGCCGCAACTGGTCTCGACCGCCTGGGCGTCGGCCTCGACCTTCCGCGGCTCGGACAAGCGCGGCGGCGCCAACGGCGCGCGCATTCGCCTCAGCCCGCAGAAGGATTGGGAGGTCAACAATCCGGCCGAGCTCGCGAAGGTGCTGAAGAAGCTGGAGGCGATCCAGGCCGATTTCAACAAGTCGGCCAAGCGGCAAGAAGGTCTCGCTCGCCGACCTGATCGTGCTCGGCGGCTGCGCCGCGGTCGAGAAGGCCGCGAAGGCCGCCGGCGTCGACGTCAAGGTGCCGTTCACGCCGGGCCGCACGGACGCCTCGCAGGAGCAGACCGACGTCGAGTCCTTTGCGCCGCTCGAGCCGCGTGCCGACGGCTTCCGCAACTATATCGGCAAGCAAGCAGCAGTTCATGCAGCCCGAGGAGGCGCTGGTGGACCGCGCGCAGTTGCTGCGGCTGACGGGACCGGAGATGACGGTGCTGGTCGGCGGCCTGCGCGTGCTCGGCGCGAATGCCGGCGGCTCGAAGCACGGCGTCTTGCCAGGAAGACCGGCACGCTGACCAACGACTTCTTCGTCAACCTGCTCGACATGGCGCACGGAGTGGCAGCCGGCCGGCGACGACGCCTATGAAGGCCGCGACCGCAAGACCAAGGCGGTCGAAGTGGACCGCGCACCCGCGTCGACCTGATCTTCGGTTCGCACTCGCAGCTCCGCGCCTTCGCCGAGGTCTATGCCTGCGCGGACTCGAAGGAGAAGTTCGTGAGGGATTTCGTCGCGGCCTGGACCAAGGTGATGAACGCCGACCGCTTCGACATCGCGGCGTGATCGACCGTCAAGTCACCGAAAACAAAAAGGGCGGCCTCGCGGCCGCCCTTCGTATTTGGTGGATAGCGTGAAGCTTACTCGCCGGCGGCTTCGCGCACCGCAGGCGCTTCGGCCTTCCGCTTGCCTTCGAGGTCCTCGCCGGTGGCCTGGTCGACCGCCTTCATCGACAGCCGCGTCTTGCCGCGATCGTCGAAGCCGAGCAGCTTGACCTTGACCTTGTCGCCTTCCTTGACGACGTCGGAGGTCTTCTGCACGCGGTTGGCCGCGAGCTGGCTGATGTGGACGAGGCCGTCCTTGGCGCCGAAGAAGTTCACGAAGGCGCCGAACTCCATCACCTTGACCACGGTGCCCTCGTAGATCTGGCCGACCTCGGGCTCCGAGGTGATCGACTTGATCCACTTGATGGCGGCCTTCATGGCCTCGCCGTCGTTGGAGGCGACCTTCACGGTGCCGTCGTCCTCGATGTTGATCTTGGCGCCGGTCTTCTCGACGATCTCGCGGATCACCTTGCCGCCGGTGCCGATCACTTCGCGGATCTTGTCGGTCGGGATCTTGAAGGTCTCGATGCGCGGCGCGTATTCGCCGAGCTCGGCGCGGGCGTTGGTCAGCGCCTTGGCCATCTCGCCGAGGATGTGGATGCGCCCGTCCTTGGCCTGGCCAAGCGCGACCTTCATGATCTCCTCGGTGATGCCCTCGATCTTGATGTCCATCTGCAGCGAGGTGATGCCCTGATCGGTGCCGGCGACCTTGAAGTCCATGTCGCCGAGATGATCCTCGTCGCCGAGGATGTCCGAGAGCACCGCGTAAGCGGCTGCCTTCGAGGATCAGGCCCATCGCGATGCCCGCGGTCGGCCGCTTCAGCGGCACGCCGGCGTCCATCAGCGCGAGCGAGGAGCCGCAGACGGTGGCCATCGACGACGAGCCGTTCGACTCGGTGATCTCCGACACCACGCGAATGGTGTAGGGGAACTCGTGATGCGGCGGCAGCACGGGACGGATCGCGCGCCAGGCGAGCTTGCCATGGCCGATCTCGCGGCGCTTGGTGCCGCCGAGGCGTCCGGTTTCACCGACCGAGTAGGGCGGGAAGTTGTAGTGCAGCAGGAACGTTTCCTTGTACGTCCCCGACAGCGCGTCGATGTACTGCTCGTCCTCGCCGGTGCCGAGCGTGGTCACGACCAGGCCCTGGGTCTCGCCGCGGGTGAACAGCGCCGAACCGTGGGCGCGCGGCAGCACGCCGACTTCGCAGACGATGTTGCGGACGGTCTTGACGTCGCGGCCGTCGATGCGCTTGCCGGTATCCAGGACGTTCCAGCGAACGATCTTGGCTTCCAGCTCCTTGAAGACGCCGGCGATTTTCAGCTTGTCGTATTTCGGCTCCTGCCCTTCCGGGAAGTAGTGCGCCATCACCTTGTCCTTGACGGCGCCGACCGCGGCATAGCGCTCCTGCTTCACCGGGATCGCATAGGCCTTGCGCAGGTCCTGCTCGACGAGGCCGAGCATTTCCTTCTCGATCGCGCTGTTGTCGGCGACCTGACGTCGCGCGGCTCCTTCGCGGCCTTCTCGGCGAGCTCGATGATCGCCTTGATCACCGGCTGGAAGTGGCGATGACCGAACATCACCGCGCCGAGCATGATGTCTTCGTTCAGCTCCTTGGCTTCCGATTCCACCATCAGCACGGCGTCGGCGGTGCCGGCGACGACGAGGTCGAGCTGGGTGTCGACCATCTCGTCGAGCGTCGGGTTGAGGATGAACTCGTCATTGGCAAAGCCGACGCGCGCGGCGCCGATCGGGCCCTTGAAGGGCGCGCCCGACAGCGTCAGCGCCGCGGACGAAGCGACCAGCGCCACGATGTCGGGATCGTTCTCCATGTCGTGCGAGAGAACGGTGACGATCACCTGGGTCTCGTTGCGCCAGCCGTCGACGAACAGCGGACGGATCGGGCGGTCGATCAGGCGGGAAACCAGCGTTTCCTTCTCGGTCGGCCGGCCCTCGCGCTTGAAATAGCCGCCGGGAATGCGGCCCGCGGCGTAGGTCTTCTCCTGGTAGTCGACGGTGAGCGGCAGGAAGTCGACGCCCTCGCGCGGCGTCTTCGCCGCGACCACGGTGGCGAGCACCACGGTCTCGCCATAGGTCGCCAGCACGGCGCCGTCGGCCTGACGGGCGATCTTGCCGGTTTCAAGCTTGAGGGGACGTCCACCCCAGTCGATCTCGACGGAATGAATATTGAACATGTAGGTCTTCTTTCATCGGTTCGCGAAAGAAGGGCCGCCTCCAAAAACAAAAACCATGCGCAAGACGGCGGGACGCTGACTGAAAAGACAATCAGCGTCCGGCGATCCTGCCATGGTTTCTGGATTTCGGATGGCGGCCATCCTTTCGCAAGTCACGGGCACCTTGCCCGTTACGCCCAGCGGCCGGATTGCCACGGGACGCTCTCTTCTACGGGACATGATGTTTTCTGTTTCATGTCCGTGTGCATGATCGGTTTCGAGAGCCGCGACATGCGGCGGTCGAACGATCATGCGAAAACGCGCGCTTTGTCGGCGCGCGAGTACTCAAAACAAACTCAACGACGAATGTTGTGCTTCTCAAGCAGCGCCTTGTAACGCGCTTCGTCCGTCTTGCGCAGGTAGTCGAGCAGCGAACGCCGCGTCGACACCAGCTTCAACAGACCGCGACGCGAATGATTGTCCTTCACGTGCGACTTGAAATGCTCGGTGAGGTTATTGATGCGTTCCGACAGGATCGCGACCTGAACCTCGGGGGAGCCGGTGTCGCCGGCCTTGTTAGCACTCGTCTTGATGACTTCCGCCTTGCGTTGCGCGGTAATCGACATCGTCAAACTTTCTCGTTGCGACCGGAGCTGGCAGTCAGCCCGGTCAGGTTGAACACGCGCTTGGGGATGAGTTCGCCATTGCCAATTTCAGCAAGCGCGAGAAGCCGGCCTGCCACCGTGACATAGACTGTGCCGCTACTATTGGGCGCATCCCGTCCGCGCAACAAAACGGCCTGGCCCCGATGGAGCCTTGCCGCATCAGCCCGAGTGACGGCCAGTGCCGGGATGTCGTCCAGCGCGGTCTCAACGGGCAAAAGCGCGTCGGCGAGGCTGCCCTCGCCGGACGCGGCTCTATTACACAAAGACTCCAATTGTTCCAGCGAAATCATATCGTTCTCGCCGAAAGGGCCGACCAAAGTGCGCCGAAGCGCGCAAATATGGCCGAAACAGCCGAGAATCCGGCCGATATCGCGGGCCAGCGCCCGGACATAGGTTCCCTTGCCGCACTCGGCGTCGAACACGGACAGGTCCTTATCCATCTGTTCGACAAGGGTTAATTGGTGAATCTCGACCGGGCGGGGGGCCAGCTCGACGATCTCGCCGTCGCGCGCCAGATCATAGGCGCGCTCGCCCTGGACCTTGATGGCGGAATAGCGCGGCGGGGTCTGTTCGATGACGCCGGTGAATTGCGGCAGCAGCGCGCGGATCGCGTCCGCCGTCGGCCTGATGTCGCTGGTCTTGACGACCTGGCCCTCGGTGTCGTCGGTGTCGCGCTCCTCGCCCCAGCGCACCATGAAGCGGTAGCGCTTGCGGCCGTCCATCACGAACGGGACGGTCTTGGTGGCTTCGCCGAGCGCGATCGGCAGTCCGCCGGAGGCGAGCGGATCGAGCGTGCCGGCGTGACCGGCGCGCTTGGCGGAGAACAGCCGCTTCACCACGGCGACGGCCTGCGTCGAGGTCATGCCGATCGGCTTGTCGAGCACGACCCAGCCATGGACGTCGCGCTTGTCGCGCCGCGGCTGGTTGTTCGGCCGCTGCGACTTCGTGCCGCGCGGATCATTGTCGCCGCGCTGCTCCTGATGCGCGTCGGCGAAATTATTTTCGAGTGGACGCGTGCCGATCCGCGTTCGTGCGGCTCGATCACGCTTTTGGCGGGTGATGCAATCATCGGTCTTTGTCCGAATCGGGTGCGAGGTCTCTCTGCACCGCAGGCGTTCGCAATAACTTCTCGATCCGTTCCGCTTCGTCGAATCGATCGTCGACGCGGAAGCGGAGATCAGGCGCAAATTTCAGGTTAACGCGCCGCGCGACTTCGCCGCGCAGGAACTTCTTGTTTCGCTCGAGCGCCGCGATCACGATGTCGGTGTCGCGGCCGCCGAGCGGCATCACGTAGATGGTGGCAAGCTTCAGGTCGGGCGACATCCGAACCTCGGGCACCGTAATGATGTGGCCCTCGAGATCGGCGTCGTGCACGCGACCGTGCGCGAGAATATCGGCAACAGCATGGCGCACGGCTTCGCCGACGCGCAATTGCCGCTGCGATCCGCCGCCTGCGGAATTTTTCTTCTGGTGATGACGCGGCATCGTTGTCTTTCAAATCGGCAATGCCCGCATCTTTCGCGGGCATTGCCGTCTTTCATGTTTCATCAGAGTGAGCGTGGATGGCCGGAATCAATCCGGCCACGACGCCTTCATTTCAAGTTTCGAAAAGATTCCAAACGCTTCGTAAGATTTGGACTTACAGCGAGCGCTGGATCGTCTCCACGCGATAACACTCGATAACGTCGCCGGCACGCATGTCGCCGTAGCTCTCGAAGGCCATGCCGCATTCCTGGCCGGCCTGCACTTCCTTCACTTCATCCTTGAACCGCTTCAGGGTCGAGAGCTTGCCTTCATGCACGACGACGTTGTCGCGGATCAGCCGGACATTGGCGCCGCGCTCCACGGTGCCGTCGGTGACGCGACAGCCCGCGACCTTGCCGACCTTGGAAATGTTGAAGATTTCCAGGATCTCGGCATTGCCGAGCATGGTTTCGCGCAATGTGGGCGCAAGCAGGCCGCTCATGGCCTTTTTCACGTCATCCACAAGGTCGTAGATGATGTTGTAGTAGCGGATCTCGATGCCGTTGCGCTTGGCGGCGGCGGCCGCCTCCTTGTTGGCGCGCACGGAGAAGCCGATGATCGCGGCGTTGAAGCCTTCCGCGAGCGTCACGTCGGATTCGGAGATGCCGCCGACGCCGGCATGCAGGATGCGGGCGGCGACCTCGTCGGTGCCGAGCTTCTCCAGCGAGCCGAGAATGGCTTCCAGCGAGCCCTGCACGTCGGCCTTGATGATCAGCGGGAAATCCTTGCGGCCCGAGGTCTTGAGCTGCGACATCATCTGCTCGAGCGAGCCGCGCATGCCGGAGATCGAGGCGGCGGCGTTCTCGCGCTTCTGGTGCGCGCGGTAGCTGGTGACTCTGGCGGGCGCGGGCTTCGTTCTCGACCACCGCGAGGCGGTCGCCGGCTTCCGGCGGGCCGTTGAAGCCGAGCACCTCGACCGGTACCGACGGACCGGCCTCGTCGATGGTGTCGCCCTGATCGGAGATCAGCGCGCGGACGCGGCCCATCTCGGCGCCGGCCACGACGATGTCGCCGACCCGGAGCGTGCCGCGCTGGACCAGCACGGTTGCGACCGGACCGCGGCCGCGGTCGAGCTTGGCTTCGATCACGGTGCCTTCGGCCGGACGCTCGGAATTGGTCTTCAGCTCGAGGATGTCGGCCTGCAGCGCGATCATTTCGAGCAGGCGGTCGAGATTGGTCTTGTTCTTGGCGGAGACCTCGACGTCGACGACGTCGCCGCCGAGCGATTCCACCTGCACCTCGTGCTGCAGCAGCTCGGTGCGCACGCGCTCGGGCCTGGCGTCCGGCTTGTCGATCTTGTTGATCGCGACGATCATCGGCACCTTGGCCGCCTTGGCGTGGTTGATCGCTTCCACCGTCTGCGGCATCACGCCGTCGTCGGCGGCGACCACCAGCACCACGATGTCGGTGACCTTGGCGCCGCGGGCGCGCATCGCGGTGAACGCGGCGTGGCCGGGCGTGTCGATGAAGGTGATCTTCTTGCCGCTCTCGGGCGAGGTGACCTGATAGGCGCCGATATGCTGGGTGATGCCGCCGGCTTCGCCGGACACCACGTTGGCGTGGCGCAGCGCGTCGAGCAGCGAGGTCTTGCCGTGGTCGACATGGCCCATCACGGTCACGACCGGCGAGCGCGGCTCGGTGTCGGTGGAATCGTCGACGGCGTCGAACAGGCCTTCCTCGACGTCGGAAGCGGCGACGCGCTTCACGCGTGTGGCCCAGTTCCTCGGCGATCAGCTGCGCGGTGTCGGCATCGATCACGTCGGTGATCTTGTGAATCGCGCCCTGCTTCATCAGCATGCGGATGATTTCGACCGCGCGCTCCGACATGCGGTTGGCGAGTTCCTGGATGGTGATGGCCTCGGGGATGATGACTTCGCGGATCAGCTTTTCCTTGGGCTCGTTGGACGCATGTCCCTTCAGGCGCTGGGTGCGGCGGCGGAACGAGGCGATCGAACGCTCGCGCACCTCGTCGGCATTGAGCGCGGTGACGACGGTGAGACGGCCGCGCTGCTTCTGCGGTCCCGGCCTGTGAGTGGGTTTCGGCGCCACCACGGGGCGCATGGCGCCGCCCGGACCGCGGCGAACCTGGCGCGGACCGTCGTCCTCGTCCGGCTCGGCGGCAACGCCTGGGGCGCGGACGGTCGGCGGCGTGCGGGCAGCTGCCGGCGTACGTGCGGCCGGCTGCGCGCTTGCTGGGCGCGGCGGCAGCGGGCGTCTCGGCCTCGCCGAAGCGCTTCTTGGCTTCGAACTCGGCCTTGCGCTTGGCTTCTTCGTCGGCGCGATGGCGATCTTCCTCGGCCTTGCGGCGCGCTTCGGCGGCTTCGCGCTCGGCCTGCTCGATGCCTTCGCGGCTGGCGCGGCGCTTGGCTTCCTCTTCGGCGATCCGCCGTTCTTCGACTCTTCGCGCACCCGGGCGTCGGCCAGCGCGCTGACGCGCGCGGCATGCTCGTCCTCGGTCAGCGTGCGCAGCACGACGCCGGAGCCGCCGCGCGCAGCCGCAACGGCGGCGGGCTTGCCGCGGGACGGCCGAGCGGCGCTTTGGCGGGCGCGGGTGCGGCCTTTGCGACGGCGGGCTCCGGCGCACGTGCGGTCTCGGTCACAGGCCCATCGCCGCCGATGCGGCGCTTGCCACGCTTCTCGACCACGACCTGCTTGGTGCGGCCGTGCGGGAAACTCTGGCGCACAGTGCCGGTCTCGACGCGCGGCTTGAGCGAAAGGGTCTTGCCCGTCACACCGAGTTTCTTGTCGCCGGGGTTAGTCGTATCGGCCATTCAAAAGTCCTAAGTTCCTGTGGTGCGCGTCGCGCACCGTCGATTGATGCAAGTCGTATTTATCTCGAATTCCTGGCCGCGGTTCCGGCAGTCTTGTCGGCGTCGGCCACCCGGTATCGGACCAGGGTCTGGCTGCGCGACAGGAATGTCTTGCTCGCCGGGCCCGCGAGCAGCGCAGCATGTACCACATTTGACCGGCCCAGTGCCAAATCCAATTCTGCCGAAGTCAGCGCGGTGACGGCCGGAAAGTCCGGCAATTCACCATGATCGGCGGCATTTTGCCGGGCCAGCGCCTGCAGTTTGCGGATTCCGTCACTGGCCCCGTCGGAGGCGTGGACCAGGGCCGCGATGGTCCGCCCGGTCCTTCCGGTCCGCCAGCGCGGCTTCGACCTTGCTGAAGCCGGAGATCACCTGGCCCGCCTTGGCGGCGATCGCCAGCGCCTCGACGGCGCTGCGCGCCAGCAGGGTTTCGGTATCGGCGGCAAGGCTTTCCGCGACGCGGACGTCGCGCTTGAAGCCTCTGGAGAACTGGTGACGCCGGACCGCTTCCGCAACCGTCTGACGCGACGCGGAAATCCACAAACCCCGGCCCGGAAGCTTGCGCTTGATGTCAGGGATCACCTCGCCCTGGGGCGAGACGACGAAGCGGATCAGCTCGTCGACCGGCCTCTGCTCGCGGCTGACCGCGCACATCCGCAACGTCGCGGACTTGCCGGTCCGCGGTCCGTTGTCGAGATCGGGGTCAGCCATGGCGAGCATGCGTGGGCCATCTCCTCTGGCCTTAAACGGCAGGCTGGTCTTCGGAGGCCTCGGCCTCCTCGGACGGCTTGGCGAGGTCGGCCTCGGTGATCCAGCCGGCCTTGACGCGGGCCTGCATGATCAGCGCCTCGGCATCCTCGCGGGAAATCTCGATGCCGTCGAGGAAGCCGGCATGCTTGACCGGCTCGCTGCCTTCCTTGCGCTCGGTCCAGCCGACCAGATCGTCGGTGGCGCAGCCGGCGAGGTCTTCGACCGTCTTGACGTCGTTCTCGCCGAGCTTGACCAGCATCTTCGAGGTGATGCCGGGCACGTCCTTCATGGCGTCCTCGACGCCGAGTTCCTTGCGCCTGGCCTCGAGCTCGGCTTCCAGCCGCTCCAGATATTCCTTGGCGCGGTTCTGCAGCTCGTTGGCGGTGTCCTCGTCGAAACCTTCGATGCCGGCGAGTTCCTTGACATCGACCAGCGCCAGCTCCTCGACCGAGGTGAAGCCTTCGGAGGCGAGCAGCTGGCCCACGACCTCGTCGACATCGAGCGATTCCATGAACACGCGGGTCGAGTTCTCGAAGTCGGCCTGGCGGCGCTCCGATTCCTCCTGCTCGGTCAGGATGTCGATGTCCCAGCCGGTGAGCTGGGAGGCGAGGCGCACGTTCTGGCCGCGGCGGCCGATCGCCAGCGAGAGCTGGTTGTTGGTGTCGGGCACCACGACCTCGATGCGCTCGCGGTCCTCGTCGATGACGACCTTGGCGACTTCGGCCGGCGCCAGCGCGTTGACGACGAAGGTCGCGATGTCGGGCGACCACGGAATGATGTCGATCTTCTCGCCCTGCAGCTCGTTGACCACGGCCTGCACGCGCGAGCCGCGCATGCCGACGCAGGCGCCGACCGGATCGACCGAGGAGTCGCGCGAGATCACGCCGATCTTGGCGCGCGAGCCGGGATCGCGGGCGACCGCCTTGATCTCGACGATGCCGTCATAGATTTCCGGCACTTCCTGCGCGAACAGTTTTGCCATGAACTGCGGATGGGTGCGGGACAGGAAAATCTGCGGCCCGCGGGTCTCGCGGCGCACGTCGAAAATATAGGCGCGGACGCGGTCGCCGTTGCGGAACACCTCGCGCGGCAGCATCTCGTCGCGGCGGATGATGGCTTCGCCGCGGCCGAGATCGACGATGACGCTGCCATATTCGACGCGCTTGACGATGCCGTTGACGATGTCGCCGATGCGGTCCTTGAACTCCTGGTACTGCCGGTCGCGCTCGGCCTCGCGCACCTTCTGCACGATCACCTGCTTGGCCGACTGCGCGGCGATGCGGCCATATTCCAGCGGCGGCAGCGTGTCGGCGATGGTGTCGCCGACCTGGGCGCCGGGATTGGCGCGCTGCGCGTCCGCCAGCGAAATCTGGTTGGACGAGTTCTCGACCATGCTCGACCACCAGCATGTGGCGCGACAGCCGGAGCTCGCCCTTCTTGGCGTCGATCTCGGCATGCACGTCGGTCTCGGCGCCGTAGCGGGCGCGGGCCGCCTTCGCGATGGCGTCCTCCATCGCGGAGATCACGATGCCGCGGTCGATCGACTTCTCGCGCGCAACCGCATCTGCGATCTGCAGCAGTTCGAGTTTGTTGGCGCTGACGGCCATGGCTAGTCTCCTTCGGTCAGGTCGATCTCGCCCCTGCGCGCGCTTTCGGCGGCGAGGCGATGTTGCTTGGTGTTTTTCGGGGCCGGTTTCTTCGGCTTGACGGCGAATGGTTGCTGCGCATGCGGCGCGAGCGGCGGTTCAAGTCCGAGTTGCGCTTCAACTCGCGCTCGGCGGCCTTGCCGCGCCGCATCGATTCCGCGACCAGTTCGTCGGTCAGCACGAGCTTCGCCTCGGCGATGTCTTCCATCGCGAGCAGCACGTCGGTCTCCTCGCCGGCGCGCGCATCGTCGCGATGCAGCCTGGCCGCATCGCCCTCGACGCCGACGAGCGTGCCGCGGAACCGCTTGCGGCCGTGATGGGCGACCGCCATCTCGATCTTCACGAGATGGCCGGCGTAGCGCTCGAAATCGGAGCGGCGCACCAGCGGCCGGTCGATGCCCGGCGAGGAAATCTCCAGCCGATAGGCGCGGTCGATCGGGTCGGCGATATCGAGCACCGGCGACAGCGCGCGCGACACCGCCTCGCAATCCTCGATCTGCATCGATCCGTCCGGCCGCTCGGCCATGATCTGCACGGTGCAGCCGGCCTCGCCGGAAATCCGGATGCGCACCAGGCGATAGCCCAGCTGCTGCAGCACAGGGCCTGCGACCGCGGAGACGCGCGCCGCCACCCCGGGCTCGACCACCAGGCGCGGCTCGGCCAGCAGTTCGGCGTCCATGGAACCAGCAGTCGGTTCGGTCATATCCAGCGTCAAACGGGCTCTTGCTTGTCTTGGTTCGCGTCGCCGGAGCCGAGAAGGCGGTTCCGGCAGGCTCAGGTAATAAAAAAGAGCGGGTCCGGAGGGGCCCACTCTCAATACGCGTTTCGTATGAGACCTTAAGTTGCGGCCCATATAGCGCTTTTCCCGGGACCCGGCAAGGCCGGGCAGAGCATTTCGGCGGGGCGGATCGCCTGCCAAATCTAACCCTTCCTTCACCAAAGCCCGCCTAGATTGCCGGTAATCCCTTGCCCCGCCGTGGGGCGGGTCTGGCCCCTTTGTATCGCGTGCGTACCGAGTAGAGTTCGATGACAGTCGCCGCGTCGATGATCCCGGGACTCGACGAGATCGTCAGGAACGGCGATCCGCAGCGCCGTACCGAGGCGGCGCGCCTGATTTCCGAGCTGTTCTTCGAGGACGCCGCCAATCTCCGGCCGAACCATGTCGATCTCTTCGACGAAATCCTGATCGACCTCGTTCCGCATGCCGAGCTGGTGGCGCGCGTCGAACTGGCCGAGCGGATGTCGCTGGTCGTCAATGCGCCGCGCGTGCTGGTCGGACGGCTGGCGCGCGAGAACGAGATCATGGTCGCGGGTCCCCTGCTGCGCCGCTCGCCGGTGCTGGACGAGGACAGCGCTGCTCGAGATCGCGCGGGTGAAGGGGCAGGGCCATCTGCTGGCGATGTCGGAACGACCGGCGCTCTCGACCGATCTGACCGATGTCATCGTGCGGCGTGGCGATCGCGAGGTGATCCGGCGCGCCGCCGGCAACAATGGCGCGCTGTTTTCGGAAGGCGGCTATGGCGAGCTGATCAAGCGCGCCAGCCAGGACGGCGTGCTGACCCTGACCGTCGGCCAGCGCAACGATCTCTCCGACGAGCGGCTGAAGCAGCTGCTCGCCGGATCGCTCGACGTCATCCGCCGCCGGCTCTTCGATGTCGTGAAACCCGAGCGGCAGACCGCGATCAAGCAGGCGATGGCGCAGATCTCGGGCGTTCCCGAACGCTTCGAGAGCAAGCGCGATTTCGTGCCGGCGCAACGCACGATCCTGGCGCTGCACGAGGCCGGCAATCTCAACGAGGCCGCGCTGCTCGGATTTGCCAAATCCTATCGCTACGAGGAATCGGTCGCGGCGCTGTCGGCGATGTCGGGCGTGAAGATACCGATTCTCGACAGTCTGATCGCCGGCGAGCGCTTCGATCCGATCCTGATCGTCGGCAAGACCATCGGGCTCGAATGGGCGACGGTGCGCGCCCTGATCCTGCTGCGGCTCGGGCCGAACCGCGTGCCGGCGCCCGCCGACATCGAGACGGCGCGCGTCAATTTCGCCAAGCTGATGCCGTCCACCGCCGAGCGCGTGGTGAATTTCTGGAAGAGCCGGCCTTAAACCGCGTCCTTCTTTTCAAATCCAGTCATCGCCCGCTATGCTCCCGGCGAGCGCATCAGGGAGCCCGGTATGCTGACGGAAGCCGCCATTGCCTCGCACGCCGAAAAAATCCGCGACGACGGCTTTACCGTGATCGAGGGCGCGGCCTCGTCCGCTCTCGTCGAGGGATTGAAGCAGGCGGTCGAGCGCATCGAGCGCGAGCATGATCTCGGACCGGCCAAGACCTCGTTCGAGGGCTTCAAGACGCTGCGCATCAACAATCTCCTCACCTATGACGAGATTTTCCGGGAGGTGCCGCTGCACGACAATGTGCTGCCGGTGGTCGAGCGCGTGCTCGACCGCGAATGCCTGCTGTCGTCGTTCTGCTCGCTGGTGCTCGGACCCGGCCAGGAGGCGCAGCCGATCCACGAGGACACGCAACTGATTCCGCTGCCGCGGCCGCACATCCCGATCACCATCAATGCGATCTGGGCGCTGACGGATTTCAGGGCCGACAATGGCGCGACGCGGATCGTGCCGGGCAGCCACAAATTCGATTCGTCGCCCGAATACGGCAAGGACTACGACGCGGTCACCGCGACGATGCCGGCCGGCAGCGTGATGCTGTTCGACAGCGCGCTGTGGCATGGCGGCGGCGCCAACACCAGCGATGCGCGCCGCTTCGCGTTCTCCTGCGCCTATTGCTGGGGCTGGATGCGGCAGCAGGAAAATCTGCAGCTCGGCATTCCCATGGACATCGCGCGGAAATTTCCGCGGCGGCTGCAGGAGCTGTGCGGCTACAGCGTCTACAAGGGACAGTTCGGCCACATCGACAATCACGATCCGATCGAGTTGCTCGGCCGCGAGCGGGGAAAGCGCATGGTGTGGGAAGCGACCGACGCGAAGAAGGCGCGGATGGCGAAGCAGTAATTCTCGTCATGGCGGGCATGCGTCCGAGAAGCGTCGCGGCACCGGTCAGTTCCGGATAAGCTGCATCGCTCAAGACGATCAGCTCACGCGCTGAAATCGCAGATAGCTCGCCACGCGTCCTTCGCGTTCGGCTTTCCTGCCGTAGCGCGTCATGGTGTAGCCGTCCCACGGCTTGCGCCAGTCGTCGGCGCGCTCGGCCATCCAGCGGAAATCCGGCGAGCGCACCAGATGCGCCAGCGTCCAGGCGCAGTAATCGTCGATGTCGCTGACAAAGCGGAATTCGCCCACCGGCTTCAGCACGCGCGCCATCGCCCTGACATTCGCATCCTGCACGAAGCGCCGCTTCCAGTGCCGCCGCTTCGGCCAGGGATCGGGATGGATCAGGTCGATCCGCGACAGCGAGTGCGGCGGCAGCCACGCCAGCAATTCGGCGGCGTCGCCGGCGAACAGGCGGATGTTGCCGATATTGTGCGCCTCGATCTGCGCGAGGATTTTCGCCATGCCGTTGACATAGGGCTCGCAGCCGATGAAGCCGGTGCTCGGCGAAAGCTCTGCGCTTCCGCGACCAGATGCTCGCCGCCGCCGAATCCGATCTCGAGCCGCATGTCGTCGGCGCGGGATCGAACAGGTCGCGATATCGGCAGGCGCTTCGCCTGCGATATCGAGTGCGAGATGCGGCAGCAGGTTCTCGATGAGATCGGCCTGATGCGCGCGAAGCTTGTGGCCCTTGCGGCGGCCGAAGAACGAGCCCCGCCGCGCGTCTCGTCGCCGGACGAGGCATCGCGTCTGGCCGGATCGCGGACGGGCGCCGTCATCGCAGCGTCTGGTACAGCCGATAGAGCAGCCGCGCCCGCGGCTCGATCGACGAGATGTACAGCTGCTCGTAATGGGTATGCGCGCCCTTGCCGTCGACGCCGAGGCCGTCGAGCGTTGCGGTATGCGGCGCGGTGAAGTTGCCGTCGGAGCCGCCGCCGGTGAAGGTGTCCATCAGCTCGAAGCCGATGTCGGCGGCGAGCCCTTTCGCGTGCTCATAGAGCGCGGCGACGGCGTTGCCCTTTTCGTAGGGCGGCCGGTTCAATCCGCCGATCACCGTGACGCGTCACGCCTTCGCTGCGCGATTTCAGGCCGAGGATTTTCGGAACGATCTCGTCGGCATCGGCAATGGTCGGCATGCGCAGATCGACTTGCGCATAGGCTTCTTCCGGAATGACGTTCGGCCGCGTGCCGCCCCTGACCACGCCCACAGTCACGGTGATCCCGCGCTTCAGGTCGTTCATCGCCTCCAGCGTCTGGATCACATTGGCGAGCTCGCGGATGGCGCTGCGGCCATCCTGCGGCCGGGTGCCGGCATGCGCCGGCCGTCCCTTGATGAAGACTTCGAAGCGGCCGACGCCCTTGCGTCCGGTGACGATCTTGCCGCCGTCGCGCGCGGGCTCGGTCACCAGCACATATTTGGCCTTCTGTCCCTCGGCCTCGATCAGCGCGCGCGAGGTCGGGCTGCCGATCTCCTCGTCCGAGACAAAGAGCTGCGTGACGCCGAGCGGCGAGCGGCGCCATTGGCGCAGAGCTGCCGGAAGGCGTGATAGGCGAGATAGGCGCCGCCCTTCATGTCGTAGATGCCGGGACCGAAGGCGGCGTTGCCCTCGACCTTGAACGGCAGGCGCTCGATGAAGCCGAGCGGATGCACGGTGTCGAGATGGCTCAGCACGAGAATGCCGGGCGCATCCTGTCCCCAGGAGGAGCGCGCGACCAGATGATCGCCGCAGCCGTCCTTGCCGGCGATGCGCTCGACCGTGGCCGGCAGGCCGCGATAGCCGTCCGCCACGATGTCGGCGAGCTTGTTGACCTGTGCGGGCGCGTCGGTCGGCGTTTCGATCTCGACCCATCGGCGGATGCCGTCGAGGATGGTGCTGGAATCGAAGGGATTGGTCGGGTCATCGGCACATCCGCGGTAAACAAGCGCACCTCTCATGCGCTTGCCGCCCAAGCCGCGTCAATGCTCGATCGACGATGAAATATCAGGTTTTGGCGATATCAGGTTTTCGCTCGGGCCTCGCGCGCGGCGATCTGCTCGACCAGGTCGACGATGCTGCGCCGGAGCTTGGTATCGGCGATGCGGGTGAAGGCGCGCGTCAGCGCCAGCCCTTCCGAGGTCGCGAGGAAATCCGAGACATAGGTCGGCGAGGTCCCTTCGCCGAACCCGTCGCCGCCGAGCGTGCTGGTCGGCCCGCCCTCGAACAGGAACGACACCGGCACCTGCAGGATTTCGGAGATCTGCTGGATGCGGCTGGCGCCGACCCGGTTGGTGCCCTTCTCGTATTTCTGGATCTGCTGGAAGGTCAGCCCGAGCGCTTCGCCGAGCTTCTCCTGGCTCATGCCGAGCATGATGCGGCGCATCCGCACCCGACTGCCGACATATTTATCGATCGGGTTGGGTGCCTTAGTCGCCATTGCCAACTCTCCTTGCGGTCGGGCCGGGAAAGAGGCGCAAGCCTCCGGCACCAACACCGTCAAATCCTGCTCGGAGGCCGGGTAGCATTGCAGACAATTTGAGCAATGAACTGACTGGATTTTTCTGGTTCTAAACAGAATGCGGAGCGCGGCGACGGTCTGTCAACTGTCCGGCTTTCGCCGGTTAGAATGTTTCCATTGGAAATCGAAAGCCGGACGGGAGTCGGCGCGCGCGAAGCGCGCGTCACGACCGGCGTTTTGCCGAGCGCCGGAGAACCACGAATATCAAGGCAACAGCGATGATTACCGCGATCGGCGCATCGCCGAGGCGTGCGTAGACGGTCGGCGGATTGGCCGCCGGCAGTGGCGAATCCAGCACGCCTTCGACGCCGAGCCCGAGACGTGCGACGAATCGTCCCAAGGGGTCCATCACGGCGGAGATGCCGGTGTTGGCGGCACGAACCACCGGCAATCCCTGCTCGATCGCGCGCATGCGCGCCTGTTCGAGGTGCTGATAGGGGCCGGTTGAAATTCCAAACCAGCCGTCATTCGTCAGGTTGACGATCCAGCCCGGCCGGTCGTCGCGCGAAGCAATGTCGGCGGGAAAGATCGCTTCGTAGCAGATCAGTGGTAGCGCCCGCGGTGCGCCGGGAATGGCCATCGTGCGCCGCACGGTGCCCGGGATGAAGCCGCCCTGAACCTTGGTGAGCTGTTCGAAGCCCAGCCTTTCCATCCAATCCTGGAATGGCAGGTATTCGCCAAACGGGACCAGATGCAGCTTGTCGTAGACGTCGAGCACGTTGCCGTCGTGATCGATGACATAGATCGAATTATAGGCGCGGGTGACCGGAAGGTTTCGCGGCTGATCGGGCGCGCGCACGGAGCCGGTGATCAGCACCGTCTCCTTCGGCAGCAGGGCTGCGATCTGCGCCATCGCATCGGCTTCGCGGGTCAGAAAGAACGGAAACGCCGATTCCGGCCAGATCAGGATCGTCGCGTCGCGAACGCCGGTGGATTGCGGCCCCGACGCGCGATCGGACAGCGTCAGATATTTCTGCATCACCGCCGCTTTGGCGGAGTAGTTGAATTTGACGTCCTGCTGCAGGTCGGGCTGCATGATGCGGATGCGGACATTGCCGACCAGCCGCGTCGGTTCCATCGACAGGCGGATGGCGCCGAAGATTCCCATCGCGACGAGCACCGCGACGGCCGCCGCCGGCGCGATCCATGGCTTGCGTCCGCGCGAGGCGCCGTCGATCAGCGCGGCGGGCGAGGCAAAGATCGCGACCGTGAGGAATGTCATGCCCCACAGTCCGATCAGCGACGCGGTCTGCGCCAGCGCCAGCGGCCGGAACAGCGCGTAGCCATACGCATTCCAGGGAAAGCCGGTCAGCACATGGCCGCGCAACCATTCGGCGATGGTGAGGCTGATCGCGAGCGCCAGCACGCGCGAGGCATCGCGGGTCCAGAGCAAGCGCGCCAGCGCGAAGCCGAAAGCGGTGAACAGGGCAAGATAAGCCGGCAGGCCCAGCACCGCGAACGGCATCAGCCACGCAAAGTCGAGGGATCGACCAGGAAGGCGTTGCCGATCCAGTAGAGGCCGGGCACGAAATAGCCGAGCCCGAAGCACCAGCCGGTCAGCGCCGCCGCCGGAATGCCGCGCATGCGGCCCGCGCCCGCGCCGTCGATCTGCCAGACCGCCACCGAAAAGGTCAGAAACAGCACCGGCCAGGCGTTGAACGGCGCCATCGCCAGCGTCGACAATGCGCCGGCCGCCAGCGCAATCAACAGCGCGCTTCCAGCCCCAGGCGAGGATGATCGAAAGGCCGGCGCCGCGAAGTTTGTCGAGCATCACTGCGATCCGCTTCCCTCGGCAGGCGGCGGGCTCGGGCTTGCATTGTCGTTCGCCTGGGCGGGCGGTGTCTCGGAGGTGGCCTCGCGGCGCCGGCTCTCACGCTGCGTGCGCGGGGCGGGCCGTTCCTTGCGCGCGGCGATCCGCAGGCGCTTGACCCGGCGCGGATCCGCGTCGAGCACCTCGACCTCGAAATTGCCGGGGCCCGAGATCACCTCGCCGCGCACCGGCAGCCGGCCGACATGGCTGACCAGATAGCCGCCGAGCGTCTGCACCTCTTCGCCGGCCTCGCCGGCCACGAACTCGTCGCCGATCACGGCGCGAACATCGTCGAGGCTCGCGCGCGCATCCGCGATGAAGGAGTTGTCGGGTTGCCGCACGATCGCCGGCGGCTCGTCGCTGTCATGCTCGTCGTCGATCTCGCCGACGATCTGCTCGACGATGTCCTCCATCGAAACCAGGCCATCGGTGCCGCCATATTCGTCGACGACCAGCGCGAGATGGATGCGCGAGGCCTGCATCTGCGCCAGCAGATCGATCGCGCGCATCGAGGGCGGCACGTAGAGCAGCTTGCGGATGATGTTGGCGTCGGCAAGCGACAGCGCCAGGTCGACCGTGCGCAGGTCGAGCCCCGCGGGCGGCGGCTTCTTGCGCCGCGTTTTTCCGTTGGCCGGCACGCGCGCCCGCGCGGTCATGAAGCCGAGCAGGTCGCGGATGTGCACCATGCCTTCGGGATCGTCGAGGGTCTCGTTGTAGACCACGAGGCGGGAATGCGCCGCGCGCTCGAACAGGTCCATCAACTCGCCGAGCGGAATGTCGCGCTTGACCGCGATGATGTCGGCGCGATGCACCATCACGTCGGCAAGCCGCCGCTCATGCAGGCCGAGGATGTTGCGCAGCATGGTGCGCTCGACCGCGGAAAAGCCGACCTCGTCGGGCTGCGAGGCGTCGAGCACCACCTGCAGATCGTCGCGCACCGATCCCGCCTTCCAGCCGAACAGGGTGCGGATCGCGCGCAGCAGCCAGTTTTCGGTCGTCGAACGGCCGGCCTCGCCCTCCGGCACCACCGCGGGCAGGTTGCGCGTGTTGCGCGGATTGTCGTGGATCGGTTCGGAGTCCGCCATTTCAGTCCATTCGCTCCCGGCCCGCATAGGGATCGGGAATTCCAAGCTGCGCCAAAATTTCGATCTCCAGCGATTCCATCGCTTCGGCGTCAGCGTCGTTTTCGTGGTCGTAGCCAATCAAATGCAGGAACCCGTGCACCGCAAGATGGCTCAAATGATGATTGAACGGCTTTTGTTCCTCATCCGCCTCCCGGCGCATGGTCTGATAGGCGATCGCGATGTCGCCCAGCATGCGCGGCGCATCGCCGGGCTTGCGCGCGCCGGTCGGCTGCAGCGCGGGGAACGACAGCACATTGGTCGCCTTGTCGATGCCGCGCCAGTTGCCGTTCAGCGTGCGGATTCCGGAATCGTCGGTCAGCATCACCGCAAGCTCGGCCTCGCCGACATCGGCGTCCACGCTCTCCGCCGCCGCCGCGATCGCGCGCTGGATGACGGCCTCGGCCTCGGGTGCGTCGTGCCAGCACTCGGCGACCACGAGAACCTCGGTGATGGGAAGGGTGAGATGCGACATCGTCGTCAAAGAATTGATTTCGGCGCGCGCAAGCGCGCAGCCGCTCCTACTTTCCGCCGGCCGGCTTCTTCGGCGCAGCTTCGTAGGCCGCGACGATTCGCGCGACCAATTCATGGCGGATCACGTCTTCGGCGGTGAATTTCACCTGCGCGATGCCGTCGACGCCGTCGAGCAGCCGCGTGGCCTCGGCGAGGCCCGAGGCCTGCCCGTGCGGCAGGTCGACCTGCGAGGGATCGCCGGTCACGATCATGCGGCTGTTCTCGCCGAGTCTGGTGAGGAACATCTTCATCTGCATCGGCGTGGTGTTCTGCGCCTCGTCGAGGATGATGGCGGCATTGGTCAGCGTGCGGCCGCGCATGAAGGCGAGCGGGGCGATCTCGATCTCGCCGCTCTGCATCGCGCGCTCGACGATCCGCGCGTCCATCAGATCGTACAGCGCGTCGTAGATCGGCCGCAGATAAGGATCGACCTTGTCCTTGAGGTCGCCGGGCAGGAATCCGAGCCGCTCGCCGGCCTCGACCGCCGGCCGCGTCAGGATGATGCGGTCGACTTCCTTGCGCTCGAACAGCTGCGCGGCGTGCGCGACCGCGAGCCAGGTCTTGCCGGTGCCGGCCGGGCCGATGCCGAACACCAGCTCGTGCCGCTTCAGCGCGCGGATATAGGAATCCTGCGCGGCGGTGCGCGCCCGCACCGGGCGCTTGCGCAGGTTGATGGTCTCGAACGCCGACTTCGCCGTCTTGGCGTCGTATTCGAACAGCGAGCCCTGCGCGATCACGGCGCGGATCGCGCCCTCGACGTCGCCCTGGGCGAGATCGTGGCCTTGCGCGGCCTGGGCATAAAGCGTCTCCAGCACGCGCCGCGCGGCATCGCAGCCGTCGCGCGAGCCGGCGATGGTGATGTGATTGCCGCGGGAGTCGACGACGATGCCGAGCCGCCGCTCGATCTGCGCGAGGTTCTGGCCATAGGGTCCGACCAGCGACGACACCGCGCGATTGTCGTCGAAGTCGATGACGACCTGTGTCTCGGGCGGAACCTGCATGTCGCGGTCGAATTTGCGGCTGGGAACGAGCGAGGGTGAATCCGATGCGCTTTTTGGCAAGGGTTCAGGCTCCAATGCTGATCTGGTGCGAGGCCGGCGAGACGCGCGTCGCTTCGCCGGCGCGAGTTCGCCCTTGAGGCTGTAACGTTCGAGGCTTTCGATTTTGACCGGCAGCACCTGGCCGATGATGTCGGGCGAGGCCATCACATGGGCCGGCTGCAGATAGGCGGTGCGGCCGACGATCTGGCCGGGATTGCGCGCTGCGCCGCTCGAACAGCACATCGACGGTGGCGCCAATCGCAGCCTTGTTGAAGGCCGATTGCTGGCTGTCGATCAATTCCTGGAGCCGCGCCAATCGCTCGTCCATGTCAGCTGCTGAAACCGTCTCCCGCATGTCCGCCGCAGGCGTCCCCGGCCGCGGCGAATATTTGAACGAATAGGCGGCAGCGTATCCGATTTGCATGACAAGCGCGAGTGTGGCGGAAAAATCTTCCGCGCTCTCGCCGGGGAAGCCGACGATAAAATCCGATGAAAATGCAATGTCTTGGCGCGCGCGACGAAAACGCTCGATGACCTCGAGGTAATCTTTGACGGTATGTTTGCGGTTCATCGCCGCCAGGATTCGGTCGGAACCGGACTGCACCGGCAGATGCACGAACGGCATCAGCGCCGGCAAGATCGCGATGGGCCTCGATCAGGGAATCGTCGACGTCTCTGGGATGGCTGGTGGAGTAGCGCAGCCGCGCGATGCCGGGAATTTCGGCAAGGCGATGCAGCAGCTTGCCGAGCGGCCAGCTTTTTCCGTCCGGCCCTTCGCCATGATAGGCGTTGACGTTCTGTCCGATCAGCGTGAGCTCGCGCACGCCGTTGTCGGCGAGCCGCTTCACGTCGTCGACGATCTTCTCGACCGGGCGCGAGACTTCCGCGCCGCGCGTGTACGGCACCACGCAGAAGGTGCAGAACTTGTCGCAGCCTTCCTGCACGGTGACGAAGGCCGAGATGCCGCGCGCGCGGATCGCATCCGGCTTTCGGCTGCGGCAGGAAGCCGAACTTGTCCTGCGGCGGAAATTCGGTCTCGATCGCCTTCTCTCCGCGCGATGCGCGCGCGAGCAGTTGCGGCAGATGATGATAGCTCTGCGGGCCGACCACGACGTCGACCACGGGCGCGCGGCGGATGATCTCCTCGCCTTCGGCCTGCGCGACGCAGCCGGCGACCGCGATCTTCATGTCGCGACCGCTGCGCGCGGCTTCCTCGCGCGCGACGCGCAGCCGCCCGAGCTCCGAATAGACCTTCTCGGAGGCCTTCTCGCGGATGTGGCAGGTGTTGAGGATGACGAGGTCGGCGTCGTCGGCGCTCGCCGTCTCGACAAAGCCTTCGCGGCCAAGCGTGTCCACCATGCGCTGGGCATCGTAGACATTCATCTGGCAGCCATAGGATTTGATGTGCAGCTTGCGCGGCGGCGTCATGGAACCCGGATCGAGGACGAGGAAGCGGCGCCATCGGGGCGCGGCCTTCAAATATAGCCTAAGTCGCTGAAAATCCAGCGATGAAGGCGTGATTCTGCGACGATGAGGCCCGGCAATTGCCGCATATCGTCGAAGGTCGCCGGCCGCGCCGGCCGCGCGCAGCTGTCGCCGCATGGCCGGGCCGGCAATGGCTGCCGCCATGGAAGCCGAGCACGGTCATCCCGGCGGCGCGCGCGCCGGTCGACGCCGGCGACGCTGTCCTCGATCGACGAGGCATCGCGTCCGGCGCCGCTCCCATCTGCTCGGCAGCGAACAGGAACAGGTCGGGCGCCGGCTTGCCGTGACGCGACTTGCATCGCGGAAAAAATGTGCGGCGCGAAGCGTCCGTACAGGCCGGCGCGGTCGAGGCTGGTGCCGCATCTTCTCCGGCGTCCCGCTCGACGCGACGCAGACCGGCAGCTGCGATGCGAGCCAGCGTCTCGGCGATATGCGGCGATGGCTTGCAGCTGAAGTCGCAAACAGCCGGAAGAGTCGTCCTGCATACACCTGCGAGTGGAAGTCGTCCGGCAGGCGCGGCCCATCTCGGCTTCGACTTCGAGCATGCGCCTGGCGCGTCGGAACGGCCGAGAAATCGCTCGAGCACCTGCTCCGCGGTGATCGGATAGCCGTGGCGCGTCAGCGTCTGCGCATGCGCGCGGCAGGAGATGACCTCGCTGTCGACCAGCACGCCGTCGCAATCGAAGATGACGAGATCGATCGGCCACGTCAGCTCTTCGGTGTCGTCGTCGAGCGGCACGCAGTACAGTTCGAGCCGATGATCGACCAGCTTGTAGCCGAGCTTGCGGGCGATCTCGGCCTGCAGCTTCTCGATCTCCTCGGAGGTGAATTCGATCACCTTGCCGTCGCGCAGATTGATCAGGTGATCGTGATGGCTGTCGCGCATCTGCTCGTAGCGGGCGCGGCCCTCGCGGAAATCGTGCCGCTCGATGATGCCGGCGTCCTCGAACAGCTTGACGGTGCGGTACACGGTCGAGATCGAGATCTTGTCGTCGACGGCGACGCAGCGGCGGTACAATTCCTCGACGTCGGGATGGTCGGCCGCTTCCGCCAGCACGCGCGCGATCACGCGCCGCTGCTCGGTCATGCGCATGCCGGTCGCGGCACAGCGCGCCTCGATGGCGGAGGTTTTTGCGGCGGACGGGGATTTCAGCACGGTCATCGGGTTGCCTTGGTGAAGACAGGTTTTGCCACCGCCTGCAGTCTTACGACAAGTCACGGCGCATCAGAAGCGCGTTCAATTGTTCCCCGCCGCTTTGGCGATAGTAGCTTTCGCGGCGCCCGACGGTGGAAAACCCGATCCGTTCGTAGAGCCGCCGCGCCGGATGATTGTTTTCCTCGACCTCGAGGAAGATCGTGCGCACGCCTCGTCCTGCGAGATGGCCGAGATGGGTCAGGAGCAGATTGCGCGACCAGCCGCGGCCGCGATAGGCCGCATCGACCGCGATCGACAGGATCTCGGCTTCGTCCGCGCCCATGCGCGACACGGCAAAGCCGACGGTCTTGCGTCCCAGCTGCAGGCGATGCACCAGCGTGTTGCGTTCGCGCAGCATGGTTTCGAATTCGCCCTCGCCCCAGCCGCGGTGAAACGACGCGCCGTGCAGTTGCGCAAGCCGCGACGCATCGCGCAGCTGCGCCGGCTCGACCACCGGCGTGCCGCTGCCCCAGAACGTGGAGAGCCAGTTCATGACGATGTCGGCTGCGACGGCGCCTTCGGCCAGCGAAGGCTTGGCGTCGGGCGGGCGCAAATAGAAGGGACGCGCCAACGCGGTCGCGGGATCGACGGCGGCGCCGAGCCACGCCACCCAGTTGATGTCGGGCGCGGGCGAGGAATCGATCTTCACGGGCGGCGGCGCATCGGCGGGCCAGCGCTCGGCGAGAATCGTCGCGGCATTGCCGACCAGATGCGGCGCGCCGAAGCGCGATGCTTCGAGCGCTTCCGCGATCGGTGCGACGCGCGGGCGGATCAGCGAACTGCCATTGCCGCTGACCACCTGGAAGTAGACCTGGTCGTGCCGCGCATCGATCGCCGAGATCACCGGCTGCTCGCCGCCCTCGCTGACGACGGGCGCGGCATAGGCCGACAGCGTGGTGACGCCGACCGCCGGCTTGTGGGCCGCGAGCGCAATGCCGCGCGCCGCCGACAAGCCCGACGCGCAGTCCGGTGAAGCTGCCGGGTCCGGTGGTGACCGCGATGCGGTCGAGCGCGGCAAACGGCAACTGCGGCCTCCTTCATCACGCGCGCGATCAGCGGCATCAGCGCTTCGGCGTGGCCGCGCTTCATGGTTTGCGATTCCACCGCGATCAATCTGTTGGCGCCGGTGTCGAGCACGGCGGCGGCGCAGGCGTCGAGCGCGGTATCGATGGCGAGGATCAGCATGGGGACAGATTAGCATTGCGCGTCGGACGAATGCGCGCAATGCTGCAGTCACGTGGATAACGTGACCGCAATTGCCGCGCAAGTCGCTGAACGCACTAGTTCAGTCCGCTGCCAATCACATCGGCCGGACTTCGACCACGTCGGGCACGAAGTGGCGCAGCAGGTTCTGGATGCCGTGCTGCAGGGTCGCGGTCGATGACGGGCAGCCGGCGCACGATCCCTTCATGTTGAGATAGACGACGCCGTCCTTGAAGCCGCGGAAGGTGATGTCGCCGCCGTCATTGGCGACCGCGGGCCGCACCCGCGTCTCGATCAGATCCTTGATCTGCTCGACCGTCTCGGCATCGGCCTCGTCGAAGAACTCGTCTTCCTCGTCGCTCAACTCGTCGCTCGCGGCCGTGCCGTCGGCGAGCAGCGGCGCGCCGGACATGTAGTGCTCCATGATGGCGCCGAGGATCGCGGGCTTCAGATGCTGCCAGTCGCCCTCGTCCTTGGTCACGGTGATGAAGTCGGAGCCGTAGAACACGCCGGTGACGCCGGGCACGCCGAACAGTTTTTCGGCGAGCGGCGAGCGGCCGGCGGATTCGCGGCTGGCGAATTCCATGGTGCCGCCGTCGAGCACGAGACGGCCGGGAATGAATTTCAGCGTGGCGGGATTGGGGGTCGCTTCAGTCTGGATGAACATGGTTTTCTCCGAAGTCGCCGGTTCAAGGCCGGCGAATTAGGCGTGTGTCTAGCAGATGGCGTCTGGCAAAGGCACGATCAAGGGCCGGAATCAGCAGGTTCCGGCCTGCATGGGCGTCATGACAGCGCGTCGATATCGGCGTCGCTGAGGTCGCCCGGCACCAGCACCACCGGAATCGGGAACGAGCCCATGGTCTTGGCCATCGCGCTGACCAGCGGACCGGGCCCTTCGGCGCCGGGATTGGCCGCCAGCACCAGCATGGTGATGTCGACGTCCTCCTCGATCAGCCTGCAGGATCTGCTCGGTCGGATCGCCCTCGCGGATCACGCGCTCCGGCGTGATGCCGGCAACGCCGTTGGCGCGGCCGGCGGCGCGGTCGAGCGCGGCTTCGGCGGCCTCATGCGCTTCGGCGCGCATGATGTCGGCGACGCCGAGCCATTGCTGGTTCTGGTCCTCGGTCTCGATGACGCGCAGCATCACCACGCCGCCGCCGCCGCGGATCGCCCAGCGGCTGGCGTAATACACCGCCCGGTCCCACTCGGCGCTGTCGTCGACGATGACCAGGCATTTCGGCTTGTGACCCGTCTCGTAGCTTCGTCGCTGGGTGCTCATGCATGTCCCGGTGCTGCGCAAGCGCGTGCGCATCGTGCCACACTCGTCCCGGCATTCGGCGAGCCAGGCGCGACGCGCAGGCGCTTCGCATCGCAGCAAGTTACCGCTTGCGGACGAAGCCGACGATGTCCTTGGTCGCCTGCATGGTCTCGGCGGCGATCGCGCGCGCGCGGTCGGCGCCGTCGATCAGGATCGCGTCGATATGGCCGGGGTCCGCGGTCAGCCGCCGCATCTCGGCGGCGATCGGCGACAGCTTCGCGACGCAGAGCTCGACCAGCGCGTTCTTGAAGCTGGAGAACTGCCCGCCGCCGAACTCGCGCAGCACGTCGTCCTTGCCGCGGCCGGCGAGCGCGGCGATAGATGCCGACGAGATTGTCGGCCTCGGGCCGCTTCTCCAGCCCCTTCTCCTCCGTCGGCAACGGCTCCGGATCGGTCTTCGCCTTGCGGATCTTCTGCGCGATGGTGTCGGCGTCGTCGGTCAGGTTGATGCGCGAATAATCCGACGCATCCGACTTCGACATCTTCTTGGTGCCGTCGCGCAGGCTCATCACCCGCGTCGCCGGTCCCGTGATCAGCGGCTCCGGCAGCGGGAAGAACATCCCGTCATTGATGCCGTGACCGCGGATCGAATCGCCGAAGTCGTTGTTGAATTTCTGCGCGATGTCGCGCGACAGCTCCAGATGCTGCTTCTGGTCGTCGCCGACCGGCACATGGGTGGCGCGATAGACCAGGATGTCGGCCGCCATCAGCACCGGATAGTCGTAGAGACCGACCGACGCGTTCTCGCGATCCTTGCCGGCCTTCTCCTTGAACTGGGTCATGCGGTTCAGCCAGCCGATGCGCGCGACGCAGTTGAAGATCCAGGCGAGCTCGGCATGTCCGGAGACCTGGCTCTGGTTGAACACGATGTGCTTCTTCGGATCGATGCCGGCCGCGATGAAGGCCGCGGTCACCTCGCGGGTGTTGCGCGCGAGCTCGGCCGGGCCGCCCCAGACGTCGACGCCGTGCGTGATCGCGTGCATGTCGACGACGCAATAGATGCAGTTGTGCGTCTCCTGCAGCTTCACGAAGTTGACGATCGCGCCGAGGTAATTGCCGAGATGCAGATTGCCGGTCGGCTGGACGCCCGAAAAGACCCGTTCAACGAATGCCATCGTCCGTTCCCGCTGTTCGATGTGGCGCCCGTTTGCCACGCAGGGCCTATCTGTGCAAGTCGCGATGTCCCCTCTGGCTGAAGGCGTTAACGACCTCATCGGGGGTGACGACGCGAAAGGCCAGCAGCAGCAGGCCGTAAGTCACGATCGCCGCCTGCGATCAGCGCGAGCAGGAGCGCGGCCTGCGCCAGGCCATGCGTCGCTCGCGGTGAGGCCCGAGCGCAAGCCAGAGCAGGCGCGCCCATCACCAGCGCCGCCGCGACGATGCGCGGCAGCCGCCGTCGCGCATCGGTGTCGAGCGAGAGGCCGAAGCTGGTCGCGCCCTGCGCGGATCAGCGAGGACGCCGTGCTCCAGGCGCCGAAGGCGAGACCGATGGCGATGCCGGCGACGCCGAGGAAGTGGCCGAGCAGCAGCGCGAGCGCGATCGCGAACACGAATCCCTTCAGGGTCGCCAGCAGCGGCGTCCAGGTATCCTCGCGCGCGAAGAAGGCCGGCGACAGCGTCTTCACCAGCGACATGCGCCGGCAGGCCGAGCGCGAGCCAGATCAGCGCCTGCGCGGTCGATGCGGTGTCGGCTGCCGTGAACGCGCCATGCTCGAACAGCAGCCGCACGATCGGCGCGCTCAGCACGATCAGCCCGAGCATCGCCGGCAGCGCCAGCCCCGCGGCAAGCTCCAGCGCGCGCGATTCCGCATGCGCGATCGCAGCCTTGTCGCCGCCATGCAGCGCGCGCGTCAGCTCCGGGATCAGCACCGTGCCCATGGCGACGCCGACCATGCCGAGCGGCAGCTCGATCAGGCGATTGGCGAAATAGAGCCACGACACCGCCGACGGCGAGGACGAGGCGATGATCGCGCCGGCAATCGCCAGCAGTTGCGGCCCGGCGCTCGCGATCATGCCGGGAATCGCGCGGGCGAAGAAGCCGCGCATCTCGGCATCGAAGGAGACGCGCAATGGCGTCGCGATGGCTCTCGCCGCGGCGGAACGCCAGCACGAGCAAGCTGCAGCAGGCCGGCGATGCCGACGGTGGCCGCCAGCGCCAGCGCGGCAAAGCCGGCGTCCTGCACGCGCGACGATCAGCGCGATCATGACCGCGATCAGCGCGAGGTTGAACAGCAGCGGCGAGAACGCGGTGACGAAGAACCGGCCCTGCGCGCTCGCCAGCGCCAGCAGCACGGTGGCGGGCCCGGCGAAGGCGAGATAGGGCAGCATCAGCCGCGCATCGGTGACCGCGAGCTGCAGCGTGTCGTGTCCGGCAAATCCCGGCGCCAGCGCGGTGACGACCAGCGGCATCAACGAGGCCGAGCAGTGCGGCCGCGACGATCAGCGCCGCGCTGATGGTGCCGAGCACGGCGCCCGCGAAGCTCGCCGCCGCGACGGCGCCCGACGTTTCACGCAGCTTCATCCATGCCGGCACCAGCGCCGCGTTCAGCGCGCCCTCCGAGAGCAGCCGCCGCACCACATTGACGAACTGGAAGGCGACCAGGAAGGCGTCGGCGATCGCGCTCGCGCCGAGCAGGCCCGCGATCATGGAATCGCGCAAATAGCCCAGCAGCCGCGAGGCCAGCGTGCCCGATGACACCGTGAGGAAAGAGCGGATCATGGGGCTTCTATAGCAGCGTCGCCCTGTGTTAGGCCGCAGCCTTTCGCGGCGTGTACCAACAGGACTTTTGAATGGCTGAAGCAAAATACGACGTGCTCGGGATCGGCAATGCGATCTTCGACGTGCTGGTGCAGACGGACGAGAAATTCCTTCGCCGTCACGGCATGACCAAGGGCGGCATGGCGCTGATCGACGAGACGCGCGCCGCCGCGATCTATCGCGACATGGGACCGGCGACGCAAATGTCGGGCGGCTCGGCCGCCAACACCATCGTCGGCCTCGCCAGCCTCGGCGCGCGCGCCGCCTATGTCGGCAAGGTCAGGGACGACGAGATCGGCAGGCTCTACAGCCACGACATCCGCGCCGCCGGCGTTGCGTTCGAGACCAGGCCTGCGTCGAGCGGGCCGGCGACCGGCTGCTCCTACATCCTGGTGACCGGCGACGGCGAGCGCACCATGAACACCTATCTCGGCGCCGCGCAGGATCTGACGCCCGCCGACATCGACGCCGCGCAGATCGCGTCCGCGAGGATCGTCTATCTCGAAGGCTATCTCTGGGACCCCAAAAGCGCCAAGGACGCCTTTGTGAAGGCCTCGACAATCGCGCATGACGCGGGCCGCCAGGTCGCGCTGACCTTGTCGGATGCGTTCTGCGTCGATCGCTATCGCGGCGAGTTCGTCGAGCTGATGAAGAACGGCACGGTCGACCTGATCTTCGCCAATGAGAGCGAACTGCATTCGCTCTACCAGACCTCGGATTTCGACACCGCGCTGAAGGCGCTGCGCGGCGACGTCAAGCTCGGCGTCGTCACCCGCAGCGAGAAGGGCTGCGTGGTGGCGTCATCCGACGGCGTCACCGCCGTGCCGGCGTTCCCGATTTCGCAGCTGGTCGATACGACCGGCGCGGGCGATCTGTTCGCCGCCGGATTCCTGTTCGGACTGGTGCGCAATGCCGGCTACGAGAATGCCGGCCGGCTCGGCGCGCTGGCGGCGGCCGAGGTGATCCAGCATATCGGCGCGCGGCCGCAGGTGTCGCTGAAGGAGCTGGCGAAGAAGCACGGGTTGCCGGTGTGATTTCTCCCTCCCCCTGAAAGGGGGAGGGTCGGGGGAGGGGGTCAACGATCCCCTCCCGCTTTGATCTTCGATCAAAGCGACCTCCCCTTTTCAAGGGGAGGTGAAGACCGTCACGCCGCATTTTTGATGTTGATCTTCACCTTGAGACCGGCGCGTCCCGCCAGCGTCAGCAGCGTATCCAGCGAGAACTTGTTGATCTTGCCCTGCAGGAGGTCGTTGAGGCGGGGCTGGGTAACACCGAGGCGGCTCGCGGCCTGCGCCTGCGTGGTGTCCCAGGCCCGAACGGTGTCATGGATGGCGATCATCACATCGGAGCGAATTTTCATGGTGGCCGCTTGTTCGGGGCTGTCCGACAGCGCGTCCCATACATTCGCGAACGTCCTGGTCTTCATGATCTCAACTCTCGTTTGAGGTCTCGCAACCGCGCGGCAGCAAGCTCCAGATCACGCCGGGCTGTCTTCTGCGATTTCTTCTGGAAGGCATGCAGGACATGGACGGCGTCGGCAAATGTCGCAACGTAGATCACCCGGAAAGCTCCGCTCCGGCGTCGGCGAGACCTGGGCTCCAGACGCCGGTGTCCAATCGTCTGCCTGTTGACGCAGTCGACGGTCGCCGCTCCATTGCGCGCGATACGATCTGGCCGGACGTGCAACGAGCCTCGGTGAAATAATCGCGAGCGCTGGAGCGCCTCAACGAACGACACCGGCTTGAACAGCAAGTCGAGGGTTATATCGCGAGGTATGACGAGCGTGCGCTGGTATCGAGCTGAGGATCGATATGGCAACTTCGGATGCCGTTCGAGGCAGCGATGCGAGCTCACGAGAATTATATCGCAGCGTTGATTATGCGGGCGGTGTAAAGCGACGTCGGATCGCCGTTGCTCGATCGGAGTTCACGCGAAAGTTTGGAAAGCGAGCCAGCAGCTTCAATGTTCCTGTCGACTTCCAGCGGATCAATGCCCGCTGCTTGAGCGCTGCGTCCTCGCGAAGCGCCAGAATGCGCGAACGCCTGCGGCAGCAAGGCCGGTATCGTTTGCGGCGATCTCGGCTGGCGTCTTTCTCGGCAGCATAGCTGCCAGCGCGTCCATTGCAGCGCGTGCGTTCGTTTCGCTGATTTTCGAGATCCATTCAGTATGCGCTAAAGGAGCTCGATCTGTGTAAAGGATCAAACCGGCGCGCATCGGCGTGTCATCGATCTGCTTCTGGCAAGCCCGAATAGGTTGAAAGACCTTGCCTCGACAGATCTCCGCTTTTGCGATCGCAAGGTTCAGTGTTGTTCACATCAAGGTCACGCCGACGATATCGGCCAATGACTTGAGCCACACCTTGTTCGACAAGTGCAGGTTTCGAGTGCGAGCGTGAGCAACGAAACCGATAGTTTGCGTAGGCGCGCATCTGCATAAGCTGGTTAGTTGCTAGAACGTTTCGATTGTCGCGAGTTCCTTGCGTGTGCTATCGCCAAAGGCTGTCTTGCAGCTCGAAATTTTCGCGGCACTGGACGAGAAATCGTTTGTGGAGGCGTTCCACTCTCAGCCGCTTGATTGCGAGCGTCCGATTCAGTCTTGGCTTTCGATGCGAGAAATCGTGCAGCAGCAGATCGACGCTCAGCTGAACCCTGGTCGTCCTCCGAGTAGAGAGCGCAGCGGTTTCTTCGAGTTTTCGTCGGCCGCGGTCGCTCGACAGAAGTCAAGGCTTGCGAAACGAGCGCAAGCGGCTGAGAAATCGTCGACGCTATCCGCGTCGACTTCAAGTGTCGCTACGGAGTACGTGCATTGCTTTGCCGGAAGGCGACGATTCAAGGTCGGATTTGCCGTCGCCACTTAAAGAAAGCTGATGTGAGCCTTACGCACGCCCGACTCGTCGGTGAGTTCGAGCTGCGACCAGGATTTTTCCTGGCGCAACCGCCAGATATTCCGAGCATGAACAGTTTGTTTGAGCCGGACTTCGCCTTCCCATCGAACAGGATGATGCATTCAAGTCAAATGCGTCTACGCGCTTTAACGAGTAATATACGTTTGATAGTGTAGCGTTGTCTGAAGCTCGAACAGCGCGTGCGCAATACGCAAGGATTTAAATTTCAAGTACGGACCTGACCGCGTTGATCTCCGACCGGTTGCAGCGGTTTGCGGGGTGCCAATGGCTTTCCGTCGTGACCGTTCCGACGATGCCGATGAGTTCGGCCGCTCAGTGGTGATGAACGTGGGAATGCGACGCCGCATCATCGTGCGTGAGGCGCGTCGCGACGATCGCGAAACAGCTTCGCCGCATTTACGTTCTGGCGGAAGATGATATCGCGCGCACCCGACGGGCAAAGCAGTCGCCGCCGCGGCGACGGTGATATTTCTGATGGAGCGGGGCTGAGGTTGCCATTTCCCCGCTAATCGCTGCCAAAAACCCGTTGCGCGCAGAAATTAATTTCTTCAACCAGATCAACGTGATTTGCCCTGTCCAGCCCCTGTCGAAAAAATATTTCTGTTTTACAGAATTAAAATCACGCCTATATTCCCCGCCATCCCGTCCCACCAAAGGGGCGTATCATGATCGCCGCGACACGCGGGGCGGGGAGCGGTGGACGCGGCAGCGTCAGGCGCGCCAGTGATTGCAGGGCGGGTTTCCCGTGAGCGATGATACGGCGGGCTGACGAACGGCGCTGAAGCGTACGGTGAAGTCGTGTGGTCCTGACGCCTCAATGGTTGGCGTCAAGTCTGCGGAGGCCTGTCATCCCAACCGGGCTCTGGCAGCCATATTCGCAGGCGACGGTGTCAAACAAGCCCGATCGCCGGGGAGAGCGCGATATAAGCCGTAAAGCCACTGCGCAGGGAATGTCGGATCGCCTCCGCTGCCCTGTATGCTCGTGTGCGTTTTCCTTCCTTTGCACACGAGACCGCGGATGCAGCGCGCATCCGGCATTCCCTGCGCCCTTTGATTTCAGGGCGTGAAACGTTCTGGCAAACCTCGGGCAGGATCGAGCCGCGAGAACGCGGACGTCCTGTCCATCAACGTCATTGCGAGACGTTCCGTGTCCCGGACGCGGTGCAGCGCCACTTCAGCGCTGCTCCGCAGAGCCGGGACCCACCCACCTCACCGTGCGATGGGCCCCGGATCAGCAGCGCATCACGCCGCAAGTGCGGCGCGCTGCGCAGCATCCGGGGAACACTGCCTCACGCCGTCTTCGCCGCCTTCAGCCCGAGCCGCGACTCGACCGCGTCGCGCATCAGGAATTTCTGGATCTTTCCCGTCACCGTCATCGGGAATTCCTCGACGAATTCCACATAGCGCGGAATCTTGTTGTGGGCGATCTGGCCCTGGCAGAAGGCGCGGACCTCGTCGGCCGTCAGCGTCTCGCCGGCGCGAATCCGCACCCACGCGCACAGCTCCTCGCCGTAGCGGTCGTCGGCGACGCCGAACACCTGCACGTCCTGGATCTTGGGATGGCGATACAGGAACTCCTCGATCTCGCGCGGATACAGATTCTCGCCGCCGCGGATCACCATGTCCTTGATGCGGCCGACGATGTTGCAATAGCCCTCGGCGTCGATGGTGGCGAGATCGCCGGTGTGCATCCACCCCGCGGCGTCGAGCACGTCGGCGGTCTTCTCGGGCTCGTCCCAATAGCCCAGCATGACGCTGTAGCCGCGGGTGCAGAGCTCGCCGCGTTCGCCGCGCGGCACGATCCTGCCCTCGAGATCGACGATCTTGACCTCGACATGCGGATGGATGCGGCCGACCGTCGACACGCGCCGCTCCAGGGGATCGTCGACCGCGCTCTGGAAGCTGACCGGGCTGGTCTCGGTCATGCCATAGCCGATCGTCACCTCGCGCATGTTCATCTCGGTGTTGACGCGCTTCATCACCTCGATCGGGCAGGGCGCGCCGGCCATGATGCCGGTGCGCAGCGATGTCAGATCGAACTTCGCGAACTCGGGATGATCGAGCTCGGCGATGAACATGGTCGGCACGCCGTACAGCGTCGTGCATTTCTCCTGCTCGATGGTCTGCAGCGTCGCCAGCGGATCGAAACCTTCGCCGGGATAGACCATCGGCGCAGCCGAGCGTGACGCGAAGCGAGATTGCCGATCACCATGCCGAAGCAGTGATAGAGCGGCACCGGGATGCAGATGCGATCCTGCTCGGTCAGCCGCATGGCGCGGCCGAGGAAATAGCCGTTGTTGAGGATGTTGTGGTGGGTCAGCGTCACGCCTTTCGGCGAGCCGGTGGTGCCGCTGGTGAACTGGATGTTGACCGCGTCGTCGAATTGCAGGCTCTCGCCGAGCGCGGCGAGCTGCTCGCGATGCCGCGCGCCGCCCATGCGCGCGACCTCGTCGAACGCAATGGTGCCCGGCACATTTCGGTCCGCCGATCTGGATCACATGGCGCAGTTGCGGCAGCTTTGCCGCGCGCAGGCGGCCGGGCTCGGCGCCGGCAAGCTCCGGCACCAGCGTGTTGATCATCTCCATGTAGTTCGAGGTCTTGAACGCGGTCGCGGTGACGATCGCGGCGCAGCCGACCTTGTGAAGCGCGAATTCGAGCTCGCTCAGGCGATAGGCGGGGTTGATGGTGACGAGGATCAGCCCGGCCTTGGCGGCGGCGAATTGCGTCAGCGTCCACTCCGGGCGGTTCAGCGACCAGATGCCGATGCGTTCGCCGCGCTGCAGGCCGAGCGCGAGGAAGCCGGCGGCCAGCGCATCGACGCGTTCGGCGAATTCGGTCCAGGTCCAGCGCACATCGTGGCTCGGCGAGACCAGCGCCTCGCGATCGCCCCAGCGCGCGACCGCCTTGTCGAGGGCATGGCCGATGGTTTCGCCCAGCAACGGCGCATCGGAAATGCCGCAAACATAAGAGTCGATCTTGTCGGTCACGGCGGATTCTCCACGCGCGGGAGCACGCGTGCCCGGATACTACGCGCAAACGTCTGTTCGGAGCAATTTCCCGGCGGGAGGACGCTGAGAGACGTTCCGTGTCCCGGACGCGGTGCAGCGCCACTTCAGCGCTGCTCCGCAGAGCCGGGACCCATCCACCTCGCCGTGCGATGGGCCCGGATCAGCAGCGCATCACGCCGCAAGTGCGACGCGCTGCGCAGCATCCGGGGAACACTGCTTCAGGCCGCCCGCTGCGCGGCGTCGAGCCCGGCATAGACGCCGCGCTCGAGGCCCGCGAAGGCTTCCAGGCTGTGGCGGTCGGCGAACGGCAACAGCTGCGTCAGGATCACGCCGCAGACGTCGCGCGACGGATCGATCCAGTAAGTAGGTGTTGGCGAGCCCGGCCCAGAACAGGCTGTTCGGGCTGCGGCCTTCCGGCGTCTTGCGGGTGTTGATCAGGAAGCTCAGCCCCCACTTCTTCTCCTGGTCGGGGAAGAGATCGACGTCGTTGGTGTAGACCGGCAGCGCCGAAACCATCTTGGTCACGTTGAGCGCGCCGATGTGGTTCTGGCCCATCGCCGCGACGGTCTCGGGCCTCAGCACCTGGTTGCCGTTGCCGCTGCCCTTGTTGAGGATCATCTGGCAGAACTTGATGTAGTCGGCCGCCGGTCGAATAGAGCCCGCCGCCGCCCATGTGGAATTCGGGGTTCTGCTCCAGCTCGAACGGCATCGGCGCCAGCTTGCCGTCCTCGCCGCGGATATGCATGCCGACCAGCCGCTTGCGCATGTCGTCGCTGATCTTGAAGGCGGTGTCGGTCATGCCGAGCGGCGTGAACAGATTGTCACGCAGATAGGCATCGAGCTTCTTGCCGCTCGCCGCTTCCACCGCCTTGCCGACGAAATCGATATTGGTGCCGTATTCCCAGCGCGTGCCGGGATCGCTCGACGATCGGCGTCTTCAGCGCCGCGTTCTGGCAGGTGATGATTCCGGGCGTGCCGGTCTTCTCCAGATATTTCGCCATGTCGCCGTTCCACATGTCGTAGGCAGAAGCCCGCGGTGTGGGTCATGAGATGGCGCAGCGTGATCGTGCCCTTGGCAGGACGCAGCTTCGGCTCGCCCTTGGCATCGAAGCCTTCCAGCACCTGCGGCGAGGCGAGATCGGGCAACAGCTTGCCGATCGGCGTATCGAGCGAGAGCTTGCCCTGCTCGACCAGTTGCATGGCGCCCGCGACTGGTGACCGCCTTGGTCATCGAGGCGATCCAGAACACGCTGTCGACGGTCATCGGATCGTCCTTGGACAGGTCGCGCTTGCCGAACGCGCCCTGGTAGATCACCTCCTTGCCGCTCGCGGCCATGGCGACCACGCCCGGTATTTCCGCCGCGTCGCTTTTTTGACGCAGGATCTCGTCGATCTGAGCCTTGCTCTGCATGGGGTCTCCTCCCGGATGTTTTTATGGAAGTGAGGCGATCTTCCTCCCGGCCCGGGAAACCCGCAAGCGGAACGATTCCTGCCCACCCCAAGCGGTCGCGATCTCGTGATCGTCCCCCGAGTGGGGGAGATCCGCCACAAAAAGAGATACAGATTTGCAACACTCCGCCACAATCAGCGGTGAATAGTTGCCTGCAACGGTGACCCATCCGAGTCGCGGCGATATGCTTTTTGCGGGCTTCGAGGGTTCGAACTTATTTCCCAGTAAAGCGTTGAGAACGCGGTCAAATCGGCGGTTTCCGACCGGGTGTTCAATTCAAATTGTTGGCGGCCAACGATGCCGCCTGAGGGGAAGGCGATGATCACGACCTGGAGTGAATGGAAGCGGTATCCGCGGGCAGGGCGCGGCGAGAACATCGAGGCGCCGATCTCCCCGGGCATCTATGAGGTGCGGTTTGCCGGAACCGGCGCGCTGCACTCGTTCGGCGCGGTCGACAATGTCGCGCAGGCGCTGTCGCTGCTGACGGTCGGCCCCAAGTCGTGGTTCGGCCGCCGCGATGCCGCGGGAACCCCCGATCTCGAATATCGCACCTGCGCCACCTCGTCGAAGTCCGACGCCCGCAACGCGGCGGAACGCATGATCGGCCGACGCGAAGCCTATATGAGCGGCGCGGCGTAACGAGCCGCCTGCGTCTTTCAAAATTGTTTGACGTTGCTGCGCGCCGGAGTTCCGGCGCCCCGGTGCATTGCGGCTGGATTGAGCCTATATTCGGCTCAACATCCACAACAACCTTGGGAGCAACGCCATGACCCCGACCGCCGCCGCTCGCGCTTCGCAGCCCAGCCCCCTCGCTCCGTGATCGCCTGAAAGATCCCTCGCTGCTGCGCGACCGTTGCTACATCGACGGCGCCTGGGTCGGCACGCCGCAGCGTTCCGTGACCAATCCGGTCAACGGCGTCGAGCTTGCGAAGGTACCGGTGATGAGCACGGCGGAGACGACGCAGGCGGTCGAGGCCGCCGAGCGCGCCTTTCCGGCCTGGGCCAAGCTCACCGCCAAGCAGCGCTCCAACATCTTGCGCAAATGGTTCGACCTGATCATCGCCAACCGCGAGGACATCGCGCTGATCCTCACCTCCGAGCAGGGCAAGCCGCTCAGCGAGGCGCTCGGCGAAGTCGATATCGGCGGCGCCTATGTCGAGTTCTTCGCCGAAGAGGCGCGCCGCGTCTATGGCGAGACCATTCCGACCCAGCGCGCGGATGCGCGGCTGCTCGCGATCAAGCAGCCGATCGGCGTCTGCGGCGCGATCACGCCGTGGAATTTCCCGGCCTCGATGATCACCCGAAAGGTGTCGCCGGCGCTGGCGGCCGGCTGCACCGTCGTGCTCAAGCCCGCCAACGAGACGCCGCTGACCGCGCTGGCGCTGGTCGCGCTCGCCGAGAAGGCCGGCGTGCCGAAGGGCGTGTTCAACATCCTGACCGGCAATTCCTCGGCGATCGGCAAGGTGCTTGTGCGAGCATCCCGCGGTGCGCTTCGTCGGCTTCACCGGCTCGACCGAGGTCGGCAAGATTCTCTATCAGCAGGCCGCCGTCGGCGTGAAGAAGCTCGGGCTCGAGCTCGGCGGCAACGCGCCGTTCGTGGTGTTCGACGACGCCGACATCGACGCCGCGGTCGACGGCGCGATGGTCTCGAAATATCGCAACATGGGCCAGACCTGCGTCTGCGCCAACCGCATCTATGCGCAGGACAAGATCTACGACGAGTTCGTCGACAAGCTGTCGAAGAAGGTCGCGGCGATGAAGATCGGCGACGGCACCGAGCAGGGCGTCACGCAGGGGCCGCTGATCAACATGGACGCGGTCGACAAGGTCGAGAAGCACATCGCGGACGCGGTCAAGGGCGGCGCCAAGATCGTCACCGGCGGCAAGCGCCATGCGCTCGGCGGCAGCTTCTTCGAGCCGACGGTGCTGGCCAACGTCAAGCCCGACGCGCTGGTGGCGCATGAGGAGACCTTCGGTCCGCTCGCGCCGGTGTTCCGCTTCAAGGACGAGGCCGACGTGATCGCGATGTGCAACAACTCGCCGTTCGGCCTCGCGTCCTATTTCTATTCGCGCGATCTCGGCCGAGTCTGGCGCGTCGCGGAAGCGCTGGAGTCGGGCATGGTCGGCGTCAACACCGGCCTGATCACGACCGAGGTCGCGCCGTTCGGCGGCGTCAAGGAAAGTGGCCTCGGCCGCGAAGGCTCGCATCACGGCATGGAAGAATATGTCGAGATCAAATACGTGATGATGGCGGGGGTGTAGCTCGTCATTGCGAGCCATCTCGACCGTCGTCCCGGCAGAGCGAAGCGCGATCCGGGACCCATAACCACAGGCGCAGAGTTGATCGATGCGCGGCCACAGCCCAAGTCGCGCCGGACTCGTTGGCTCATCCGGGCTCGCGCTTCGCTCGGACGACAGTGGAGTCTGGCGAACTACAAACTCTCCATGAACGTCCGCAGCCGCGGCGCCCATTTCGCCCAGTCGCGGCCCGAGGCGGTGTGGCCGTAATCGCTGTCGAGCAGGAAATAATCGGCATCGACGCCGGCCGCCTTCAGCGCCGCCATCACCCGCGGCGCGATCTCGGGCGGAAACAGTTTGTCGGTGCGCGACAGCACGTACAGCACCTTGGCCTTGATCTTGCCGAGCTCGGCAGTGACGTCGAAGCCGCGCAGCGCGCGGGCGAGGATCAGCAGCGAGTTGGCGTCGAAGCCGTGCGCCCATCGCGCCGCCTCCTCGCGGATCGCCGCCTCGATCTGCGCCGGGTCCGACATCGTGTCGCGCAGGCGCGTCTCGATGCCGTAGGTCTTCAGCGTCGCGGAGCGAATCTGGATCAGGCTCTCCAGCACGCCGCCACGGTCGTAGTAATCGCCGCCGTTCCAGTTCGGGTTCTTCGACAGCACGCCCATCAGGTTCGCCACATTGGCGTCGGAGCGTTCGGGCGGCAGCGCCGGCGCGGTCACGACGGCGGCGATGCCGCGCATCGCGTCGGGATAGTTCACCGCCCATTGAAACGCCTGGAAGCCGCCATAGGACGGGCCGACGATCGCGACCATCTTGTCGATGCCGAAATGATCGAGCAGCCGGCGCTGGGTGGCGACGATGTCGCTCACGGTGATGGCGGGGAAGCGCGGCCCATAGCGCTTGCCGGTGCGCGGATCGATGCTGGCGGCATTGGTCGAGCCATAGGACGAGCCGAGCATGTTCGGGCAGATCGCGAAGTAGCGGTTGGTGTCGACCGCCTTGCCGGGGCCGACGATCTCGTTCCAGGCGCCTTCGCCGGCCGAGCTGTTGGGATCGATCATGTGCGGCCCGCTGGTGTTGCCGTGCGTGACCAGCACGACATTGTCGCGCTTCGGCGACAGCGCTGCCCATCGTGCGATAGGCGATGGTCACCTCGGGCAGAACCTCGCCGCTCTGCAGGCGGAAATCGCGGGTCGTGAAAGCGGTGTTGTCGGCGTCGGCAACCAGTGTCGTCATGTTCAGCGTCCTTTCAAGCCTATCGCCGCAAGCACCGCGATCATGCGGTTGGCGAATGACAGCCGCTCGGCCATCACGGAAACGAAATAGGTCAGCAGCTTCTGGCCGAGCATCGGCGTGTCGCGCTTGAGCGCGTCGAATTGCGGCTTGCTCAGCACATAGAGCACGCTCGCGACCTCCGCCTCGATGGTGGCGCTGCGCGGCGCCTGCGAGACCAGCCCCATCTCGCCGATGGTGGTGTAGCGGCCCAGGCTGCGCACCCGCGTCATGCCGCCGTCGGAATTGGCCGGAACCATGACGCCGACCCGGCCGTCGAGGATGAAGTGCATGGAGGAGGCCTCCTCGCCGGCGCGGACGATGGTCTCGCCGGCCTCGACCTCGAGCCGCTCGCAGCGGCCGATCAATTCTGCGGCATCCTCCTCGCTGCCGAGGATGCGGCTGAACCAGCCGCGCAGATCCGTTTCTTCCTGCGCGCGGTCCTGATGCTGGGTGATGATCTCGTTCTCGCACCATTCCAGCGCGTGATCGAGCTCGGGCACGATCGAGACGTCCCTGGTGATGAACTCGCTGGAGCGCAGCGCCTTCTCGGCCGCGGCCGGCAGATGCACCAGCACCAGGCGGATGCCGCGATCGGCCGCCGCGCGCTTGATCTGCGCAAAGCTGTAGGCGGCCGACGAGTCGATGCCGGTCACGAGCTTGAAGTCGAACAGCAGGAAGCGGCATTCCGGATTGTCCGCCAGCAGCGACTTGACGTGCTGGTAGAGCTTGTTGGCCGAGCCGAAGAACAGATAGCTCTGCAGGTTCAGGCCCTGGATCTTGCCGCCATGCGCCGAGAGCACCGCGAGATCCTCGCGCGAGCGGTCCAGCGAGCTGCGATACTCCGAGCCGTCGAAGCTGAACTTGATGGAGTCGATGCGCGAGGCGCTGAGCGCAAAGGTGGTGCAGCCGATCACCACGCCGATCAGGATGCCGGCGATAAAGCCCCATTGCAGGATGATGACGATGATCGCGAGCAGCGACAGATATTCGGCCAGCGACAGCCGCCGGCGCGATTGCACGATCCAGCGGTGCAGCGTGTCGGCGCCGAGATAGAGCAGGAGGCCGCCGAGCACGAATTTCGGCATGTAGCCGAGCAGGACCGGCGCGAACAGCAGCATCGAGGCGGCGATCGCGGCCGAGGTCAGGCCCGAGAGGCGGCCGCTGCCGCCGGCGCTGAAATTCAGCATGGTGCGGCTGACCGAGATGCAGCCGGTGTAGCCGCCGAAGACGCCCGACAGCATGTTGGCGACGCCGGTGGTGTTCAGCTCACGCTCGAGATTGGCCTCGCGATTCGACGCGACTTCGACACCGGTGGTGTTGAACAGCGTGCTCGACGCGGTCACGAAGATCACCGCAATGATGTTGCCGGCGACTTCGGGCAGCGCGTACCAGGGATAATGCTCGATCTCGTGCGCGCTCCACGGCAGCATCGGCGAGATGTGCGGCGGCGGCTGGAAGGTCCAGCCCAGCGCTCTGCGCCTGTGCCGTGCGAAATGCCGGCAAGATGGAATGCGACGTGCGCGGCCAGCGTGCCGCCGATCAGGATCATCGGCAGGCCGAACGGCGTGCGGGAGCGGTGCCAGGTCAGATAAAGCACCAGCGCCATCGCGCCGGCAGCCGCGAGCTCGTAAGCCGTCTGCATGTTCTCGAAATGGTCGAGGGTCGCAAACTGCAGCTTCATGCCGGTGACGACCCTGATCGAGCCGAGCAGGATCAGGCAGCCGGTGGCGCCGAGGAAGCCGCCGACCACGGGGTAGGGCACGTAGCGGATGGCGCGGCCCATCCGCGTCATCCCGAAGCCGCACAGCACCAGGCCTGTCGCGAGGCTGGCGATGCCGAAGGTGATCAGCACGGGGCCGAGGATCGGCGCCGACGGATCGATGCGCGGCCATGTGCTCGACCAGCGATGAGGCGAGAATGCCCGTCATCGCGGCGGTCGAGGTTTCCGGCCCCCGATCGCGAACGGGAACGAGCTTCGCAGCGCCAGCACGGCGGCAAGGATCGCCGAGGTGATGAAGGTGGTGGCGACGCCATAGGAAAGGTAGGGCGACAGCGGCCCGGCGAAGATCAGCAGCGAATAGGACAGGCCGAAGGTGGCCGTCAGCACGCTCGCGGCCGCGCCGCCGAGGATGTCGTTGAGGGCGCCTTTGAAATGCGAACTGGTTGCCAATCGATAAATCAACCACGCGCGAACGCCTCAAATTCCCAGCGCATGATCCGGAAAAAGCCTGCCCCGCACTTGATGCGGGGTGTGAAGCGGTTTTCCGAAAGATCATGCGCAAACAATCACACAAGTCGTAACCGACCGCGGCGGCGCGCGAAAACAACATTTTCGTGACAGCGCTAATCCCTTCGTCGTTGGAGCGGGCTATCCGGGACCTAGCCGGTTGCCCCGCCGTCGAAGGTTCCGTGACGGCCCTTGCCGGAGGCAAAGCGGGTCGCGCCCGACAGCGTCTCGCCGGAGGCGATCACCTCGAGCCCGCCGCGCATTTCGTTGGCGATCGCCTCTTCCTCGGACAGGTCCCATTGCCGCAGCGCCGAGAGCCGGTCGGCGCGCATGCAGGTTTGCGGGAAGCGGGCGATGTCCTTCGCCAGCGCGACCGCGTGCGCGCGGGTCTCGCCCTTCGGAACCAGGCGGTTGGCCAGGCCCATGCGCAGCGCCTCGGGTCCGCCGACCGGCCGGCCGGTCAGGATCAGGTCGATCGCCTGCGAATGGCCGATCAGGCGCGGCAGGCGGATGGTGCCGAGATCGATCAGCGGCACACCGAAGCGGCGGCAGATAGATGCCGAAGGTGGCATCCTCCGCCACCACGCGCATGTCGGCCCACAGCGCGAGCTCCATGCCGCCCGCCACCGCAAAGCCCTCGACCGCGGCGATCACCGGCTTCGACAGCCGCAAGCGGCTCGGGCCCATCGGCGCCATCGTGTTGTGGCCGCCGACCTCGCGTTTCTTCTCGCGATCGCCCTTCGCGACCGCCTTCAGGTCGGCGCCGGCGCAGAAATATCCGCCGGTGCCGGTGAACACGGCGACGGATGCGTCGTTGTCGGCATCGAAGGCGAGGAACGCGTCATAGAGCTTGCGCGCGGTCGCGCCATCGACGGCGTTGCGGCAATGCGGACGGTTGATGGAGACGATGGTGACGGGGCCATCGCGTTCGACAAGCACGGCATCGGGTTCGGACATGGGGCGCTCCCTGTTGTTTCTCGTCATTGCGAGCGAACGGGTCCGGCCCGCTTGGGCCGGCCCGATGATAACTCCGCGAAGCAATCCAGAATCTCCGCGGAGGCAGTCTGGATTGCTTCGTCGCTTCGCTCCTCGCAATGACGATGGTTAGATCTTCAACTCCTGTCCCGTCACCCGGCGATAGGCTTCGAGATAGCGCTTGCTGGTGGCATCGACGACATGCGCCGGCAACGGCGGCGCGGGCGCATCGCCGTTCCAGCGGCCGGCGCGGCGCTCGCCGTCGAGATAGTCGCGCAGCGGCTGCTTGTCGAAACTCGCCTGCGGCCGGCCGGGCCGATAGGCATCGACCGCCCAGAAGCGCGAGGAATCCGGCGTCATCACCTCGTCGATCAGGATGATCTTGCCGTCCTTGTCGCGGCCGAATTCGAATTTGGTGTCGGCGATGATGATGCCCTGTTCACGGCTGGACTTTTCGCCCAGCGCATAGATCGTGCGCGTCATCCGCTCCAGCGTATCCGTGACCTCGTCGCCGACCGCCGCGCGCATCTTCGCGATGGTGATGTTCTCGTCATGCCCGGTCTCGGCCTTGGTCGCGGGACTGAAGATCGCAGGCTCGAGCTTTGCGCTTTCGGTCAGGCCCGAGGCCAGCTTCTCGCCGGCCAGCGTGCCGCTACCGGCATATTCCTTCCAGGCCGAGCCGGAGATGTAGCCGCGGATCACGCATTCGATCGGAAACACGGTCGTGCGCTTGCACAGCATGGCGCGGCCGAGGATGTCGGCGCGATGCGCCTTCAAGGCCGGCACCTCGCGGATGATCTCGTCGGCATCGGCCGAGATCATGTGGTGTGGCACGGTGCCTGCGAGCTTGCGAAACCAGAACGCGCTGATCTGGGTCAGCACCGCGCCCTTCATCGGAATGGTCTCGGCCATCACGACGTCGAAGGCGCTGATGCGGTCGGTGGTGAGCAGCAGCACGCGGTCGTCGCCGACGGCATAGATGTCGCGGACCTTGCCGCGCCCGATTTGTGGAAGGGGCAAGTCACTCGAACGCAGCAGCAGTCATCAGCAAACTTTCGGACAGGAGAACGGGACTGCGGAGATAGCCTACTCCGGCAGCGGAATGAACTCGTGCTCCTGTGGAACAGGTGCAAAACGTCCGGTTTTCCAGTCCTGCTTGGCCTGTTCGATCCGCTCCTTGCTGGAGGAGACGAAATTCCACCAGATGTGGCGCGGGCCTTCCAGCGCGTCGCCGCCGAGGAACATCATCCGCGTCGGCTTCGTCGTCTTCACCGTGATGCGGTCGCCGGGCCGGAAGATCAGCAGGCGCGGACCCTCATAGCGCTCATGCGCGATCTCGACCTCGCCGTCGACGACATAAATAGCGCGCTCCTCGTGATCGGGATCGAGCGGCACGCTGATGCCGGCCTCCGCCGTCACCTCGGTATAGAACCAGGGCGACACCATCGTCGACCGGCGATGTGATGCCGAACGACGAGCCCGCAATCACGCGCGCGGTAAAACCGCGCTCTGATATCATCGGCAGATCGCCCGCGGCGTAATGCTGGAACGACGGTGCGATCTCTTCCTTGCCCGCAGGCAGCGCGATCCAGCTTTGCAGGCCGAGCATCTGCTGCCCGTCGCGGCGCTGCAGATCCGGCGTGCGCTCGGAATGGGCGATGCCGCGGCCGGCGGTCATCAGGTTCATCGCACCGGGCGTGATCTCCTGGATGTTGCCCTCGCTGTCGCGGTGCATGATGCTGCCGTCGAACAGATAGGTGACGGTGGCGAGCCCGATATGCGGGTGCGGCCGCACGTCCATGCCCTTGCCGGAGACGAACTGCACCGGGCCGAAATGATCGAAGAAGATGAAAGGGCCGACCATCTGCCGTTTGCCGTGCGGCAGGGCGCGGCGCACGACAAAGCCGTCGCCGAGGTCGCGGGTGCGCGGCACGATGATCAGCTCGAGCGCGTCGCAGGTTTTGGCGATCGCCGAGTTCGGGATCGTTGGACGGGAGCCAGCTCATGCGGGTCCTCCATGTTTTGCAGCGAGCCTAGCAGACAATGTAGGATGCGTCCTGCAACGCTTTGCCAGACAGGATGACAAAAGAATGATACCGCCGCTGAAAACAGGCGTCACGCTGCCGCAACCCAACTGGCCGGGAATCGAGACCGAGCGGCTGATCCTGCGGCAATGGCGCGATTCCGACGTCGAGCCCAATACCGCGATGCTGTCCGATCCGATCAGCGGCCGCTTCATCACCGCCGACGGCAAGCCCGTGACCGATCCGATGAACGGCTGGCGCAATTCCGCGATCATGGCGGGACACTGGGTGCTCAAGGGCATCGGCATGTTCGTGGTCGAGGAAAAATCGTCGGGGACATTCACCGGGCGTGTCGGCCCGTTCTTTCCGCCATCCTGGCCGGGCTTCGAGGTCGGCTGGGGGATCGCGGCGGAATTTCGCGGCAAGGGCTATGCCTTCGAGGCGGCGCGGGCCTCGATCACCTGGTCGTTCGCGACGTTCGAGCTCGACAAGATCATCCATTCCATCGACCGCGAGAATGCACCGTCGCAAGCGGTGGCGCGGCGGCTTGGCGCCGCGATCGAAGGCGAGACCGTGCTGCTCGGCCACGCTGCCGATATCTGGGTGACGCACCGAAGCAAGTGGTCCGGATAGGTCGGCGCGTTTGAACCGGCTCGCATTCTCCACTAGACTCGCGCACATCAACCGATCGAGCCGATGCCGATGCCGCTTTCCATGATCGACCTTGCTTTGCGCGCGGCGGCGATCGCCATGCTGCTTGTGCTGGCGGCGTCGTTGTTCCGCGACGTCAGGCAAAGTATCGCCGGCCGTCTGGCGATTGCCCTCGCGCTCGGCTCAGCCGCGCATGCGGCGACCTCGGGGATCGGAACTGCGACGCCGGTGTCGGCGTGGCACGCGCCTGTCATTGCGCTGTCGACCGGCAATGTCGTGGTGTTCTGGCTGTTCTCGCGTGCCCTGTTCGATGACGGCTTCCGGCTTCGTCGCTGGCACGGGCTGGTCTGGCTCGCGGTGACGGCCTTCAGCTTCATCAATTGCATGTGGATCGCGCCCGCCGGTCACGCGCGTCTCTCGATCGTCGCGGTCAATCTGCTCGCGCTTGCTTTCATCGGGCTTGCATTGGCGCAGGTGATTGCATCCTGGTCGGCCGATCTCGTCGAGGGCCGCCGCCGGCTGCGCGTCTTCATCGTGACCGCAGCCGCGCTCTATGGGGGCGTGAATGCAGTCACGCAAATATTGGCTCCGCAAGGCGACGCGGCGGTTGTTGCCACCGTCGCCAACGCCGCGATGTTCACCTTGGTCGTGGCCGCGATTGCGGTTGCGATGATGCAGGTCGCGCCGGCCGACCTGTTCCCTGCGCCAAGCGCGGCGCCGTCGCCGTCGCATATCCAGGATACCGCCGATCAGAAGCTCATCGACGCCTTGATGCGCCTGATGGCGGACGAGCGCATCTATCGCCACGACAACGTCACCATCGGTACGCTCGCAACCAAGCTCGCAATTCCCGAGTACCGGCTGCGGCGGCTGATCAATCAGCGACTCGGCTATCGCAACTTCAATGTCTTCCTCAATGAGCGCCGGATCGAAGAGGCCAAGGCCGCGCTCGCCGATCCCACCCAGGCCGAGGTCCCCGTGATCACGATTGCGATGGATGCCGGCTTCCAGTCGCTCGGCCCGTTCAACCGCGCGTTCAAGGCCGATACTGGCGTGACGCCGACCGAATATCGCCGGATCAAGGCGTCCGCGGCCTGATCCCCTAAATATCTGGAATAGCGGCCTGATTTCGAAATCGGCGAGTGTCCTCGGAGATTCGGCCAGCCCGATTTTGGAATCCGGCGAGCGCGCTCGCGAGCTTTGCGGCATTGCGTCGGCATGCACCCCATGCCGGAGAAAGTCATGACCAAGCGAACAACGATCCTGATCTGTGCGGCGACCGCTGCACTCGGTGCGATGGCGTTGTCGGTCGCCCGCGCCCGCGACGTGCCGAAGGTTGCGACCGGATTTATCGCCAGTGTGCTGTGCTCGGGGGCGTTCATCTCCGGTCTCGATCCAGATCGGGTGTTTACCGAGACTACGCAGGCGATGCCCGGCGTGGGCCTGATCAGCTGGGCGCTCGACTACAAGCTCGATCGCGCGGAGAAGGACGTCACGGTGACGCTGCTCGGCTTCGGTCGTAGCCGCGCGGTCTATCGCGGCGCACTCGGCTGCGTGCTCGATCATGGCGAAACGATTGTGATGCCGCCGCGCCCGCGGACGACGCATACGCTGGCGCTGCTGCCTGCGATCGCGGGGCCCGAAGTGGTCGCGCCGCAAAACCGGCAACTTGCCGCCGCGCTCGATCGCGCTTTCGCCGAGCCCGACGCGCCGCCGTTCAAGCGGACCAAGGCGGTCGTCATCGTCAAGGACGGCCGCATCGTCGGCGAGCGCTACGCGGAAGGCTACGGCATCGATACGCCGATCCTCGGCTTCTCCGCGACCAAATCGGTGATATCAGCGCTGACCGGCATTCTCGTGCGCAAGGGAATGCTCACGCTCGATTCGCCCGCGCCGGTCGCGGCTTGGCAGAACCCTGATGACCCCCGTCATGCGATCACGGTCGATCAGCTGCTCCGCCATACCGCGGGGCTCGATCTCGGCAGCTCGCTGTCGGCCTCGCTCGGTGCCGCGTTCGAGCCGGTCAACCGGATGAAGTTCATGGAGACCGATATGGCGGCCTTCGCCGAAGCCGCTCCTCTCGCAACGCCGCCCGGCCGCGCCTGGAATTATCACGACGGCAATTATCTGGTCCTGTCGCATCTGATCCGCAACGCGGCCGGCGGCACGCCTGCCGACGTGCTCCGCTTCGCACGACAGGAATTGTTCGGTCCGCTCGGCATGCGCCAGGTCGCGCTGCAATTCGACGGCGCCGGCACGCCGGAGGGATCGAGCCAGATGCTGGCCTCGGCGCGCGACTGGGCGCGGTTCGGCCTGCTTTACCTCAATGACGGTATGGTCGGCGGCAAGCGCATCCTGCCTGAAGGATGGGTCGACTATTCGGCGCGGCCGACGCCGAACGCCTTCGTCGGCTATGGTGCCGGCTTCTGGACCAATCGCGGCGACAGCTTGGTGCGCGAGCTATCGCATCGCGCATGGCTGGCCGCACGATGCCTACTTCGCCAAGGGCACGATCGGGCAATATGTGATCGTGATCCCGAGCGAGCATCTGGTGATCGCGCGCTTCGGCACGACCGTAAACTGGCCGCTCGATGCCGACGGCGTGTCGGAGCTGGTCAGCGATGTGATCGCCGCGACCGGCGGCAAGGAAAAGATGGCGGGGGTCGCTAAGATTGCCGCCCCAGCTGCGTCGCCGTCGCGACGCGGTCGAACCGCTCCAGCGACAGGATCGCGTCCGCGAGCTGATCGGCGCGGCCGTTCAGCACCGGGCGCGCCAGGGTCAAAAACTTCTGCTGCATCGCTGCCGCGTCCGGGAACGAGCTCGGCTCGCCGGAGGGATCGGCATAGATGCGCTCATGCACGCCGTCGTCGGTGGTGATCGAGACGCGCGCGCCGAACGGATGGGTGCGGCCGATCTCGAGCCGGTCGTCCTGCACCACGTCGAACTTGTCGGCGAGCGCATCGACCGCCGCATCGCCGAGCCGGTCGTAATCGTCCCAGCCGAAGCGGCCCTGGTCGAGCGCGACCGCGCCGGTGAAGTACATCGAGAACTGGCCGCCGACGATCGAGGTCGGATGCCGCTTGGTGGCGGCATCGCCGGTCAGCGTGATGCCGTTGCGATGCAGGCCGACCTCGACCTTCCTGACCTGGTCGGGCGTCAGATTGTGCTCGCGCCGCATGGCGATGATCGCATCCAGCGCGGCATGGGTGTAGCGGCAGCTCGGATAGGGTTTGACGCCGATCTTCATGGTCTCGTAGGTCGAGCCGAGACCCGCGACCGCCTTGTCGGGATGCGGATTGTCGCTGTAACCGACCAGCAGGCCGTGCTTGCCTTCGACCGATTCGGTCGAGCCGACAAAGTCATTGCGCGCGAGCGTGGCGGCGATCACGCCGTTCATGGCGGCGGCACCGACCTGATAGCGCTTGTTCCAGGCGCCGTTGACCAGAAATTGCAGCGAGCCCGCAGCCTGGCTGCCGGAGACGCCGAAGGCCGCGACGATCTGCTCGCGCGTCAGGCCGAACAGCTTGCCTGCGGCCGCCGCCGCGCCATAGGTGCCGGCGGTCGCGGTCGGATGGAAGCCGCGCGCATAATGCGAGGTCGGGTCGAGCGCGTTGCCGAGCCGGCAGCACACCTCATAGCCCGCGACGATCGCGGTCAGCACGTCGCGCCCGGAGGCGCCGACGATTTCGCCGACGGCGAAGGCAGCCGGGACCACCGGGGCGCTCGCATGCAGCGAGGAGTCCGCGTGGGTATCGTCGAAATCCAGGGAATGGCCGAGCGCGCCGTTGAGAAGCGCTGCGACCGCCGGCGTCCAGGTCTTGGTGTCGCCGAACACGGTGGCTTCGCCCCTGGTGTCGAGCGCCAGCGCTTCCAGCATCTTGAGCAGCGAGGGCGTCGATTCCGCGTCGCGCCGGGCGCGGATGGCACTGCCGAGGAAATCGAGCGTGAGCACCTTGGCGCGCTCCAAGACCTCCGGCGGGATGTCCTCGAATTTGAGATCGGCGACATAACCGGCGAGCGTTTCGGTTTCATGGGCCATGGCGTTGCCTCGCTTTTCTGCCGTCATTGCGGGCGAAGCGAAGCAATCCAGAGATGTATCCGCGTGAGCCGGTCTGGATTGCTTCGTCGCTTGCGCTCCTCGCAATGACGAGGTGGATAGTCTTGAGCCATTTCGTAGGACTGCCAAGCCACGCCGTCAACATCGCTTCCTGCGGGTCAGCCTCCCAAAGGGTCATCGGGCCGCATCGACGATCTGCCGCATCATGCTGCGCACGACCAGCTTGTGAAACGGCATGATGAGGGTGAGATAGGCGCGTCCCAGAAAATTGTGCGTCCGCACCAGCGTCGTCGACGTGACCTGCCGGCCTTCCGCTGACATTGTTGACATCGACCACGAGGCGAAAATCGAGATGGTAGTCGTTGAAGCCGGCGACCAATCGTTCCGGAGTTTCGCTGACCACCGGAAACAGTCCGATGAGGCCGCCGGGCGCGGGCGCGCCTTCGCCTGACGTCTTGAGCCCGAAGGGCGACACCAGAATGTTGCGCAGGCGAATCAGGGCGTCGATCCAGCGCGGCGGATGAAGCACCATCCTGACGCAAGCCTCGCGGGCGTCGATGTCGGTGTCGCCGATATCGACGCGATGGGCGTCGATGAACTGCGCATCGGGAAGCAGCGCGCCGCAGTCGGGATTGGGTGTGACTTCGTGGACCTTCATTGCCTGTCCAGTCCGGCGGCCAGCAATCGAAAACGTACCACCAGCAGCGCGGCATAGACCAGCGTGCCGACCGACAATCCGATCCAGACGCCGGGCGCGCCGAGGCTGGTATGGAACGCGAGGACATAGGCCGTGCAGAATCCGACCACCCAATAGCTGATCGCGGCAAACAGCAGCGGCACGCTGGTGTCCTTCAATCCGCGCAGCGCGCCGGCCGCGATGGTCTGCAAGCCGTCGGTGACGAAGAAGGTGCCGCCGATCAGCAGCAGCTCGGCGGCGAGCGCGATGGTCGCGTCGGCATAGCTGAGGCCTTCGCCCAGAAACAGTCCGCGCGATCCCGAAGCGCAACAGAATGACGACGACGGTGATCACGGCGGCGAAGGCAATCCCGATCAGCATCGCGATCAGGCCTGCGCGCCGCACGCCTGCGGGATCGCCGCGGCCGACGGCGTGACCGACGCGCACGGTCGCGGCCATGCTGATGCCGAAGGGGACCATGAACAGGATGGCGGTGACCTGCAGCGCAATCTGGTGCGCGGCGAGCGCGGTGGTGGAGAGCCGGCCCATCAACAGCGCCGCCGCCGAGAACAGACCGTATTCGAGCAGGAAGGAGATCGAGATCGGCGCGCCGATCACGACGAGCTGCCGCATCAGGCTCCAGTCGATGCGCCAGAATCGGGTCAGCACGCGATAATCGACGAAGGGCGGGCGCCGCGTCGCAAACCACAGACCGGCGACGAATGTGGCGAAATTGACGATGCGAGCTGGCGAGCCCGACGCCGAAGATGCCGAGCTGCGGCAGGCCGAACTCGCCGTACATCAGGAGCCAGACCAGCAGCGCGTTGGCGGGGATTGCGGCGAGCGTGATCCACAGCACCGGCTCGGGCCGGTTGACCGCGCCCATGAAGCCGCGGATCGCGATGAACCACAGCGCCGGCGCGACGCCGAGAGCGAGCCCGAACAGATAGTCCTGCGCGAGATGCGCCGGCCCCTGCGCCTGGCCGAGGCCGAGCAGGATCTGCTCGCCGCGCAGCGGAAACGCCATGATCGGCAGCGCGATCAGAAGTCCCGCCCACAGGCCGGAGCGCAGCGCGCGCCGCACCTGCCGCGCGCTGCCGGCGCCATAGGCTTGCGCGGCGAGCGGCGCCACCGCCGACATCAGCCCCATGCCGACGGTGAAGGCGATGAAATAGACCGTGCCGGCGAGCGCCGCGGCGGCCAGCGCCTCGCCGCCGAGCCGGCCGATGAAGGCGAGGTCGGTCGTCATCATCGCGATCTGGCCGAGCTGCTGCGCCGCCATCGGCGTCGCCAGCCGCAGCGTCTCGACCAGTTCGGCCATGAGGTGGCCGCGCGGCGCCTCGTCCGCTCGGGGTTTCGATCTTGTAGACGGTCATGGGGCGACAATAGCACTGCGCATGGCGGAACGATGGTGGGGCTGAGATAGAGCGTATTCGTTCTGGATGCCATTTATTCCACTGTCATGCCCCGCGCATGCGGGCGCATCCAGTATTCCAGAGGCGTATCGGTTGAACCGATGGCGTCTCTGGATACTGGGCCGTCCGGTCAAGCCGGACGACGACATCGGACGCGCGCCCAATCTGAGCTCCGTGCTGCGCCGAAGCGACAGATGCGTCGATCCGAGGGCCACGATCGCTATTGCGCGTCAAGCCGGACGACGACATCGAATTGTGAGGCGAGAGCGCCTACCGCTCCCTTGCCGGCACCCGCGTGATCTTCGCGCCGAGCGCGTTCAGCCGCTCCTCGATGCGCTCGTAGCCGCGCTCGATCTGGTCGGCATTGTTGATCGTGCTCTTGCCATCGGCGCAGACCGCGGCGAGCAGCATCGCCATGCCGGCGCGGATGTCGGGCGAGATCATCGAGGCGCCGCGCAGCTTGCTCGGGCCCGCCACGATGGCGCGGTGCGGGTCGCACAGCACGATGCGCGCGCCCATCGAGATCAGCTTGTCGACGAAGAACATCCGCGATTCGAACATCTTCTCGAACATCAGGATGACGCCCTCGCACTGGCTGGCAGTGACGATCGCGATCGACATCAAATCGGCCGGGAAGGCCGGCCACGGCTGGTCCTCGAGCTTCGGCACGTGGCCGCCGAAATCGTCCCTGATCTTCATGGTCTGGTCGGAGGAGACGACCAGATCGTCGCCGGCGACCTCGCAGACGATGCCGAGCCGCTCGAAACCCATGCGGATCGAGCGCAGATGCTCGACGCCGGCACGCACGATGCGGATCGACGAGCGCGTCACCGCGGCGAGCCCGATCAGCGAGCCGACCTCGATATGGTCGGGCTGGATCGAATAGCTGGTCGTGCCGAGCGTGGCCTGGCCGTGCACGATGATGGTGTTGGTGCCGATGCCCTCGATGCGGGCGCCGAGCGCGACCAGGAAATTGGCGAGATCCTGCACATGCGGCTCGGAGGCGGCGTTGCGCAGATAGGTGGTGCCCTTCGCCGCGACCGCGGCGACCAGCGCGTTCTCGGTGGCGGTGACGCTGGGCTCGTCGAGGAAAACGTCGGCGCCGCGCAGCTGCGTGGCGTGGAATTCCAGTCTGCCGGTGTCCTTCACCGTGGCGCCCAGCTGCTCGAAGGCGAGGAAATGGGTATCGAGCCGGCGCCGGCCGATCACGTCGCCGCCGGGCGGCGGCAAGGTCACCTCGCCGCAGCGGGCGAGCAGGGGACCGGCCAGCAGGATCGAGGCGCGAATCCGCGCGCACAGATCCGGATCGAGATCGGCGGCGCGAATTTCCTTGGCATGAACCGCAAGGCGGTTGCGGCCGCGCCATTCGGCGGACGCGCCGACCGAGCGGATCAACTCGACCAGCGTCTCGGTGTCGCGGATGCGCGGGACGTTTTCCAGCGTGACCGGTTGGTCGGTCAAAAGCGCCGCCGCGATGATCGGCAGCGCGGCATTCTTGTTGCCGGACGGCTCGATGGCGCCCCGCAGCCGGTGGCCGCCTTCAACGATGTACTGAATCGGCGGCACTGAAGAATACTCGCTACCCGTTAGACGTCGACGTTGGCGCTCAGCGAGTTATCCTGAATGAATTCGCGCCGCGGCTCAACCACGTCGCCCATCAGTTTGGTGAAGATATCGTCGGCCTCGTCGACCTCCTTGACCTTCACCTGCAGCAGCGTACGTGCCTCGGTGTCGAGCGTGGTCTCCCAGAGCTGCTCGGCGTTCATTTCGCCGAGGCCTTTGTAGCGCTGCAAGGTCAAGCCCTTGCGGCCGGCGTCGGTGACCGCCTCGAACAGGTCGACCGGCCCGTGGATCGGCGTCTCCGCGTCCTTGCGGCGGAGCAGTCCGGGCCGCGCATAGGCCTCCTGCAGCTTCGGCGCGTAATCGTCGAGTTTGCGCGCGTCAGCCGAGCCGAGCAAAGCATGATCGATGATCGCGGCATCCTTGACGCCGCGCACCGTGCGCTCGAACACGAAACCCTCGCCCTCGGTGAAGCGGCCGGTCCAGCCACGCTCGACCTCGTCGGCCAGCGCATCGAGCCGCTTGGCGATGTAGTCGGCGGCGGCGGTCGCTTTCGGCAGGTCGCCAAAAACCTGACGGCGCAGCACGCCGGCAATCGCCGCCTGCTCGACAACCGTGCGGTTATAGCGGTTGTGCAAATTGCGCAGCACGGCGCGGATGCCGCGTGCGTCTTCCACCAGCGACAGCAGGTCACGTCCGGCGCGCTCGGCGCCGGACACCGGCTTGAACACGCATTCGTCGATGCCGGTCGAGATCAAATAATCCTCGAGCGCGCGCTCATCCTTCAGGTATGTTTCGGACTTGCCGCGCGTCACCTTGTAGAGCGGCGGCTGCGCGATATAGAGATAGCCACGATCGATGATGTCGCGCATCTGCCGGTAGAAGAAGGTCAGCAGCAGCGTGCGGATGTGGGCGCCGTCGACGTCGGCGTCGGTCATCAGGATGATCTTGTGATAGCGCAGCTTGTCGATCGCGAAGTCGTCGCTGATGCCGGTGCCGAGCGCGGTGATCAGCGTGCCGATCTGCTCGCTTGAGAGCATCTTGTCCATGCGCACGCGCTCGACATTGAGGATCTTGCCGCGCAGCGGCAGGATCGCCTGGAATTCGCGGTTGCGGCCGCCCTTGGCGCTGCCGCCGGCCGAGTCGCCCTCGACGATGAACAGCTCGGATTTCGCCGGGTCCTTTTCCTGGCAGTCGGCGAGCTTGCCCGGCAGCGAGGAGACGCTGAGCGGATTCTTGCGCGTCAGCTCGCGCGCTTTTCGCGCCGCCTCTCGCGCCGCGGCGGCCTGGATCACCTTGCCGACGATGACCTTGGCCTCGCTCGGATGCTCCTCGAACCAGGCCTGCAAGGCCTCGTTGATGACGTTCTCGACCACCGGGCGGACTTCGGAGGAGACCAGCTTGTCCTTGGTCTGCGAGGAAAATTTCGGGTCCGGCACCTTCACGGAGAGGACCGCAGTCAAGCCTTCGCGGCAATCGTCGCCGGTGAGCTGGATCTTTTCCTTCTTCGCGTTGGCGTCGGCATAGCCGTTGACCTGGCGCGTCAGCGCGCCGCGGAAACCGGCGAGATGGGTGCCGCCGTCACGCTGCGGGATGTTGTTGGTGAAGCACAGCACGTTCTCGTGGTAGCTGTCGTTCCACCACAGCGCGGCCTCGACCCCGATGCCGTTGTTCTCCGAGCGCACCATGATCGGCGCCGGCACGATCGCCTTCTTGTTGCGGTCGAGATATTTGACGAACTCCTCGACGCCGCCGTCGTAGCGCATCTCCTCGCGCTTCTCGACCGCATGGCGCATGTCCGAGAGCACGATGTTGACGCCGGAATTGAGGAAGGCGAGCTCGCGCAGGCGATGCTCGAGGGTGGCGAAATCATATTCGATGTTCTTGAAGGTCTCGGTCGAGGCCTGGAAGGTCACTTCCGTGCCGCGCTTGCCCGGGGCGTCGCCGACCACCTTCAGCGGCGCGACCGCGTCGCCATGGGCGAACTCGATGGAATGCTCCTTGTCGTCGCGCCAGATGCGAAGCTGCAGCTTGCTGGACAGCGCGTTGACCACGGAGACGCCGACGCCGTGCAGGCCGCCGGACACCTTGTAGGAGTTCTGGTCGAATTTTCCGCCGGCATGGAGCTGGGTCATGATGACCTCGGCCGCCGAGACGCCTTCGCCCTTGTGGATGTCGACGGGAATGCCGCGGCCGTCGTCGCGCACGGTCACCGAATTGTCGGCGTTGAGGACGACCTCGACCCGGGTCGCGAAACCGGCGAGCGCCTCGTCGATCGCGTTGTCGACGACCTCGTAGACCATGTGATGCAGGCCGGACCCGTCATCGGTGTCGCCGATATACATGCCCGGCCGCTTGCGCACGGCATCGAGGCCCTTGAGCACCCGGATCGATTCCGCGTCATAGTCGCTCGGAATGGAATGCTCAGTGTCGGCAACGGGTTGCCGGGCTGGTTCAGTCATGTGAGGCCTTTGAGGGATGTGCCGGTCGGCTGCGCGATACGAGGCGCCGATCGGGTCTAGTTGTGCCATGAAAGCTGCATTGCGCCTAGCGCAAAGTAACCTTTCATAAAGTATTGAATAAATGGTGTTTTTTGACGTTTTTTCAAGGCCGGAAAAGGCCGATTTCAAGGTGCCTGAAAAAAGCGATTCGAGCCCTGATCTGGACCTCGTTTTTTCGACGCGAATCGTCCCGCGGGCGGTCGCGAATGGCAGCGGGGGCAGGACCTGCTAAAGGGTGATCCGCCCCTCGTCACGCGCACGGAACTCGATGTCGCCGCCGCCTTCAGAACGCTATCGGCCGGATATCGACGGCCTGCGCGCCATCGCCGTCATGCTGGTGGTCAACTTCCACGCCTTTCCCCTGGCGATGCCGGGCGGCTTCATCGGCGTCGACATCTTCTTCGTCATCTCCGGTTTCCTGATCACCGGCATCATCGCGCGCGAGCTCTGCCGAGAACCGCTTCAGCCTGGTCGGATTCTACAACCGCCGCATCCGGCGCATCTTCCCGGCGCTGATCGTCGTGCTCTGCGCGGTGCTGGTGATGGGCTGGCTCTGGATGCTGCCGCATGCCTATGCGCAGCTCTCCTCCGACGTGTTCGCCAGCGCCGCCTTTGCCGCCAACATCGCGCTGATGCTGCAGTCCGGCTATTTCGACATCGAGTCGGCGAAGAAGCCGCTGCTGCATCTGTGGTCGCTCGGCATCGAGGAGCAGTTCTATCTGGCCTGGCCGCTGATCCTGATGCATCGCGGCGCGCTGGCGGCTGCGATTGCTTGCCATTGCGGGCGGCATCGCGCTGGCATCGTTCGCCATGAACGTCGCGCTGATCGGCCATGATCCGGTCGCAACCTTCTATCTGCCGTTCACCCGCGCCTGGGAATTGCTTGTCGGCGCGGTCCTGGCTCTGGCCTGGGCCAGGGTCGATCAATCCGGAACGGCGAGCAACTGGCGCGCCGCGATCGGGCTCGCGCTGATCGTGCTGGCGGCCGCCGTCCTCAACGTGCATCGCGCCTTTCCCGGCTGGTGGGCGCTGTTGCCGGTCGCGGGCAGCGCGCTGCTGCTGTCGGCGCCTGCATCATGGGTCAATCGGACGCTGCTCGGCTGGCCGCCGGTGGTGTGGATCGGCCTGATCAGCTATCCGCTTTATCTCTGGCACTGGCCGCTGCTGGTGATGTCCCTGCGATCGTCAAGTTCGAGCCGCTGACCCTGATCGATCGCGAGCTGGCCCTGCTCGCAAGCGCGGTGCTGGCCTGGGGCACGTACGAGTTCATCGAGAAGCCGCTGCGTTTCGGCGGACGGCGCGAGCTCAAGGCCGCAGGCCTCGGCGCTGCGATGGCGGCGGTCGCATTCGCCGGCGTGATCGTCTATCGCCGGCCGCGGTTTCGATTTCCGTCTGCCGGCGGAAATCCGCGCGATGGCCGACGTGCCGGAGCAGAACGCGCAGTGGCGCGTGGGCAAGTGCCTGATCGACCTGTCCCGCCAGACGCAATTTTGCCGACGAATGCGTCGAGCGCGATCGCCGGCCGCTGCTGCTGCTCTGGGGCGATTCCACCGCGGGCGCGCTGATGCCGGGCCTGCTCAAGGCGCAAGCGACGCGCAATTTCGGCATTGCGCAGCTCACCGCGAGCTCCTGCGTGCCGATCCTGAACGTCGATATCGCGGTGACGCCGAACTGCCGCGCCAACAATGATCGCGTGCTGGCGATGGCGATCAAACTGAAGCCCGACATCATTCTGTTGCACGGGACCTGGGAGAAGAATCTCGATCAGGTCGGCGCGACGGTCGCGACGCTGAAGCGAGAGACACGTGCGCGCGTGGTCGTGCTGGGGCCGCGGCGTGATCTGGCGGCGCGGCCTGCCCAACGAGGTGCTGCGCCATTACTTGCTGCATCACGAACTGATCCCGGCGCGGTCGAGCGAAGCCGTCTGTGCCGCGCGCGATCGAGCGCGATCTGCGCGAACGGCCGTCGCGGATGGAGGCGGGGAGTTCATTTCCGCCGCCGACGTGCTGTGCAACGACGAGGGCTGCCTGACCCGGCTCGGCGACGCCGCCAGCGACATCACCGCCAGCGATCAGGTGCATCTGACCGAGAAGGCCTCGGTGTTTCTGGTGCAGGGGATCATCGATCGCGTGCTCGGGCCAGCGTGCCGGCGATCGCATCGAATGCGGCGTCGCATTCCGAAAGTCGCCGAACGACCGAATCAGATCCAGGTTTCCTGGACAGCTCAGCGCGCCGCGTCACGCGACCGTTGTCGACGTCGAAAATCTCGCCGGACGATTTCAGCTCAGCGAACGCCGCGGGATCGGCGCCTGACAGCCAGACCTGCGCGCCGAGCTTGGCCAGCTCCGCGAACAACGCCGCGCGGCGGTTCGGATCGAGATGCGCGACGACCTCGTCGAGCAGCAGCAGCGGCACGATGCCGGTGGTCTCGGCAACCAGCGCGGCATGCGCCAGCACCAGCCCGATCAAGAGCGCCTTCTGCTCGCCGGTCGAGGCATCGCGCGCCGGCATGGTCTTCGGCGCATACACCACTTGCAGATCGGTGAGATGCGGGCCGTCCAGTGTGCGGCCCGCGGCGGCATCGCGCACGCGCGCCTCGCGCAGGATTTTCCGATAGCGGTCCTCGACCGCGGTCGCTGGCTCCGACAGCAGCGCGTTCTCCATCCAGCCGTCGAGCGCGATCTCGGCGGACGGAAAGGCGGACGCCGCGCCCCGCGCGCGCAGCATCGCGGCAAGCTTCACCGCGGTCTGACCGCGCGTGGCGGCGACCGCGACCGCAAGCTCGGCGGTCTCGCGCTCGATGGCGTCGCACCAATGGTCGTCGAAATTGCGCACTTCCAGCAGGCGGTTGCGCGAGCGCAGCGAGCGTTCCAGCGCGGAGACGCGGCTCGAATGCTCGCTGTCGATCGCGAGCACCAGCCGATCGAAGAAGCGCCGCCGCTCCGAGGCCGCGCCCATGAACAGCCCGTCCATCGCCGGCGTCAGCCACACCATGCGCAAATGATCGCCGAAGGCGGAAGCCGAGCCGACCGGTTCGCGGTCGATGCGGCAGCGCCGCGTGGTGCTTTGCGCCTCGGCCTGCGGCGCCTCGATGCCGGTGCCGAGCGTGGCCAGGCCCAGCGCGCCCTCGACTTCGGCGGAGACCGCCCAGGAGCCGTCACCCTGGTTGTCGGCGACGTCTTCCAGCGTGGCGCGGCGAAGCCCGCGGCCGGGCGAGAGAAACGAGATCGCTTCCAGGCAATTGGTCTTGCCGGCGCCGTTGGGGCCGACGAGGGCGACCATGTCGCCGCGCGTTTCCAGCCCCGCGACGCGATAGTTGCGGAAATGCGTGAGGCTGAGACGATGAATGCGCGAGGGGGTCATTGTCAATCGAGCCGGGCTCGACCCTCTCCCGCTTGCGGACAGTTGCCCGAACGCAATCGGGTCGCCGGCGACGGATCAATTTCGATCGACCAGTTTCGTTTCGCTGCGAGTCGCGGATGCGCATGCGCATCGTCGACGATCAGCGATCGCTGGTGAACCCCTCACCCGGCTCACGCCTACGGCGTTCGCCACCCTCTCCCGCCGGCGAGAAGGTTTCCTGGCCATTCGAAGTCATGTCCGGGTCAAGCCCGGCGATGACGAGCTGTAGCTCGTCACACCCGCATCGGCATCAGCACGTAGAGCGCGGTCTTGTTGTCCTTGTCCTGCATCAGGGTCGGCGAGCCCGGATCGGCGAGCCGGAGCACCGCGACCTCGCCCTCGATCTGGCTGGCGATGTCGAGCAGATAGCGCGAGTTGAATCCGATATCGAGCGGGTCGGAGGCGTATTCGACCTCGATCTCCTCGGTGGCGCTGCCGGAATCCGGATTGGTGACGGATAGCACCAGCTTGCCGGCGGACAGCGCGAGCTTCACCGCGCGGCCGCGCTCGCTGGAGATGGTGGAGACGCGGTCGACGGCGGCGGCGAAATCCTGCTTGTCGACGACGAGCTCCTTGTCGTTGCCCTGCGGAATGACGCGGCCGTAATCCGGGAAGGTGCCGTCGATCAGCTTCGAGGTCAGCACCACATTGCCGATGGTGAAGCGGATCTTGCCGGCGGACAGTTCGATTGCGACTTCGGCCTCGCTGTCCTCGATCAGGCGCTGCACCTCGCCGACCGTCTTGCGCGGCACGATCACGCCGGGCATGCCGGCCGCGCCCTTGGGCATCGACGAGATCGATCTGCGCCAGACGATGACCGTCGGTGGCGACGCCGCGCAGGGTCTGCGCCTTGGCGCTGCCGGCGGTGTGCAGATAGATGCCGTTGAGATAATAGCGCGTCTCTTCGGTCGAGATCGCAAACTGGGTGCGGTCGATCAGCCGTTTGACGTCGGCGGCCGGCAGCGTGAAGGAATGCGTCATGTCGCCGGCGGCAAGATCGGGAAAGTCGCTCTCGGGCAGCGTCTGCAGGGTGAAGCGCGAGCGGCCGGCGCGGATCGCCAGCACCGAGCGGTCGCCGTCGCCTTCGAGCACGATCTGCGAGCCGTCGGGCAGCTTGCGCACGATGTCGTAGAACATGTGCGCGGGAACCGTGGTCGAGCCGCCGGTGCCGGTCTCGGCGGCGAGCGTCTCCGTCACCTCGAGATCGAGATCGGTCGCCTTCAGCGCGAGCTGCGCGTTCTCGGCGCGCAGCAGCACGTTGCCGAGGATCGGGATGGTGTTGCGCCGCTCGACCACGCGATGCACGTGGCCCAGCGATTTCAGGAGTTGCGCGCGTTCGACGGTGACCTTCATTGCAATATCCGCCCGATCCAACATGGGTCCAAATTGTCTGGGAATGCCGGGCGTCCGCCGCGGCCGATTGGCTCCCTTGAAGCCCGCGAAGCCGGCTTTTGGGGGAGCGTAAGGTGGCGCGGATAGGGCGCGGATTCAAGGGATAGACGAGGCGTTTCCCACGGTTTGGACGGCTCGGTCTAAACCTCCCCTTGAAAAGGGCAGGTCGGTTTGCTCCGTCAGGCGCAAAGCGGGAGGGGATCAATCCCGAGCGTGTAAACACGACCCCCTCCCAGCCCTCCCCCTCGTCCGCCGAAGCCCGCCTTCGGGCGAAGGCGGATGCAGGGGGAGGGAGCAGAGCGGAGTTCCGGGCGGGCGCTGGAACTACTCCTGCAATTGCCGCTTCAGCGACTCGACCTCTTCGGACAGCGCGGTGTCCTTGGCGACCAGTGCCTCGATCTTGCGCACGGCATGCAGCACCGTGGTGTGGTCGCGGCCGCCGAAGCGCCGGCCGATCTCGGGCAGGGAGCGCAAGGTCAGCGTCTTCGCCAGATACATCGCGACCTGGCGCGGGCGGACCACGTTCGCGGTCCGGCGCGAGGACAACAGGTCGGAGCGGCTGACATTGTATTGCCGCGCCACCACGCGCTGGATGTCCTCGATCTTGATCCGCTTCGGTTCCTGCGGCCGGATCAGGTCGCGCACCTCGCGCTCGGCCATCTCCAGCGTCACCGGCTGGTTGTTGAGCTTGGAGTGCGCCAGCAGCCGATTGATCGCGCCTTCGAGGTCGCGGCCGTTATGGGTGATGGTGCGCGCGAGATAGTCGAGCACGGGATCGGGCACGTCGAAGCTGGCATGATGGGCGCGGGCCGCGGCGACGCGCGACTTCAGAATGCCGAGCCGCAGCTCCTCGCCGAGCGAGCCCATCTCGACCACGAGGCCGCCGGCCAGCCGCGAGCGCACGCGCTCGTCGAGGCTTTCCAGATCGGACGGCGGACGGTCGGCCGCGATCACGACCTGGCGGCCGGCGTCGATCAGCGCGTTCAGCGTGTGGCAGAACTCGGACTGGGTCGACTTGCCCTGCAGGAACTGCAGGTCGTCGATCACGAGCACGTCGATGCCGCGCAGCGCGTCCTTGAAGGCGAGCGCGGTCTGGGTCTTCAGCGCCGCGACAAAGCCGTACATGAATTTTTCCGCGGTGAGGTACAGCACCTTGCGCTCGCTGGCCGACATTGCCGGCCCAGGTCACCGCCTGCAGCAGATGCGTCTTGCCGAGGCCGACGCCGGCATGGATGTAGAGCGGATTGAACATCACGGCATCGCCGCGGCGTCCTTCGGCCACTTGTCGCGCCGCCGCGTGCGCCAGCGTGTTGGAGCGGCCGACCACGAAGCTTGCGAAGGTCAGGCGCGGATCGAGCGGCGAGCCGCCGAGCGCGTCATGGCTGGCCGAGACCGGCGCGGTCGCGGTCGAGCGCAGTTCCCCGATGCGCCGGGCGGTCGTGACGCCTCACGAGGCGGTTCGATCGGGAGCAACGGTGCTTCCTTCGCTGGCGAAACGGGGCGCATCGCCGAACGCACAGTGAGATCGATCCGGTGCACTTCGGGCATCTCGGCCTGCAAGCAGGAAAGCACGCGCTCGGCATAATGCGCCTGGATCCAGCTCTTCAGGAAGCGCGTCGGCACCGAAAGCCGCACGCTTTCCTCCTGCACGCTCTTCCAGATCCATGCGCGCGAACCAGCTTGAATAGACATCCTCGCCGACGCTCGAGCGCAGACGGCTTTTGACGCGCGACCAACGATCTTGTTCCGAATTTGTCATTGTCGAGAAACTTTTCAAAAGCGAGTGAAAGTGACGTTTGTGGATCGCCGTTGCAGGTTTCCTGCCACGACGCGACCTCGGGCGGACTTGCTCCGGACAAAGCTCGACCGTTCGGCGGAACGCCGCGGGTCAGGCCGGTGATGTCAGGAGCGGAAGATTTTCCGCGAGGTCAGCGCGTACTCGGATTTTCCGCCACTCGCGTCGGGGGCCGGATGCTCGGACGTACCGCTTCTTCAAAATGGGTCTGGCTTGAAAATGGCAACTGGCCAAATACCGCAGCGTCTCCGTAAATCATTTGACCTCCCCGCCCTTGTCGCGATTGCTCGCGCCAAGTGTCCATCTCTTGAATTTGCCTTCAGCCGCGTCCGGTTGCCCCGATTACACCGCTGTACTTGTTCACGCGTACAACTTGCCCGCTCGAGCCTTGTCGCCTGCCTGAACGCTTGCCGTCCCCTTGTCCGTTCTCTCTTGTTGTCGTCCGCGAAGCGTGATGGGCTTCGCTTGAGAGATTTGGACGCAGTTCTCCGTTACCCGTATTGCTACAGGTCTCGGTCCGACAATCGCTGGAAAGCGTCGCCTACGCGCACACCGCCGCCGATTTGCACGTCCGCCCCGTGTCTAGAACCGCGCTGGTCAGAGATCGTGGGCGCCGCGAGCAATTAATCAATACAACATGGCGCGCAGACGGCAATGAAATTGATTCGAGAATCTTCGCGGCAACGACCGCGCGCCGCGCGCTGCAGCAAGCGCCGTTGTTTGCCGCGCAAATCCAACGCTCTGATTCATTTCGCAGATTCCACGCGCGCGGCGACTGTGACATTTTCGTCGAAATGAAAAAGAAAAGTCACACCGCCTTCATGGAAGCCGGCAGCGCCGTCAATTTTTCCAAATGGTGCTTTTCGCATTGCCATTAAGTCACGAGAGAGCCGCATATTTTTTTGCGCGCCGAAACAGGGTAACTCCCGCAGCGACTTTGATCGCCATTCCAGTGACAGGCATGCCGCAGCGCTTCTCGCGACGTGTGCGAGGTTTCGGGTGCGGCAAAAATGCACCTTGCGAGATGCACTGTGCCCACTTTCCAAAGTCCGCGCTCCGTCGCCGCAACATCTCTTAGCGAACTTCGGAAGGTTATGGGCACTAGCAAATCATGATTCTAGTGCCGCTTTCGATCTGAAGTCGCTGAACCCGATTTTGCAGCGAGTGAATCAGGGACATCAGATCGGCGGCACTAGTAGAATTACGGAAGTGAGCGAAAGTCTAACGCCGCTCTCGCGCTGCGCGCAAGACATCGGCAAAAAGAAAAGCCCGGCTGGTGATCCACCGGCCGGGCTTGATGACGAATTTCAATTTCGATCAGGTCGAGCGCCGCTCGACTTTGACTTTCGAACTACTTCGCGAGCTTTGCGATCTGATGGCTGAGCCGCGACACCTTCCGGCTCGCATTGTTCCTGTGAACGATGTTGCGCTGCGCTGCGCGCATCAGCTCCGGCTCGGCGTGCGCCATCGCCTTCAGCGCCGCGTCGCGGTCGCCGCGCTTGATCGCCTCCTCGACGGTGCGAACGGCGCCGCGCATCTCGGTGCGGCGCGACTTGTTGATCACGGTGCGGCGGGCAATCTTGCGTGTCGCCTTCTTGGCGGAAGTGGTATTGGCCATCGTCTCAAATTCCTTGCGGCTGTCGCCTGGTCTTGATCGCGGATAGGCGCGTCGCCTGCTCGAAGGGCGCGATCGACGCTGCCGGTGTTTCGGAACGTTCCCGCGCGTGCCGGTTGCCGGAGCCAATACGCTCGAAGACCGAGGCTACGCCCAAAGAACAGCGGCGGCGGGATTGCACCCGCCGCCATCGGCGCCCTTATAGAGGCAGGGTATTGGAGCGTCAACGCTTTCCGGCGCGATGCAAGGAGCCGAAATGGCCGTCGCAAAACACCGGTAAAGTACTGACGAGGTTGAATTTCCGCGTGCCGCCCCGGTAGGGCTAGCGTCGGGGTTCAGGTGCAAGGCGGGACAGGTGGCGCATGATCCGCGGTTTTTTCCGGCTTATCGGGCTGTTGCTGCTCGTCGGCGGATTCATCTTCATGGTCTATGACGGCGCGCGCTGGGTCGCCGACCAGAACCTGCGCTTCACCCGCTTCGGCCAGTTCTGGAACGACATCCATCAGTCCAGCCAGCTGGCATTCCGCACCTGGGTCGAGGGCAACGTGCCGTGGCTCTGGAACAGCGTGATCAAGGTCATCCTCGACCAGCCGGTGTTCGCCGTGATGGGCGTGCTCGGCCTCGTGCTGATGATCCTGTTCCGGCCGCGCAAGCCGCTGATCGGCTACTCCCGGGATTAAGGCTCGGTAACCTGACGCGTAACGGGGCTGCCCCGGCGGCGTAAACACCTATATAATGCGAGCCATTATCGAAGGCTCCGCGAGCCTACCCGGAGAAACTCCATGCTGTTCATGCGCAAGTCCACCGCACTGCCGAGCGCAACCGAGGCGCTGCCGGGCCGTGCGCAGCCGATCCCGACCGCGACCACCCATTTCGTCAACGGCCACAATCTGAAGCCGCCCTATCCGCAGGGCCTCGAGCAGGCGGTGTTCGCGCTTGGCTGCTTCTGGGGCGCCGAGCGCAAGTTCTGGGAGCTTGGCGACGGCATCTACACGACCGCGGTCGGCTATGCCGGCGGCCACACGCCGAACCCGACCTATGAAGAGGTCTGCTCGGGACGCACCGGCCACACCGAAGTGGTGCTGGTCGTGTTCGATCCGAAGAAGATCTCCTACGATCGTCTGCTGAAGACGTTCTGGGAGAACCACGACCCGACCCAGGGCATGCGCCAGGGCAACGACGTCGGCACGCAGTATCGCAGCGCGATCTACACGTTCGGCGATGCGCAGAAGAAAGCCGCCGACGCCTCGAAGGCGGCCTATCAGAAGGCGCTGTCGGCGAGGGGACTCGGCGCCATCACCACCGAGATCGCGCCGTCGGGCGCGTTCTATTTCGCCGAGGACTATCACCAGCAATATCTGGCCAAGAATCCGGCCGGCTATTGCGGGCTGGGCGGCACCGGCGTGTCCTGCCCGATCGGGGTCGGCGTCACGGCCTGATGACTCTTGTTTTCACGCGGTTTCTCTCCCTGCCAATGGCAGGGAGAGGTCTCCTGAAAACGCTTTATTAACCATAACCGGTGCAAGACTTAGGCTGTCTCTCTTTTGGGGATGGTTTGGGTGCGCGCGTCATTCCTGCCGATCATTGTCGCTACCGCTGCAATCGCCTTGTCGGGCTGCATGCAGACGACCTATCCGGCTGCCGTCGCGCCAACGATCTCTCGACGCCATGGCTTACGGTCCACCGGCGACCGCGCCGGTCGTCGTCGCCGACAACAGCGGCGGCGGCGCGATCGCCGCGCTGCGCCGGACAATGGCCTCGTCACCGCGCACCTATGTCGCGCAAGTGCCGGTGCCGCGCCTGCGGTCTATGCCGCGCCGATGCCCGGTCCGGTCGTCGTTGCCCAGCCGGTCGCCTATGACAGCGCCTATCAGCTCGATGCCGGCGACAAGCTGCGCGTCGTCGTCTACGGCCAGGAAGGCCTCACCAACACCTATGCGATCGACGCCGCCGGCTCGATCACCATGCCCCTGATCGGCGCGGTCGCCGCGCGCGGCCGCACGCCGGCGGGTCTCGCCGCCGCGATCACCGCAAAACTGCGCAACGGCTACATCCGTGACCCTCGGTCGCGGTCGAGATCGAGTCCTACCGGCCGTTCTTCATCCTCGGCGAGGTGCAGGCGCCCGGCCAGTATCCCTACGTGCCCAACATGACGGTGGAGAGCGCGGTCGCGATCGCCGGCGGCTTCACGCCGCGCGCCAAGCGCAACATGGTCACGGTCACGCACACCGATGCCGGCGGCTCGGGGCGCTACGTGGTGCCGATGGGCACCTCGCTCAGCCCGGGCGACACGGTGTTCGTCGGCGAACGCTGGTTCTGATCAGCTCGTCATTGTCGCGGGCTCGACCCGCGCAATCCATCTGCGCACGAATTCTTGGATATCGATCGGATTGCGCGGGTCAAGCCCGGCATGACGAGCGCTATCGCGCGTCACTGCCACATCCAGTTCTTGCCGTAGTCTTCCTTCCAGCCCGCCAGCCGGCCGTTGCGGAATTGCAGGAACAGCCGGTCGTGATGATTGATCAGGCCGCTGCCGCCGAGATTGCGGAGCGCGAGATAGATTTCGTCGCCGGGCGGGCCGGAGACATATTGCAGCGGCTGCTTCAGCGCCGCCGACACCTGCTCGACATCCATGCCGAACACCAGCGGGCGGTGGTTCGACATCGTCGCGTAGAAGGGCGGGCGTCCGTCGAGCGTGGTGCCTTGCGCGCGCGCCTCTCCGCTCGAAAGGGCGAGGGCCGCCGGCAGCAGCGCGGATGTGGCGAGATGTTTGATCATCATGCGAACCTCTATGCCGCTTTTGCCTTCGGCAGACCATCGAGGAACGGCAGCACCGCGTCGATGAAGGCCTGCGGCTGATCGATATTGACGGCGTGGCCGGCGGCGGGGATCACCACCTTCTTCGCGCCGGGAATTTTCGCCGCCATGTAGTCGGACGCGGCGAGGAACGGCGTGTCGTCGGCGCCGACCACGACCAGCGACGGCACCTTGATCTCGGGCAGCACCTCGATCACCCGCGCATCGCGCTGGGTCAGCATGCCGCGCGCGGCCCGCGCCAGACCGGTGGCGTCGCGATGGCTGGCTGTCGAGCGCTCGCGGGTCGCCGATTTCAGAACCGCAAGGCCTTCGCGGTCGTATCGATCGGCCGTATCGAGCGCGCGCTTGTTCCAGACCTCGCGCGCGTCGTCCTTCTTGAAGCCGGGACCGGTGTCGATGATCAAGAGCGCCGAGACCCGCTCGGGATGGGCGCGATAGAACGCCAGCGACATGTAGCCGCCGAGCGACAGCCCGCCGACGATGGCGCTGTTAGCGCCGACCGCATCCAGCAGTGCCGCGATGTCGCCGACGGTCGCCGCTTCGCTATAGGCTTTGGGATCGTCGGGATAATCCGACTGGCCGTGGCCGCGCATGTCCCACAGCACGAGCTTGTGATGGCGCGACAGCGCCTCGACCTGGTCCTTCCACATGCGCCGATGTCGAGGAATAGCCGTGGGTCAGGATCAGCGGCGGCCCGTCGCCATGCACCTCGTAATGGATCTTGACCCCGTCGCGATCGATTTTCGGCATTGCGGCGTCCCTGCTGTTCTTGTCGCGCTGATTGTAGCGCGATCCTCTTGGCGGCTGTGAACCCGGCTTTGCGGCGCAGGCGGTTCCACAAATGCGAATGAATGCGCGCATTCCGCAGAGCGGATTTAGCCGCGGCGTTGCCGCAACGCACAAACAAGGCAATTCGAAAAGTTATTCTCCTCGACCAATTCCAAATTGGATTGCCTCTCAACCGCAAGGCGATCATGCTGCGCGGCAACTGGCGCTGACCCGGTGGGCGACCAGCCACCCACAAAGTGAGATGCCGTCGTAAGCGGCTTCATGCACCGGCAGGGGAAGAAGCAAATGGCTACTCTGAATATCAACGGACAGAATAAGTCCGTCGATGCGGCGGGTGACACCCCGCTGCTCTGGGCCATCCGCGAGCAATTGCAGATGACCGGAACCAAATTCGGATGCGGCGCGGGCCTGTGCGGCGCCTGCACCGTCCACGTCAACGGCGAAGCGGTGCGGTCCTGCCAGACCTCGATCAGCGACGTCGCCGGCAAGAAGATCACCACCATCGAAGGCCTGAGCGCCAAGGGCGATCATCCGCTGCAGAAGGCCTGGATCGCCGAGCAGGTGCCGCAATGCGGCTACTGCCAGTCCGGCCAGATCATGCAGGCGGCAAGCCTGCTGTCGAAGAACACCAATCCCGACCAAGGACGAGATCGTCGCGCATATGGACGGCAATCTCTGCCGCTGCATGACCTATTCGCGGATCACGAAGGCGATCATGCGCGCCGCGTCCGAAATGCGCACGGCCTCAGTCGCCGGCAACGAGCGGAGGCCCACATGAATAGCCACGTGAAAATGTCAGACGTCCACACCACCGATCTGTCCCGCCGCTCGTTCCTGGTCGGCACCGCGGCCGCAGGCCTCGCGCTCGGTTATTCCGGCGTTGCCGGCATCGACAGTGCGCTCGCCGCCGCACCCGCCAATTTCGATCCGAGCGTCTGGTACTCGATCGCCCCCGACGGTCTCGTCACGGTGACCTGCGGCAAGGCCGACATGGGCCAGCACATCGCCTCCACCATGGCGCAGATCGTCTGCGAGGAGCTCGGCGCGAACTGGAAGGACATGCGGGTGCAGCTCGCATCCAACGATCCGAAGTTCAACGACCCCGTGCTCGGTGCGCAGATCACCGGCGGCAGCTGGTCGACCATGATGAACTTCGATGCGATGAGCCGCGCGGGCGCCGCGGGGCGGATCGCGTTGACGGAAGCCGCCGCCGCCTCGATGGGCGTGCCGGCGAGCGAGCTCGTGGTGCACGACGGCGTGATCACGCGATCCGAAGTCGAAGAAGTCGATGAGCTTTGCCGACATCGTCAAGAGCGGCAAGGCGACCAAGACGTTCACGCCGGACGAGCTCAAGGCGATCAAGCTGAAGACCGCGGATCAATACACCATGATCGGCGTCTCGGTGCCGCAGCTCGACATCCCCTCCAAGACCAACGGCACGGCGAAATACGGCATCGACGTGATGCTGCCGGGCATGGCCTATGGCGCGGTCGTCACCCCGCCGGTGCGCTACGGCGCCACGGTGAAATCGGTCGACGACAGCGAGGCGAAGAAGGTGAAGGGCTTCATCAAGGCCGTCACCCTCGACGACAAGACCGCGACGACCACGGGCTGGGTGGTGGCGGTCGCCGACACCTATGCCAATGCCAAGAAGGCGGCGGGTGCGCTGAAGATCGCCTATGACGGCGGTCCGAACGCCAAGCTGTCCAGCGAGTCGCTGTTTGCGGAAGCGAAGCGCCTGCAAGGGCTCGACGATTCCGGCCAGTTCTTCGTCAAGGACGGCGACACCAAGGCGGCGCTCGGCACCGCGGCCAAGGTGATGGAGGCGGAGTACACCACCAACATCAACATCCACGCGCCGATGGAGCCGATGAACGCCACCGCGGAGTTCAAGGGCGACATCCTGCACATCTATTCCGGCAACCAGTTCGCGACGCGCTCCGGCGCGATCGCGGCGGGCGCCGCCGGGATCGATCCGAAGTTCGTGGTGATGCACCAGATGTGGCTGGGCGGCGGCTTCGGCCGGCGTCTCGACGCCGACATGATGGTGCCGGCGGTGCAGGCGGCGAAAGCCGTCGGCAAGCCGGTCAAGGTGATCTACTCGCGCGAGAACGACATGACGATGGATTTCTCGCGGCCGCTCACCTACCAGAAAGTAAAGGCGGGCCTCGACGCCGACGGCCGGCTGATCGCGCTCAATCACGACGTGGTCTCGGCCTGGCCGACGCAGCGCTGGGGCATCCCCGACTTCCTGTCGCCCTCGGTCGACAAGAAGGGCCCGCTCGACGCCTTCACGGTGAACGGCGCGGACTTCTTCTACACCGTGCCGAACCACAATGTGCGCGCCATCAAGAACGAGATGGCGCACAACGCCACCCCGTCGGGACAGCTGCGGTCGGTCGCACCGGGCTGGACCTTCTGGGCGATCGAAAGCATGATCGACGAGCTCGCGCATGCGTCCGGCAAGGACCCGGCGCAATACCGCATCGCCATGCTCGACGGCAAAGGCGCCAATGCCGGCGGCGCGCAGCGGCTGCGCAACACGCTGCTCGCGGCGATGGGCATGGCCGGCTACGGCACCAAGCAACTGCCGAAGGGCGAAGGCATGGGCGTGGCCTGCGTGTCGTCGCAGGAGCGCGCGACCGCGAGCTGGACGGCCTGCGTCGCCCATGTCGCGGTGGCGCTCGAGCGGCGAGGTCAAGGTGAAGAAGCTCACGGTGGCCACCGACGTCGGCACGCAGGTGCATCCCGACAACATCCGCGCCCAGGTCGAGGGTGCGGCGCTGTGGGGCATGTCGCTGGCGCTGTTCGAGAAGGCGACCTTGAAGGACGGCGGTATCGAGCAGACCAACTTCGATACCTACACGCCCTTGCGCATGAGCCAGATGCCGGAAGTCGCGGTCAGCGTCATCGCCAATGGCGAGAAGGCGACCGGCGTCGGCGAGCCGGCGGTGACGGTGGTCGCGCCCGCGATCGGCAACGCGGTGTTCAATGCGGTCGGCGCCCGCGTGCGCTCGCTGCCGATCACGGCGGACGCGGTGAAGGCGGCGATGAAGGCGTAAGCCTCAGCTCACGCATCAGACAACAACGATCCGCCGGAGATTTTCTCCGGCGGATTTTTTTGTGACCGCCGTGCGTTGCGCGGAAAAGCTAAAATTTTAGCGATTGCAATTTTACCGACCGCGCTCAATCGCAATTGATCACACCCGTTAAGCCGCGTGGAACGCCTTGTCGGCTAAATAGGGCAAATCAATTCTGACCGTGAGCGCAGAAAGTCATGACCGCCCTGGCCCAACAAGCCCCCCACGCCCCCAAGCCCCGCCAAACGCCGCCTGCTGCTGGCGTCCGACCGCAGCGACCAGAGCAGCGAACTCGCCAACATCCTGAGCCGCGTCGGCGACGTCGAGACCATCACGACCTCGGATATTCCCGCCGTCTCCCCGCGAGGAAATCTCCGGCATCGTGGTCGACATCAACCTGCGCTCGCCCGAAAGCGTGCAGCTGGTGCGCAACAGGCTCCGCGCGGACGCCTACAGCTCGATGCCGCGGCTGTTCGTGCTGGCCGAAGCGCTGCATCACGCCTCGATGCAGGCCTGGGCGCTCGGCGCCACCGACACCATCGCGCGGCCGCTCGAGCCCGGCGCGGTCCTGCAGCGCATCCGCGCCGCGTTTCCCGACACCGTCGGCTATGACGCCAGCGCGCGCGGCAAGGCGCTGAACCGCGGCGTCGAGGCCGCCCATGAGGTGATCATCGAAGATCTTCCGGCGCTTGCCGGCCGGCGAGCCCTTGAAGCTGGAAGACATCGCGCAGGCCGAGACGAAGATCCTCAAGGCGATCAAGCATTCCTCTTGCGGGAATGGCTGACCGCGGTCGGCTGTCATCATGAGACGAGCTATCGCCACTGCCTGTTCGTGACCGGCTTTGCGGTGGCGTTCGCCCAGCATCTCGGCATGCGCGAGGACGACCAGCGCCGCCTGACCCGCGCCGCGCTGCTGCACGACGTCGGCAAGGCCTTCGTGCCGGTCGCGATCCTCGACAAGCAGGGCAAGCTCACCGAGGAGGAGGTCGCCGAGGTCCGCTCGCATCCGCGCCGCGGCTACGATGCGCTGAAGGCGCAGGGCGGCTTCCCGCCGGAAATGCTCGACGTGGTGCTGCATCACCACGAGCTGCTCGACGGCAGCGGCTATCCCGAAGGCCTCTCCGGCATCGGAGATCTCCGACATCGTGCGGCTCACCACCATCGTCGACATCTATGCGGCGCTGGTGGAGAAGCGCGCCTACCGCATGCCGTTCACCCACGCCAAGGCCTTCTCGATCATGGAAGGCATGGGCGGCAAGCTCGACCAGCAATTGCTGCAGGCGTTCCGCCCCGTCGCGTTCGGGTGTTATTGATTTCGTCGTCGTCATTGCGAGGAGCGATAGCGACGAAGCAATCCATAGTGCCGCACGCGGATGACTGGATTGCTTCGCTCTGCGGCTCGCAATGACGAGATCTACTTCGGCACCGGCGGCTCCAGCCCCGCAAACGGCGGCGCGGCGTAGACCACATTGCCGCCGACCATGGTCAGCAGCGAGCGGATCTTGCCGACGTCCTTGACCGGCGCGGTCAGATAATCCGCCGAGAGCACCGCGAGATCGGCGATATTTGCCCGGCTCCAGCGTGCCGCGCTTGTCGTCGTCGTTGGCCGCATACGCCGTGTTGCGGGTGTACATTTCCAGCGCCTGGCGCCGGCTCGGCGCTTCCGCGTCGTCGCGCGTCTTGACGCCGCCGATGGTGGTGCCGTCGAGATACCATTGCAGCGCGACGAAGGGATTGTAGGACGACACGCGATGCGCGTCGGTGCCGCCGGTCACGGTGAGCCCGAGCTTCATCGCGGTGACGATGCGCGGCATCTGCTTTCGCCGCGTCGGCGCCGACCTCCTTCTGCAGCCGCTCGCCGCCGAAATAGAGCCCGTCCTGCACGCCCCAGATCAGGCCGAGCGCCTGCATCCGCTTCAGGCTGTCCTCCGACACATTATAGAGATGCAGCACGCTCCAGCGCAGATTGCGGATGGAATAATCCTTGTTGATGTCCTCGACCACGTCGAGCAGATCGTGGACGGTGCGATCCGGATTCCAGTGCAGCTGGATGCTGTAACCTTTCGAGGCCGCCCAGCGCAGCAATTCGGCGAGCTTCGCCTTGCCGTCCGCCGTGATGTCGCCGTCGGTCCAGTCGGCCCAGATCAGGATTTCGCCGGGACCGTTGAAGTGCAGCATGTCGTCGCCGAAACCCTGCGGCAGAAGCTGCGTCAGGTTCTGCTGGTCGGCGAACTCGCTGCCGGGCTTCGGCGAGCAGAGATGATAGGCGACGCGCACGCTGAGCTGCCTGTCGTGCCAGAGCTTGAACACGGCCTGGTAGCTCGCCGGATACATGCTGACGCCGCCGCCGTCATTGATGCCGGTGATGCCGAGCGAGTTCATCTCGCGGAAGAATTTTTTGGAGCCTTCGACCTGCTGCGCCAAGGTCGGCTTCGGCAAATGATCGAAGATTTTTCCGAGCGCCGCGCCGCCGGCGACGATGATGCCGGTCGGCTTGCCGTCGCCGTCGAGCTCGACCTTGCTGCTCGGGATGACATCGGCATCGCCGCGGATGTTGAGCTCGGCCATCGCCTTCGGCGTCAGCAGCAGCCAGTCATAGAGATGCTGGATGTAGACGGGATGATCGCCGGCGATATCAGCGACCTCCTGCGGCGTCGGGCGGCGCTTCTCGGCAAACTGCTCCTCGGTCCAGCCGCCGGCGACGATGATCCAGGAGCCGGGCGCTTGCGTCTTCGCGGCGTCGCGGATCTTGGCCAGCGCCGCCTTCAGCGAGGGCACGCCGATCCAGTTCACCTCGGTGCCGAAGGTGAGCGCGGCGCGGATGCCGTGGATGTGGCCGTCGGTCAGGCCGGGGATCACGGTGCGGCCGCCGAGATCGATTTGCCTCGCGCCCTTGTCGGCGAGCTTCTTCATCTCGGCCGACGTGCCGGTCGCCAGCACGCGGCCATGGCGCGATCGCGATCGCCTCGCGGACCGAGAAATCCTTGTCCACGGTGACGATCTTGCCGTTGTAGAGCACGGTGTCGGCGGTCTCGGCGGAGGCGGGCGATGCGAGCAAGAGGCTGGCGAGGAGTGCGGCGAGGGCGGAGCGCATTGTTATTGTCCTTGTCTTCATTCGTAGCGTGAGCGCAGCGACGCGTCGCATTCGCTCGCTATGCGGCTACGCACTGCGCAATGCTTCACGTCAGCATCTTCCGCAGCTTTCGCGACCTTCTCCAGCGTCGAGCGCGGCATCTCGTCGACGAACCGGATTTCGCGCGGCACCTTGAAATCGGCGAGCCCCTTGCGGCAGGCGGCCATGACGGTGTCATGCAGATCGTTCGGCAGCGCGGCGACGCCGGCCTGCGGGATGATGAAGGCGACCGGCACCTCGTCCAGCATCGGATGCGGCTTGCCGACCACGGCGGTCTCGCGCACGCCGGGCACCACCGCAATCACCTGCTCGATCTCGGAGGCCGCGACATTCTCGGCGCCGACCTTCAGCATGTCCTTGGCGCGGTCGGAGAACTTGATGATAGCCGCGCTCGAGCAAGGTGACGCGGTCGCCGGTCAGGAAATAGCCGTGCTCGTCAAAGCTTTCGCGCGTGGCCTTTTCGTTGTGCAGATATTCCGCGAACAGCGACAGGCCCGGCACGCCCTTGATCGAGAGATTGCCGGTGTCGCCGACCTGCGGTCGGCGCGCCGTCATCGTCGGTGATGCGGATGGCATATTCCGCCGCGGCGCGGCCGATCGACATCGGCGTGTTGGGCTGGTCGACCTCGCCGATGATGCCGTGGGTGATGGTCTCGGTCATGCCCCACCAGCCGATGATCTTGACGCCGAAGGCGGCAAAGGGCGGCGGATCGTTCACCGCGGTGCCCCAGAGCCGGAATTTGTGATGCTTCGGAATCTCGTGCTCGAGCAGCGCCTTCATGCAGAAGGGAATGGTCGAGGTCCAGGTGCAGCCGTGCTCCAGCGCGACCGGCCAGAACCGGCTCGCCGAAAAGCGCGGCTGGATCACGCAGGTCGCCGCCGACCCAGAGGCTCGCCAGCATCGAATAGGCCAGCGCGTTGGTGTGAAACAGCGGCAGATAGGTCTGGTGCACGTCGCCCTCGTGCAGGTCCTGATGCGCGGCGTTGATCTTGGCGCCCCACAGCGCATTGGCATGGGTCCACAGCACCGCCTTCGGCCGCGACGTGGTGCCGGAGGTGTATTGCACGCTGCAGGGCGCGAGCGGATCGGCGGCGCGGCGCGGGCGGTCGGCGCTGTCGGCGAACAGGGATTCAAAACTGTCGCCGCGCGGCGGCGTTCGCAGGCAGCGCCCGCGTCATGCGAGATCACGGCGATCCAGCGCAGGCCCTTGCAATTGGCCGCGACCAGCTCGGCATAGGCCGGCTGCGTGATCGCGGCGACCGCGCCGCAATGGCCGGCGAAATACTCGATCTCGGCCGCGGCCGAGCGCGTGTTGGTGGTGACCGCGATCGCGCCGAGCTCGACACAGGCAAACCAGGCCAGCATCGCCTCGATGCAATTGTCGAGATGGATCAGGACGTAGTCGCCTTGCCTGATGCCGCGCTTGACGAGGCCCGCGGCCAGCGCGCCGACGCGGTCGTGGAATTCGCCGTAAGTCCATTTGCGCGCCGGCGCATCGAACGGCGCCCAGATCAGGAAGGGATGATCGCGGCGCACCTCGGCGCGCATGGCGAGCAGCCAGGGCACGTCGAGCCCGGCGAACGGTCCGACCACGCCCGGCGCCTGCGATAGCCTGCATCATGGTCCTCCCGCGCGGCCTTGGCTTGGCGGCCGCTGCTTTTCTTGACGGCCTTTTGCCATCGGATCGCGGCGGTGGGCAAATCGCGCGACGTACCTCGTCATTGCGAGGCGAGCGCGAAGCAATCCACGTCTTGCCGTTAGCGGCCGAGACGTGGATTGCTCGCGTCGCTCGCGCTGACGCGTCGCAATGACTGACGACTACATTCTCGTACGACGAAATCTCGATCAGGCTGCCGTCGGGATCCCGGCAATAGACCGACAGGATGCGTGCCGCGCGCGCCCTGCTTTTTGCTCGGGCCTTCCTCGATCGCGACGCCATTGGCCTTGAGATGCGCGACCACCTCGTCCGGCGTGCTCGACGGTGAGGAAGCAGAGATCGTCGCTGCCGGCGGCTTCATGATCGGCGGTGAACCACTCGACCTTGTCGGCGTCTCTTCGGCCGCACATTGATCTTCTGGTTGCCGAATACCAGCGAGGTCCGCTTGGTCTTGCCCGCGCCGGGATCGAACACCCTGATCTCCATGCCGAGGATTTTGCGCGTACCACTCGGCGGAGCGCGCGACGTCGTTGACGTTGATCACGAGATGGTCGAGCGCGTTGACCTTGACCGGCATGGCATCATCCTTTCGTCGTAACTGCGTTGCGCCTGCATCGCTCTTGCGCGCCGCGTTTTGCTTGTTACAACGCGCGCCCGCCTTCAACATCAAGAACAAGCAAGAACCAGGGAGATATTTCGATGATTTCACGCCGCGCCGCATTGGGTCTGGTCGCCACCGTCTGTTCCAGCCCTGCTGTTGTCGCGCGGCGCCAGCGCCGCCGACTATCCGACGCGGCCGATCCGCTTCCTGGTCGGCTATCCGCCCGGGCGGCGCCACCGACATCATCGCGCGGCTGATCGGCCAGCGGCTGTCGGAAAAGCTCGGCCAGCAATTCGTGGTCGAGAACAAGCCGGGCGCCGGCAACAATATCGCGACCGAGGCCGCGGTGAATGCCGAGCCCGACGGCTACACCGTGCTGCTGGTCAATCCGGCCAATTTCATCAACACCTCGCTCTACGCCAATCTCAAGTTCAACTTCGTCACCGACATCGCGCCGGTCGCCTGCTTCAACCGCGTGCCGAACGTGATGACGGTCAACAAGGACGTGCCGGCCAAGAACGTCGCCGAGTTCATCGCCTATGCCAAGGCCAATCCCGGCAAGATCAACATGGCCTCGTCCGGCAACGGCACCTCGGTGCATCTGTCCGGCGAGATGTTCATGGCGATGACCGGCGTGAAGATGCAGCACGTGCCCTATCGCGGCGCCGCGCCCGCGATCACCGACCTGCTCGGCGGCCAGGTGCAGGTGATCTTCGACAACATGCCCTCGATCATCCAGCACATCCGCGGCGGCGCGGTGCGCGCGCTCGGCGTCACCACGACGCAGCGCTCGCCGCAGCTGCCCGACGTGCAGGCGATCGCCGAGACCGTGCCCGGCTATGAGGCGAGCGCGCTGTTCGGCATGGGCGCGCCGGCCAAAACGCCGAAGGAGATCATCGGCAAGCTCAACAGCGAGATCAACGCGATCCTGGCCGAGCCCGACATGACCAAGCGGCTGGTGGAACTCGGCGGCGCGCCGACCGATCCAGACGCCGGAAGCGTTCGGCGACCAGATCAAGGCCGAGACCGACAAGTGGAAGAAGGTCGTCGACTTCGCCGGCATCAAGGTCGAGTGACAGATGATCTAGCGCAGGTGAACTCCTGAACCCTGTGGCGCGTTGTTTCGTCTCATGCACGACAACGCGCCCCTTCGGGCGCAAAGGAGATCACGATGCGCAAGCTGCTACTGACGATGTTGGCGCTGAGCGCGGCCGGTGTGGCCACGCTCGCAACCTCGGCGCCCGCCGCGGCCTATGACTATCCCTGGTGCGTGCAGGGCAGGGGCGTCGGGATTCCCGGCGACTGCTCCTACCAGACCTATGCCCAGTGCGAGGCGTCGGCGTCCGGCCGCGGCCTCTATTGCAACAGCAATCCGCGCGCCGCGCTGAACCGGATGCCGCAGCGCCGCGCACCCCGCGGCTATTACGACTACTGACAATTTCGCCGGACCTGTCCCCGACAGGTCCGGAATTTTTCGAGCCGGATCGGGCTTGACAGTCTTCGTGCATGCGCCTATACTAAACCTTATGGTTAAGTATCAGGACGCGACCCTCGACCGCACCTTTGCCGCGCTGGCGGACCCGACCCGCCGCGCGCTGCTGGCGCGGCTGCAAGCGCGCGACACGCTCTCGGTCAGCGAGCTCGCGCAGCCCTTCGACATGTCGCTGCCCGCGGTCATGAAGCATCTCGACGTGCTCACCGATGCCGGCCTGATCGCGCGCGAGAAGACCGGCCGCGTGGTGGCCTGCCGCCTGACCGCGAAACCGATGGAGCAGGCGATGGAATGGCTCAATCGCTACGCGCGCTTCTGGTCCGACAATCTCGATCGCCTTGCCGCCTTTGTAGAGGAGGATACCTCATGGCCCAATCATCAGCCGCAACCAGCCTCGCCGCGCGCCCCAGCCTCACGCTCACGCGCCGGCTCCACGCCCGGCCGGAAAAAGTCTACGCCGCGTGGGCCGACCCGCTGAACCTGGTGCAATGGTTCGCGCAGACGCAGGCGAAACCCGGCTCGCTCAAGGCCGAGCTCGATGTCCGCGTCGGCGGCCGCTACCGCATCAGCTGGTCCGACGAGAAGGGCGAGTATTTCGAGGTCGGCGGCGTCTATCGCGAGGTGGTGCCGAACGAGCGGCTGCAAATTCACCTGGGCCTGGCATTCGACGCCGGAGCGGGAGTCGCTGGTGACGGTGCAGCTGAAGCCCGATGCCGCCGGCACGCTGTTGATCTTCGATCACGAGCAGTTCGCCGATGAGGCCGCCCGCGACAATCACAAGCGCGGCTGGAGCACGTTCTTCGACGGGCTGGAAAAATTCGTCGCCGAATAAAGAGGAGACATCTCATGCAACCGCACAAGATCGTATCCCGCGAGGAGTGGATCGAGGCGCGCAAGGCGCTGATGGCGCGCGAGAAGGAGCTGACGCACGCCCGCGACGCGCTGAGCGAGCAGCGCCGCAACTTGCCCTGGGTCAAGGTCGACAAGGATTATGTGTTCGACGGGCCGCACGGCAAGGTCACGCTCGCCGACCTGTTCAAGGGCCGGCCGCAGCTCGTGGTGCAGCATGTGATGTTCGCGCCCGAATGGGACGCGGCCTGCAAGAGCTGCTCGTTCTGGGTCGACGGCTTCGAGCGCATGGTGCCGCATCTCGCGGCGCGCGACACCACCATGGTCGCGGTCTCGCGCGCGCCCGTCGCCAAGCTCGAAGCGTTCAAGAAACGGATGGGCTGGACCTTCGACTGGGTCTCGTCCGGCAACAACGACTTCAACGGCGATTACGGCGTGACGTTCACCACGCAGCAGATCGAGGCCGGGAAGCCGCTGTACAATTTCGGCACCACGCCGTTCTACGGCGAGGAGCTGCCCGGCATCAGCGTGTTCTATCGCGACGAGGAAGGCGCGGTGTTCCACACCTATTCGACCTTCGCCCGCGGCCTCGACATGATGAATGCGGCCTATCACTATCTCGACCTGACGCCGCTCGGCCGTCACGAGGACGGCTTGCCCTATCCGATGGACTGGGTGCGCCTGCGCGACCAGTATCAGCCGGATGCGGCCAAGGCGGCGTGCTGTCATGGGTGATCTGCTTCGAGCGGAGTCTGCAGACGCTCGAGATGACTTCGTCATGCGCCGGGCTTGACCCGGGCATCCACGTCTTTGCTTCCGAATCGCAAGCGAAGACGTGGATGCGCCGGCACAAGCCCGGCCATGACGAGTTACGAAGTAGCTACCGCTTCGCGCTCGCCACCGGCTCGGTCGCGGTGCAGGTGATCAGCAGCGTCTAGGCCCGCGCCGCATCGGCGATGTCGGAGGTCTTGAGTTCGGCGCCGGGCGCGGCGGTCTCATAGGCGACGACGCTGTTGTCGAGGAAATCGCGGATCGCGCCGGTCTTGATCGCGAAGTTGATATTCTGCGGGATATCGCCGGTGGCGCGCAGCAACGCCGAGCGCGTTCAGCTTGGCGGCGACCATGCCGACGATCTGGCCGCCGGAGTCGATCAACGGCCCGCCGCTGTTGCCCGGCTGCACCGCGGCGCTGATCTGCAGCATGCGCGAGTCGTTCTTGATGCCGCTCAGCGAAGCTGACGATGCCGGTGGTGACGGTGAAATCCGACGTCAGCAGGCCGTGAAAGGGAAAGCCGATCGCGGTCACGGCATCGCCCGAGCGGATCGAGCGGTCGCGGATCTTCGCGAAGCTCTTGAACGGGTCCGCCGGGCCCTGCAGCAGCGCCAGATCGTTCGCGGCATCTTTCGACACCACCCGCAGCACGGCCGGCGCGCCGCCGGTCAGATTGCCCTTGATGTCGCCGACGCAGCCGTCGATCACATGATGGTTGGTGATGATCTGGCCGGTGGCGCTGATCACGAAGCCGGTGCCGCTGGCAGTTGCCGGTCCTGCCGGGTTTCGGCGGGCCGCCCGGCGCATCCTTGGCGGCGACCTGCTTCGGCGCCGTGAACTCGGTTGCAGCGGAGGCGTCCAGGCCCTTCTCCTTGACCTTGCTGACGCAGTTGGCGAGCACCGCAATCAGCGGGCCGGTCGAGTTCAGATTGAACTGCATGCGTCGTGCGGCCGGAGACGGCGACCATCAGGCTCGCCTTCTGGAAGCTGCGGGCGACATTCGGCGGCAGGATCGCGGTCGCCATGATGTTGTTGTTGGCGGTGGCAAACAGCCTCGCCTGTTCCTGGCCGTCGAACATGACGTCGATCGGAACGGTCTGCGCCCTTGTTGAGGTTGAAATTCGGACTGGCAAAGCTGAGCAGCCAGGAATTCGCTGGCGTTCTGTCCGACGACGAGGCTGACTCCGCTGCCGAAGGTCGAACTCGCCGGCGCAGTGCGAGAATTCGCCGGTGTTGTCGTCGCTGAAGGCGCCGCCCTTCCATACGCCGACATTGATGGTGCCGAACGGTCCCGCGGCTTGCGCGATCGAGACGACCGCGGCCTGCAACAGGCACGCAACGAAGCAACGCCTTACGCATACCCCGACCCTCCCCGGCACAGGCTGGCTTATTCTACGTGAATGCCCGGCCGAAAAGCAACCGGGAGTAGCCGCGCGCCTCGTGCCCTGCCGTCCCTTGCATTTGCTTTGCAATCCGGTATACTTTGTATCGCAAAGTGAATTGGGCGCGGGGGCAACAGGGCGTGCAGACCGAAGAGATGCGCGATCTCGACAAGGCGCTGGCCGATATCATCGCCATCCGCAGCCAGCTTGCGGCCGGCACCGCATTCCGCGGCTATGGCCCGGCGACGATCGCCGCCACCTCCGGCGTCGCGCTCGTCACCGCCATCCTGCAACATTTTCTGCTCGCGGAACCCACCGCAAATCCGCTGACCTTCCTGTTCGGCTGGGCGGCGGCCGCGACGCTCTCCGCCGCCATGATCTGGATCGAGATGCTGGCGCGCTCGCGGCGGCATCATTCGGGTCTGGCCGACGCCATGATCCACCAGGCGGTCGAGCAGTTCCTGCCCGCCGGCATCGCCGGCGTGCTGCTCGCGGTGATGCTGTGGAAGTTCGCGCCGGAAACGCTGTGGCTGCTGCCGGGCCTGTGGCAGATCCTGGTCTCGCTCGGCATGTTCGCCTCGGTCCGCTCGCTGCCGCGCACGGTGGCGTTCGCCGGCGCCTGGTATTTCATCGCGGGCTTCGTCGTGCTCGTCATCGCAAGCCACAGCCACGCGCTGTCGCCCTGGACCATGGGCCTGCCGTTCGTGATCGGCCAGCTGTTGATGGCGACCATCATCCATTTTGCGTCCGGAGAGAGCGATGCCGAAGAGTGAAACGAGTGCGCCGTTCTCCTATGACGGGCTCGACCGCGTGATCCACGAGAAGGCGCGGCTCGGACTGTTGACCTCGCTGATGGCGCATCCCAAGGGGCTCGCCTTTGCCGACCTCAAGCAGCTCTGCGGCCTGACCGACGGCAATCTCTCGAGGCATCTGCAGGTGCTGCAGGAGGCGGGCCTCGTCGAGGTCACCAAGGGCTATGAAGGCAACCGGCCGCACACCTCCTGCCGCCTCACCCGGACCGGCCGCCGCCGCTTCCTCGACTATCTCGCCGTGCTGGAGCGCCTGGTGCGCGACGCGGCGCGGGCCGCCGGCAAGGAAGGCGCGCCGCTCGGCGCGCCTCGGCATGCTGGCGACCTGACCCTGTTTTTTTACATCGGAGCTTTGTAATGCAAAGTCCTCTCTCGCCCAAACCGACGCTCTCGGCGACAGGCTGCATGTCGGCATCATCATGGACGGCAACGGTCGCTGGGCGACGCGGCGCGGGCTGTCGCGCCTGCGCGGCCACGAGGCCGGCGTGGAGGCGATCCGCCGCATGGTCGAGGCCGCTCCCGACCAGGGCGTCGGCACGCTGACGCTCTATGCGTTCTCGACCGACAATTGGCGGCGGCCGAAGACGGAAGTCTCGGGCCTGATGGCGCTGTTGCGCTTCTATCTCGCCAACGAGGTCGCAGAGCCTGGTCAAGAACGGCGTGCGGCTCTCGGTGATCGGCCGCCGCGATCGCCTGCCCGACGGCATTGCCGATGCGATCGCGCGCGCGGAAGCAGGCGACCTCGCGCGGCGACACCCTGCATCTGCGCATCGCGGTCGATTATTCCTCGCGCGACGCCATCCTCAATGCGGCGGCAAGGCTCGCCGGCATCACCGCGCCCACGCGCGATTTGTTCTCGCAACTCGTCACCGGCGAAGCCGGCTTGCGCGACGTCGACCTGATCATCCGCACCAGCGGCGAGAAGCGGCTGTCCGACTTCCTGCTGTGGGAAGGCGCCTATGCCGAGTTGCACTTCACCGAGCGGATGTGGCCGGAGTTCGGGTCTGCCGACCTTGCCGATGCGCTCGCCGCCTTCCATCGCCGCGAACGGCGGTTCGGCGGGCTGGCTTCGCTGCCGTTGGAGCCGGCGCCGAGCCTTTAAATGTTTGGTCGCGCTTCCCGCGGAATCGGGAATCATCTAGGGATGCGCGCATGGCCACTTCGACCATGCGCCGATGAACCGCCGCGACAGCGGCGCGCCGCCGCCAAACAATCCGGCATGACCGCGGCCGCGCCGCGCACGCCCGCCGCCTGTTTCGAGGCCGGGCTTCGCCTGCTCAAGGCAGGCCAGATGGCGGAGGCCGAGCAATGCGGCCGCCAGGCGCTGGCGCTCGATTCCGGCCATGCCGACTCCCTGCATCTGATGGGCCTGCTCTGCGCCGCCGCGAAACAATACGATCTCGCCATCGAATGGTTCGCACAGGCGATCCGGCAGAACCCGAACGTTTCGGACTATTTCTCGAATCTGGCCGCAGCGCTGGAACATCGCGGCCGTCTCGACGAGGCGATCAAGAGTCTCGACCGCGCACTCACGCTCAAGCCCGACCGCGCCGACATCTGGTACCGCATGGGCCTGCTGCTGGAAGCAGCAGAACCGCAAGGAGGACGCGAGCCTCAGCTTCGACGCGGCGCTCAAGGCCGATCCGCGCCATCTCCAGGCCGCCAACGCGGCGGCGCTCGCGCATTTCAACGCCCGCAGATACGAGCGCGCGCTTGCCGGATTTGCGGCGTCGCTTGCGATCGATCCCGCGCAAGCCGGCGCGTTGCATCTGTTGGGCATTTGCCAGTTGCGGCTCAAGCGCTTCGAGGAGGCGCATGCGAATTGCTCGAGGGCGCTCGCGCTGACGCCCGACGATCCCGAAGTCACCGGCAATCTCGGGCTCATCCAGCACAAACGCGGTTTGTACGAGGAGGCGATCGCCCAGTTCGATGCCGCGCTCGCGCTCAATCCGCGCCTGGCGCTGGTGCATTGTCTGCGCGCCGGCACGCTCGCCGAATTGCGCCGCTTCGACGAGGCCCTTGCGGACTACGACAAGGCGCTTGCGATCGATCCGGAATTGCCGGACGCGCACTGGAACGGCGCGCTTGCTGCGGCTTCTGCTCGGCGATTTCGAGAGGGGCTGGACCGGGCGGCAATGGGGCCGCAAATGCGATGGTCTGCGCTTCGTCGACCGGCAGTTTGCGCAGCCGCTATGGCGTGGCGAGACCGACATCGCGGGCAAGACCATCCTGCTGCACAGCGACGAGGGGCTCGGCGACAGCATCCAGTTCGCGCGCTATGCAACGCTGGTGGCGCAGCTCGGCGCGCGCGTCATTCTCGAAGTGCAGGACGCCGTGCATCCGCTGCTGTCCGATCATCGAAGGCGTCGCGCTGTGCCTGCCGAAGACCGGCGTGACCTTGCCCGACTTCGACCTGCAATGTCCGACGTCGGATTTGCCGCTCGCCTTCGCCACGCGGCTCGATACAATTCCCTCCGCCGCATCCTATCTTTCGCCGCAGCCGGCGCGGTTGCGGGAATGGCAGGCGCGGCTCGGCGCGCATGACAGATTGCGCGTCGGTCTGGTCTGGTCGGGCAATCCCGCCCACGACAATGACGGCAATCGCTCGGTGCCGTTCGCGGCCATGACGGCGCTGCTGGACGTCGATGCGTGCTTCATCAGCCTGCAAAAGGACCCGCGGCCGGCCGATCGGGCGCTGCTGAGCGGAGAGGCGCGAGATCGTCGATCTGACCGTCGCATCTCACCGATTTCGTCGAGACGGCGGCGCTGATCGCCTGCCTCGACCTGGTGATCACGGTCGACACCTCGGTCGCGCATCTCGCCGGCGCGCTTGGGTGCCCGACCTGGATCCTGCTGCCCTATACGCCCGACTTCCGCTGGCTGCTCGATCGCGACGACAGCCCCTGGTATCCGAGCGTGCGGCTGTTCCGGCAGGACGCGCGCCGCGATTATGCGCAAGTGCTGGCGCGCGTGCGCGACGAGCTGCGGAAGCTCGTCGCTGCGTTCAAGCGCTAGTTCACGCGCAGCGAGACATTGAGCTCGTGGAAGCGCCGCGTCAGCTCGGCGACGCTCTTCCACCCCGTCTTCTCGCGGGTGCGCCGCAGATGCGTGTACACCGTGGTGATGCTGAGCTGGCGGCTCTCCGCATAGGCGACCGCGGTCATGCCGCTGCTCAGCGCCTGCACCAGCTGCGCTTCCGCATTGGTCAGCCCATGGAGCTCGCGCAACATCCGCGCCGCGGCCGCGCTCTGCTGCATGGGATCGTGCACCAGCAGCATCGCCGCCGCGTTGGGATGGCCCGCCTCCCGGCCGCGCGACAGCGGCCGCACCGAGACGGTGTAGGGCGGCCGGCCGTCCTCGCGCGGCACCGCGAAATCGGCGGCGAGATGGCCCGCGCCGGAATCGTGCACGCGCTCGACCGCGCCCATCGCCTGCGCGAAGCGGTTGCGCAGATCGGGGCTGGCGAACTCGATGGCGTTGTGCTCGATCCGGATTTCGTTGCCGGCGGCGGCGAGCCGCCGCAGCGCCGCGTTGACATAGACGATACCGCCGTCGCGCTGCAACAGCGCGATGCCGTCGGCGAGCAGGTCGAGCGCGTTCTCGTAGAGGTCTTCGCGCGAGGAGATTTCTGCAGGCAGCAGCGTTCTCATCTTGGGCTCTCTCAGAAATGCGGACAAAGGCGGGTGGATCAGCGCGATCAACGCACCGATACGATCCTGTCTGTCCTGTCGAGCGCCGCTGAAATGAAGGTATGCATGCGCGCCTTGCGCACGGCGAATCGCCGCATCTGCCGGGTGCCTGCAAGCGCAGGGAGCCCACCCGGGCAGAACGGGATCAATTCGCCGGCCGATGTGTCGCCATCGACCGCATGCACATAAAAATTGCCGTTCGCCATTGTCTCTCCGGAATGGCGTCGACGATCTCACGATCGTCACGCGAAGCCGCCTGTTCAACCTCCATTCAGGCGACACACTCCCCCGGCATTAGTCGCGCGAAAAGCGGCGCAGGTTCAAACCCTGCGCCGCTTTTTTCAGCCTGTTCAAAATGTCGCAGCTTGCTCGCGGACTCATTCCGCCATGATTTCGCCCGTTCCGCCGAACTCGCTCGGGAAATCCTTCAGCTTCGGCAGACCGTCGCGCATCGGCAACACCGTCTCGGAATAATTGACGTGCACGCCCGGCGCGAACGCGAGCCCCGGCAGCGTTGCGGCAAACACGTCGACGAGGCCGAGCGGCGGATGGCAGGTCAACAGATGGCCGCCGCATTTGCTGCAATATTGCCGGCGGCTGAGCTTGGTCTTCTGGAACATCGCGACATGCTCGGCGCCTTCCTTGATGCGCACGCTCTCGGGCTTCCACAGGCTGAAGGCGTTGACCGGACCGCCCGACCAGGAGCGGCACGAGCTGCAGTGACAATAGCCCATCGCCTCCGGCGCGCCCGACACCTCGATCTCGACGGCGCCACAAAAACATTTTCCTGACAATTTCATCCAGAAATCCTCCATGTGAACCGGCGAGAGTGACGTCTTGCGAGGCGATCGTCTTGGACTGGCGCGACCAAGGCTGCGCACGGTGCGACATAGCGTCCGCAAATGTGCGCTGGCTCACATTTGTCATCCCATGGGAGGACGCAGGCTGTCCGTCCATTCGCTAACACGCGGATGGGAAGAGGAAACGACACGAGGGTGGGCCGGATGAACTCTATTACTGGATGTAAAACGGATGACCGATTTAACACCTCATATTGTCGAGTTCTCGACCGACGGCATTGCCGAGCGCGATCGGGTCGCGGTCTGGCGCGAGTATTACGGCCAGGTGATGATGCGCGTGGATCTCGAGCCGCCGCGCGACATGACGTTCGAGGCGCGCAATCGCTGCCTGTCGCTGCCTGGGTTGCAGCTCCTGGAATTGTCGTCGTCGCCGGTGAAGGTCTCGCGCGGCGGGCGCTATCTCGCCGACGGCAATGACGACGTCGTGCTGGCGATCGCCCGCTCCGGCGCCATCGTCATCAATTCCGGCGGCCGCGAGCAAGGCTTGCGCGCCGGCGAAGCCATCGTGCTGAGCGGCTGCGAGCCCGCGTCGTATCATCGCGTCAGCACGGGCCAGTCGTTCACGGTGCGGGTGCCGCGCGCGGTGTTCGAATCGACCGTCATCAGCGTCGAAGATGCCGCTGATGCGGCCGATTGCCGACCGCGGCGCGCTCAGGCTGATGGAGGATTATGCGGGCTGGCTCCTGCATGCCGGCAAGATCGATCAGCAGCTGCTCAATCTGTCGGTGCGCCACATCCAGGATCTGCTGGCGCTGGCGATCGGGCCGACCGCCGATTTCGCCGACACCGCGCGGACGCGCGGATTGCGCGCGGCGCGGCTGAAGCTCGCCAAGTCGTACATCGCCTCCAACAGTCACCAGCGCGATCTGTCGGTGGCGGCGCTCGCCGCCCACCTCAACGTGACGCCACGCTATGTGCAGCGGCTGTTCGAGACCGACGGCACGACGTTCTCGGAGTTTCTGCTGCAGCAGCGGCTGGCGCGCGCGCACCGGCTGTTGTGCGAGCCGCTGGCGAACGCGAGCGCGATCGCGACCATCGCCTATGACGTCGGCTTCGGCGACCTCTCTTATTTCAATCGCCGCTTCCGCCGCCAATACGGCATGACGCCGCGCGAGGTGCGCGGAGACAAGAACACGTGATCGCGGCGTGAGAGACGTGTGATCGAAATGTGATCGCGAGGGCCTGCTCTGTCCGACCGCTTGTCGCTGCAGACCAAGACGAATCGCCCCTCGCGCCCTAGCTATCTCGCAATGATTTCGAGCGGCCTTGCCGCCTTCGATTGCCATGGAGTTTTTTGATGTACGGATTTCACCTCGCGATATCGTCGCCATCATTGTCACCGCATTGCTGGCCTCAAACCTGCTGGCGATCGCCACGGTCGGCCCTGCCAGGACGCGGACGGACGCGTTTCTGCGCCTGCGTCTCGGCTTGCGCCGCTCGCCGCGCCACATGAGGCGGCTGGTCGACACCTGGGTCGCCGCCATGCTGGTCCGGCGCGAGCACCAGGCCGCGAGCTGGGCAGCGCATCATCTGCACGGCCGCGCCGGCGCATCGTCGCGCGATACCAGGATCAGGCCCGGGAGGCCGCGATGAGCCAGAAGCACAAGGCCATGAAAATCCTCGACGCCATCTTCATCGTCTTCACCATGATGCTGGTGATGGCCGTCGCCGGGCTTCCGCTGGAATGGCTGCTCGATCTCGTGAGCAAGACTTCGCTCGCCATCGAGGGTCTTGCGTTGGCGGTGGCGTCTGCCGCGGTGGGATTGATCTACACCATCGCGGGCTCGGAGTAGCGCATGATCCGGAGCCGAAGGCCGCGTTCGACGCAAAGTGTGCAGCGGTCTTCCGAAGAGCATGCAGGTGAACCGAGGGCGCGGAAATCAGTTACGGCTCCTTCGAATCCATCAGCACGAACAGGATGCGGCAGGGCTGCGTGCCGTGGTTGACCCAGCCGTGGTTGGTTGCCTGCTGCACGATGACGTCGCCCGCCTTGAGATGCACGCTGGTGTCGTCCAGCATCATGTCGATCTCGCCGGACAGGATCATGGCGTAGTCGAGGCTGCGGGTGCGATGCATCATCGGATGCTTGACGGGAATCCCGCGCGCCGGCGCATTGCTGATGCCGCGCATGATCATCTCCGGCGGCAGCTTGGCTTCGGCTGCGGCATCGAGCGGCGCGAATTCGACGACGCGGAATTTGGTGCCGTTGTCGGGCGGCGCGGTGCCGATCTGCCGGCCCGAGGGATCGCTGGTGGTGAGCGGCGGCGGATAGCTGTCGGTGATCCAGAAATTGGTGGCGGTGATGCCGGGCGCGGCGGGCTTCAGCGGCATGGCGCTGTCGAACAGCACCACCGCGTGGTTGCGGTCGTCGAGGCCGGTGACGACGCGGCGGATGTCCTGCGCTTGTGCCGCGGACGGGCCGAGCGCGGCCGCCAGGATCGTGGTGACGATGAGGCGTTTCATGAGCTTGCTCCCCTGGTGATGCGACGTTGGATCGTCGTCATCGCAACAAGCTAAAGCGCGCCTGCGGCTGGTTGTCCATATCGGCGAGGCAAAAGCCTCAGGTCAACAGCAGCGCCATGCCGGGATCGCCTTTCTCCATCGCCCGCTTGTAGGCCGGGCGGGCGCCGATCCGCGCCAGATATTTCACGACGTTCGGGCAGCGCGCGATGTCGTAGGGCTGGAAATAGCGCATGGTGGTGAGCGAGAAGCCGATCATGATGTCGGCGGTCGTGAACGGGCCGGCCAGATACTCCGCCTCGCGCGCCCGCGCATCGACCAGGTCGAAGGCGCGATCGACCCGCGCCTTTCATCGCGGCAAGGATCGGATTGTCGTCGCCGAGCTTCGGCCCGGTTCAGGATCATCAGCCGGCCCATCGCCGCCTGCAGCGTGCCGTTGGCGAAATGAAACCAGTACAGGAATTGCGCGAAGCCGGGATCGCTCGCCGACGGCGTGAGCCGGCCCTTGCCGTATTTCGCCATGATGTAGTCGACGATCGCGCCGGATTCGGCCAGCACCAGGTCGCCGTCGGTGATGACGGGCGCGGCGCCGATCGGATGCAGCGCCTTGTAGTCGGCCGGCGCCAGCATGGTGACGGCGTCGCGGGTGTAGCGCTTCAGCTCATAGGGGATTTCCAGCTCCTCGCAGAGCCAGACGATGCGTTCGGATTGCGACTTGCCGAGATGATGGACGGTGAGCATGGTTCCCCCGGGATTGGATTTTCGCAAATATCTTTGGTTCGTTATACGTCCTTGGGTGTCTCCTGTCCCCGAAAGACTACGGACCGGCCGTGTGCCCGCTTGTGGCGCAAGCCGGCTCCCTCTAATACGGGACCACTCTGCGGGGACTGCAAATGGCCACTTTCAATAAAGTTTTTACGACGCAACGCCTGGTTCAGATCATCTTCGTGCTCGGCGCGGCGGTGCTGATGAAGCTGCTCGCCTGAGGCAGCTCACGGCCCGTTCGTTCCGGTTTGCGCGGAACGGCCGAGCGCCTATATTTCCGGCCGATGAGCGTCGCCTTCACCAAGGAAGAGAGCGCGGAAACGGCGTCCGAGACGCTGTTGCCGGATCGCCCGATCTCGCCGCATCCGAACCTGGTCACCGCAACCGGGCTGAAAGCGCTGACGCGTCAGCTCGAGGAAGCGCGCGAAGCCTTTGAGGCCGTGCAGACAACCGAGGACATCAACGAACGGCGGCGGCTGTCGGCGATTCCGCTGCGCGACATCAGGTATTTTTCCGAGCGGGTTCGAACGGCGCAACTGGTCCCGGCGCCTGCGTCGTCGGATGTCGTCGCGTTCGGCAGCACGGTGACCTTCCGCCGCGCCGATGGCCGCGTGCAGACCTATCGCATCGTCGGCGAGGACGAAGCCGATCCGAAGGCCGGCTCGATCTCCTTTGCCTCGCCGGTGGCGAGGTCGCTGATCGGCAAGGCGGTCGGAGATGTGGTGGGCGCGGGCAATCAGGAGCTGGAGATCGTCGCGATTGACCGCCGCTGACGGCCATACGGAATAATCGCCTGAGCCGACTGATCGCCGACTGGGTAACGGGCATGATCCGGATGAGCCATTCGGGCACGCCGACATGGCGAAGCGCCTCGATTTCACCGTCGCGCCGCCGTTCGCGAAACTGGGCGTCGCTGAAGAAGTCCGGGTTCTCCAGGTGCCAGTTCAAATTTCCGGAAATCAATTGGTGCAGCTGGGCGCTGTCGGGCAATCGGGCAGCAAGCGCCAACTCGCGGCGCAGGCATATGGCCTCGATCCTCACGCGCCGACCCTCTTCGTAGACGATCCCGTGCCGCTCGAGCCTCGCGTGGGTCGCTTCGTGCAGGATGGCCGAAGCGATCCGGTTTGTGCTCGCATCCTCGTGTGCGAGAAACCGTTCGTCGAACACGCAGGCCTTGAGGGAATGATTATATTCGGCGCCAATGTGCTTCAGCACATTTATCCAGATGCGTTCAAGATTGTTGATGATGCAGGCGTAGTGCACCGGACTGTGTTGCTTCACGAGCGCCAGCGCCTGCACGATGCGCGTCAGGTCCTCCAGCGTTCCCCGAAAGGTTCCGATCCAAATTCCGTCAATGCGCCGGGAGGCGGATGACGCCAAACCTATTCTGTCGAAGAGGCTCAGGCGGACCTTCGGCGGCTTCTGGAGTTCCTTGCGCATCCTGGGCTCGGACGATTCAATAGTTGATTGATACGACAGCGCACTTTCGACCTGCTTACCGGCATGACCGAAATTTTCGCCGCTGAGTTAAGGTTCGCTAATGAAAGCTCGCCAGGCAACAATCTGGCAAAGGACGGCGCACGAGGAAGAGGCATGAGACGATGCCAGAGGTTTTGCCCTTTCAGCCCGACGGGCAACCTCCAAAAAGCCGCCGCCTGTTTTGCCCGACGAGTCAAGCGCGTCACGCAAAAATATTTGTCTTTCCGAAAGACGGAAATTATGATTTAAAGAAGCCATCCCGCCCCGTCACAGAGGGACGTTCGGCCAATCGTCACGACACGTTGGGCGGGATGCGATGGACGCTTCTGGTGCGCAGACGATGTGCATGGGAGGCGGACGGTCAAGTCGTGTGGTCCTGGTCCCCTCGACGCTGGGGTCAAGTTCGCCGAGATGATCGGCGGGCGACGGTGGCTAACAAGCCCGATACACCGGGGAGAGCACGGAGCAGCCGAAAAGAACCATCGTGCAGGGAATGCCGGATCGTTCGGTGACCTGTGGTGACTATGCTTGTGGGCCGCCTACCCTTTTCTGCCCACGAGGCTGCGGGTGCATCGGCGCCCGGCATTCCCTGCGCCCTCTGCTTTCAAGGCGCACACGAATTTTGCAGAACCCGGGCAGGATCGTGCCGCGGGAACGAATAACTGCGCCGATACCGGCTGCATGCTTCGCGAGCGACCACTTCGAATGGCCTGTACGGCTGCAATGATCCGTTTATGCTCCTCGCGCCGCGCAAGCCCAAAGGCCTCGGACAGTCATCCCACGTCTGGGACTCGTAACAGTAGCGATGACAAGGAAGCTACCTGATGTCCGACATCTATCGCCTTCATGGCGCCAACCCCTCGCCCTATTCGCAGAAAATGCGCGCCTTGATGCGCTACCGTCGGCTGCCGTTCGTATGGGACAATACCGGTTTTGTCACCGCGCGCGATGTCGCGATCGCGGCACAACTGCCGCCGGTGATCCCGGTGCTGCGTTTCCCCGACGGCACCCTGATGAACGATTCAACGCCGCTCGCCTACGAGCTGGAGCGGCGGCATTCGAACGCGCGCAGTGTCATTCCCTCCGATCCCGGTCTCGCCTTCCTTTCCGACCTGATCGAGGATTTCGGCGACGAGTGGGTGACCAAGATGATGTTCCACTATCGCTGGTACTACGCCGACGATCGCAAGTTCGCGCAGATGTGGGTGATCGGCGAGAGAATGATCGGCCAGCCTGCGGAGAAGCGGCAGGCAGCGATGACCGCCTTCAACGACCGCCAGGTGGGCCGCATGGCGCTGGTCGGCTGCACCGAGCAAAACAAGCCCATCATCGAAGAAAGCTATTTCCGCCTGCTCGACATCTTGAACCGGCACGTCGTGCAGATGCCGTATCTGTTCGGCTCGCGGCCGGCGCTTGCCGATTTCGGCCTGTTCGGTCAGCTCATCATTCTTGCGACCGATCCGACGCCGGACGCCGAGATGCGGCGCCGCGCGCCGGACGTGCTGCTGTGGCTGCTCAGGCTCGACGACGCCTCCGGCGTCGAGGGCGAGTGGGTGGATGCGGCCAAGCCGCTACCTCCTGCTATTCCGGAATTGCTGCGGCTCGCCGCCGACGTATACCTGCCGTTTCTCGCCGCCAACTTCGAGGCCGTACAGCACGGTGACAAGGAAGTGTCGCTGAAGTTGCTCAACCAGACATTCACGCAGGCACCGTTCCGCTACCAGGCCAAGTGCTATGATGGTCTCCGCAAGAAGTTTGCCGCTCTGCCATGGAGCGCGCGCGAGCGAATCGAGCCGGTGTTGCAGGAGACGGGTTGTTTGACGTGGCTGGGTTGAAGGCTGTGGTACCGAACTGGCGCGCCCGACACGATTCGAACGTGTGACCTTTGCCTTCGGAGGGCAACGCTCTATCCAGCTGAGCTACGGGCGCGTAAGCGCCACCCTTTAGCCGATTGGCCCGGCATCGGCAATGGCGCACCCGCGCCGCACGCGATTGTCCGGCGCGTACGCAGTCTGTAAACTGCGTGACCGCAAAGCCCGCGTCAGGAGACATGCATGCGTCCGCTCGAATTCGGCTGGTACCTGCCGACCCATGGCGACACCACGGCCTATGGCTTGATGGACGCGCAGATTCCCGGCTCGCCGGAACTGTGCGAGCGCGTGGTCAATGCCGCCGAAGAGGCCGGCTTCGAATATCTGCTGATCCCGGTCGGCTCGACCTGCTGGGAGGCGTGGATCTCCGGCGCGTTCATGGCGGCGCGCTCGAAAAACATCAAGCCGCTGATCGCAGCGCGGCCCGGCTACATCAATCCGGTGCTGATGGCCAAGATGATCTCGACCTTCGACCAGATGTCGGGCGGGCGCATCTGCATCAATCTGATCGCGGGCCAGAACGAAAGCGAGGTCGAGGCCGAAGGCCTGCGCTACCCCAAGGAGGAGCGCTACGCGCTGATGGAGGAGGAGGTCTCGATCCTGAAAGCGCTGTGGACCACGCGCGGGCCCGTGCATTTCAAAGGCAAGTTCCACACCATCTCCGGCGCGCATATCCGCCCCTCACCGCTGCAAAAGCCGTATCCGAAATTCTATCTCGGCGGCGGCTCGCGCCAGGCCTGGGAGATGTCGGCGAAACATTCCGACGTGCATCTGTTCTGGGGCGATCTGCCCGAAAAGATCGCGGAGAATATCGCCGAGATCAGGACAGATGGCGGTCGCGCATGGCCGCGAGCACGAGATCGGCTTCGGCATGCGGCTGCAGATCATCTGCCGCGAGGACGAGAGCGAGGCGTGGGAGGCCGCCGACCAGCTCGTGCGCCACGCCACCGAGCGGCTGAAGCAGGAGCGCGCCACGCTCTACAACAATTCGGAAGCCAACAAGCGCGTGCAGCAGCTGGCGCGCGAGCACGGCGATCTGCTGCTGCCGCATTTGTGGACCGGCATCACCAAGGTGCGGCCCGGCGCCGGCATCGCGGTGGTCGGCAATCCCGCGCAATGCGCCGCCATGCTGCAGCAATTCATCGACGCCGGCTGCCACTCCTTCTGCCTGTCCGGCTATCTCCATGACGAGGAGGCCGAGCGCTTCGGGCGGCTGGTGCGGCCGATCCTCGCGGCGAACAATCGCGGGCGGCTGGCGGCTTAGCGCATGATCCGGAAAGGTGGGTACCGGTTTTCCGACAAGATCATGCGCAATACCTAAGTCCTTGTTCGCCGCGACCTGCGCGGCCAGCATCTTGTGCGTCGCCTCGAGATCGACCAGCGGATAGACGTCGAACTCGGCCGGGATGATATCGGCCCATTCGTTGAGGATGCGATGAAGCACCTCATTGGCCTCGACCTCGAACACCGCGACCGCGCCGCGGCCGACGCGCGGGATAGATGTGCTTGCAGATGCCGGATGCCTGATACTTGCCGATCCACGGCCAAAAGCCCTGGCGTCGCGCGGCCTGCTCGGAGGGGCGCTCGGGGCGCGGCGTCGAGACGACGAGAAACAATGCGGTCACGATGGATCGCTCCGTAGTCAGGCCGGCACGATGGCCTTGCCGATCGGCCACAGCGCAAGCCCGGCGAGTTTCAGATGCGCCCAGGCAAAGGGCAGGCCGATGATGGTCACCGCCCAGATCAACGCGGTGATGAGATGCGCCAACGCCAGCCACCAGCCGGCAAGGACGAACCAGATGATGTTGCCGATCACGCCGAGCGGGCCGGTGCCGATATCGTCCATGCCGGTGACCTCGGTGCGGGGCACCGCCTTCGAGCCGAACGGCAGCAGCGTGTAGGCCGCGATGTTGAACGCCGCGCGCGCCCAGGGCAGGCCGATGATGGTGATGGCCATGATGACGGACGCGACCAGCCAGCCCAGCGCCATCCAGGCGCCGCCGATCAGGATCCAGAACACGTTGAGCAGGATGGAAACGGGTTGCATGGCAGCCTCGCGCCTGAAGACCGAGGCCTCCAATATAGGCGTGCGCCGCACGACTGCGGAAGTGACGCCTAGCGCGTTCCGGTGCGCCGCCCGCGCGATCCGGCCAGTTTGCCGCCGTTGAGCCGGGCAATCTCGGCCAGCATGGTCTCGGCCGAGATGACGCGGTTGCGCCCCAGCCGCTTGGCGGCATAGAGCGCCTGGTCGGCCTGTCCGAGCAGGCAGTCCGGCCCGATGTCGAGGCTCGGCACCTGCGTTGCGACGCCGACGCTGAGCGTGACATGCGACGCCGGCGCGCGCCGCGCCGTGGGCGATCCGCAAATCCATCACGGCCTTGCGGATGCGCTCGGCCACCTCGATGGCGCCGTCGCCGTCGGTCTCGGGCAGGATGATGGAAAATTCCTCGCCGCCGTAACGCGCGGCGAGATCGGTCGGCCGCAGCGCCTGGGCGCCGACGATGGCCGCGACTGCGCGCAGACATTCGTCGCCGCTCTGATGGCCGTGCTTGTCGTTGAACAGCTTGAAATGATCGACGTCGACGAACAGCAGCGACAGCGGCTTGCGGCTGCGCTGCCCGCGCAGCCATTCGCTCTCCAGCGCCTGGTCGAAAGCCCTGCGGTTGGCAAGCCCGGTCAAGCCGTCCTTGGCGGCGAGCGTCTTCAAGGCCATCTCGGCGCGCTTCTGGTCGGTCATGTCGCGGAGCGTTTCGACGACAGCGATCAGATTGCCGGCCTCGTCATGGATCGGACCGGCGTCGATGGCGAGATAAAGGTGATTGCCGAGCTTCGGCATCACGCACCAGTTCTCGGCGGAAAAGCCGATGCCATGCTCGCTGTGCACGGCGTGCTGCGAATAGAGCTCGGCGAGCTTGTCGGGGCGGGCCAGCGCCACGAGATCGGCGAGGCAATAGCGGCGGTGCTCGTAGAAGGCGCGCCAGTGTTGCGTCGTGCCGATGACCTCGGAGGCGGCAACGCCGGTCAGCCTTTCGCAGGCCCGGTTCCAGATCACCACGCGGCGCTTCGGATCGATCACGAAGGTCGGCACCACCAGATGCTGCATCAGCCGCACGGCATAGGAATGCGCGAGTTCCGAACTCCTTGGACCAGACTTCCTCATCGTATCCCCCGGCGCCGCTTCATTCGCGGCCTTATCCTTGTCGCGGCCCGATTTCTCCGGACCGCCAACGCGCACTTTCCAAATTTCACGCCACGGCGATTGCTTCGCCGGCCGCCTTGAACAATCGTTTCACCTCAGCGGCCGGTTTCGGTGCGCTGAACAAATAGCCCTGCATCTCGGTGCAGCCGAGCTTGCGCAGCATGTCGCGCTGCGCCTGCGTCTCCACGCCTTCCGCCGTGGTCGTCATGTCGAGCGTGGCGGCGATGTTGACCACCGCCTGCACGATCGAGGCCGAGCCGTCGGCTTCCTCGATGTCGGTGACGAAGCAGCGGTCGATCTTGATCTTGTCGAACGGGAACCGCTTCAGATAGCTGAGCGAGGAGTAGCCGGTGCCGAAATCGTCGAGCGCGATGCGCACGCCGATGTCGCGGAGCTGATGCAGGATGGCGAGCGCGGCCTCGTCGTCGCGGATCAGCACGGCCTCGGTGATCTCGATCTCGAGCCGGCCGGGCTTCAGCCCGGAGGCGGCGAGCGCGCCGGCGATGCGCAGCGCCAGCGTCTGGCACTTCAGCTGCACCGGCGAGACGTTGACGGCGAGGCGGATGTGGTCGGGCCAGGTCGCGGCCTCGGCGCAGGCGGTGCGCAGCACCCAGTCGCCGAGCTCGTTGATCAGGCCGGTATCCTCGGCGATCGGGATGAATTCCGCGGGCGAGATCATGCCGCGCTCGGGATGGCGCCAGCGCAGCAGCGCCTCGCAGCCGGTGACCTCGCCGCTGGCAAGATTGAGCAGCGGCTGGTAGTGGATTTCGAAGCTGCCATTGGCCAGCGCCTGACGCAGGTCCTGCTCCATGGTGAGGCGCGCCTTGGCGCTCGCGTCCATGGAGGGCTCGAAGAAGCGGTGGATGCGGCGTCCGCCGGACTTGGCGGCATACATCGCGAGGTCCGCGTTCTTGATCAGCTGGTCGAGCTCGGTGCCGTCCTGCGGCGCCAGCGCGATGCCGATCGAGGCGTCGGTCGACAGCTGATGGCCGAGGCACTCATAGGGCTGCCGGATCTCATCGTAGATCCTGCCGACGAAGGCTCTCGACATCGTCGACCGAGCCGACCCCGGTCTGGATCACCGCGAATTCGTCGCCGCCGAGCCGCGCGATCAGGTCGGTCTGTTTGATGCAGCCGCGGATGCGGTTGGCGACCGTCTTCAACAGCTCGTCGCCGACATGATGGCCGAGGGAATCGTTGATGCCCTTGAACTCGTCGATGTCGATGTAGAGCAGCGCGAACTGCTCGCCCGCGGCCGCCTTCTTCAGCTCGCGCTCGATCTGCTCGCGGAACAGCACGCGGTTCGGCAGGTCGGTCAGCGCGTCGTAATGCGCCATGTGCTCGATCTTCTCGTCGGCGCGGCGGCGCTCGGTGACGTCCTCGACCACGTTGAGAATAAAGCGCGGTTCGCCGGCGTCGTCGCGGATCGCGAGACGCTTGGAGGTGACGAAAATGGTGCCTCGTGTCCGGCTTTCCCAGCGATGTTCGTCGATAAACACCGTTTCGCGGGACTGCAGCGCCTGATTGTCCTCTGCCGCGATCTGCTCGGCAACCGACGCCGGAAAAATGTCGAAGGGCGTCTTGCCGACGATATCCTCGCTTGCAGCGCCGAACTGCTCCTCGGCCACCGCGTTGACCAGCACGTAGCGGCGATCGCGCGCGTCCTTCACCGTGATCTGGGTCGGGATATGGTCGATGATCTCGCGCAGGAAGGCACGGTTGCGGTCGCGCTCCTGCTCGAGCCTGCGGCGCTCGCTGATGTCCTCGATGGTCGCGACCCAGCCGCCCTTGGCAAGCGGCTTGTTGACGACCAGATGAGCAACGCCCGTCGCCCGTCTCCATGATCGTGCTGTTGATCTTGCCTTGCGAGACGTTGCGCATGATCGGATCGCAGAAGCGCGCGGATGTCGCCGTCGAACGATCCGGTGTCCTTGCGATGCTGGATCAGGTCGTAATAGTGCAGGCCCGGCTTCACCACGTCCCGCGACAGGTTGTACATGTCGATGTAGCGCTGGTTGAAGGTGACGATCCGCGCCGAGGCGTCGTACAGCACCAGTCCCTGCGTCATGTTGTTGAGCGCGGTGTCCAGCCGTTCCTTCTCGGCGGCCAGCCGCTGCTGGGCGTCGCGGTTCTGCCGCATGATCGTCCTGACGATGAGGAACAGGATGATGGCGACCACCGTGGCCGACATCGTCGCCGCCGACACCATGAACCGGGTTTGCGCGCGCCAGTCGGCGAGCGCGGCCTCCACCGTGTTGGTGGCGACCACCACGAACGGGAAATGGGTCAGCGGTGCGGCCGAGCCGAGCCGGTCCTGACCGTCGACCGGGCTTTTCACCCGCAGGGTCTGCAGGCCGCCCTTGCTCGCAACCCCCGTCATCAGCGGCGCCGACTTGAATTTCTTTCCGATCAATTCGTCGATATGCGGATAGCGCGCCAGCATGGTGCCGTCGGCGTGGAACAGCGCGATCGCAGCACTCGGACCCAGCGCGACGGAGGCAAAGAATTTCTCGTAGCTGCCGGGATCGATCCGGCGCGACATCACGCCGAGGAAGGTGCCGTCCGGCGCGGTCAGCCGGTGCGCGATCACGGTGGTCCAGCCGCCGGTGATGAAGCTGCGCAGCGGCTCGGCCAGCACGGCATCGGATTGCGGATCGTTCCTGAAGGTCTGGAAATAGGCGCGCTGGGCGACGTTGATGTCGGGCAGCGGCCACAGTCCGGACGAGTTGATCAGTTGCCCGTCGGCGTCGAAGATGGTGACCTCGCCGACATAGGACAGCACGGCGACTTTCGACTTGAGCATCTCATGGGCGTCGAAGGTCGACATTTTCTCGCGGAAGGCGTCCGCGGTCTCGATCCTGGAGACCTGCATCTCCCTGATCACGTCGGCGGCGATGACTTCGGTGTCGTCGAACTGCTGGTCGAAATGGCGGGTCAGGAGCCGCACGGTGTTTTCCAGCTCGCGCTCGCTGTTGGCGATGGCGCGCTCGCGGAATTCGCCGACCATCATGCTGGTGCCGGCGAAGATCGCCGCAACCAGGAAGCAGCCGCAGAGGATCAGCAACAGGATCGGATCGCGCCAGCGCGCGACACTCGCCTGTCGACCGGACATCCTGTCCCGAATGCTGGAAATCAAGCCGTGCATTCCCCCGCTCCCAAGAGGCGAAGGCATACAATGCAGAAGGGAATTAACCCGTTAGGAAATCGGGTTACTTTCGATTTAATCGATACCGGCCGAAGGGTGTGTGCGCAGGTTGCAAGAACTATGGTTCACGGTATGCGAATGACGTCAGGCGTGGTTAACGCTTGCCTAATTTCGGCGTCTCGTCAGCGGCGATAGCGATCGCCGCGCGCGTAAGCGGAACGATTTTCCTGCACGGGCCGGCTCGTCATGCTGACGCGCGCTTCGCTCGCCACCGGCGTCGTCAGCTTCAGTTCCTCGAGGAAGATCGGCCGCGAGAAATAAAAGCCCTGGGCGTAGCGGATCCGGGTCGCCGCCTGCAAATAGGCGAGCTCTTCGTAGGACTCCAGTCCCTCGGCGATCACGGTCATGCCGAGCGCTTCGCTGAGCGATTCGATCGCGCGCAGGATGCCCTGGCTGCGCGGCCGCTTATGGATGTCGGTGATGAAGGAGCGGTCGATCTTGATCTCGTCGGCGGTGATGTCGGCGAGCGCCGACAGCGACGAATAGCCGGTGCCGAAATCGTCGATGGAGATGCCGACCCCGAGCTTGCGGAAGATCGGCAGGATTTCGTCCTGGAAATGGGTCTTGGTGACGAACGCGTCCTCCGTCACCTCGACCATGAACCGCCGGGGGAAACCGGTCGCCTCGATCGCGTCGGCAAAGGAACGCATGAACTCGAGGTTTCCCGCCTGTTTGGCGGCGACATTGATGCTGATGGTCGCGGTCGGGCCGAAGGTTTCGTTGATCAGATCGATCGATTTCACGATCTCGGCCAGCACCAGATGCGTCAGTTCGTCGATCAGCCCGAGCTCGACGGCGAGATTGATGAAGGTGCCGGGCGCCTGGATCACGCCCTCGTCGTCGCGCAGCCGCACCAGCGCCTCGATGCCCGTTGATCTCCTGGGTGCGGATATCGACCTTGGTCTGGAAGGCGCAGCAAAACCGCTTCTCGAGGATGGCGAGCCGCAGCGACTGCTCCACCTTCATGCGGGCCGAGGCTTCGTGCTCCATGCTGACGTCGAAAAACGCGGCCTTGCCCTTGCCGTCGTGCTTGACGCGGTACATCGCAAGGTCGGCGTTCTGGCACAACACGTCGTAGCTGTCGCCGTGATCCGGATAGAGGCTGACCCCGACCGAGGTCGAGGCGAAGATTTCGGAGCCGTCGATGAAGAACGGCGCGCTGAGGCGCTGCAGGGCCAATTCGAAGAACTCCGCCACCTCGGCGAGATTCTGGACCGGCGCCAGCAGCAGCAGGAATTCGTCGCCGGAAATGCGCGACAGCATGTCGGTGTCGCGCAGCTCGCGCCCGAGACGCTTGGCAAGCTCGCCGAGCAGCTGGTCGCCGATGCCGTGGCCGTAATAGTCGTTGATGTGCTTGAAATTGTCGATGTCGAGGAAGGCGAGCGCGAACTTGTCGCCTCCATCCGGCTGCATCAGGCCGTTGACCCGGTGCTCGATCACCCGCCGTGCCGGCAGGCCGGTCAGCTCGTCATAATAGGCGGAGCGGAACAGCTGGTCCTCGAATGCCTTCTGCTCGCTGATGTCGGCCGACGACGACAGCAACAGGTCGCGGCCGCCGATCCGGACCGGGCGGTGGCTTGTCAGCAGCACCTGCCGCTTCTCGCCGTCGCCGACGCATTCCTCGATGACCGATTCGCAGCCGCTTTGCAGCAGTTCGCCGACGCTTTCGCTGCGCTGGTCGAGCAGCGCCGAGGCTGAAGGCGCCGATCCATCCATTCCAAGCTGCCTGGCGGCGGCATCGTTCACCAGCAGCAGGCGACCGTGCGCGTCCTGAACGGTGACGCCGGCCGGCAGGTGCTTGAGAACGTCCTTGAAAAAGCTCAGTTCCGCGTCGGGCGCGGGATTGCTCTCGGCCTCGTTCGAGTCCGTCCGCAGCTCGTGATGGGCACTTCCTTGCATGGCGCCGGATTGTGATCAGTTCCCTCTTCATTTTAGTTAAACGCTTCACGTAAACCTTGCCGCACCCGCGCATGTGAGGCTTGACGTCAGATCACGCCGCGCGACGTCATTAACAGACTGTCAACGTTGGCTCAGCTCTTCGGAATCCGGCACTGCATGGTGCAATGGACGCCGGTCTTCAGGTAAGCGATCTCGGTTTTGCCGTCGAACGCCGATAGCGCGGATTTCAAAAGCCGCGTGCCGAAGCCGGCCGCGCCGACGTCCTCGACCGCCGGCCCCTCGGTCTCGTCCCAGGTGATGGTGAGGCGATCCTCGGCGCGCGTCCATGACACCTGCAACAGGCCGCGCGGCGAGGAAAATGCGCCATATTTGCCGGCGTTGGTCGCAAGCTCGTGAAAGATCAGCGCGAGGCTGACCGCGAGCTTGGCCGGCAGGAACAGCGGCTCGCCGTTCAGCGTGAAGCGGACATGGCCGTAGGGCCCGAGCTCGGAGCGCAGCAAGTCGCCGATGTCGCAGCCGCTTCCGTCGGCCCGCAGGATCAGGTCGTCGGTGGCTGACAGCGCCCGCAGCCGGTGATCGATCACGGACCAGACCTGCGGCTGATTGTGCAGCACCTGATGCAGCACGGCGTGAATGGTCGACAGCTTGTTCTTCGCCCGGTGCTGCAGCTCGGCGACCACCAGCTTGCGGTAGCCTTCCTCCTGGATCAGCCGCCGCGACACTTCGCGCTGCTGGGCGACCATGCCGCGATAATGCGCGACGCCCCAGATCGTGAGCGCGGCCACCAGCCAGAAGATCACGAGCAGCACGACGCGCGCCAGATCCGCCGTGGCAGCGCTGAAATTGACGGCCAGACCTAGCACGCCGCCCCACAAGGCTGTGGCGAAGCCGTACCGAAGCCCGCACACGGCGGTCGCGAAGAACACGGCGGGAAAATACGGCGTGAAGAAAACGTCAGGCCGGATTTGCGCCAGTCCCCAGCGCACAAAAGTCGAGAGCAGCAGGCAGAGCGCGCAAAATCCGATGCAGAACGCCGTCGACGGCTGGGAAATTCCCTGCCAGCCGCGCCGAAATTCGTCGATCAGCTTGTTCATCGCTTGAGTTGAGCCCGACCAGCGGACCCAAAATATGGCCGCCCGCTCGAAAATAGGCGCTTGCGCGCGACAAGCATAGCTCTCCTTGACTTGAGCCGGCAGGCAATATCGGTTCCAATGATGCGGCTTCTGGCTGCCGCCGGATCAATCGAAGGGGAAGCAAATGGGAAAGCTTGACGGCAAGGTCGCGGTGATCACCGGCGCCACAAGCGGCATCGGGTACCGCACGGCGGAGATTTTCGTGGCCGAGGGCGCGAAAATCGTCATCGCCGGCCGCCGTGTCGCCGAAGGCGAGGCGCTGGCCAGGAAGCTCGGCGCGACTTGCGTCTTTCGTCAGACCGACGTCACCGAGGAAGCGCAGATGCAGGCGCTGATTGCGCTTGCGGTCGAGAAATTCGGCAAGATCGATTGCCTGTTCAACAATGCCGGCGGCCCCGCGCAGACCGGCGGCATCGAGGGGCTCGAGGTCGGGCGTTTCGACGCGGCGATGGCCACCCTGGTGCGCAGCGTGATGCTCGGCATGAAACACGCCGCGCCCCACATGCGCAAACAAGGCTCCGGCAGTATCATCAACAATGGCTCGATCGCCGGACGGCTCGCCGGTTTCTCCTCATCGGTAGTCTATGGCGCGGCCAAAGCCGCGGTGATTCATCTTACCAAATGCGTGGCGATGGAGCTCGGCGAGGCCGGCGTCCGCGTCAACTCGATCTCGCCCGGCGCGATTGCGACCGGCATCTTCGGCAAGGCGCTGGGGCTCTCCACCGACGCCGCCGAGAAGACTCCCGCCGTGATGCGCGACGTCTACAAGACCGCGCAGCCGATTCCGCGCGCCGGCCTGCCCGACGACATCGCGCATGCCGCGGCCTTCCTCGCCAGCGACGAATCGTCTTTCATCAACGGCCATGATCTCGTGGTCGACGGCGCCATCACGGGGGGACGCAACTGGACCCAGCAGCAGCAGGGCTATGTCGCGCTGCGCAAGGCGTTCGATCAGCACACGGGTTGATTGTTCGTCATTGCGAGGAGCGGAGCGACGAAGCAATCCATAGAGCCACAAGCGGAAAGATGGATTGCTTCGCTTCGCTCGCAATGACGAGAGGAGGAATAGATGTCGACATCAGTCTTATTTCCGTCGCGCACCGACGCACGCCCGGCCCTGTTCGCCGTCGTCGCCGGTCTTGCCTGCGCGTTGGCGGTCGCGCAGGCTTTGCCGGCAACATACGACGCAATCTCGAATGTGGTCGCGCCACTTTGTATGTCGGCTGACTCCACCGGCTCCACGCTCGACAAGGTCGAGCCGATCGCGTCCTACGCTCTGCCGAACGTGCCGGGCAAGCGCGTCACCATCGTGCGGGTATTTTACGGGCCGGGTGGATTCACCCGGCCGCACAAGCATTCGGGCTCGGTCACGGCTTACATCACCAGGGGCGAAATCCGCTCGCAGCTCGGCGGCGGTCCGGTCGAGGTTTTCAAGGTCGGACAGTCGTTCTTCGAGCCGCCCGGCGCGACGCACATGATTTCGGCGAACGCCTCCAACACCGAGCCTGCGGAGCTGGTCGCGGTGTTCGTCGCCGACGAAGGTGCGCAGCTGACGACGTTTCTGGATTAGGTCGGCTTGATGACCACCCGCAAGCCGTCGCGCGGCTTCGGGATCGGCCACATCTGCCAGTCCGCCTTGTAGCCCGGCGGCAGGGACACTTGGAGACCTTGCAGGAAGTGCCGTGCAAAACATTTCGCCTGCATATAGGCGAAGTGCAGGCCGAGGCACATATGCGCGCCGCCTGAGAACGGCACCCAGGCGAAGCGATGGCGGTTGCGCTGTGCGTCCTCGGTGAAGCGCAAGGGATCGAACCTCTCCGGCTCCGGCCAGATCTCCGGCATGTGATGGGTGAACAGCGGATTGACGCCGACCGCGGTGCCGGCGGGAATCGCAAAGCCCTTGAAGGTGAAGTCGCGCACCGCGCGGCGCGGAATCGACGGCACCGGCGGCTTCATCCGCAGCGCTTCCTTGAACGCCATCTCCGACAGCGGCAGTTTTTCGAGATCGTCGAAGCTGGTGGGCGCGTCCGCGGCAAGCCCCAGTCCGGAAACTTCGTCGCGCAGCTTGTGCTGCCACTCCGGATGCGCGGCAAGCTCGCCGACGAACGCGCTCAGCGACGACGTCAGCGTGTCGTGCGCGGCCAGCATCAGGAAGCTCATATGGTCGATGATATCCTGTTCGGACAGCAGCGCGCCGTCCTCGTGGGTGGCGTGGCAGAGCTGCGAGAACAGATCGTCGCCGCCGCCCTTGGCGCGGCGTTCCGGAATCTGCTCGCGGAAATAGGCGACGATGCGCTTGCGCCCCGCCACGCCGCGCGCCATCTGCGTGCCCGGCAGCGGCCGCGGATGGCGAGCGATCGATGCCGCCACCAGATCGACAAAGGCGCGGTTGATCTCGTCGACCTCGGGCCCGATAGTCGGTGCCGAGAAACGAGGTCGCGGCGAGGTCGAGCGTGAGCTGCTTCATCGCGGGATAGAGCAGCATCTCGCCGGGCTTTGCTCGCCACTCGCGCGACACGGGCCGCGATGCCCTTGTCGAGCTCGGCGAGATAGGACTTCATCGGTCCGGCCTTGAAGGCGACCGACAGCGCACGGCGATGCAGCCGGTGCTCGTCGAAATCGAGCAGCATCAGCCCGCGCGGAAACAGCCGACCGAGGATCGGATTCCAGCCATGGGTGGACGAGAAGATCTTGGCCTGGTCGAACAGCACGAGCTCGTTGGCCTCCGGCCCGAGCAGCACGATGTTGGTCTCGCCGAAGTATGTGACTGCGATGGACGAGGCCGTATTTCCTGGCGTGCCGTTCGACATGACCCTTGGGATCGGCCAGCACCTGCAGCGTCTTGCCGATGATCGGCCAGCCTTCGTCGCCCGGAATATGCGTCAGCGAGTTGCGCTTCGGCGCCGTGAAGCCGGTTGCGGGAGAGGCTACTTGCTGCATCGACATGGCAATTGCTCCGGAAGGTGAGACGCCAGCCCTTGGACACCACGTCAATACCCCTTTGATGGGCCGCCGCAAAGATTGGATGCAGCGAAATTTCGCTGGCGCCGATAACACCTGTGCTAGATTGGGAAAAAATGGTGCAGGGAGAAACGAAAATGATCAGGGGAATTCTGGCCGTGCTGGCGCTTGTCGCCTGTGCATCGATGGCGCAGGCGCAGACCCGGCCCACTGTCACCAGCCTCGGCCCCGATTATCCCAAGGTCGTGATCTTCATCGGCAACAGCTTTTTCTATTACAACAACGGCATGCCCGGCCACCTCACGCAGCTCGAGAAGGCCGCCGACCCCGAGCACAAGGGCGACTACGGCAACACCATGGTGACCATCGGCGGCTCCGGCTTCGACTGGCATGACGTCGAGAGCTATTTCCGGCCCAACGCGATCGGCGGCTATCGCTTCGACGAGAACAACAACGTGGTGTTCGGCAAGCGCGACAAGCTGTTCGATGCTGCCGTGATGATGGATTGCAGCCAGTGCCCGATCCACCCGAAGCTGAAGTCGGTCTTCACCGAATACGCGAAAAAGGACGTCGACATCGTCCGCAGCCACGGCACGCGGCCGATCTTCTTCATGTCATGGGCCTATGCCGACAAGCCGGAGATGACGGCGCAGCTCGCCGAGGCCTACACGGTCGCGGGCAACGCCAATGACGCGCTGGTGATCCCGGCGGGCCTCGCCTTTGCGCGCGCCCGTTCGAAGCAGCCCGAGCTCAATCTCTATGTGCCCGACAAGCGGCATCCGAGTCTCGCCGGCACCTATCTCGCCGCCTGCACGACATTTGCCGCGTTGACCGGCCGCTCGCCGGTCGGCAATTCCTATTACGCTGGGATCGACGAGCCGACCGCGAAATTCCTGCAGCAGGTCGCCTGGGACACGGTGCAGGACTACTATCGGAAATAACGATCTGCTCCCGGGGTTCACTGCCCAAAGGGCCATCAGATGAGACGGCGCGACTTCATCGCAGGACTGGGAGCGGCGGCGGCACTGCCCTGTACAGGTGCGCGCGCAGCAGACATCGATCCCGTTCGTCGGATTTTTGAGCAGCCGTTCGCCTGCGGAATCGCGAGCGGTGGTCGCCGCATTCCGTCAAGGGTCTCGCCGAATCCGGTTATGTCGTCGGCCAGAACATTGCGATCGAGTATCGTTGGGCCGAAGGCGCGGCTATGATCGTTTACCGCAGCTTGCCGCCGAGCTCGTCGAACATGCGCGTCGCGGTGATCCTCGCGGCCGGCGGCCGCCATCGGCGCTGGCGGCGAAGAACGCAACGACGGACGATCCCGGTCGTGTTCTCCGGCGAGCGATGATCCGGTCGGCCTCGGCTGGTGGCAAGCCTGAGCATCCCGGCGGCAATGTGACCGGCATGAGCCTGTTCAACGACGACGCTGAGCGCCAAGCGGCTTGCGCTGCTGCACGAGATTGCGTTCCGCGGCGGCGACCATCGCGTGATCTGGTACAATCCGGCAAATCCGAGCGCCCGAATGGAGATCGAACGGGTTCGGAGGCCGCCAAGGCGTCGGCGACCGACGTCAAGTATCTTCGATGCGACGAATGAACAGGAGATCGAAGCGGCCTTCTCTGCGATATCGGCACAGCATGTCGGCGCCGTGATCGTCGCCGGCGAGCCGTTTTTCGACAGCCGCGCACGTTCATCATCGAGGCTCGCTGCGAAACATCGCGATACCCGCGAGCTACGGCTTTCGCGAATACGTTCTGCTGGGCGGACTGTTCAGCTACGGCACCGATCTACCGGATTCGTATCGGCAAGCCGGCGTCTATTGCGGCCGTATCCTGCAAGGGCGACGAAGCCCGCCGACTTGCCGGTGCAGCAGCCGACCAAGTTCGAGCTGACGATCAACCTGAAGACGGCCAAAGCGCTCGGTCTGAACGTGCCGCCGACACTGCTCACCCGCGCCGACGAGGTGATCGAGTAGGCGCGAGCCTTGGCCCGTGCGCCACTCGCCTCACGCCTTCTTGCGCTTCGCGGCTTCCTTCTGCAGGTCCGGCGCGTTGATGGTCGGGATCGCGACGCGGCCCGGCCCGGTGTGCTGGAGTGCAGCCGCCGCCTTCTCGTTCTCCATGATCTTGGCCATCACGGCCTGGCCTGCGCGCTCGAACACCTCGCGGTTGTCGATCACGAATTGCCGTGACGTGCGCAGCGGCTGGATCAGGCCCTGGATTTCCGGGATCACATAACGCGCCACCATGTCCCAGCTCCGGCGCGTGTTCTCCGGGTTGGCCCAGTCATGGGCGAAGCCGACGATGGTGCCGACGCCGCCCGACACCTTCACCAGGTTCTTGATGGTCTCGATGAGATCGTCGGGCGTGCCGATGGTGGAGGCCGCCGCGGGACCTCCCGCGGTCTTCTCGATCGCGTCCTCCGGCGACTTGAACGCCTCGATTCCCGGCCGCATCAAGGTGCCGACCACATATTCATTGTGCCAGCGCATCAAGCCGGGGCCTGCTTCGCGATAGGCCTGCTCGCGGGTCTCGGCGATGTGCCAGCTCAAGAGCACGCGCCAGTTGTCGCGGCTCACCGTGGTGCCGTGCTTCTTCGCGGCGTCCTCGGCGAACTGCCATTGCTGCGGCAGCGCCATCAACCCCTGCGTCGACATCGAGCCGAGCGAGATGATGCCGATGCCGTATTTGCCGGCGAGCGTCATGCCCGACGGCGAAATCTGCGAGGCCACCACGAACGGCATGTCTTCCTGCAGCGGCAGGATCTGCAGCGCGGCGTCGTGCATCTCGAACCAGTTGCTCTTGGCGGTAACGCGCTCGCCGTTGAACAGGCGGCGGATGATGGCGATCGCCTCGTCCTGGCGGTCGCGCTGGGTCATCGGGTCGATGCCGAGCGTGTGCGCGTCGGAGGCGAGCGCGCCGGGGCCGGAGCCGAAAATGGCGCGGCCGCCGGTCATGTGGTCGAGCTGCACCATGCGCTGCGCGACGTTGAAGGGATGGTGATAGGGCAGCGAGATCACGCCGGTGCCGAGCTTGATCCGCTTGGTGCGCTCGCCGGCCGCGGCAAGGAACATTTCGGGAGAGGCGATCATCTCCCAGCCCGAGGAGTGATGCTCGCCGCACCAGAACTCGTCATAGCCGAGCTCGTCGAGCTGCTGCACGAAATCGAGGTCGCGGCGGAACTGCAGGGTCGGATGCTCGCCGATCGGATGATGCGGGGCGAGGAAGGCTCCGAATTTCAGGCGCGCCATAGTTTTCTCCCAAGCGGAATTTGTCGTTTGCTGTTGGCGCGCACGCTACGTGCTGGCAGGCATCAGCGCAATCGCCCGTGCCGTCGCGCGGGCTATCGGAATGCGGCCATGCGCAGGCGCGATGGATCAGGGGCAGGGCGCTCCGCTTTTGGGCGCGAAAGCAGGCAAATCCAGTGTTGTCTGCCGCCGTTTTCCGTCTAAAAGGCGGGCCATTGCCCGGGTGAGGCCGGGATGCTCGTCCTGAGGCTTTATGGATACGGCGCTGTCAGCACAGCCACTCGGAAGCGCCCGCAAGCAGCAATTGCGGGCGGAGATCGAGGCTGGCCTCGACGAGGCCGAGCGCTGGCGCAAGATCAACGAGGCCTATCACGCCGACGATCTCAAATTCATGCGCTTCCTGATTCCGCCGGGCAAGCGCGTGCTCGAGCTCGGCTGCGGCACCGGCGAGCTGCTGGCATCGCTCGCGCCGTCCTACGGCGTCGGCATCGACTTCGCGCAAGGCGCCGCTCGATCGCGCCAAAGCGCGCTATCCGCATTTGACCTTCGTGCTCGGCGATGCCGAAGACCCGGCGACGCTGAATGCGATCGAGGGGCCGTTCGACTACGTCGTGATCGCCGACACCATCGGCATGTGGGAAGACATCGACGCCACGCTGGGGCTGATCAACCGGCTCTGCACCCCGTCGACCCGTATCGTGATCGCCTACTACTCCCACCTCTGGGAGCCGGTGCTGAAGACGGCGGAAGCGCTCGGGCTGCGCCGCAAGCAGCCGACCATCAACTACATCGCCACCGCCGACTTTCTGAATTTGATGGACCTCGCCGATTTCGAGGTGATCAACCGCGAGCAGCGGCAGCTGCTGCCGTTGCGCCTGTTCGGGCTCGGCACCTTCGTCAACAAGTACATCGCGCCCTTGCCCGGCATCCGCAAGCTTGCGCTGCGCACCTATCTGGTCGGCCGGCCCGTCAAACTGTTTCCCGAGCGAAAATTCTCGGCGAGCATCCTGATTCCCTGCCGCAACGAGCGCGGCAATATCGAGGACGCGATCCGGCGCATGCCGCGCTTCGGCAGCGCGCAGGAGATCCTGTTCGTCGAAGGCAATTCGTCCGACGACACCTTTGCCGAATGCGAGCGCGTCCGCGATGCCTACAAGGACCAGTGGGACATCTCGGTGCTGAAGCAGGACGGCAAGGGCAAGGGCGATGCCGTGCGCAAGGGCTTTGCCGCGGCCAAGCACGACGTGCTGATGATCCTCGATGCGGATTTGACCATGCCGCCGGAGGCGCTGCCGAAATATCACGCCGTGATCGAAAGCGGGAAGGCGGACTTCGTCAACGGCACGCGGCTGGTCTACCCGATGGAAAACGAGGCCATGCGGCCGCTCAACTTCATCGCCAACCGCCTGTTCGCCTATCTCTTCAGCTATCTCGTCAACACACGGCTGACCGATACCTTGTGCGGCACCAAGGTGCTGATGCGCCGGGACTACGAGGCGCTGGCGCGCGAGCGCGATTATTTCGGCAATTTCGATCCGTTCGGCGATTTCGACCTGATCTTCGGCGCGGCCAAGCAGAATTTGAAGATCATCGAGACGCCGATCCATTACAAGGCGCGCACCTTCGGCGAGACCCAGATTTCGCGCTTCCGCGACGGCTGGTTGTTGTTGAAGATGGTCTGGTTCGCCTATCGCAAGCTGAAGGCGATTTGACGCCGCGACGAACTCGTTAACGTGCGCCGCATTGTCGTCATGGATACGACGCGCGTCTGCCTGAAGTTTAGGCGCGCTTCATCGCGCGTTGCGCAAAAGTCTCATCCCGCATCTCATTTGTTGCGCAATCCCCGTATTTTTGGGGATCGACAGCGCACGGTCTTTTTATTTTGCAGTGCAGCAACTATTTGTCCATCCTCGGATTGGAACTGACTGAGTTTGCTGCAGGAGCTGCCATGTCGCTCGCCGACAATATCGAGTTTCTCAAACGTTTGCCGAAGCCGGGCGGCCTTGGCGGCATGGCCGAGTACGCGCGCGCCCGTTTGCCTGCGCGCAGTCCCCTCGTTGAAGTCAAGCAGTTCGGAACCAATCCCGGGGGCTTGCGTATGTTCGCCTTCGTGCCCGCATCCCTGCAAAGACCGCCCGCGCTCGTGGTCGTGCTGCATGGCTGCGGCCAAACCGCCGCGGGCTATGATCTCGGTGCCGGTTGGTCGACGCTCGCCAAACATTGCGGCTTTGCATTGTTGATGCCGGAGCAGCAGCTCGCCAACAACGCCAATGGCTGCTTCAACTGGTTCAATCCCGACGATGCCGCGCGAGAATGCGGCGAGGCCGCCTCGATCCGGCAGATGATCGCGCGCATGAGCGCCGACCACGGCATCGATCCGCGCCGGATCTTCGTCACCGGCTTGTCCGCAGGCGGCGCCATGACCTCGGTGATGCTCGCGACCTATCCGGAAGTGTTCGCCGCCGGCGCCATCATCGCGGGTCTACCGTTCGGCGTCGCCTCCAATGTTCGGGAGGCACTGACCGGGATGCATGGTTCGCACGCGCATTCCCCGCATGAGCTCGGTGAGCTCGTGCGCAAGGCTTCGCATCACAGGGGCAAATGGCCGAAGCTGTCGGTGTGGCACGGCAGCGTCGACCGCGTGGTCAATCCGGCGAATGCCGACGAGATCGTCAAGCAATGGCTGGATGTGCATGGCCTGCCTGCGGCACCGATGTCGGAAGGCATCGTCAATGGTCATCCGCACCGGGTCTGGTGGAATGCCGATGGCGAGACGGTGATCGAATCCTACACCATCACCAACATGGCGCATGGCACGCCGCTCGGTCTCGCCGACAACGACAATCGCTATGGCACGGCGGGCGCGTTTCTGATCGAGGCCGGCATTTCCTCGTCCTGGCTGATCGCCAAATTCTTCGGCCTGACGGCGTGGATCAGGGATCGCAAGGTGGCCGAGGCGAAGATGTCGATCGCGGACTCGCCGAGCGCGAAGCTGATCCCGAAGGTGTCGCCGATCCCGGCGCCCGCTCCCATACCGATGCCCGATCTTTCCCAAGTGCTCTGGCCATTGACCACCTTGCAGCCGCGCCCCGCGCGGCCGGAGCGCACGCCACGGCGCGCTGGCGTCGACGTCGGTGCGATCATTACCCGCGCGCTCACCGCCGCGGGCTTGATGAAGTAGTAGACTGACGGCGGTGCGCTCCCTCCCCCTTGCGGGGGAGGGTTGGGGAGGGGGGTAGCCACGAGCATCGTTCTCTCGACACCCCCACCGCCCGACCCCTTCCCCGCAAGGGGGAGGGAGAAGAGTTCGCAAGCGGCTCCGGCCGACAATCAACCCGCCGTCTCCGCGATCACCTCGATCGGCGTCACCGTGACCTGGCCGCCGGCGGCGACCGAACGGGTCTTGGCCTGGTAGGCCTTGAAGAATTCGCGCGACTGCAAGGTCTTCACGGCCGCGTCGTCCGACCACCGAAGCGATATGGTAGTAGCTGGAATCGTCGCGGTTCTTCATGACGCGATAGCCGATCTTGCCCTTCAGCTCCGGATCGCCGTCGAGCGCCGCGATGAAGCGCGCGACCTCGCGATGCCAGTCTTCCGGCGTGCCGTTGGCGAACTGATATCTGATCATGTTGTATTTCATCGGAGCGCTCCCTTGCCTGTCGTATGGCGATCATCTGTCTCTTGGGTACATCGGCGCAAGTATGGACAAAAATGTCAGTATGGACTTTCTCGCGACCGGCCCTATCGTGAAGGATGTTCACGGAGGCGTCACATGGCCAAGCGCGAAGGGATCTGCCCGGTCGCGGCATTCCAGAAGCTGATCAGCGGCAAGTACAAGCTCAGGATCGTCTGGGACCTGAAGGACGGCCCGCGCCGCTATGGCGAGATCAGGAGCGGGCTGTTGCGCGGCCTGGAGCGCAGCGCCGAGATTGCGCCTCGGGTGCTGAGCCGGGAATTGAAGGCGCTGACGATGAGCGGGCTGATCGACCGCAAGGATTACGGCGTGGTGCCGCCCAAGGTCGAGTATCGCCTGACCCGCAAGGGCAGGAGTTTCGTGCCGGTCATCGCCACGATCCGCGACTGGGGTCACCGGCATCTCGCCGAGAATGCCGTGATCGCCGAGGCGGCGGAGTAGGAACGCTGAAGCTCGCGCTATTCTTCTCTTCACCTCTCCCCGCTTGCGGGGAGAGGTCGCATCGCGAAGCGATGCGGGTGAGGGGATCTCCGCTTGTCGGGTGCATGCCCCTCACCCATAGCCGATGCTTCGCATCGGCGTTCTTTAGATAAGGGAGCGGAGGCAGTTTGTCGGAGCCACTTACAGTTCGCCGGTGATGAACGGATTGGTCATCCGCTCCTGGCCGATGCTCGAGCCCGCGCCATGGCCGCAGATGAAGCCGACATCGTCGCCGAGCGGCAGCAGCTTCTCGATGATCGACTTGATCAGCGTGGCGTGATTGCCGCCGGGCAAATCGGTGCGGCCGACCGAGCCGTTGAACAAGACGTCGCCGACATGGGCGAAGCGCAGTTCCTTGTTGAAGAACACCACGCTGCCGGGCGAATGGCCGGGACAATGCAGGATGTCGAAGGTGAGATCGCCGATCGTGACCTGTTCGCCTTCTTCCAGATAACGATCGGATGTGAAATTGCGCACGCCGGTCATGCCGAACCGCGCGCCGCTCTCCACCACATGCTCCAGCATGATGCGCGTCGGCCTTGTGCGGGCCCTCGATCGGCACCTTCAGCGCATCGCGCAGTTCGGCCGCGCCGCCGACATGGTCGATATGGCCGTGCGTCAGCCAGATCTTCTCCACGGTGACGCCGGTCTGCTTGATCGCGGCCAGAATCTTCGGCACGTCGCCGCCGGGGTCGATCACCACGGCCTTCTTGCTCGGCTCGTGCCAGATGATGGTGCAGTTCTGCTCGAACAGCGTCACCGGCACGATCATCGCGCCGGCCTTTGCCTGGGTCTCGGTTTCGTCCGCAGTCGTCTGGGTTTCGTTTGCCATTGGCGCACAATGCCGATTTTTGGCCGCCCGCCAAGTGAAAGAATTCGTGCGGCGCGCCCACCTGCCTGACAAAGCCGCCTGCAATCAAGACTCGGACGAGTTCCCCGGCGTCTTCGGCTTGGCGCGGGCTGGCGAGACGCTGCAAGGCCATCACCTCACGCATCCATTGCATCTTTGGCTTTGCCGGAAAGCCGCCCCAGACCGCGCCCGCCGGTACGTCGTCGTAGATGGTCGAGCGCGAGGCGGTGATGGCACCCTTTGCCGACCGTGATATGCGGGATGATGCCGGTGCGCGGCCCGAGCACGACAAAATCCTCGATCGTGACGCTGCCGCTCAGGCCCGACTGCGCGACGATGATGCAATGCTTGCCGATGACGCAATTGTGCCCGATCTGGCAGAGATTATCGATCTTGGTGCCTTCGCCGATGACGGTGTCACGGATGCCGCCGCGATCGATGCGCGTGCCCGATCCGATCTCGACGTCGTCGTGGATCGCAACGCTGCCGACTTGCGGAATCTTGACATGACCGGCGGCGCTCGAGATGTAGCCGAAGCCGTCCTGGCCGACGTGACATCCGGGATGGATGATGACGCGGTCGCCGAGGCGGGCATGGGTGATCGTGCAATGGGCGCCGATCGCGCAATCCCGGCCGATCTGAACCCCTTCGCCGATCACGGCATGCGCGCCGATCAGGCTGCCGTTTCCGATTTTTGCGGACGGTCCGATCACCGCGAATGGATCGACGGTCACGCCGTCACTGAGTTCGGCGGTCGGATGCACCGCCGCGTTCGGCGCGATGCCGACCGTGCCGAACGCCGACGCCGGACGCAGGGCGGACCGATAGAGATGGCGGGCAACCGCGACGAAGGCGTCGTAAGGCTTGTCCACGCACAGCACGGCGACATGGCTCGGCGCCTGGCTGGCGAAACGTTCGCTGGTCAGCACTGCGCCGGCCTTGGTCGCTGCAAGCTCATGCGCGAATTTGGTGTCCTTGACGAAGGCAAGATCGCCGGGCTCTGCGCCATCGATGGGCGCGATGCCGCTGACACGACGATTGAGATCGGCGCCTGCATACGGCTTCGCACCGGTCAACGCGGCAATATCCGCCACGCTCAACCCTTCCGTCACCGGAAAAAAACTGAACTCGGTCAAAGGTTGTCCCCTTGACCAATAGATAGCGCGGTCCGCTCGCTTTCCCAAGCCGAAACCTCGAATTTTCCGGCCGAATCCCAGGGATGCGAGATGGCGATTGTCATGAGATCGAATAGAATGCGGCATGGAATCGCCTCTCCGCAACGTCGGCCTGGTTCCGCCGACCGACGGCCGTCAATCCGACACCGCGCTTGCGGTGGCGCGCGGCACCGCGCGGCTGTTGCGCTCGCTCGGCTTTGCCTGCATCGGTGAACTGGCACTGCCGTCGGGCCGGCGCGCCGATCTGGTGGCGCTGAACGAGCGCGGCGAGATCTGGATCGTCGAGATCAAGTCGTCGGTGGAGGATTTGCGCGCCGACCACAAATGGGAGGACTACCGCGCCCATTGCGACCGGCTGTTCTTTGCCTTCACGCAGGACATGCCTTGCGAGCTCTTCCCCAAGGACACCGGCCTGATCGTCGCCGACGCCTATGGCGCGCATATGGTGTGCGACGCGCCCGAACATCGGCTGCCGGCGCCGACCCGCAAGCTGATGACGGTGCGCTTTGCGCTGACCTCGGCGCAGCGGATGAATCGGCTGATTGATCCGCAGGGGCATGCGGAATCGTGAAACGATGCAGATCGTAGCCCGGGTGAGCGGAGCGATACCCGGGATGGAATCCCGCATATCGCTGCGCTCATGCGGGCTACGCGCTTGAACCGGGTGAAAGATTAGCGCGGCGCGCGCTTGGCCAGAATTCGCTGCAGGGTGCGGCGGTGCATGTTGAGCCGCCGCGCGGTCTCGGAGACGTTGCGGTTGCACATCTCGTAGATGCGCTGGATGTGCTCCCAGCGCACGCGATCCGCCGACATCGGGTTCTGCGGCGGCTCGGATTTCTCCGTCGTGGTGGACAGCAGCGCGGACACCACGTCATCGGCATCGGCGGGCTTGGCGAGATAATCGACCGCGCCCATCTTCACCGCGGTCACGGCGGTTGCGATGTTGCCATAGCCGGTGAGCACGATGGCGCGGGCGTCCGGCCGCTTGCGCTTCAGCGCCGAGACCACATCGAGCCCGTTGCCGTCGCCGAGTCGGAGATCGACCACCGCAAAGGCGGGCGCACTCTTGCCGATCTGCGCCAGGCCGTCGTTGACGCTCTCGCAGGAGGTGACGTCGAAGCCTCGTGTTTCCATGGCGCGCGCCAGCCGCTCGAGGAACGCCTTGTCGTCCTCGACGATCAGGAGCGAACGGTCAGTCATCCCGGTCAGTTCGATGGTGGTCAAAATGGGCCTCGATATCTGCTGTTTCAAACATATGGCGCGACATGGTGGCGCTGCCAAGGCCACTGCTGCTCAACAAAAGGACTGCGGCGGAACGCCGCTCCTTGTTAACAGGGCGTTAAGTGGCTGGCATGTCGGGGCTTTCACTCGCTTCGAAGCGCCGCCGCGGCCATACGATCTGCACCACCGCGCCATGCTCCGGGAAAATACGGTTGCTGAAGGAGACCGTGGCGCCGGTTCGCTCCAGCAGCGTGCGGGCGATGAACACGCCAAGCCCGAGCCCGCCATGCTCGCTCTGGGACTCGTCGATATTGCGCCGGCGCGACAGATAGGGCTCGCCGATCCGCTTGATGATTTCGGGGGCAAAGCCCGGCCCGTCGTCGGAGACCACGATTTCCACGGTGTCGGCATTCCACCACGCATTGACCTCGACCTCGTTGCGCGCGAAGTCGACCGCGTTCTCCAGGATGTTGCCGACGCCATAGAGGATCGCCGGATTGCGCGTGCCGACCGGCTCTTTGGTCGCGGCCACCGCGATGCGCACCTTGATGGCGACGCCGAAGTCGCGATGCGGCGCCACCGTCTCCTCGATCAGGGTCGAGAGCTTCATGCTGTCGAATGGCGCGCCGGTCGACGACAGCTGGGTGATTTTCGCCAGGATGTCGCGGCAGCGCTGCGCCTGCTCGCGCAGCGTCTTGATGTCGGCAGCCTCCGGCCCGTTGCCGGCGAGCGTGCGCTCCAGCTCGCGCGAGATCAGCACGATGGTCGACAGCGGCGTGCCGAGCTCATGCGCGGCGGCGGCCGCGAGCCCGTCGAGCTGGGTCAGATGCTGTTCGCGCGCCAGCACCAGCTCGGTGGCGGCAAGCGCGTCCGACAGTTTTCGCGATTCCTCGGTAACCTGGAAGGCATAGAGGCTCGTCACCACGATCGCGAGCACGATCGAGAGCCAGACGCCGAGCAGATAGATCGGCGGCAGCACCAGCGGCTCCTCGGCGTCCCAGGGCAGCGGCAGATAGAAGAAACCGAGCGCCGAGGCGCAGGCGACCGCGAGTCAGGCCGAGCGCGATGGTGAAGCGTACCGGCAGCGCGGTCGCCGAAATCAGCACCGGCGCGAGAAACAGGAAGGAGAACGGGTTCTGCAAGCCCCCGGTGAAGTAGAGCAGCGCCGCAAGCTCGACGATGTTGAGCGCGAGCAGGGCCGCGGCATAGACCGGCTCCATCCGCTCCATCGGGTTGAAGGCGATCTGCAGCCCCAGATTGACCACGCGCCGACAGGCTGACGATGACGAGGCAAGGGGTGATCGGCAGGTCGAATTCGAGCCCCTGCGCCACGATGAAGATTGCGGCGAGCTGTCCCAGCACGGCGAGCCAGCGCAGCCGCAGGATGGTGTCCAGGCGGACATAACGTTGCGGATGGCGGAAGTCGGACTCGGTGACGTCGGTCATTTCTGAAGCTTAGCCGTGCGGTAGCTCGATCACAAATTCGCGCCGAGCCATGGCGTGACGGAAGGTTGCACTTGGCCATGTAATGCCTCAATGAACGGCCCGCATGGCGCAAAGTGACGCAAGCTCCGGCGACTTCGACCGCGGCGGATCCGATGGGACCCGCCGCGATCGCGGTGTCGCATCTGGTCAAGCAGTACAAGACGGTGCAGGCCGTCGACGACGTCTCGTTTGCCATCGCGCGCGGCAGCATCAGCGGCCTGCTCGGCGGCAATGGCGCCGGCAAGACCACGACGATCGCCATGATCATGGGGCTGGTGCTGCCGACCTCGGGCACCGTCGAGGTGCTGGGCCATCCGATGCCGGCGGAAAGCGCCGACGTGCTCGGCCGGATGAATTTCGAAAGCCCCTATGTCGACATGCCGATGCGGCTGACGGTGCGGCAGAACCTCACCGTATTCGGCCGCCTCTATGCGGTCGACCATCTCAAGGACCGCATCGCGCAATTGGCCTCCGATCTCGATCTGAACGATTTCCTCGACCGTCCCAACGGCAAACTCTCCGCCGGCCAGAAGACCCGCGTCGCGCTGGCGAAGGCGCTGATCAATGCGCCGGAGCTTTTGCTGCTCGACGAGCCGACCGCGTCGCTCGATCCCGATACGGCCGATTGGGTGCGTGAGCATCTCGAGACCTATCGCCGCACACGCGGCGCGACCATCCTGCTGGCCTCGCACAATATGCTGGAGGTCGAGCGGCTGTGCGACCGCGTCATCATCCTCAAGCGCGGGCGGATCGAGGAGGACGACAGCCCGGACGCCATCATGGCGCGCTACAGCCGCGATACGCTGGAGCAGGTGTTCCTCGATGTCGCGCGCGGAACGCAGGCGAATTCGGAAGTTGCATCGAAGGGCGCGCGGACGGCCTCGCGGGAGACGATGCCATGAGCGAACTCGCCCACCGTGGCATCGCGCTCCATCGGATCGGCGCGATGATCCTGCGCTACTGGTACCTGCTGATATCGTCCTGGCCGCGGCTGCTGGAACTGGCGTATTGGCCGGTGCTGCAGATCCTCACCTGGGGCTTCCTGCAGAGCTACATCGCGCAGAACGCCAATTTCTTTGCGCGCGCCGGCGGCACGCTGATCGGCGCCGTGATCCTGTGGGACATCCTGTTCCGCGGCCAGCTCGGCTTTTCCATCTCCTTCCTGGAAGAGATGTGGTCGCGCAACCTCGGCAACCTGATGATGAGCCCGTTGAAGCCGATCGAGTTCCTGATCGCGCTGATGGTGATGAGCATCGTTCGCCTCGCCGTCGGCGTGATCCCGATGGTGGTGCTGGCGCTGGTGCTGTTCCACTTCAACATCTTCAGCCTCGGCCTGCCGCTGATCGCATTCTTCTGCAATCTGATCTTCACCAGCTGGGCGGTCGGCATCTTCGTCTCGGGCCTGGTGCTGCGCAACGGCATGGGCGCCGAGGGCATCGTCTGGACCTTGATGTTCGCGCTGTTGCCGCTCGCCTGCGTCTACTATCCGGTCCGCGTGTTGCCGCCCTGGCTGCAGCATGTCTCCTGGTCGCTGCCGCCGACCTACGTGTTCGAGGGCATGCGCACGCTGCTGATCGACGGTATTTTCCGCACCGATCTGATGCTGACGGCGCTTTCCCTGAACGCCGTCGCTGCTGGTGGCGTCGTTTGCGGCGTTTCTTGCCCTTTTGCGCAGCGCCAAACGCCATGGTTCGCTGCTCGGGGGTGGCGAATAAGTCACTTTCCCGTGGAATTCCGAGGGCTTCCCTAGCCGACAGGGGTGGAAAGAACGATCTCTGGATTGACGCATTATTACCCATTCGACAGTATGCTGCGGCGCAAAACAGGGGTCTGAAATCAATGCCGATTGGTGAGTTTGGCAAGGCACCGCCACTAGCCTCGACGGGCAGTCCGGCGCTGACGACGCCGATGTACTGGATGTACGAGATGGCCCAGGCGTCGCTCAATCCGGCGCGCGCCGTGACGGATGCGACCAAGATCCTGTTCCAGAACCCCCTGAACCCGTGGTCCCATACCGAATTCGGCAAATCGGTCGCGGCGGCCTGCGAATTGTTCGAGCGCACCACGCGCCGTTACGGCAAGCCGGAATGGAGGATTCAACGACACCGAGGTCAACGGCGTCCGCACGCCGGTCGAGATCAAGAGCGTGTGGGAAAAGCCGTTCTGCCGCCTGCTGCACTTCGACCGCAAGCTGACGCGTCCGCTGCGTTTCCCGCAGCCGCGCGTCTTGATCGTGGCGCCGATGTCCGGCCACTACGCCACGCTGCTGCGCGGCACGGTGGAAGCCTTCCTGCCCTCGCATGAAGTGTACATCACCGACTGGGCGGATGCGCGCATGGTGCCGCTCGCCGAAGGCCGCTTCGATCTCGACGATTACATCGACTACGTCATCGAGATGCTGCACGCGCTCGGCGGCAACATGCACATCATCGCGGTGTGCCAGCCGTCGGTGCCTGTGGTGGCCGCGGTCTCCATCATGGAAGCCAGCCGCGATCCCTATGTGCCGCTGTCGATGACCTTGATGGGCGGCCCGATCGACACCCGCCGCAATCCGACCGGGGTCAACGATCTCGCCGCCGAACGCGGCATCGAATGGTTCCGCAACAACGTCATCACCAAGGTGCCGTTCCCGCATCCCGGCGTCATGCGCGACGTCTATCCGGGCTTCCTGCAGCTCTCGGGCTTCATCACCATGAACCTCGACCGCCATACCGACGCGCACAAGGCGCTGTTCGCGAACCTGGTGAAAGGCGATGGCGACCTCGTCGACAAGCACCGCGAATTCTACGACGAGTATCTCGCGGTGATGGACCTCACCGCCGAATACTATCTGCAGACGGTCGAGACCGTGTTCGTGCGCCACGCGCTGCCGAAGGGCGAGATGACCCATCGCGGCAAGCCTGTCGATCCCTCGAGGATCATGCGCGTCGCGCTGATGACGGTCGAAGGCGAGAACGACGACATTTCCGGCCTCGGCCAGACCGAGGCGACGCACGAGCTCTGCAGCTCGATCCCCAATCATCGCCGCGTGCACTATGTGCAGAAGGGCGTCGGGCATTACGGCGTGTTCAACGGTTCCCGCTTCCGCTCCGAGATCGTGCCGCGCATCAACGACTTCATGATGTCGGCGGCGAATCCGAAATCGCTGCTGGCGCTGGCGGCGGAATAGGCCGCCGAATCGCCGGCTTCGGCCTGCGGATTTCGGGGTGAAAAGGCCCCGAAACGGCCCATCCGGAAGGCCGCAAAACGGGCCGTTTTGGACCCGATTCGCCCTCGGAAGGAGTGATTGTGACCTCACCCTTTCAGGCGATCTGGAACCCCCGGTTCCCTCCAAATAATCCGCTTTCGGGACCATTCTGTAGGGCCTGACGGTCGCCTGAGCCCTGTATATTGGGCAAATGATTTGTTTTTGCGCCGAGCGATTTCACTGGTCGCGGTTATGGCAGTCTCCGGGGCAATTGCTCCTCCCCGGACTGACTGACATGGCCACCCGTGCGCTCCTCTATCGGCGCCCCGCCGAACCCGCGACTCTCGTCGTCAGGCATGGCTCGCAACACTTTGCGATCCGGCTCCGACGGCACCGGCGCGCCAGACGCTACACGCTGCGCATCCACCCCACCGACCGCGAGGCGATCCTCACCATGCCGCCGCGCGGCACGCTTGAAGGACGCCCGCGAGTTCGCCGAGCTCCATGGCGGCTGGATCGCCGCGCGTCTCGGCCGATTGCCGAAGGCCGCACCGTTCCAGCCCGGCACGGTGGTGCCGCTGCGCGGCGTGCCGCACCGGATCGTGCATCGCTCGGGCGAGCGCGGCACGGTGTGGACGGAGACGCGCGACAGCGGCGAGAAGATCATCTGCGTCGCCGGCGATGTCGAATTCACCGACCGCCGCGTGCATGACTTCCTCAAGCGCGAGGCGCGCCGCGATCTGCAGAAATCGGCGCAGGACCATGCGCAGGCGCTCGGCGTGCGGGTGAGGCGGATTTCGATCCGCGACCAGTCGAGCCGCTGGGGCTCCTGCACCTCGGCGGGCTCGCTGTCGTTCTCCTGGCGGCTGATCCTCGCGCCGCCCTTCGTGCTGGACTATCTCGCCGCCCACGAGGTCGCCCATCTCGTCGAGATGAACCACTCGGCGCGGTTCTGGCGCGTGGTCGGGCGGATCTGTCCGTCGATGGAGCGCGCCAAGAAGTGGCTCGATACGTCCGGCAATGATCTGCATCGGTACGGGATCGAGGATTAGCGTCTCTCGGCCGCAGCGTGCGAGCCGAGACGCCATAGCCACAGCGATGTCGCGCGCGAGATCGGACCGCAGTTCATGACGCCGATCAGGCCGCGGCTACGGATCCTCGCTTTCGCGAGGACGACAGCGCGAGCTGCGCGGCGTCTGACGCAGCTACCTTCTTCCGCCAAACAGCCGGTCCATCAGCCAGCCATCGAGACCCGCGGCCGGTTCAGGCCGCACCGACGCGCGTCGACGGCTGTCCGGCCGGGACCGGCCTGCACCGGAGCAGGCGGCGTCGGCCCGGTGATCTGCGACGCGATCTGCGTCAGCGTCGTCAATCCGCCGGCAGGCTGCCGGCGCGTTCGGCAGGTACGCCACCGGCACGCCCTGATGCGCTGCGCGCATGAAGCGCGTCCACACTTCCACCGGCAGGCCGCCGCCGGTCGCCTTCTTGGTCGGCGAGTTGTCGTCATTGCCGAGCCAGACGCCGGTGACGAGATTGGCGGTGTAGCCGATGAACCAGGCGTCGCGGAAATCCTGGCTGGTGCCGGTCTTGCCGGCGGCCTGCCAGCCCGGAATCTCCGCCTTCTTCGCGGTGCCCGAGATCAGCGTCTGCTCCATCATCTGGTTCATCATCGCGACATTGCGCGGCTCGATCACCTGATTGGGCTCATCGCGCTGGCGCTGGTACAGCACCTTGCCGTCGAGCGTCTTGATCCTCGTCACGACATGCGGCGAGACGCTCAATGCCGCCATTGGCGAACGGCGCATAGGCGCCGACCAGTTCGAGCATCGAGACTTCGGAGGTGCCGAGCGCGATCGAGGCGTTGGGCTCGAGCTTGGAGGAGATGCCGAGCCGGTGCGCGGTGCGCACCACGTTCTTCGGTCCGACCTCGAGGCCGACGCCGCACCGCGACCGTGTTGAGCGACATCGCCAGCGCCTGGGTCAGCGTCACCGGCCCGAAATATTCGTTGGAGTAGTTCTCGGGCGTCCAGCCCTTGACGTTGAGCGGCGCGTCCTGGCGGATCGTCTCCGGCGTCAGCCCGGACTCGATCGCGGTGAGATAGACGAACGGCTTGAACGCCGAGCCCGGCTGGCGCTTGGCGGTGACCGCGCGGTTATACTGGCTCTCGCCATAGTTGCGCCCGCCGACCATGGCGCGCACGGCGCCGTCGGGCGTCATCGCCACCAGCGCGCCCTGGCTGACATTGAACTTCACGCTCTTGGCCGCGAGCTCGTCGATCACGGCGGCTTCGGCGACGCTCTGCAGCTTGGGATCGATGGTGGTCTCGACCACGATCGATCTGCTCGACCTGGCCGACGAGATCGTCGAGCACCTCGCCGATCCAGTCGGCGACATAGTTGACGGTGCCGGCGCCGGCCGGCTTCACCGAGATGGCGGGATGGCCGATCGAGGCCTGCGCCTGCGCTTCGGTGATGAATTTCGCGTCCGCCATCGCGGCGAGCACGGTCTGCGCGCGCTTCTCGGCGCCTTCCGGATTGCGGTTCGGCGCCAGCCGCGACGGCGATTTGACGAGGCCCGCCAGCATCGCGGCTTCCGGCAGCGTGACGCTCTTCGCCGACTTGCCGAAATAGCGCTGCGCGGCGGCCTCGACGCCATAGGCGCCGGAGCCGAAATAGACGCGGTTGAGATAGAGCTCGAGGATCTCGGCCTTGGAATGTTTGCGCTCCAGCCACAGCGCGAGCTCGACCTCCTGCAGCTTGCGCGCAAGCGTGCGCTCCTGGGTCAGGAACAGGTTCTTGGCGAGCTGCTGCGTCAGGGTCGAGCCGCCCTGCGAGACGCCGCGATGCAGGACGTTGGCGACTGCTGCGCGCAGGATGCCCCAGGGGTCGACGCCGTAATGGGAATAGAAGCGGCGGTCCTCGATGGCGATGAAGGCCTTCGGCAGATAAGGCGGCAGGTCCTTCAGCGAGACGTTGGCGCCGGCCATCTCGCCGCGCTGCGCCAGCACGCTGCCGTCGAGGCCGACGATCTCGATGGTCGGCGGCCGCTTGGGGATTTCCAGCGACTGGATCGCGGGCAGATGCGCGCCGACCCAGACCACCACGCCGACGACGGCGATCGCGCCCCACAGGCCCAGCACCGCGCCCCAATAGACCAGGCGCGACAGACCGAAGCCTCGCGCGGACTGATCGGCGCTTGCTGCGGTTCTCTTCACCTTGCGCTCGCGCGGCGGCGGCGGCGGCTCATCGTCGTCCTCTTCGACGCGCTTCGTTTGGCGGCCTTCTTCGGCTTGTCGCCGGCGGCGGGAATGCGGTCCTTGGGATCGAGCCGCAGATCGGCGAGCGCCGCCGCGAGCCCAAACCGCGGCTCCTTGCGTCCGCCGCTCTTTTTCCGTCCCCACGCCATACGCGATACGCCGCCCACACTTTGCTCGCGCGCACGCTAACGCCGCAGGGTTTAAGGGCCGGTTACGGAGAGGTTAATTCGTGATTAGGGCGTGGGCACGGCCTGCTAAAGCTGCGAACAGAGGAGCGCCACATGGGCCATATCGATCCGACCAAGGAGGTTTTCGCGCAGTTTCGGGACAGCGACCGGCCGGGCCCGATCCACATGCTCAATCTGGTGCGCCTGCGCAAACAGGCCGCCTATCCCGACGGCCGCAAGGCGACCGGCGCGGAAGCCTATGCGGCCTATGGCCGCGAGAGCGGTCCGGTGTTCACGCGGCTCGGCGGCCGCATCGTCTGGCAGGGCAGATTCGAGCTGATGCTGATCGGCCCGCAAGAGGAGCGCTGGGACCATTGCTTCATCGCGGAGTATCCGAGCGTCGGCGCATTCGTCGAGATGATCCGCGATCCCGTCTATCGCGAGGCGGTGAAGCATCGCCAGGCGGCGGTCGAGGATTCCCGCCTGATCCGCCATGCGGTGCTGCCGGTCGGCAAGAATTTCGGGGAGATTCCGAAGTAGCGCGCGTCAGCTCGTCATGCGCGGGCTTGACCCGCGCATCCATCTAGAACGAAGCGCTTTCTTGCGATGGATTGCCGGGTCAAGCCCGGCAATGACGACTCCAAATAATCGGCGGCCCGGAGGCCGCCGATCCGTTCGTCATGCGCTTGCGCTTAACCCGCCGCGCCCGTGTCTTCGAGGATCGGGCCGAACAGCTCCCAGCGCTCGCCGTTGAACTTCATCATCTGCAGCTGCTTGTTGACGCGATAGTCGGTCGGCGTGGTGGTGTTGACGATGCCCGGCAGCGACAGGTCGAGCTGGACGTTCTTCAGGCTGGTCGCCTGCTTCATGACGTTCTCGCGGGTCAGGTCGTCGCCGCACTGCCTTCAGCACATGGATCAGCAGCTGCGTGGTCGAGTAGCCGTAGATGTTGAAGTTCGAGTCCTTGTCGCCGTCCGGATAGTACTTCGCCATGAAGTCGAAATACTTCTTCATGCCGGCATCGTCCTTCCAGGTCGGATCGAGCGGATCCTTGCCGTAGTTGACGCTGATCACGCCCTTGGAGGCATCAAGCCCCGCCGGCTTCATCACCGCGCCGACCGAGGTGGCGTTGATGTCGAGGATGTGCACCGGATGCCAGTCGAGCTCGGAGATCTTCTTGATCGCCTGCGCCGCCTGCTTCGGCGTCGTGGCCGAGAAGAACAGGTCCGCGCCGGCGTCCTTGATCTTGAGGATCTGCGAATCGATGGTCGGATCGGAGACCTCGTAGGAGGCTTCCGCCACGATCATGCTCGCCGCCTTGTCGCCGAGGCCGGCCTTGATGCCGTTGAGGTAGTCTTTGCCGAGGTCGTCGTTCTGATAGAGGATGCCGATCTTGGCGTTCGGATGGTTCTTGATGATGTACTGGCCGTAGATGCGGCCCTCGACGAAGTAGTTCGGGTTGAAACCCATCGTCCACGGGAAGTTCTTCGGGTCGGTGAAGCGCGAGGCGCCGGTCGCGGCGAACAGCTGCGGCACCTTCTTGGCGTTGAGATATTTCTGCACGGCGGCGTTCGACGGCGTGCCGAGCAGCTGGAAGGTCAGCAGCACCTCGTCGCTCTCGACCAGCTTGCGGACCTGCTCGACCGCCTTCGGCGGCGAGTAGGCGTCGTCATACTGGATCAGGTTGATCTTGCGGCCGTTCACGCCGCCCTGATCGTTGATCATCTTGATGTAGGCGGCCTGGGTCTTGCCGATGGTGGCATAGGCCGAGGCGGGGCCGCTGAAGGGCTTGGTCTGGCCGATCTTGATCTCGGTGTCGGTCGCGCCGGTGTCGTATTTCTTCTGCGCGAGGGCCGGCGACGCGGACAGCGCAATGCGCGAGCGCGGTCCCGTGCAGCCAGATGGAAAAAGCCGTTCCTCATGTCGTGTGCGTTCCTCGGTTGGGTGGATTTATGCGGCCGGGATACTCGATGTTGCATTGCAAGGCAATGCGTGTTGAGGGCGCATTTGGCCGCTCAAGTGCCTGTGCGAAAGTCTGATTTCGGGTGGATGCTGGCATGCCAGAGGGCAAAGTACGGCGATACCTTGCAGGATAACGTCCGATGACCAAAGCCGCGCAGACCTTCTCATTCGACCGCCTGACGACGCCGATCGGGACGATGCTGCTCGTGACCGACGACGACGGCGTGCTGCGCGCGCTCGATTTCGACGATTACGAGGCGCGGATGAAGGAGCTGCTGCGGCTGCAATACGGTGCGGTGACGCTAAAAAATGGCCGCGCGCCGAAAGCGATGCGATCGGCGCTGTCGGCCTATTTCGACGGCGATTTCGCCGCGCTGAAGACGATCGCCTGGCGCGTCGCCGGCACGCCGTTCCAGCGCAAGGTCTGGACCGCGCTGCCGAAGATTCCCGCGGGCAAGACCATGAGCTATGGCGCGCTTGCCGCGAGGCTTGGTGCGCCCAACGCGATGCGCGCGGTCGGACATGCCAACGGATCGAATCCGATCAGCGTGGTGATTCCCTGCCATCGCCTGATCGGCGCCAATGGTTCGCTGGTCAAATATGGCGGCGGCCTGCATCGCAAGCCGTGGCTGCTGCGGCATGAGGGGGTCGAGATTTGAACGGCGGCGCTCTCTCCACTCCCTCTCCCCGTTCCTTACGGGGAGAGGGTTGGGGTGAGGGGCACTTCGGGGAAATGGTGAGACACGAACTCGTGGAGATTCCCCCTCACCCGACGCGCACAGGCGCGCAAGTGCGCTGCCGGGTGCTGTTCGACCTCTCCCCG
>CAVOLR010000003.1:0-164536 GCA_963696845.1 uncultured Alphaproteobacteria bacterium
TGACGACGCAACTCGCATCGAGCCACTCGCCGGCGGGGTCGCCAACGACGTGTGGAGCGTGCGGGTCCACGGGCGCCTCGCGGTCGGTCGTCTGGGTCGACGAACGATGCCGATCTCGCGTGGGAGATCGGTCTCCTCCAGCATCTCGACCGGGAGGGTCTGACCGTGCCGGTGGCGATACCCACCTCCGACGGGCGGCTGTTCGCGGACGGTCTGGTGGTGATGACATTCTGGAGGGCGGACCGCCGGAGACGGAGGCCGACTGGCGTCGCGTCGCCGACATGCTGCGCGGGCTGCATCTGATGACGGCGGGGTGGCCGCAACGCCCGGGCTGGCGATCGTCGACCGACCTGCTGCACACCGGGACCGGGACGAGGATCGACCTCGGCGCAATGCCGCCTGAGGGCGTTGCGCGATGCCGCGCCGCGTGGGCGCGGCTGGTCGGACGTCCGACGTGCGTCGTCCATGGCGACCCCAACCCGCGCAACATCCGCATGACCGCGGATCGGGTCGCGCTGATCGACTGGGACAAGTTCGCATGTCGACGTCCCCGATCTCGACCTGGTGCTGCCCCGCAACGCCGCCGGTCTCGACGCCGGCGCGTACGACATCGCCGCGCAAGCTTCGGCCGCATGGGAAGCCGCCGTCTGCTGGGACGACGCGTTTGCAATCAAGCGGCTTGCCCAGGTTCGAGCGATCTGAGCGAGGTTCGCCATGTCAGATGATGCACCGGCCTGGAAGATATACGAGCGAGTTGTCACTTCGTTTGAAGTCGAGGCGGCGGGCATAGATGCGTCGGTCACTCCGAACGCGACCTTGATGGGAAGTATTTCCGGTACTCAACGCCAGATCGACGTTCTCGTCGATGCGCGCTGGGAAAATGACCTTTCTTGCCGGATCATATTTGACGCAAAGCGGCGCAGCCGAAAGGTTGATGTGACCGATGTGGAAGCGTTTGAAGGTCTGATGCGGGATGTACGCGCGACGCGCGGCGTGCTCGTCTGCACAGGGGCTATTCGGAGGCGGCGGCGAGGCGAGCTGAACAGGCAATGGATATCCAACTCCTTAGCGAGGATGAGGCGCTGGAATTTGATCATGCGGCGATCGACCCATGTCCGCATTGTCGAGACGAAAAGCGAAAGCCGCAGGGCCTAGTTTTCTGGGATGGCCAGCTACCGTTGGGAATCGGTTCAGCGTGGGCAATCGTGTTTACCGGAAAATGCGACGTCTGCCGAAACTTTGCATTTTGGTGCTGGGCATGCGGCGACAAGAAAGTTGTTCCCGATGGCGTCAACCACGAATGCGGGTGTGAATGGCAGTGGTTCACGGAGCGGAATGTAGATGAGATTACCTTCGTTCTCAGGACGGAGGAGGGGGAATTCCCTTGGATCGCAGACCGCTACGCTAATCCCCGAAGACCTTTGATCGCGGCCTAAGGCACGGCAGTTCATTTGCTCTAGCGCTTCAACAACTTCGCAGTAGATTCCAGGAAAGTTTTCACGACGCTCTCGACGACCTCCTTTGACCGCCCTCTCATGAATTCCCTCGATGAACCGCCGATCTTCTCCTTGACCGCGATGAAGTATGTAGAAAATCTCCCAGATACAGCCGCCAAGGGGAACATCACGATTTCGCAGGCGGGATTTGTAGTACGCAATCGCGTCGTCTTTGCTACTGTAGTAGATATCGCTTTCTCTAAGGTTCTCCTCAATAATCTCCGGTTTCTCGCTGATCCATTGAAGGTATTCAATTAAGCGATCTGGATGATTGGCTCGATTAGCGAGAGCCAGCGCGATCGCGCGACTGACTTGCCAAGGAAGTTGGTGCAGATAGCTCCGACAGTATTCGTCCAATTCAGATATCGTTCGAGCTTGGTTCGGATCGTTGGGCTTCCTGAATGAGCGAGGAGAAAGCACCAACGAGGCACAGCGATTTCTAAGCTCAGCAGAAGCGTTGTCATCACAGATCACGCGCATCAGCAGAGGAACGTCTGAGTACCTTATGAACCGCTGGCATTTTAGAGTGTCAATTGGAGAGTTGGTTGCGCGGTCGCATTGATGAGCCTTTTCGACTTCGCTCCTGGCGTTTCCCAGGATCGCCGCCCACCCAGTTTTTTACCTGTGCGCGACCAGGGCGTTCCCAAGGAAGCAAGGTGAAAGTTCCGGATCGAGTAGTTCTGGATTGGACGCGTGGACTCCCAGCAGCATCAGAAATTTTCATTGTTTCTCTGTTAGGCAAGAAGCCGGGCGGGAAGAGCGAATATTCCTTTTACTCAGCGTTTGATGGATCAGAGTCGTTTCAAGATTGGCTCAACAAGAATGCTGGCCGCAAATTCGTTGTGGCTAGCTGTGGGCTTTCAGGAGGTTGTCCATCTGGTCCGAACCGAGGAAGCTGAGGTTGCGAAGCTTCAGTGTTCCACGGAGAGACCAGATGAACATCCACAAGAATGCGCCTCTGACGCCCAAAGGTCGAGAGGCCATGGTGCGAAGCGTGGTGGAAGGCGGGCTGAGCAAGGCCGCCGCGGCGCACCAGTTCAACACGACGCCGAAGACGGTCGCCAAATGGGTCGAACGGTTCCGCGCGGAAGGTGTGGATGGTTTGCGCGATCGCTCCTCCAGACCTCTTTCATCGCCAAGCCAAACAGCGCCTGCCACATGCGCCGCCATCGAGGCTTTGCGCCGGCAGCGCCACACCGGCAAGCAGATCGCCGCCGAGGTCGGCGTGTCGCCGGCGACCGTCAGCCGCATCCTGCGGCGGCTGGGACTGAACCGGATACGCGACCTGGAGCCGGCCGAGCCGGTGCGCCGCTACGAGCGCGAGCACCCCGGCGAGATGATCCACATCGACATCAAAAAGCTCGGCCGATTCAAGCGGATCGGCCACCGCATCACCGGCGATCGGACTGGTCCGAACAAGAGCCGCGGCGTCGGCTGGGAGTTCGTCCACGTCTGCATCGACGACCATTCCCGCGTCGCCTTCTCCGAGATGAAGCCCGACGAGAAGGCGGACAGCGCCGTTGCCTTTCTCAAGGCCGCCGTCGCCTATTACAAGAGCCTCGGCGTCACCGTCGACGCGCGTCATGACCGACAACGGCGTTGCTACCAGTGCCATTGCCTTTCGCGAGGCTTGCAGGGAGCTCGGCCTCAAGCACATCCGCACCAAGCCCTACACGCCCAAAACCAACGGCAAGGCCGAGCGCTTCATCCAGACCGCGCTCCGCGAATGGGCCTATGCCCAAGCCTATCCCAACATCAGATCGGCGCGCCCACGAGCTGCCGATCTGGCTGCACCAATACAATTGGCATCGGCCTCACGGCGGTATAAAATCTCAAACACCAATCAGCAGACTCGGTCTGACCGAGGACAACCTCTTGAGGCTCCACATCTAGCTATCCGACCATCGACCTTGAGCCTATAGAGCGCGCAACTCTCGAAGCTGCTGCAGTTGAAGTGCGGCGGCTCGTGTCAAAGGGAAAGACCGTGGTGATTGTCGATTCTGGTGGCTGGTCGCGCACGGCCGCGGTTGCAGCGGCTCACGGAGCATCGTTAGGGTGATCGGGGAGATCGAAAGCGCTTCGCTGCCGCAGAATCAAATACGACCCTGGCACTTCAATCGGCAGGCGCTCGTCTTCGCGACGAAGGGCGTAACACCCAGTGTGCCCTTCCGACACGACGGGCAAAACACTTCGGCTATTCATAAGTCACGACCGATGTCCAGCCTCCGCCGCAAAAATATTTCTCTTTGCGAAAATCGGAACACAGGCGCATAACTCGGCCATCCCGCCCGCATGAGGGGCGTTTCGCGATCGTCACGATTCGTGGTGCGGGCTGCGATGGACGCAGTTGTCGCCGCAAGACGTGCGGCACGATGCGTACGGTCAAGCCGTGTGGTCCTGTCCCCCCGACGCTGGGGTCAAGCTTGCCGAGATGATCTGGCAGGCGACGGAGGCTAACAAGCCCGGTACTCCGGGGAGAGCGCGGAGCAGCCGTAAAACCATGGCGCAGGGAGTGCCGGAGTGATTTCGGCGTACCTGTGTTGGCCTGCGTGCGTCTTTTTCGTTTGCACGCAAGGCAGTGGGTGCGGCGTGCACCCGGCATTCCCTGCTCCCTCTGCTTTCGAGGGACAACGATTTCGCAAAAGCTCGGGCATCTCATGCCGCGGCAACGCGCAATCGTGCGCTGCATACTGGTGGGACCCTCTGGCGTGGCAGGTGTCTGGCAGCCTCCGCCACCTCATTGAGATCACCCGCCAGGGGTAAAACCTGCGTGGATGGTTGAACCGTCCAGGCCCGGCCGCGGTGCGGCATTTCCAACATGGCGCGGATATCAATTATAAAGTAGTATCAGCAGATTACTTGATCGCTGGCGGTTTCGGCGCGATGCTGCTCGATAGGCGCGTTTGCTGTTAGCTCCGAGTTCGATTTGAGATGACCAAGCCAATTGCCGGTCCGGACGTGGAATTTGTCGACGCGTGGCTCCGTCAGCTCGGTCTCGGGGCCTATGTGCGGACGTTCGTCGACAACCACATCGACGCCAGCGTGCTGCCGCATCTGACCGGCGCGGATCTGGCGGAACTCGGCATCAGCTCCGTCGGTCATCGCCGGCGCTTGCTGGACGCGATCGGCAGGCTCGCCGCCGCTGAGAACCGTTCGATCGAGTCCGGCAAGCCCGCGCCGGCGCCTGCCGCCGGCCATCCGCCGATCTTCGAGCGCCGCCAGGTCACGACGCTGTTTTGCGAGCTGGTCGAATACAACGAGCTTGCATCGCACTTCGACCCGGAACTGGTGCACGACATCGTCGGCTCCTATGTGAATGCCTGTGGCGGCGTGATCGACCGCTTCGGCGGACATGTCCTGCGCCTTTACGGCGGCGGCGTGCTGGCGACATTCGGCTATCCGCGTGCGCGCGAGGATGACGCGGCACGCGCGGTCGCCACCGGACTGGCGCTCGTCAAGGCGATCGCGGCGCTGCGGACGCCGGGCGGGCACGGCCTCCAGGTCCGGATCGGGATCGCGACCGGACTTGATCGTCGCCGGCGATCTGATCGGCAATGCCGCCTCCGAACAGGATTCACTGGTGGGCGAGGCGCCGAACCTCGCGGCGCGCCTGCAAGGCGAAGCGCTGCCGGGCCAGGTCCTGATCGGCGAGGCGACTGCCGGGATCGTCGGCGCCCGGTTTCACTGCGAGGAGCTGGGCACGCGGACGCTCAAGGGTTTCGCGGAACCCGTCGCGGTGTTTCGCGTGCTCGGCGAACGCAGGGGCGCGAGCCGGTTCGCGGCCGACCATCGCTCGAACGTCTTGCCGATGGTCAGCCGCGAAAGCGAGATCACGCGGCTGGTCGATCGCGCCACCGCCGCGCAGGCCGGCCAGGGGCAGATCGTCGTCATCACCGGCGATGCCGGGGTGGGCAAGTCGCGCCTGATCGAGGAGATGTATCGCCGGCTCGAGATCAACGCCGCGCAGCGGCTGATCCTGCAGTGCTCGCCGATCCACACCAATCAGCCGTTTCACCCCGTCGCGCACTATCTCGCCTACGCGACCGACGTCTCCGCGCCGGACGGCGGCCAGGTCGAGAAGCTCGACGCGCTGTTGCGACGCATCGGCCAGTCGACCTCCGAACGGCTGGCGCTGATCGCGGAAATGCTGCGCCACGAGCACGTCGATCGCAGCGCGCTCGAGAGGCTCGCGCCGGCCGAAATCCGCTCGCGGACGGTTGAGGCGCTGCTCGACATCATCGAGGCGATCAGCCGGGAAAGCCCGGTCATCGTCATCGAGGACGTGCACTGGATCGACCCGTCCACGTCCGAACTGATGACGCGACTGGCGCGGCTGATCCGCGAATTGCCGGTGCTGCTGGTTGCGACCATGCGTCCGGGCGAGACGCCGCGCTGGGCCGAAGAACGCGACGCCAATTTGCTGCACCTGACGCGCCTGCAGCCCCAGGAGATCCGCCGGCTGGTGAACGCGATCGCCGCCGACCGGAAAATGCCGACCGGAATTCGTCGACGCCATCGTCGCGCGCTCGGACGGCATTCCGATCTTCGCCGAGGAGCTGGCGCGCGGCTATCAGGCGATCGAGACCGTCGCTCCCGGAAGCGCGGACGCGCATGCGATCCCGGCCACCTTGAATGAAACATTGCTGGCGAGGCTGGACCTGCTGGAATACGGCCGCGAAACCGCGCAGTTCGCTTCCGCGATCGGCCGCGACGTCCCCATCGAGCTTTTGATCGCGGTCTCGCCCTTCGGCGGCGCCGAGATGGCCGCCAGCATCGAACGCCTGATCGGAACGGGCATTTTCGTGAAGCGGCACAGCCCGTTCGGCGAAGCGATCGAATTTCGTCACTCGCTGTTGCGCGACGCGGCCTACCATTTGCTGCTGCGGCGCGATCGCTTGCGGGTTCACCAGCTGATCGCGGATACGATCGAGGCGCGCTTCCCCGCCATGACCGATCAGATGCCGCACGTGCTGGCGCATCAACTCACCGAGGCCGGCGACGATGCGCGCGCCATCGCCTGGTGGCAGCGCGCAGGGAGGGATGCCGCGCGGCGCTCCGCCGCGGTCGAGGCGGTCGCGCATTTTGCGACCGCGATCGACCTGGCCTCGAGGCTGCCGCCGGGCAGCGATCGCGATCTTCGCGAGTTCGAGCTGCGGCTGGAGATCCTCGGGCCGCTGATCGCCGCGCGCGGTTATGGCGCCGCCGAAGTCGAGCGCGAGATCGACTCCGCCGTCGAGCTGTCGACCCGGCTCGGCACCACCGACCGGATCGTGGCGGCGCTGTTTCACAAATGGATGGGCCGGTTCAACGAGACCGAAGCGCGCCTGCAGGTGGCCCGGCAGATCGCCGAGGTGGCGGCGAACGGCAGCACCTTCGACAAGCTGATGTCGCATCGCTGCATGGGCACGACCTTGCTGTTCCGGGGCGAATTCAAGGAGGCGATTTTCGAGTTCGAGCAGTTCCTGGAGATGTACGTTCCCGAACTGCACAGCGAGGCCCTCGACAAGATCGGCGCGACGCTGCACGACGTCGCGGTCAAGGTTGGGCTGGCCGAGGCATGGACGCTGCTTGGCGATGGTGAGTTCGGCCCGGTCTGGCGCAAGATCGCGCTGGAAGACGCCCAGGCGGGCGGCCATTTCCAGACGCTTTGCCTTACGACGGCGTTCGCCGGCGGTCTGCTGGCCGCGTTCACCGAGGACATCGACGATCTCGCGTTCCACGCCTCGCGGCTGCGCAGCCTGACGCTGCAGCACGACCTGCCGTTCTGGCGGCCGCATGCCGATCTGCTCGCGGGCGTCGCCGCCATCCACCGCGGCGCGATCGACAAGGGATTTCGTCAGGCCAAGGGCGGCATCCAGCGGCTGATGACCGCGCATGAGCCGTCACTGACGGCGTGGTGCGTCGTGTTCGTCGGCGGTTGCCTGAAGGCGCATCGGATCGAGGAGGGCCTCGCCAACTTCGCCGCGATTGCCGCCGAGGTCGAGAACGGCGAGCGCTGGATCGCGGCCGAATTTCATCGCCTGCGCGGGCTGCTGCGCCTGCACGCCGGCGATGGACAGGGAGGATTGAGCGATCTCACCGAGGCGCGCCGGATCGCCACGCAACAGGGCTCGGCCCTGCTCAAGTCGCGCGCCGACACCGATCTCGAGGTTCATTCCAAGGCGACGCTCGATCGGATCGGTTGAGAAACAATTGTGAATTTTCGCGAGGAGAACGCCCATGCCCAGGACAAAGCTGCCGGTCCCCGATGTCGCCGAGGCCGGTCCCGGTCTGTGGTCTAACGCTATCCGCGCCGGCGATACGCTGTACATCTCCGGCCAGGTGGCCCGTCCCTTCGAGGGCGGCACCGGAATGGTCGGCGACAACGAGTATGAGCAGGCCAAACAGATATTTTCGCGCATCGAGCGCATCATCAAGGCTGCCGGCGGAACGATGGACAATCTGGTGAAGATGACGATCTACGTCGTCAACATCAAAAACAACACCGAGGTCTGGCGCGCGCGCCGCGAATTCTTCACCGGCGATTTTCCTGCCTCCACGCTTGTCGAGGTGCGATCGCTGGCGGGGGCGGAGGTGCTGGTGGAGATCGAAGCCGTCGCTTATCTGGGCAGAAACTAAAATCCGCGTTACTGGCTTATCACGAATCCGGCGGGCCGCCGACCCTGCGCGGTGAAAACGCCGCAAGTCCGGCTGCGACAAATGCCAGCAACGCCGCAAACTGAAAGGTCCTTTGGAAGCCTTCGAGGAAGCCATATGTCGCGTTCAGGATGCCGAACACAAGGAAGATGACCGACGCTGCGGTCACGGTGCCGAGCGTTCGCGTCAGCAACACGAGGCTGCCGGCCACGCCGCGATCCCTCAGCGGAAGTGCCGCCGTCACGATATCCGAATAGGCCAGTTGAAAGAGGCCGAGTCCGACGCCCTGCACGACAAGCGCGGCGATCCGCAGCATCGTCGCCGTCTGCTCCGTCCATGCGCTGATCAGCAAGAGACCGACAGCATTGGCCGCGGCGCCTGCGATCGCCAAGCCTCGGGCGGAGATATGCCGCCCCGTGAGCCGGCCGCCGATCGGCGCGGCCAGCGCAGCCCCTGCCGCGGCCGTCGCCAGGATGGCGCCGCTTTCGGTCAGGCTGTAGGCCGGCACGCGCGCCAGGAAATAAGCCACCAGCAGCCAGACCGAAAAGGCCGCGAGGTTGAGCAGCACGCTGACGAGATTGAGCAGCGCAAATCCCGGCCCCTTGAGAATCTCGATGGCGATGATCGGACGCGCCGCGCGCCTTTCGCGGACGATGAAGGCCGCAAAGGCCAGCGCGGACAGCAGGGCGAACAAGATTGCGGAAGGCTCGCGCAGGCGGTTGATGGCCAGCAGCATCGTGACCAGTCCGAGCGCCAGCGCGATGCCGCCGGGGACGTCGAAGCGATCGGCGGCCTGCCGCTGCGGCGTTTCCTGCGTGCCGCGAAACAGGAGCAGCGCCGCGAGAGCGATCGGGACCCGGAACCAGAACACCGCCGGCCAATCCCAGACCGCCGTCAGCGCGCCGCCAAGCAGCGGCCCGAGCATCAAACCGACCGCGAGCATCATGGTGTAGATGCCGAGCGCATGACTGCGCCGCGCTTCGCCGGTGAGCGAGATAACCAGCGCCGCGCCGCAGCTCAGCACAAGTGCTGCGCCGATACCCTGCAGGCAGCGAAACAGCAGCATCGCGCCGAAGCTCGGCGACCAGCCGACAAGCAGCAGCGCAACCGTGCTCCAGATCAGACCGATGCGGAAAACCAGGGCATGACCGACCGTGTCGCCGATGCGTCCCAGCGCCAGCAGCAGGCTCGCATAGGTCAGCACGTAGCAGATGACGACCCATTGGATGTCGGCGATCGCAAGGCCGAATCCCCTTGTGATGGCGGGGAAGGCGATATTCACCGACGTGTCGAGCTGCGTCGCGGCCGTGCCGAGCCCGATCATGGCGACCTGCCAGGCCCTTGCATGGAGCAGGCCCGAGGGAGGATTGCTTTTGGAGATCGAAGTCACGCCGAAAATCTAGAGGGTTTGCTCTCGTCCCTGCAATCGATATTCGGCGGTCTGGCAAGCCTCGGCGCACGCCGGTCGGACGGCGCTTACCAAATGGGCCTCTCCGCCGCACGCATCCTGAAAGGCGAAAAGCCGGCCGATCTGCCTGTCCGGCAGGTCGCCAGCTCTGAGTTCGTGATCAATCCCGGAGTTGCCCGATCGCTCGGACTTCAAATTTCCCCGGCGCTTCTCGCCTGCGCCGACGAGGTCATCGAATGACGAGGTGATCGAATGAAGGCTATTTCCGCAAACCAGTCGTCTCGGTCGATCTGAGCGCCGGGGCGAATCGTTCGGCAAAGGTCGCAGGCCGGGCATCGCGCGCCGCGGCAAGCGAGGCCGAAATCAGCGAGTAAAAACCAACCGCAGCGACCGCGATCAGAACGGAACCGAAAATCAGATTGCGCATCTCACCCTCCTGGGTGCTTGACTCCTTTGGAAGGTAGGCAGGGCCCTGTTTCAGCGCCACTTCGTGGCCTCGCCGAAGTGTTTCGTTCACGGGACAGTGTTGGGCCGTGATCGCTTCGCGAGCGGTGCTGAAAGCGGCGACTTTACGGCGTTCCTCCGTGTCTCCCGGCCATGTGGTCGAGATAGAAGATGATCTGATCGATCTCTGCGTCGCTCAACTGCTCCGCCGCAAAGCCGGGCATTTGCATCGCGGGCCAGTTGCGAACCGACCGGGGATCGCGGATCAGGGCGTGCAGTCCGTCCCGCGTCATGTACCGGGTCGGATTCATCGGCTTGTTCAAGTCCGGTCCCATGGTGCCCGCGCCGGCGCCGTTCAGCGTATGACAGGGCAGGCATTGCGTCTTGTAGAGCGCAAGGCCGGCGCGAGCCGGATCGGCCGCTGACAAGGCCGGATCGACGTCGAGCGCGGGCCAGCGTTCCAGCGGAGAGGATTGGCTCGCGAGCCGCTTCAACTGGTACGGCCATTGCTCGCTGCGGATCGTCGCCACCGACGCGCCGGTCCAGACGATATAGAACGGCCCCGCGCTCTCGGCCTTGCCGGGAAGCATCGGCCAGCGCGGATCGTCGGGCTCGATGGCGAGCCAGGCGACCGCCTTGGCGGGGTCGGTGTTGGTGAGAAGGACCAGCGGCAGTTGCGCGGCAAAGCCGTCGAGCGCGACCGACTCGATCACGGCATTCGCGGGAGGATCGAGCCCGGCAAGCAGCGCGGCCACGGGCACCGCGAGATAGGTCATTGCCTTGCCGTAGGCGATGTCGTTCGCAACGGTCACATGAGCCACGTCCGGCCGACGCAGCAGCTCGTCGCGTCCGAAGTGGCGGGTCTGCCCGCCGATGACGATATCGAGCACGGGGTCCGCCGAGGCGCTGCTCGGCATCGCGAACAGGCAAGGCAGAACGATCGCGAAAATAACGCCGATCCAGTTCTTCATGGTGGAGGCACTCATGGTGCGTACCGATTGTTTTCGCGTCGAAGGTCAGGCGAGGAAATCGCTCCTGTTCACCCGGCTTAGCGAAGTTTCCAGCCGCGCGCTATCGCGCCTGATCTCTTCCACCGTTTCGAAGGTGAAGCGGATGTGTTCCGCCGCCGCGGCTTCGGCCTCTTTTGCCTTGCCGGCGACCACCGCCTCCGCCAACGCAAGATGCTGCTGAAGCAGTTGATCGCGCACACCCTCGCGCAGGTACAGTTGACCACGATTGTAGAAGATATCGTTGCGCAGGAGATCGCCGAGCGCACGCATCACATGCAGCACGATCACGTTGTGGCTCGCCTCGTAGATCAGGAGATGAAGCTCGACATCGGCGGCCTCCTGTGTGGGGTCCTCAAGCCCGTGGGCCGTCCAACAGCCGACGAGATTCGAACTGGTCGTCAACGCAAGGACGGCGAAGGCGCTCGGCCTCACGATTCCGACGTCGATGGTCGTCGCTGCCGGCGAGGTGATCGAATAGAGGCTGCGTTGCTGCGATGCGTTGGCCCGCGTCCGAGAGGTGGGCAGGTTGCGTCCGCTCGAGCCGCGAACCCAATCTACCGCTCCCTGGGGGATATGTGCGATGTTGCGGTGCGCTCACGCTGGCGATCATTTCGGCTTCGCCGCATGATGGGCAGACCACGCCAAGGACGGGAGCGCGACATGTCTGATGCAGGGATCGGCTGGATAGCGGCAATCATAGTTGGAGGTCTCGCGGGTTGGCTCGCAGAAATGTTCATGAAGTCCGGCACGGGAATTCTGATGAACATCATCCTGGGCATCGTGGGAGCGGCGTTGGCAAACTGGCTGCTCGGGCTATTCGGTATCGCGCTTGGCGGCTGGATCGGCTATTTGATCACCGGTTTCATCGGCGCTTGCATCATTATTTTTCTTTGGCGCGCTGTGCGGGGCCGCACGGCCTAGCTTGGGCCGCTACTGATCAGGCGACCCGGCACGCACTTTGGCCTTACCGAATCTCGCAATGCCCAGCGCCCGTCGGCGACGCGCAATTGTGCCCAGAAACAAGAGTTCGAAATGGTCGACCTGAATGCGGGGTCTACCGCGTTCGCCCTGGTCGCGGATCGCGCCGAGGTGCTCGTTGATGCGGAATGCGATCAGGACGAATTCCGCAATCACGCGCGACAACATGATTCCGGCGACGACGCCGACGATGCTTGCGACCACGATGATGAATCCGCCGAACGGGTTGATCGCCATCGCGGTCAGGCCGGTGAAAATGCCGGACAGGCCCATCAGCACCACGAAGCCGATCATCACGCCGAAAAACGGCTTGATCAGCGTCGGCGTGATGAACCGGTCCCAGCGGAACAGGTCGCGATATTCGAACATCACCGTCCCCTCCAGGCCCGGTGGCGCGATCGCGCCCCGACGAAACCGGCGCGACCTCGTTCATTTCCAACATCGTGAAAACAAGGCATCACCTTCCCCCAGCGAATTGGTCTCAAGTTTCGTCCAAATCCGCCCGCCCGCACAGGGCCTCGACGAAGTATCGGAAGCCATGCGGACGGACGGGTTGAGATTGCCGCAAAGTGCGGCCACAATCTGACCTTCCCAGCCGCAATCCCCTGACAGAATGACCCTCACTTTCGAAGATTTTCCGGTCGGCCGCCTCGGCACCTTCGGCCCGCGCCACGTCTCGCGCGAGGAGATTTTGGAGTTTGCCGGCGAGTACGACCCGCAGCCGATGCATCTCGACGAGGAGGCCGCGGCCAAGACCATGCTGAAGGGGCTGTCGGGCTCGGGCTGGCATCTCTGCGCGGTCATGATGCGGATGATGTTCGACGGCTTCATCGGCCGCGCCGCTTCGCTCGGCTCGCCCGGCGTCAACGAACTGCGCTGGGTGGCGCCGCTTGCGGCCGGGCGACGACATCACGCTCGATGTCGACGTGACCGAGGCGCGGGTGTCGCGCAGCCGGCCCGACACCGGCATCGTGACCTTCAAGGGCGTGGCGCGCAACGCGGCCGGCGAGGTGCTATGCGAGATGATCTCGCCGATCATCATCAGCCGCCGGGAGGGCCAGCGCTGATGTGGTTCTTCGAGGACATCCATGTCGGCCGCCGGCGCGAGGTCGGCTCCTTCACCTTCACCGCCGACGAGATCAAGCGCTTCGCGCGGAAATACGATCCGCAGCGCTTTCATCTGTCGGAGGAGGAAGGCCGCAACTCGCTGTTCGGCGGGCTCGCCGCCTCGGGCTGGCATGTCGCCTCCGTCTGCATGAAGCTGATGGTCACGAGCATGTCAGCGACTCGCGCGCGAGGCCGTCGCGCGCGGCGAGACCGTTGCCGCCGGCGGACCATCGCCGGGCTTTCGCGATCTGCGCTGGATCAAGCCGGTGATGGCCGGCGACACCATCAGCTTCGTCAGCGAGGTCGAGAGCCTGCGCGACTCGGACTCGCGCCCCGAATGGGGCATCGTCCAGATCCGCAACACCGGCACCAATCAGCGCGGCGAGGTGGTGTTCTCGTTTCTCGGCACCGGCTTCGTGCCGCGGCGGAACGCCGGGCGCGCCGAAGTAACGGGATAACAAGGTTACCGCATTGTTGCGCGCTTGCATCGCCCGCGAAGAATCGGCGGAACCAATTGTTTGCTAACGCATTTTGAACTTGTGCTGAGGATAGTGAGCCCGCAAATTTCGGCGGGGGACGACGATGGCGGATCGCAGCGGGCTGAAACTGGTGGGTTTGATCTTTGCAACCGTGACGCTCGCGGTGATGCTGACGGCTGTCATGGTGGTGCGGGGCTATGCCGAGGGCTCCTGGCGGCTCGAAGTCGCCTCGATCGACCGCGGTTAAGTCAGCTTTCGCTAACCATGGCCGCAACCGATGCGGCCTCTTCAGCGCAGATAGACCAGCGCCATCGCGGCGACCGCGAGGAACAGCAATCCGACGAAGCGGATCATGATGGTCCCGACCCGGTGCGGCGAGGCCCGCAGCGGAATCGGATCTGGCGTGTCGGGCCGGATGCTTTCCATGGTCGATATCCCCGTGCTGCGCCGGAAACTGGCGCCTGACCTTGGTCGCTTGTGGGGATCGACACGTTCAAGCTCATCGCAGGCTTTTTCTGTTCACTGACCTCGAATCGAAACCGCCGCGCTCCGGATGGCCAGAGGCGGCGGTTCGCATCTTGGAACCCGTCAGCCGTTGCGCAGCCCGTCGGCGGCGCGCTTCCACTGCTGCACGTTGTCGGCGATCATCCGCGTCGACTTCATCGCGGCCTGGCTCAGCTGCGCGTAGCCGGAAATCTCGCGCTGGACGCGCTGGCCTTCGGCATGCAGCATCTCGCGCAGCGCCTCGAGCTCGGAGATCAGCTTGTCGATTTCCGACACCGAGGTGCCGGCGACGCGGTGGATCAGCGAGTTCACATTGTTCACCGTAGCTTCGGAGCCCGGATCGAGCGTCGCCTCTGGCGCGCTGACTGCGACCGGACGGCGCAGATACGCGATATCGTTGCGGACGAACTCGCGGATGCCTTCCTCGACTTCCGAGACCGCGGCGAGATTGGCGTCTTCGCCTTCAACCTGTTCGATTTGCTCAGAACGAATGGCGTTATTCATCGGCCTTCCCCTTTTCGCGTTGAGCGAGTGTCCCCCGCACGACGAATTTCCTGATGGAAACAGTCCCATCAGGGGGGCCGATTTTGACCTCATCGCGGCCAAGTTGCGGCATCAAAGGTGCATTCAACCGGCTTCGCCGTGGCGAATCCGGCGCATGATCCGGAAAAGTGGGCACCGGTTTTCCGATGAGATCATGCGCAAACTTAAGGCTAATTCACCAGCTTTTCTTGAAGCCGGCGCTGATGCTCTTGCTGGTGGTGCCCTGCGGCGTCTCGCTGACCGAGCCGGAAATGGTGACGCCGTCCAGCACCTTCTGCTCGGCGCCGAACTTGCGCAGCCATTTGTCGTCGGTCGAGGACAGGGTCTGGCCGGCGCTGACGCTGGTGCCGGTGTCGCCGATCGAGACCTTCGCCGATTGGTCGGTCTCGTAGGTTCGCTGCGGGCGCTGGCTGAGGCCGGGCACCGGCACCATGCCCTGCTGGGTCATGCTGTAGCCGTTCTGCAGGGTCAGCGACGACGCGCCGCTGATCGGCACCTGCTTGCTCAAGGAGGTGCCGAGCTTGCTCTGCTCGGAGGACGGATCGACGCGGGCCTCGACCGCGGTCTTGTCCCAGACCGGACCGGCGCCCGGCGCGGTCATCGCCGCCCAGGCCGAGCCGCCGGATTGCGGCAGGTTGCCGCCATTGGCGGTCTTCTCGGCGAGCAATTCCGACATCGTCGTGGGCTCGCGCGTGACGGTCATGTCGGCGCCGACACGGGTATCCCAGAACGGCGCGACCTGCTGCTTGACCGACACCGCCGAGCCGTTCGGCCTGTTGTTGTTCGACCATTTCATGTCGCCATCGGTGCTGGCGCTGCCGCGCCGGCGCCTTCGCCCCGTAGGTGAGGGTGGCGGGATCGACGTTGAGCTGGCTCCAGTCGAGCGTATTGGCGTCGATCTCGGCGGTGTCGGTGGGTTTTTGCTCGCGTCTCGGCGGGCTTGGTCTCGTCGGTTTTCGCGGTCGCCGATTCGTCAGCCTCCTCGTCGTCTTGCGCAGGCCTGGGCCTGCGCGAAAGCCGGATGCGTCGCGGCAAAGGACAATAAAACCAAGCGCAACGCCTGCCGCCAGCATCAGCGCGGCGGTTCGATCCCGCAATGAATGATGAAGTCATGACCCAGCCCGTGTCTCAGACAGGCCTAACATGCGGCTGTTTCGGGTGCAAAATTGTGACGGCGGATTCACATCCGCGTCAGCCGCGCTGCGGCACTTTTGCACTTTGCGCCAGCAGGGCGGCGCTTGAAGCGCCGCCCGCTGGGCGAAGCGATCCCGACGGGGGCTGGAGGGTCGGATCGCTTCAAGTTTGCCGCCGGCCGGTCAGGCCGTCATCCGCGGCAAATGGAGGGGATGGCCCAGCGCCTGCTCGACCAGGTCGAAACTGTCGACGAGGACGCGGATGTTGCTGAGCCGGCCGCCCTTGAACTGGGCGAAATGCGCGATGCGGAGCGAGATCGGCTTGTTGGATTCCAGCGAGGTCAGCGAATAGCGCATCATCGACGACGCCGAATCGACGCCGAGCATGATGGTCTCGCGATCGAAGCGATGGACGCGGACGTTCTCCGCGATCTGCTTCACCACCTCGATGACCGCATCGCGGCCGCGGCGCGCGCCGAGAAACGGAAACATGTCGATCGGTCCATAGATCGCCCAATCGACGTCGTCGTCGAGCGTGGCGGCAAGTTCGTCGAACTGGCGGTCGTTGATCGCACGATGCAGCGCGCGCGAAAAACGCCAGAGACTGTGCTCTGTCATGTCGCTTGATTCCCGGACTGGCTGTGAGAAGCAGCGAAAGTCCCGCAATGGACTAAACCCGGCAACGGACGCCGATCGCGCCCAGCCGGGTTCGCTGCCGTTTTATTTGAAGCTTCAAATAATCGAATTCCGCCGAAACGCAATCGGCATTTTTGCATTGCACCATTGCGACAATCCCGTGAATTTACGGGGTCGTTAACGCTTCCCTCGCGGCATCCGATCGCGCTCGATCGCGATTTCGTTATCGCGCAAGGCCATCATCGCAAACAGCAGCGCGCCGCTTATTGCCCCGATCATCGCGCCACCCGGCATGAAGCCGAAGAACACCAGCATGCCGCTAGTGCCTTCAAAATCCGAGGTTTTGAACATCTCCACCCAGGCGAGCCCGGCTCCGATTCCGAGCGCCGCGCCGCCGATCGCACCCAGAAACAGCCCGAGCAGGGCCAGCAACACGATCTTCATGAGAGCTCAGCGCTCCGAGCGAACCCAATTGCCCGTGATGGGTCGCAAGCAGATGCGGTCAGGTTCAACTTTTTCTTTTCCCTCCCCACGGCTTCCGCCTTCGCTCTGTCGAGCTACGGCGGACAGGTCGCGGGGGAGGGATCGGACTGCGATCTTGGCTTGGTCCTGTATTCACGATTTCCAACTACAGTTCGTCCGGCTTGGTGACGGCGATCGCCGCGGCGAGATCGCGCTCCAGCACCTGCTGCACCAGGTCGAAGGTGTCGATGATCTCGCGGATATGCGTGATGCGGCCGTCGCGCAGGGTGTAGAAGGCGGCGAGGTCGAACTGCACGATGCGGTTGTTGAGGCTCTTCTTGAAGAACACCCGCATGTCCACGGCGACCCGTCGCCTTCGGCGACGATGGTGCGGCACCTCGTGGCGCATGTCGTAATAGCGGGTGTGGACCGTCTTCCACATCTCGCGCAGCTCGGCCTTGCCGCGGTGGTGACCCATATGCGGCAGCAGATCCACCGGCGCGTTGGAGAAGAACTCGACATCGTCGCTGCAGCGCGACAGCGCGCCTTCGATGTCCCCCGAGTAGAACACTTCGAGGAAGTTCAGCACGCGTTGACGATTCAGGCTCTCGACCATTTGCTTCTCCGTCGGATTCTTGTCGCCCGACTCGTGATTGCAGTTCATTGTTCATTGTGCGCGCACGGCGCGCAGCCGATCAATCCGGAAATATACTCATGCGACTACCGTGCATATGGCATCGCAATACCCTAATGCAATCTTAAGGTGTGGTTAGCCAACCAACACTTCGCGTTGAGGCGAGGTCCGCGTCACCGCGCAGCCGAGGGTTTATGAGGCGAAGCCGTGTCCCGGATGCCAAAAGCGCGTTCACGCGCGTCTTGGACGTAGCGCAGCACGCCTTGGCGGTGGCGCTGATCCGGGATCTCGAGCGAGGGCACGGTGGAACCGCGCTCCGCTCCCGCCGTTATCGATGCGAGCTTCCTTTCCCGGAGATCGCATCATGAAGACCGCATTCGCACTCGCCGCCATCGCCACGCTGGCGATTGTCTCCTCGCCCGCCGACGCCAAGGGCTGCCTCAAGGGCGCGGCCGTCGGCGGCGTCGCCGGCCACTATGCCGGCCATCACGGCCTGCTCGGCGCTGCCGCCGGCTGCCTCTACGGCCGCCACCGCGCCAATGAGCAGGATCGCCAGCAGCAGACGCAGGGCGATCCCCGCAACGCGAACGGGAAGATGTAGCGCGCGGCTGTCGTTTCGGATTCGATTGTCAAACAACACTCGGCGTCGTCGCCCGGCTTGAGCCGGGCGACCCAGTATTCCAGAGACAGCAGTGCTCAACCGAGAAGCCTCTGGAATATCTGGGTGCCTCGCCTTCGCGCCGGGCACGACAGCAGAGAAGACACGACTCCGCATTCCCGCGACACGATTTGTGTCCGAGTGATGCATAATCGCGTGCCCCTCGAAAGAAGAGGGCGCAGGGAATGCCGGGCGCTGGCCGCACCCGCAGGCTTGTGTGCAAAGGGAAGAAACGCACACAAGATAGACAGGTAAGGCCGAAACACGTCCGGCACTCCCTGCGCAATGGCTTTACGGCTGCTCCGTGCTCTCCCCGGTGTGTCGGGCTTTTTAGCCACCGTCGCGAATGGATCTCTGCGTTTCGGCCGCAAGGCCGAAATCGCATCTCCATTCACTTGACCCCAGCGTCGAGGGGACAGGACCACACGGCTTGACCGTACGCGCCCGCATCGATCGTCTCGATGCACGCGCGTCCATCGCAGCCCGCACCACGAATCGTGACGATCGCGAAACGCCCCTCATGCGGGCGGGATGCGCGCATTAGAACACATGTTCCGAATTTCGGAAACAACTTTCGCCTGCGACACAGTAACGCGACGTGCTGAAAATGACACACTCGTCATTCGGGCGCAGCTCGTCATGCCCGGCCTGCGCCGGCATCGCACGTCGTCGATGCCTGCAACGAAGTCGTGGATGGCCGCGTCAAGCCCGGAATGACGAACTGATGGTTCCGGGAACGCCCCCGCGCACGTCGCGTTGAATCTCGCAAACAAGACAACGGAGACCAGCGATGACGAAGCCGTTGAACAAGACCATCCAGCCCGTTCCGGAGGACGCGCAGAGCCACAAGGGGCCCGGCAGCGCGCCGTCCGTTCCATTCGACACCACCAAGGGCCATCGCGACGACGAGAAGCACAACATCCGCGAACAGGCCGCGCACGGCAATCTGGTGCAGAACACCAGCCATCGGCGGTCGGGGTAAGTGCGGCACATTCCGTCGTCATTGCGAGCGAAGCGATGAGCGAATCCATACTATCCGCTTGTGCGCGATCATCGGATTGCTTCGTCGCAACATCGCTGCCTGCGGCAATGGATTCGAGTCGGTCCTCGCGATCTCGGAGCGACGACGGTTACTGCGTCGTCACCTTCCGCGTCGCCAGATCGACCACGATCTTGCCCGTGCTTGATCCGATCGTCCGGCATCCAGGCGTCGCCCGGCACCAGATCGCCGATCGCCTCCGCCGGCTTCGCAAAACCCTTGCCGCAGGCGATGCGGATCGTCTCGGCGTCGGCAAAACGCGCGTCCACGCTCACCGTCATCGGCCGCGGCCCCGCGGCGAGTTTCGACAGCTCGAAATATTTCGGCGGACGCGCCTTGCAGGTGACGGTGTTGGCGCCGAACGCGCCGGTGGAATCCTCGGCGCGCAGCAGCATCTCCGTCGACGACGCGAATGCCCTCCGCCCGCGTCTACCGCAAAATTCATCAGCGCCACGCCGCTCTCGAGAATGCCCTGGCCCATGTGGCCGGTGAGGCAGACCATCAGATCCTGCTGCGCGTCCTTTGCCGTCGTGACGCAGTCGTTGACCCGCTCGCCCGGCTGAAAGCCGCGGAAGACATATCGGGAGCCGACCTGCTCGAACACGACCGAGCCGCCGTCGTCGGTGGCGTGCGCCTCGCAGCCGCTGTCGTAGTTGACCACCAGCAGCGGATTGCCCGCCGCGATGAACCGCCCGCCATAGCGGTCGGTCAGCGTGACGTCGCAGCCGCGCTTGCCCGCGTTCGGATAGCCCTTGGCGCGCGTGCAGGTCGAGCCCTTGATGTTGCCGGCGTCGCAGAAGGTCGAGAGCAGGGCGCGGTCGAAGGTCTGGGCGAGGGTGGGGGAAGCGAGGCACGAAGCAGCAAGGCGGAAGCTTCAAAGCGACAAGCTGGAACCGCTGACGATGAAGTATGATCGGCATGGATGGTCGGTGTCTTGCCGATGAAATCTGACCGACCAGCATCACGCATCGGCCGACAGGATTCGAGCCTTGTCTCGCGTCGGAAAACGGCGAAGCTCGCGATAGTCGGGATCGTGCTCGGCGGTCTCCGGCGACCACGACACGATGAATTGCTTGCCTTCCTGTTCGATGATCGTCGTCAAGTCTTCGCTCTCGATAAGGCGTCATGTGCCTCGCGCCACAATGCGGGCAAATGTCGTCGCACATGCAGGACCATTCATCGATCCATCGGCGTCGGCAGCGGTGCGCATTCGTAGACGTTGAGGAACCAAGCCATGCGAGGCTCCTAGGATCGCAGGCGATAATTACCACGAGAAACGAATTCGATAAATCCCCGATCGCGCAAAAATTGCAGCTGCTGACGAATCTTCGGCCTGACGTTCTGGTTGCCGGGATAGAGTCGCCGAGATGCCTGTCGAAGGCATAGACCTCATCGAGAGTGAATTCTCGCTTGCCGAGCGACTCGACGCATTTCATCACGTCGAGCAGCCAGCCACGTGCCTCCAGCGACTCGCTTCTGAGAAAGAGCGTCTTCTGCCATTCCTCGAGAACGGCTTCCTTCGGACGGATGATGCCGTTCTGAACGATATGAATCTTGCCGATCTACGGCACCTTGCCGAGCAGGATGTTCGACCCGATCCAGCCAGCGCGGCGCGCTGTCGCTGCAAGAGGCTTGCGTCGCTCGATGATGTCGCGGACGAAGAAGTGCTTTGGGACGATGAACAGGTTCACGACCGCGAGCGATTTCAGGTCGTAGTTCATCAACAACAGGTTGGGATTGTTGCTTGCGACAAGACGCTCCGACTTGGTCTTGTAGGCGCCGTCGGCGACCTTGGCGCCGAACTTTCCCTTCTGGCTCTTCAGCTCGTATTCCTCGTTAGCATGTTGGCGCAGTGGAAACTCGGACGAATCCGGGCTGTCTAATTCGGACGAATTGCGTGACAAGCGTCCATTCAGCGTTGCCGGCAGTGCTCGCAGCTTTCGCGAAGACCATCGAGTCTCACGAGGACGCATTCGGCGCTCCGCTCATGTACATCTGAAGTCCAAATTTTCGTCGCGAGCGTTTATCGCGTATCTCGCATGATGCATGAGAACGCTGAATATCGATGAATTCTTCGAATCGGCGCGCGATGAGGCTTTACGACACATCTCGACGGATTGTGGCCAGACTAGTTCTCGTATGGAAGCCCCACCTGATCGCGAAACCATCTACATGCGTTGGATCTGTAGAATGGACGATCTCTGAGCATGTTGGCTTTGGAGATCGCAATCTTGATCTGCTGAAACCGATCGTAGCGATTTAGACAAAGATGCTCTCAGACAGGAGCTTCAATGACGTCTGATCGATTGACGCTTCTATCCGCTTCAGCGCTTTAGAAAGCTCTGAAAGCCGAATCACGCAACGAACTCCTCAACTCTGTCAACGTCCGACTTGTTGGCCATTCGAGGCAAATCGGCCGGTGAAACAAGGCTAGCTATCTCGTTCGAGATTCGGAGGTTCGGCACTGTTCTTCGCTGACAACTCGATATCCGATCGCGTCATGGGCCAAGGCTAGTGGCGACATTGTCCCGCATCGTTCAGGCGGGTCGCCTACCTCTTCTTCCACCCACCGCGCTTCCCCGGCGCGCCGCCGCTCGAGCGCGGCGCCGGGCCGAACTCGGGGCCGGAGTGCTGCGAGTTGGTCGGCTGGACGATCTTGCTGTTGTCGCCGAACGGCTTTTCGGGCAGCGTGCGGCTCGCGCGATAGGGCAGGGATTCCGGGCCGTGCATCTCGTCGAGATGCGGCTTGTGGACTTTGGAGTGCTGCGGATTTCGTCGGAGGAAGGGAGCAGGGGATCGTCGTTGCTCGATTTACCCCCACCCCGACCGCCTTCGCGCGGTCGACCCTCCCCGCAAGGGGGAGGGCGAAGACCGCGCGCGTGAAGAGGCACCGCCGCTGCGGCTCGCGCTTCCACCCCGCTTCGCAAACTTGCCCGCCTTGATCGACGCCGCCGGCAAATTCGCGGCGTCGCCGTATTTCTTCGCGCCGGCGTAAGCCCCGGCGCGGTCCTGCACGGATGCGCTGCTTCACCGTGGGATCGTCGACCACCGCCAACTCGGTGGCGCGCAGCCGCTTGACCTCGTCGCGCAGCCGCGCCGCTTCCTCGAAATTCAGGTCGGCGGCGGCCTCGCGCATCCGCGTTTCGAGATCGCCGAGCACCGCCTCGAAATTGTGCCCGATCGAGATCACGTCGTCGGCCATGCCGCCGTCGCCGATCTCGACCAGCACATGGTCGCGCTCGTAGACCGAGTTCATGATGTCGTGGATCGAGCGCTTGATGCTCTCCGGCGTGATGCCGTGCGCGGTGTTGTACTCGACCTGCTTCTCCCGGCGGCGGTCGGTCTCGGCGATCGCGCGCTCCATCGAGCCGGTCACGGTGTCGGCATAGAGGATCACCTTGCCGTCGACATTGCGCGCGGCGCGGCCGATGGTCTGGATCAGCGAGGTCTCGCTGCGCAGAAAACCTTCCTTGTCGGCGTCGAGGATCGCGACCAGCGCGCATTCGGGAATGTCGAGGCCCTCGCGCAGCAGATTGATGCCGACCAGCGCGTCGAACGCGCCGAGCCGCAAATCGCGGATGATCTCGATGCGCTCGATGGTGTCGATATCGCTGTGCATGTAGCGCACGCGAATGCCCTGCTCATGCAGATATTCGGTGAGGTCCTCCGCCATGCGCTTGGTCAGCACGGTGACCAGGCTGCGATAGCCGGCCTGCGCGGTGGCGCGCACCTCGCCGACGAGATCGTCGACCTGGGTGCGCGCGGGGCGGATATTGACGGGCGGATCGATCAAGCCGGTGGGGCGGATCACCTGCTCGACGAACACGCCGCCGCTCTCGTTGAGCTCCCAGCCGCGACGGCGTCGCCGACACCGCGACCGATTGCGGGCGCATCATGTCCCATTCCTCGAAGCGCAGCGGGCGGTTGTCCATGCAGGAGGGCAGGCGGAAGCCGTATTCGGCCAAGGTCGCCTTGCGGCGGAAGTCGCCGCGGAACATGCCGCCGATCTGCGGAATGGTGACGTGGCTCTCGTCGGCGAACACCAGCGCATTGTCGGGCACATATTCGAACAGCGTCGGCGGCGGCTCGCCGGGCCGGCGCCCGGTGAGATAGCGCGAATAGTTCTCGATGCCGGCGCAGCTTCCGGTCGCCTCCATCATCTCGAGATCGAAGGTGGTGCGCTGCTCCAGCCGCTGCGCCTCCAGCAGGCGGCCCTGCGCGTTCAGCTCGTCGAGCCGCAGCTTCAGCTCGCCCTTGATCGCCTTGATCGCCTGCACCAGGGTCGGGCGCGGCGTCACATAGTGCGAGTTGGCGTAGATCTTGATGAATTCGAGATCGTCCTGCTTGTGGCCGGTGAGCGGATCGAACTCCTCGATATTCTCCACGGTGTCGCCGAACAGGTTCACGCGCCAGGCGCGGTCCTCATAGTGCGCCGGGAAGATGTCGATGACGTCGCCGCGCACGCGAAACGTGCCGCGGGAAAAATCCGTGGTGCGCTTGTACTGCAGCGCCACGAGGTCGGCGATCAGCTGGCGCTGGTCGATGCGCTCGCCCTTCTTCAGCGCGAAGGTCATCGCGGTGTAGGTCTCGACCGAGCCGATACCGTAGATGCAGGACACCGAGGCGACGATGATGACGTCGTCGCGCTCCAGCAGCGCGCGCGTCGCCGAATGCCGCATGCGGTCGATCTGCTCGTTGATCGAGGAGTCCTTCTCGATGTAGGTGTCGGTGCGCGGCACATAGGCTTCGGGCTGGTAGTAGTCGTAATAGGAGACGAAATACTCCACCGCGTTGTCGGGGAAGAAGCTCTTGAACTCGCCATAGAGCTGCGCGGCCAGCGTCTTGTTCGGCGCCAGGATCAGGGCAGGGCGCTGGGTCGCCTCGATCACCTTGGCCATGGTGTAGGTCTTGCCCGAGCCGGTGACGCCGAGCAGCACCTGGGTGCGGTCGTTGCGCGCTGATGCCTTCGACCAGGTCCTTGATCGCGGTGGGCTGGTCGCCCTTCGGCTCGTATTCGGACTTGATCACGAACGGCTGGCCGCCTTCGGATTTCTCCGGGCGCGGCGGCCGGTGCGGCGTCCACACTTTCAGCGTGCCGTCGTCCTTCTTGAACTCGGGACGGCCCTCGCGGATCAGGTTCTCCAGCGCGTCCGCGGTGGCCTTGACGCCGAACGCTTCCATCTTGCTGCGCGGCGGCCGCGCCAGCGCCTCGTCGTCATCCTCGGCGGTCGGCAGGCCGAGCTGCCGCGCCAGTTCCGGATCGAGCGTCGGGATGGTGGCCGCGGTGCCGTAATTGGCTTGCGGGGCTTCGTCGAGACCTTGCTGCGCTCTCGCGCTCTCTCGACCGCTTGCGCGGTCTGCTCCCCTCCCCCTTGCGGGAGAGGGGTTGGGGGTGGGGGTCCCCGACAGCAGATGTGCTCTGTGTCACCCCCCTCGCCTGAACCCTCCCCCGCATGCGGGGGAGGGTTGGGTGGGGGCAAGCCACGCGGTCGCTCGCGGCGACGTATCTCTCTTCGCGACATCATCACTCTTCCCGCGCGTCGAGGCGCGGGCGCGATGCGCCGCCGCCTCGCCGCCGGCGCGGCGATCCCAGGAATTGTCGGGCGGCGGCTGCAGCCCGGTGCGACGAGCCGGTGCCGGCGTCGCCGCGATTGATCGCGGGATTCAACAGTTCCGCCAGCGCCGGCCCGATCGGCTGAACGTCGGGGCGGCCTGCTTTGGATTTCGGGGATTTGCCGGGCTTTTTCGGCCGGTCGGGGGTCTTCGCCATGCCCGCGAATATGGGCCGAGTTCGGCTGACATGAAAGGGCAAAGCGGGCGGCTGCTGACAGCATCCTGGCAGCAGCTGTCAGTACGGGAACCGCTGCTTTCCCCTCATGGCCGGGCTTGCGCCGGCGCATCCACGTCTCCGTGCATGGCTGAAGCAAAGACGTGGATGCCCGGTTCGAGCCGCGGCAAGACGACGCTCCTCACCATGAGGGTCGAGGCGTTACGCCCCGATCGGCTCGGCGACCGGCTTGAGAATATCGAGATGAATGCCGCCGCAGCTGACGCAGCGCATGGTCCAGTATTCCGAACTGGCGCGGCCCGGGATGATCCGCAGCACGGTCAAGCGGCCGCTGCAATCGGGACATTTGGAACGCACCGGCGCGCGCGCCTGGCGGACTTGCGTTGAGGTCGATGATCGTCACGCTGCTTCCTCCCCGCCGCGGTCAGGCGGCCCATTTGTGCTTGAAGCGGTCGATGTGCTGCTTGGCGTCCTCGACCGCCGCCTCCGGCGTGTCCCAGGCAAAGCCGACCTGCAGCGTCGGGAACGGATGGCCGTTGATCAGCACGGGCCGCGAATCCGCCCGCCGGATCCGCGCATGCCACTGCCCGCGGCCCATCTCGAAGGATTCGATGTCGTAGTCGTCGTAGATCTGCGTCATCCGCCGATCCCTTCTCCCCCGGGACCGAGGGGAGCACGGATTGGCGCGAGGTTCCGTGTGAACTGGTTCACAAAGTCGGAATTTTCGACGGTTCCGGACCGCGCCGCGATGTGGTCCGCGAGCACGGCGGCATCGTCGCCGACGCCGGACATGAAGGACGAGGCCATCCGGCTCATCCATTGCAGGCCGAGGAAATAGAGCCCGGGGACTGCGGCGACGCCGCGGCGCTGCACGCGGCTGCGCCGTCGCCGTCGAAGACGGGAATGTCGATCCAGCCGAAGTCGACGCCATAGCCGGTCGCCCAGATCACCGCGTTGATGCCCTCGGCGCGCAGATCGAGACGGCGGATCGGTTCGGTCACGCAAGGCGGGTCCGGCAATCTGCGCCCGGGCCGCGGGGTCTCGGGCAAGATCGAGGCCGCGCTTGCGCGCGTGCGTCGTCGGCCATGTCGAGGAAGGTCGCATAATAGAGATCGGCCTCCGCGAGGCTCTTGCCGAGGCCGGGCGCGATGTCGAGCACGCGGTCGCGCGACGGCGGCGACGCGGCCGAGCAGCGTGATGCCTTCGCGCGGCGAAGCGGCGGTAGTCGATGGTGTGGCCGCCATAGGCGCCGATGATCGCGGGATAGACGCTGAATGGGGCCGCGTTCTCTCCGGAGTCTGTCGAAGATTCCGAGCTGTCTCGAACCACCAGATCAGGTCGCGGCCGCGATAGCGGCGCGGCAGGCGCGCGGTCTGGCCGACCGAGAGAAACACGCGGCGGCCGGCGCGGTGCAGCTCCTCGGCGATCTGCGCGCCCGACGCGCCGGCGCCGACCACCAGCACGGCGCCGTCAGGCAGTTGCGCCGGATTGAGATAACGGCTGGCATGGACCTGGAACAGGTCCGGCTCGTCGCGCAACAGGTCGGGCAGGAGCGGGCGCTGATACGGGCCGGTGGCGACGACGACATTGTCGGCCGCGATCGCGCCATCCGATGTCTCGGCGAGGAAGCCGCGCGCCGTCACGCGACAGCCGCGTCACGTTCGACGCCGCAGCGGATCGGCGGCGCGACAAAGGCGGCATAGGCGTCGATGAAGTCGACGATCGCTGCCGAGATCGGCGAAGCCGTCGGGATCGCTCGTGCGGAAACGGAAAGTCCGGCAGCCGCACCGACCAGTTCGGAAACTGGAATTTCAATCCGTCCCAGCGTTCGCTGCGCCAGCGTTCGCCGATGCGGCCGCGCTCGAGCACGAGATGCGGCAGGCCGCGCCGCTTGAGATGATGACTCATCGCAAGCCCGGCCTGGCCGCCGCCGATCACCAGCGTGTCGACGCGTTCAGCCGGCATGGCGCGGCGTCTTGCTCTTGCCGGCCGCGGGCTCCGCCGCAGCGCGGACGATCCAGCGCCGGAAGGCGGCGAAGTCGCGCTGCTCGGTGCGGTAGCTGCGATAGACCAGGTACCAGCGCATGCCCTTGGGCACAGTCAGGCGAAAACGGCGCAACAAGCCGTCCGGCGGCGAGGTCGTCGTCGATATAGGGCCGGATGCCCATGGCGATGCCGAGCCCGTCGGTGGCGGCCTGCAGCGCCTGACCGTAATACTGAAACTCGGTGCCGCGTGCGGAGACGCGGGTGACGCCGGCGGCTTTCAGCCAGAGCGGCCAGTCTTCCGCGGCATGCGCGACGCGCAGCAGGCTCGGTCCTTTGAGATCGCCCGGACGCTTCAGCGACGCGGCGAGTTTTGGCGCACACACCGGCAGCAGATCGGCGGCAAACAGCGGCTCGGCCACGAGCCCGGGCCAGTTGCCGTCGCCGAGCGTGACGCCGCAGCTCCAGTCGTCGGCAAAGGGCGCGGCCACGCCGCCGGTGGTGATGCGCACCTCGATGTTGGGCTCCTGCTTGCGGAAGTCGGCGAGGTGCGGGATCAGCCAGCGCATCGCGAAGGTCGGGCCGACGCCGATGGTCAGCACGCGCAAATTCGCCGGCGCCGTCACCTGCGCGGTCAGGCTCGCCAGCGCATCGAAGATCGGCGTCAGCCCGCCCTGATAGGTGCGCCCGGCCTGCGTCAGCGCCAGCTTGTTGGCCTTGCGCTCGAACAGGGCGACGCCGAGCCGCTCTTCGAGCAGATGCACCATGCGGCTGATCGCGGCCGGCGAGACGTTGAGCTCGGCTCCCGCCGCGGCGAAGCTGCCGCTGCGCGCGGCGGCCTCGAACGCCTTGATGCCGTTGAGGAAGAGCAGGCGGCGCAAAGTGATAACCCTCAGGAAAGCTGATGCTGGGGCAAGATAACTCCGTTTGCGGAATGCGACACAAGCGAGGCAGAAATGAGCATCGAAATGGAATCTCGTTGCGATCCGACATTGCGCGCTGCGCTCCCGCGCGCTGGGCGAGGGAGCGGATCGGGCGAGATCCGGGTGACGGACACCCTCACGCCAGCTGATGCTTGGTGGCAGCCCCTACACCCCGACCCTCTCCCCGCGAACGGGGGAGGGAGAGAACGACCACCGGAGATTCTCGATGACGCCGCTGATGATCGCAGCCCTCGGCGCCCTGATGGTGGCGACCGCCTTCCTGTCGGGCCTGTTCGGCATGGCCGGCGGGCTGATCCTGATCGGCGTGCTGCTGGCGCTGATGCCGCTGCCGACCGCGATGGTGCTGCACGCCATTACGCAAATGGCCTCGAACGGCTGGCGCGCCTTTCTGTGGCGCGCGCATATCCGCTGGCGGCCGGTCTCGGTCTACCTGATCGGCTGCGCGCTGGCGCTCGGGGCGTGGTCGATCACCCGCTACGTGCCGGACAAGCCGATCGCGCTGTTGATCCTCGGCATCACGCCGTTCCTGGCGCGGCTGCTGCCGAAGGACATCAAGCCCAATCCGGACAGCGTCGTGGCAGGGCACGCTGTACGGCTCGATCTGCATGGGATTGATGCTGATGACCGGCGTCTCCGGGCCGCTGCTCGACACCTTCTTCCTCGGCGGCAGTTTCCAGCGGCGCGAGATCATCGCGACCAAGGCGACCTGCCAGGTCGCGAGCCACTTCACCAAGCTGATCTATTTCGGCGGCATCATCGACCAGGCCGCAACGCTCGATCCCGTGCTGGCGGCGGTCGCGGTCGCCGCCTCCATGCTCGGCACCACGCTGTCGCGGCGCGTGCTGGAGGCGATGAGCGACCAGCAATTCCGCCGCTGGGCCAACCACCTGATCACGACGGTCGCGAGCTATTACGTTCTCTATGGCGGCTGGCTGCTGGTGGCGCAGCGTTCGGTCGCATCGAACTGAAGGACGACTGCGATGAGCGAAGCCGATCCGCTGGTGCTCGATTTCGTCGAATGGATCGCGCGCGAGCCGCGCGCCTATTCCGAGGTGGTCGGCACCTGGAAGACCTCATGCCCGCGGCTGACGATCTGGGAAGACGCCGCCGAGGGCGGCTATGTCGCGCGCGAGAGCGTCGCCGGCTTCGGCCTGGTCGTGAAGGTCACCGCGGACGGCGAGAAGGTTCTTGCGCGCGCACGGCCGCATCGGCTGGCGCACGACGACGCGTCGCAGCTAGGTCTGCGCTCGGTCAAACGACGTGAACCGGCGCAACGCAAAATAAATCGCGACCGGCGGCAGGCAATAGACCAGCGCGACCGCCATCATGTAGTTCCATGGCGCCTCGTCGCTGTCGAAGAACTGATCGATGGCCGCCGCCACGGTCATGTTGCGCGTCGATGACAGCAGCATGAACTGGTAGAGGTAGTCGTTCCACGCCAGCAGCAATGCATAGACCCCCACCGCGACCAGCGCCGGTGTCATCAGCGGCAGGTAGATGCGCAGATAGACCTGGACAGGGGAAGCGCCATCTATCCTGGCGCACTCATCGAACTCCATCGGCAGCAGCTTGCCGTATTGATGCAGGATCAGGATGGCGTACGGCGTGGCGAACGCGACATAAGCGGCAATCGCCGCCCAGAGGCTGTCGGAGAGCCCGTAAACATGCATGACATGGACGAACGGGATGACCAGGATGGCCGTCGGCAGCATGTAGGTCAGTAGCGCGACGTCACCAATCAGCTGACCGCGGCGAAGCCGCATCCGTCCGATCGCAAAGCTGGCGAGCGAGCCGATGGCCACGGTGAGCACCATGGTCGCCACGCCGAGAAATATGCTGTTGCCGAACTGATGCCAGAAATTCTCCAGATACCAATGATCTTGCGTCCAGACCGCGCGAAAGCTCTCGAACGACGGCTCCGGCGGCCACAGGCTGCCGGTGAACTCGCTGCCCTCGTCATCGAGCGCAATGAGCACCATGTTGTAGACCGGCAGCAGCGTCCAGATCAGCAGTATGACGCCAAGGGCCGCACCGGCGATGCGCGCCGCGCGCCGGCGTCCGCGGCGATAGGGACGGCGCGCGGTGCGATCTGCGCTCGGAAGGCTCACGGCGGGTCGACCGGTCATAGTTGCACGCCGGTCCTGTGCAGACGCCGCATCAAGAGGATCACGATGGGGATGACGAGCGGCAAAGCCGACATCATCGCCGCCGCCCCCAGCGCCGGACGGCCAGCGCTGAACGCCTCGTGAAAGCCGTAGGTCGCCAGCACCTCCGTGGTGCGCGCGGGCGCGCCCGCAGAGACGAAATGGACGGTCGAAAAATCACCGAGCGTCCAGAGCGTGGAGAGCAGCGTCGCCGCCAGATAGACATTGGCCATCAATGGGAACGTGACATGGACCGTCTGCTGGATGGCGGTCGCGCCATCGATCGCGGCCGCTTCATAGATTTCCCGCGGGATCGCCAGCCGCGCGCCCAGGAAGATCAGTGTCCAGAACGGCAGCCACTTCCAGATATAGGCGATAATGTTGGATGCCATTGCGAGGCTTCGTGACACCAGGAACAGCGGACCGTCTCCGCCGGTCACCGCTGACCACAGGCTGTCGAGCAGCCCCCATTGCGACACCAGCATGTAATGGATCGACAGGAAGACGGAGAGCGCGGGGAGTGCCCAGGGCAGCAGGAACACGGCCAGCAGCGCCCGCACCCACCAGTGCCGCTGCATGAAGAAGCCGGAGAGCAGGAAGGCAAGAAACATCTTCACGTTCACGCCGATGCAAACGAACAGCAGCGTGTTGACGAGGGTGTCGATGTAGCGCGGGTCGGAGAACAACAAGGCGTAAAGCGCCGGCCGGCTGCCCATCCACAGACCGAACACGACGGGGTAGGCGATGAAGGCCACGAATACGGCCGCATAGGGCACGACGAAAGCGATTGCCCAGGCGGTCTCCGAACCTTGCAGGCGGAAACGCCAAGGGGACGGCGCGCCCGATGGCCGGTGGGAGGCTGGAGCGGCAGAGCCTGCTGCGCGCTGCTCATCGTGCCCCGCGGAGCATCGGACCCAAAAGTCTATCCCTTCACGCCGCCCATGGTCAGGCCGGCAGCCATGTTGCGACGGAACATGTAGTAGATCATCAGCGGCGGCAGCGCGTACACGATCGCCGTTGCCATCATCAGGTTCCAGGGCGATTCGTCGCTGTTCAGGAACTGCGCCAGGGCGACGGCGACAGTCATGCTGTCCGGCGTGGAGAGCATCAGGAAATTGTACAGATATTCGTTCCAGGCGAGCAGCAAGGCATAGGTGCCGACTGCGACCAGCGCGGGCGCCATCAGCGGCAGGTAGATGAACAGATAGATCTGGAGCGGGTTCGCCCCGTCGATCCGCGCCGACTCGTCAAGCTCCATCGGGATCGATTTGCCATACTGCGAGAAGATGAAGATCGCGTACGGCGTGGCGAACGTGGTGATGGCGGCGACCACGGCCCACAAATGGTTGGTCAGTCCGTAAATCTGCATGATCCGGTAGAACGGAATCGCCAGGAACGACGCCGGAATGACATAGGTCATCAGCGCGGCGTTGGTGAGCAGCCAGCCGTTGCGCAGCCGCATCCGCCCCACGGTGAAGCTGGCCAGCGAGCCGATCAGCAAGGTGAGGAACATCGTCATCAGTCCGACGAAGAAGCTGTTGCCGAACTGATGCCAGAAACGTTCGAGGTACCAGAAGCCTTCGGTGAAGACGACATAGAAGCTGTCCAGCGTCGGGTTCTCCGGCCAGATCGTGCCCGCAAAGATGGCGTCGTGGCTCGAAAGCGCGATGACCGCCATGTTGTAGATCGGCGCCAGCGACCAGACGATCAGCACGATGCCCAGCAAGATGCAGGCGGCGTCCACCGCGCGGCGACGCGCGCGGTAGCGCCATGGCGGAAGATGCCGGGCGCGAGCGACGCTCACAGCTGCTGCTCCGACATGCGCAGCTTGCGCATCAGGATGATGATCAAGGGGATCAACACCGGCAAGGCGGTCATGACCTCCGCCACCCCGAGCCGGGGGAGGGAAACCGTATAGGCATAGCGAATGCCGAGCGTGGCGAGCACCTCGGTCGACATCGCCGGGCCCCCGCCGGAGACGAAGTAGGTGGCATTGAAATCGCCGAGCGCGAAGACGGTATCGAGCAGCACGCAGACGATGTACAGGTTCGCCATCAGCGGCAGGGTTACATGGGTCAAACGACGCAGGCCGCTCGCGCCGTCGACCGCGGCGGCTTCGTAAAGTTCCTGCGGGATCGCCATGCGACCGGACAGCAGGATCAAGGTCCAGAACGGCAGGTTCTTCCAGATATAGGCGCCGATGTTGGCGCCGAGCCCCATCCAGTGCGAGTTCAAATAGACCGGCCCGTCGATGCCGGTCAGTTCATACAGCACATTGTTCAGCATTCCCCACTGCCCGTTCAGGAACCAGTGGATCGACATGTAGGCGGGAAGCGCCGGCGTCGCCCAGGGCAGGATGAAGATGACCAGAACCGCTTTGACCCACCATCCCTTGCGCATGAAGAAGCCGGACAGCAGGAAGGCCAACGCCATCTTCAGGTTCACGCCGATGCCGACGTACAGCAGCGTGTTGATGACCGCCGTCAGATAGCGCGGATCGTCGAACAGCTGGCGGTACAGCGCCGGATCGCTGCCCATCCACAGTCCGTAGACAACGGGATAGAGGACAAAGGCAAAGAAGATGAAGACGTAGGGCAGCGCAAACGCGACGGCCCAGGCACGGTCGGAGCCATAAAGGCCGCCGCGCCGCGCGCGCCGCTTGATCGCGACGGTCGTCAGACGCTGTCCAGCCGGAAGCGCGGTTATGCTCATGTGGCCCTCGTGAGGCTGTCAGAACGTGACAGCCGAGAAGATCGCCTCCGCTCGCTTGAATGCCTTGTCGATCGCCTGTTCCGGCGTCATGCCGTTCTTGATGACGTCGGCATGCGCCTGGCCCCAGAGCTGCTCGGCAGTCACCTGGCCCCAGGCGGGGTTGAACCCTTCGTAGCCCGAAGTCGTCGGCCCGAGCACGGCCTCGCGCACATAGGGGGCGCGATGCGGGTCCGCGGGATCGAGCCACCACGGGTCATCCTTGACGATCTGCGGCATGGCCGGCACCCACCGTCCAAGGCCCTGCTTCAGGTTCTCATTCATGACCTTCGGTTGCATCCAGTACTTCATGAGATCCTTGGCGACCGCGACGTTTTTCGCGCCCTTCGGAATGAAGCCGCCGCCGGCATTCAGCTGGGCGGTCATCGGCTTGCCGTCGTTGCCGTTGGGCAGGCCCATGGTGACCACTTCATTCATATAGGCCTGCGTGTCCTTGATCATCGCGAGCTCGGTCGAGATCGTGCCGTCGAAGTCGACGATGAACACCTTTTCGTGGAAGGCGTTGTTGTCGTCCGCATCGTTCCAGCTCAATGCCTCGGGCGGCACATAGCCCTGCTTGTAGGCATCGGTCAGGTAGGCGACGGACTTGATCGCCGCCTCGCGCACCTTCGGGTCGTCGGTGTGCAACTTGCCGTCCGGCGTGACCATGTTGCCGCCGTTGGCGAGCACGAAGTGCGTGAACAGGCCGTTGCCGTCGTTTGGCCCGACCGTGGTGATTTGCAGGCCAAGCGCGTAGATCTTGCGCATGCCCTTGCCGCGGAGTTCCTTCTGCGCCGGCTTGAAGAAATCCCAGAACGCATCCCACGTCTTCGGCGCATCGGACAGTTTCAGGCCGGCCTTCTCGACCAGGCTGCCCCAGATGTGGAAGGGGATGCAGGCCTGCTTGATCGGGCAGAGATAGTAGCTGTGGGCTTTTGCGGTCTTGTTGTAGAAGGTGGAGCATTCCCTGGCCGTCTTCGAAAGCTGCGCTTCGTAGGGCTTAACGATGTCGCTGACGTCGACCAGCTTGTCGTCAAACGCGTTCTGCGGAATGATGGTCTGAGGCGCGTCCATGAAAACCAGATCGGGGACGTCGCCGCTGGTCAGCGCGGAGACCGTCTTCTGGTTCTGCGCCTGGAACGGCATGATGCTGTAGTCGAGCGTATTGCCGCTCGTCTTCATGTAGTCCGCAGCCAATTGCTTGAAGGCATCGTCCTCCGCCTTCACGAACCCCTGGTTGACCCAGACGGTCGCCGTCGTAGCGGCAGCGTTGGCGATGTACGGTTTACCCAGCGTGGCCGCCGCAGCGAGTCCAACGGAGCCGCGCAGCACGGATCTTCGGCTATACTTGCCCATTGCCATCACCCTCCCGGAAGGAAAGGGCGCCTTTTCGAAGGCGCTCCAAGTCTTGTTGGTATGATGCAGGAAATCAGCCAGCGTCGATGTTCGCAAACGACCTGTGTGAAGTCAATGATGGGGGTTCGGGTTTCAACTCAGCAGAAAGTAGGCGCAGGTTTTGTGCTGCGCGAAAGGATCCGGCCTCGTCTGCTCTCGGGATCCATGAGTGCGCTGCACGTGCCGCATCGGCTAGCGACATCGCGCGATCACTTTCGCTCGCGATCGATTGACTCATCGCACCGCGCGGGCGCAACCTTCATGCATCCGCATCTTTTTCGCGATGCGCACCAATCAAATCACAGCAGGAAGCGTCCGCCATGATCGACCTTTATTACTGGTCCACGCCGAACGGCCACAAGATCACGATGTTCCTCGAAGAGACCGGGCTGCAATACAAGTTCTTCCCGGTCCAGATCGGCAAGGGCGAGCAGTTCAAGCCGGAGTTTCTGGCGATCGCGCCGAACAACCGCATCCCCGCCATGGTCGACCATGCGCCGAAAGGCGGCGGCAAGCCGATCTCGATCTTCGAGTCCGGCGCGATGCTGCTCTATCTCGCCGAGAAGACCGGCAAGTTCATCCCGTCCGATCTCTACGGCCGCTATGACGTGATCCAGTGGACGTTCTGGCAGATGGGCGGGCTCGGCCCGATGGCCGGGCAGAACCATCACTTCCGCAACTACGCGGTCGACAAGCTGCAATACGCCATCGACCGCTATGTCAACGAGACCAACCGCCTCTACGGCGTGCTCAACAAGCGTCTCGCCGATCGCGCCTTCATCGCCGGCGAATATTCGATCGCCGACATGGCCTGCTATCCCTGGGTCGTGCCGTACAAGAACCAGGGCCAGGACATCGAGCAGTTTCCGCATCTGAAGCGCTGGCTCGAGACCATCAAGGCGCGGCCCGCGACCGAGCGCGCCTATGCCAAGGCGAAAGAGGTCAATCCGAATTTCGGCCAGCCGGTCAACCGCACCGAGGAGGAGCGGCGGATTCTGTTCGGGCAGACCGCGGCGGTGGTGCGGTAGCTTCGTCATGCGACACGGCCTCGTGTCCCGGATGCGACGCAGCGCTTCTTCAGCGGTGCATCGCAGAGCCGGGACCCATTGTTTCAAGTGATGGACCCGGATCAGCAGCGCACCACTTCGCGCTGCGCAGCATCCGGGGAACGTCGGACGCAACTAAGCAAGATTACAACGAGCGCGCGGCCGTTCGCATCTCCGCCGCCTTCCGCAAACAGTCGCGGCACAGGCAGTCCTCGCCTTCGACCGGCATCGGCAGTCGCGCGGTTTCGCGTGGCACACCAGCAATCTCCGCCGGGATTGCAGGCGAATTCGGTCCCGCAACGGGAGCAGGCGAGGCGGCGAGGCTGAGTCTGTCGAAACGTTCATGACGGCACTTTAAGGAAAGCGATCCGCGATTTTCATGCCGGGTTCATCTCGAACGGCGGTATAGTCCCGCGCGACAGAAGCGCAAGGGAAATCCGGAAATCACCATGGCCCGCGATTCGCTCACGGCGCTGGTTGCGCTCAATCGCTTCGGGTTCGGCGCGCGCGGCGGCGCCTCCGGCGATTTCGTCAACGCCGCCTCCGATCCGCGCGGCTTCGTCAAGGCCGAGCTGAGCCGGCCGAACAGTGCGCTGCTGGAAGTGCCGGGATTGCAGCCGACGCCGGTGCTGGCGAAAGCGATCTTCGAATATCAGTTCGAGGTACAGCAGGCGCGCGCGGCGCGGCGAAGGCCGGCGCGGCGCTCGACCGAGGGCCCGCCACCGGCAAATCCGGATGCGAAACCGCCGCAGCGGCGCAATCTGTCGCTCTCCGATCTCGCGCAGCAGATATCGCCGAAAGATCCGGCGATGCAGACCGCCGGCAATGCGCGCGCCCGCTCCGCCCGCTGCCGCGGAAACGATGACGCCGACCGCCGCCCCGCCAAAACCTGCGCCGCCGCAGCTCAACGTCATCCAGAAGACTTTTCGCGCGGAAGCGCTGGCGCGCATTCAGCGCGCTGCATTGGCCGAATGCGGCTTCGTCGAGCGCCTCGTCGTGTTCTGGTCCAACCATTTCTGCATCTCCGCCGGCAAGGGCGGGCTGGCGCGGATGTGGGCCGGCTCGTTCGAGCGCGAGGCGATCCGCCCGAACGTGCTCGGCCGCTTCGCCGACATGCTGAAAGCGGTCGAGCAGCATCCGGCGATGCTGTTCTTCCTCGACAACCAGCAATCGCTCGGTCCGGACTTCGCGCGCCGGCATCAACCGCAACCGCGGCCTCAACGAAAATCTCGCGCGCGAGATCATGGAGCTGCATACGCTCGGCGTCGGCGGCGGCTACAGCCAGGACGACGTCACCTCGCTGGCGCGCATCATCACGGGGTGGACCTATGCCGGCCGGCAGGGCCAGCTCGGCGCGCCCGGCACGTTTCGTCTTCAACGCCAATGCGCATGAGCCCGGCGCGCAGCGCGTGCTCGGCAAGGTCTACAATGCCGGCGGCGTGGAGCAGGGCGAGGCGGTGCTGTCGGACATCGCGCGCCATCCCTCGACCGCGAAATTCATCGCGACCAAATTCGTCCGGCACTTCGTCGCCGACGATCCGCCGCCGGCGCTGGTGGCGCGGCTGCAGGACGTCTTCACCAAAACCAACGGCGACCTGCGGGCGCTGGCGGTCGCGCTGGTCGATTCGAACGAGGCGTGGACCGCGCCGATCGCCAAGATGCGCATCGCCTTACGAATATCTGATCGCGACCGCGCGCATCCAGGCGCGCGTGCCCGAGGATCCCGGCGGCGTTCTCGGCGGCCTCAACGTGCTCGGCCAGCCCCTGTGGTCGCCGGCCGGGCCGAACGGTTTCCCCGACACCAATGCGGCATGGGCCGCGCCCGAGGGCATGAAGCTGCGCCTCGACATCGCCTCGCAGGTCGCCTCGCGCATGAACAACAATATCGATCCGCGCGAACTGCTCGAACTCGCCGCCGCCGACGCGGCCTCCGAAGACACCCGCCGCACCATCGAGCGCGCGGAGTCGCGGCAGCAGGCGATGGCGATCCTGCTGATGTCGCCGGAATTCCAGAGGAGATGACGATGGATTGCGGCTGTTCCATCTCTGGTCACGTCGCGCCGCGCGCTGCTGCTCGGCGGCGCCTCCTTTGCCGCCTGGGCCTACTTGCCGAAATTCGCGCGCGCCGCCGATGGCCGCGATCCGCGGCTGATCGTCGTGATCCTGCGCGGCGCGCTCGATGGGCTGGCGACGGTCGCGCCGCTCGGCGACCCCGATTACGCCGGTCTGCACGGATCGATCGCGCTGACTGCGGACGGTCCGCATGCCGCGACCAAGCTCGATTCGTTCTTCGCGCTGCATCCGTCGATGCCGGAATTTGCGCGGATGTATCGCGACAAGCATGCCGCGATCGTTCACGCGGTGTCGACGCCCTATCGCGACCGCTCGCATTTCGACGGCCAGGACGTGCTGGAAAGCGGCTATGCCGGTCCGGGCCGGGTGCAGTCCGGCTGGCTCAACCGCGCGCTGGAAAGTTTGCCGAAGGGCGAGCGCGTCACCAGCGCGCTCGCGGTCGGGCCGACCACGCCGCTGGTGCTGCGCGGCGCGGCGCCGACGGTCGGCTGGGCGCCGGTGGCGCTGCCGCAGGCCGATGACGACACCGCGATGCGGCTGGTCGAGCTCTATCGGCATCGCGATCCCGCGCTCGCGACCGCGCTGTCGCAGGGCCTGCAACTGGAGAAGGCCGCGCAGGGCGACGACATGAAGCCGAAGCCCGGCGGCAACGCGATCGTGGCGATGCGCCAGGTGGCGCGCGGCGCCGCCAAGCTGATGGCGGCCGACGACGGCCCGCGCATCGGCGCGCTCGCCTTCGACGGCTGGGACACCCACGCCAATGAAGGCGGCCCGGTCGGCCGGCTGGCGCAACTGCTCGTCGGGCCTCGACGGCGCGCTGGCGGAATTCGAGAGCGGACTCGGCGCGCACTGGCGCGACACCGCGGTCGTGGTCGCGACCGAGTTCGGCCGCACCGCGCGCATCAACGGCACCGAGGGCACCGATCACGGCACCGGCACGATCGCGCTGCTCGCCGGCGGCGCGATCAAGGGCGGCCGCGTGATCGCGGACTGGCCGTCGCTGAAGGCGGCGAGCCTCTATCAGGGCCGCGACCTGATGCCGACCACGGATCTGCGCGCCGTCATCAAGGGCGTGCTGGCCGATCATCTCGGTTTGAGCGAGCGCGTGCTGGCGGAGACGGTGTTTCCGGACAGTGCGGCGGCGAAACCGATGAAGGGGTTGGTTGCTTGATGACTGTCTCCCGGCCAAGCGAGCGACGCGATGCCGGGACCCATAACCACAGGACATCGTTTTGCGAAGGCTAGAGCCGCCGCGTGTCGCAGCGACTCCTGCCTGTGGTTATGGGTCCCCGCTTTCGCGGGGACGACACCGGAGTCACTTCGTAATCCCGTCGATCTCCGCCATGTCCTCTTTCGTCAGGTGCCAGGCGATCGCCTTGACGTTCTGCTCGACCTGCTCGACGCGCGTGGCGCCGGCGATCACGCTCGACACCTGCGGCCGCGCCGCGAGCCATGAGAACGCAAGCTCCAGCATGGAGTGGCCGCGCGATTTCGCGAACGCATGCAGCTTCTCGACGATCTCCTCGTTGCGTGTCGTGACATAGCGGTCGCGCAGCCGCGCGATCTTGCCGAAGCGCGTATCGTCGGGCGCGGCCTCGCCCTTCTTGTACTTGCCGGTGAGCAGGCCGCTCGCGAGCGGGAAGAACGGCAACAGGCCGAGATTATATTCCTGCGCGGCCGGCAGCAGGTCCTTCTCGATGTCGCGCACCACGAGGCTGTATTCGTCCTGGCAGGAGACGAAGCGGGGCACGTTCATGGCGCGCGCGACATGCTCGGCCTCGGCGACGCGCCACGCCGGGAAATTCGAATTGCCGATGTAGCGGACCTTGCCGGAGCGCACGAGATCGTCGAGCGCGCGCATGGTTTCCTCGATCGGCGTCAGCGGATCGTAATCGTGCTGCTGGTAGAGATCGATGTAATCGGTCTTCAGCCGCTTCAGGCTCGCTTCGACCGCTTCCATGATGTAGCGGCGCGAGGCGCCCTGCTTGGTGCCGTCGTTCGACATCGCCTTGGAATATTTCGTCGCCAGCACGATGTCCTTGCGCCGGTCGCCGAGGACCTGGCCCAGGATGGTCTCGGAGCCGCCCATGTTGGCGTAGATGTCGGCGGTGTCGAACAGCGTGATGCCGAGGTCGATCGCCTTGTGGATCACCTTGCGCGAGGCCTCGAGGTCGATGCGCATGCCGAAATTGTTGCAGCCGATGCCGACCGCCGAGACGCGCAGGCCGGAGCCGCCGAGATTGCGAATTTCCATGTGGGATTTCCGTGGGAAGGAAAAGGGGCCGGCATTGTGACGCGCCAGCCCTCAGGCCGCAAGGTGCGGTTGTGCCACGCGCGATCTACCGGGCCGGCATGGCGCCGGCCCGGTAGCTACGCAACGCAGGTCCACAAAAAGATGCGGCCCCGGTCAGACGCGGCGACTGACAGGGACCGCTGGGGCGCTTGATCTGTGACGGGGGGCCTGATCAGACGCGAGGCGTAACCTAGGCGGGCTTTGTTACGTGGCGGTGACAGGTTTATTTATCCACAGGGCCTGCGGGAGCCCGAAAACAGGGGTTTTGCGTCGCTCGGTGACCGTTGCGCCCGCGGCGGGCGCGATATCCACAGGCTGCAAGCGGCTTCAAACGTCCTTGCGATAGACGATGAAGCCGAGATGCGCGGCGACCTTGTCGTAGAGCGGCGCGCGGTCGCGTTGGTCTCGTGGGTCTGCCAGTAGACCCGCGGAGCAGCCGGCCGCCTTCGCCTCGCGATAGACGCGCTCGATCAGCGCGCGGCCGACGCCCTTGCCGCGCGCGGCCTCGCGCGGTGAACAGGTCCTGCAGATAGCAGACCGGTTCGATCAGCGTGGTGCTGCGATGGTAGAGATAATGCGTCAGCCCGAGCAATTCGCCGCCGCTTTCCGCGACCAGGCCATGCACCGGCTCATAGCCGTCGAAGAAGCGCGACCATGTCGTCTCGGTGATGGCGCGCGCCAGCGCCGTCGGACCGGAGCGGCCGTAGAAGGCGTTGTAGCCGTCCCACAGCGGCAGCCATTTGTCGAAATCGTCGCGCCTGACGAAGCGGACGGACAGGTTATCAGACATCTTGTATCTTTCGGGTGCGCGGGATCGTCGTCCTCAATAGGGACTCCCCGCATCGCGATCAATGCGATTCGCCATCCCTCATCCTGAGGAGCCGCATAGCGGCGTCTCGAAGGATGAGGCCGACATGGTCTACTCCGCCGCGCGCAGCGAACGCGCCAGCCCGCGGTCGCCGCCGCGCAGCGCGCGATAATAGTCGGCGCTGCCGGGGTCGTCGGAGTGACGCACCAGTTCGGTGACCGGCGTATAGCTCAGCATGCGTCCGCCGTCCGGCAGCGCGGTGCAGGAGAAGCGCAGCACCTGGCCGTCGGCGAGGTTGATGTTGAGCGGCGTGGAATCGCCGGCGCGCATCATCTCCATGCGGCGCGCGATGAAGGCGTTGAGCTCGTCGGCCGGCATCTCCCAGGCGCCGGTGTCGCGGCCGTGATACATCAGCGCGATGAAGGGCAGCTTTGCGTCGGCCTTGTCGTCGGGCAGCGCGAAGTAGCTGCGGAAGGCGCGGTTGATGAAGACGGCGCGGGTGTCGGCATCGAGCAGCACGATGCCGATGTCGACCTCGTCGAGCGCGGCCGACAGGCGGCCGGCGGTGGCGTGATAGGTGCGTTCGAGCGCGAAGGCATCGACCATCTGCTGACGCAGCAGCCCGGTGAGGGCGGCGGTGCCGCCCGCGGTGACCGCGAGCATCGCAAGGCGCACCAGGTCGGATGTGTCGTATCCGGCGACGCCGCGGTGATCGAGGAAGAAGACCGCCGAGCCGATGACCGCGATGGCCGCGCTCACCGAGGCCGAACGGATGCCGGACGAGCGAGCCCGCGAAGGCGACGATGCAGACCAGCAGCGGCGCGGGATTGGGCACGCCGACGCCAACGCGCTCGGCCAGCATCGCGGCCAGTGCGGTCGCTGCCGCCAGTCCCGGACCTGCAATGGTGCGCCAGTCGAGCCGCATGCTTGTCTCTTCGCTTGCAAGCAATCAGGCGCCCCAAAGGTGACCGATCGTTGCACAAGCGGAAGAGTTTTCCGTGCAGCGGCTAAGAAGCCGTTGACGCGGAAGCGCCAACTTTCCGATCTGTTGGGTCAAATTGCGCGCGCGTCGGCGCGCCGCGCCAGCCGCTAGAGCGGCATGGCCATGCTGGCTTTCAGCGACAGCGCCGCAATAACAACCGCAAGGCAGAGCGAAAACGCACCGAAGGCGAGCGATGCCGCCACCGCATCGATCAATCGAGGCGAGGCGACGTTGGCGCTGAGGCCGCTAAAGCCGTGCGCGCCGGGTGAGCGTATCATGGCGAAAATCCCTGGAGGCTGCGGGCGAATCACCCGCCGTGTTGCGGGAACCGTGGCTTTTCCGGCCGGCAATATTGCGGCAGTTCCGCGCCGGATTCGCCGCAGGCGTTAATGGTTGTTAACGATTGAGGTCGAACCGCCACAGCGTCTGGCAAGGTCCGACGCTCTCCCCGCAGGGGTGAGGTCGAACGGAGCGCGTCGTAGATGCGACCGATTACGCGCCCGCCGCGATGCTCGCCTGGTCGTCGATCTCTTCGGCGCGCCAGTCCATGGTCACGAAGCGCGGGGACTGCTCGACGCGCCTGAGCCAGGCGCGGATCGCGGGGAAGGTCGAGAGATCGAAGTCGCAGCGGTCGGCGACATGGGTGTAGCCATAGAGCGCGATGTCGGCGACGGTGAGCTGGTTGGCGGCAAAGTAAGTCGTGGATCTTGAGGTGATTTTCCATCACCTGCAGCGCCGCATAGCCGCGCTCCATCCAGTCTTCCAGCGCATGCGTCTGCAGGTCGCGGCCGCCGCGCACCAGCGCCAGCCAGAAATAGGCCGCGCCGATATTCGGCTCCAGCGCATGCTGTTCGAAGAACATCCATTGCAGCGCTTCGGCGCGCTCGATGCGCGATTCCGGCGACAGCGAGGTGCCGTTGGCGACGTACCACAGGATGGCGTTGGATTCGGCGATGATAGCGGCCTTCCTCGACTTCCAGCAGCGGCACATGGCCGCTCGGATTCTTGGCGAGGAAATCAGGCGTGCGGCTTTCGCCGCGCAGGATGTCGATCTCCACGACGTCGTAGGGCGTGTTCAACAGCGCGAGCGCAAGGCGGACCTTGTAGCTGTTGCCGGAGCGCTGCATCGAATAGAGCTTGTACAAGTGGTCGATTCCCCCGAGGAAACACTTAAGAGGCACGTCGTTGAGTCGACGGGCTTTAACCCCACAACCCGGCTAAACAATGATGCTGGCTTGCGGGCGCCGCAAGAGTGGAAGCCGGAAAAAATCTAAAACTTCTACCGCAGTGCAAACGCGCGGAAGATCATTCTCGACACACCGTGCAGCGGATTGACATTCGCTCCGTTCCGGACGCGGGTTCGTGAGCGAATGTCAAATCCAAGCTGCACGGCATTCATTAATTCTGGTGGCCCGATTAACATCGCAATCCTGCCGCTGAAACATGGGCGAATGTTGAGTCGGCCACCAGCAACCATTGACGATCACGCCTGCGCGATACGCGGCGCCGAAGACTTTGACGCTCGCGCGATCAAGCCATGCACGCTTCGGGGAAGCCGTAGAGCGCGAGCATCACGATGGCGACCGCTGATACGACGAGGTCGTAATCGAGCACGTAAGGCGTGGCGAGCAGGCTTGCCGTTGCGGTCGATCAAGCCGTCGGAAATGGCGATCCAGCCGGCCATGGCGATGACCGCGATCGCAAGCAGGATCAGGCTGTAGCCGCGCGCGCGATCGCGCGTGAGCCAGTCGCCGGATCGAACGCTCTGCCAGATATGAGTCATTTCGGCGCGGAATTTGGATGAATGTTGCGCGAGGCAAGACCGCGGCCCTTAAGCGTTCCCTAAAATATCTGCGGATTTGTCCAAGCTTCTTGCGATGCAGCGGCGCTGGCTTTAGGGTGCATCATTCCCGCAAAAAGAGTCGTGGCCACGCCCCGGTTCACGACGCCTGCAAGGAGACGATGATGCCGTTCCTGTCCGCCGCGCTCGACCGTGTGAAGCCGTCCGCAACGATTGCGGTCACGGATAAAGCACGCGCGCTGAAAGCGGCGGGACGCGACGTCATCGGCCTCGGCGCCGGCGAGCCCGACTTCGACACGCCCGCCAACGTCAAGCTGGCGGCGATCCACGCCATCGAGGCCGGCAAGACCAAGTACACCGCCGTCGACGGCATTCCGGAGTTGAAGGACGCCGTGATCGCCAAGTTCCAGCGCGAGAACGGCCTGACCTACAAGCCGAACCAGGTCATCATCGGCACCGGCGGCAAGCAGGTGCTGTACAACGCGCTGATGGCCACCATCAATCCGGGCGACGAGGTGATCATCCCCGCGCCCTATTGGGTGAGCTATCCCGAGATGGTGGCGCTCGCCGGCGGCGAGCCGGTATCGATCGTCTGCACGGCCGAGCACGGCTTCAAGCTGCAGCCGGCCGATCTGGAAAAGGCGATCACGCCGAAGACCAAGTGGATCATCCTCAACTCGCCGTCGAACCCGACCGGCGCGGCCTACTCGCGCGCCGAGCTGAAGGCGATCACCGACGTGCTGGTGAAGCATCCGCAGGTCTGGGTGATGACCGACGACATGTATGAGCACCTGGTCTACGACGACTTCGTGTTCACGACGCCGGCGCAGGTCGAGCCGAAGCTCTACGAGCGCACGCTGACGGTGAACGGCGTGTCGAAAGCCTATTGCATGACGGGCTGGCGCATCGGTTACGCCGGCGGTCCGGCCGAGCTGATCAAGGCGATGGCGACCATCCAGTCGCAGTCGACGTCGAACCCGTCGTCGATCGCGCAATGGGCGGCGGTCGAGGCGCTGAACGGTCCGCAGGACTTCATCCCCGTCAACAACAAGGCGTTCAAGGAGCGGCGCGACCTCGTCGTCTCCATGCTGAACCAGGCCAAGGGCATCGATTGTCCGCGGCCGGATGGCGCGTTCTACGTCTATCCGTCCTGCGCGGGCACGATCGGCAAGAAAGCGCCGTCGGGCAAGGTGCTCGCCAATGACGAGGACTTCGTCACGGAGCTCCTGGAGAACGAAGGCGTCGCCGTCGTGCAGGGCACGCCGTTCGGACTTGGCCCGGCGTTCCGGATTTCCTACGCCACCAAGAACTCGGACCTCGAAGAGGCCTGCAAGCGCATCCAGCGCTTCTGCGGGAATTTGAGATAGTCAAATCAAAACCGGCATCGCCCGCCTTAAGTTTTGATGGCTTCTTCAGGAAGCGCCTTGTTTCGGACACGGCGCTTCCTTCCTGTCTCGCCGCCTTTTCAATTTCGCGGAGACAGACCATGCGACTTTCCATTCTCTTCATCGCCGCCGCTGCACTCGTTGGCACCGTCGCCAGCGCACAGGCGGTTCCGGCCGTGCAGGCGGGCGTCCTCGAATGCCGCGGCGGACAGAATGTCGGCTTCGTCGTGGGTTCCGTCGCTAACCTCGAATGCGTGTTCCAGAGCCCCGGCCGGCGGCCCGAGGCCTATGTCGCGACCGTGCGGCGCATCGGCATCGATCTCGGCGTCACCGCGCAAACGCAATTCATCTGGGCCGTTAACGCACCCACCACGCGGCTCGGCTTCGGCGAACTCGCCGGCACCTATGGCGGCGTCGGCGCCAATGCGTCGATCGGCATCGGCGGCGGCGGCAACTTCCTGGTCGGCGGTCCGCGCAACGCCTATGCGCTGCAGCCGATCAGCGTGCAGGGCCAGACCGGATTGAATGTCGCGGCGGGCATTGCCGGCATCGAGCTCGAGCCGGTCGGCTTCGGCCACCGCGGCCGCTGGCACCACCGCCGTCACGGATGATGAATGAATTAACTGAATCGATCTGAGGCCCGCCCAAAGCGGGCCTCTTTCATTTGCCGACTTGTTTGATGTTGTGGCATAGAAAAGCCAACTCGCATCACATCTTTGCTTCGGAGTTTTCTCATGCGCCGCTCACTTGTCCTTGCCGGAATTGCCGCAACCCTGCTGGCTTCGATCGGCTCGATGCGCAAGCGCCGATGAATCGCGTGCGGGTCGGCGTGCTCGAATGCCGCGGCGGCGCCAGCATCGGCTTCGTGGTCGGCTCCGTCACCAATCTCGGCTGCGTGCTGCGCGTCGAGGGCCTGCCCGAGGACCGCTACATCGCGACCATCCGCAAGGTCGGCCTCGATCTCGGCATCACCGCAGGAGACCGCGCTGGCCTGGGGCGTGTTCGCGCCGGTGGCGCGGCTTGCGCCCGGCGATCTCACCGGCACTTATGCCGGCGCGCAGGGCAGCGCCTCGCTCGGCGTCGGCGTCGGCGGCAACGTGCTGGTCGGCGGCTCCAACAATACCATCGCGCTGCAGCCGCTCAGCGTGCAAGGTTCGGTCGGCATCAACCTCGCCGCCGGTCTGGAAAGCCTGGAACTCAGCCCGGGCGTTAGACGCGCTCGTCATCGCGAGTGTGCACGAATCGATCCAGTGAACAGTCGTGGATGCGTCGCTTCGCTCGCAATGACGACTGGGGTCGCTAAACCAACGATGCACCGCAGCGACATTTTCCCGCTTGCCAAAATCCGGGAGCAGGCAGAGCATTGATGCTTGCCGACCCAATCAAGGGCCGAGCTCCAAAACAGGAGGCGGCGAATGGGACAAGACGTCAGAAGTCCCCGCGGTCCACGGTGCATCGCACTGGTGGGCCCTTTCCAAAGCGGTAAAACCACACTTCTCGAAGCAATACTGGCGCGCACGGGCGCCATCCCCCGCGCCGGCACCGTCGACCACGGAACTTCCGTCGGCGATTCCAGCCCCGAGGCCCGCCATCACAAGATGAGCGTCGCGCTCACGGCGGCCACCACCACCTTCATGGGCGACAGCTACACCTTCATCGACTGTCCGGGTTCGGTGGAGTTCGCCAACGACATGCGCGCGGCGCTGCCCGCGGTCGACGCGGCCATCGTGGTCTGCGAGGCCGACGAGAAGAAGCTGCCGCAGCTCCAGATCATCCTGCGCGAGCTGGAAGAGCTGAAAATCCCGCGCTTCCTGTTCCTCAACAAGATCGACCGCGCCAACAAGCGCATCCGCGAGACGCTGGCGACGTTGCAGCCGGCCTCGCGCGTCCCGCTGGTGCTGCGCCAGATTCCGATCTGGAACGGCGAATTGATCGAGGGCTTCGTCGATCTCGCGCTGGAGCGCGCCTTCGTCTATCGCGAGCACAAGGCCTCCGAAGTCATCGAGCTCGAAGGCGGCAATCTCGACCGCGAGAAGGAAGCGCGCTTCTCGATGCTGGAGAAGCTCGCCGATCATGACGACGCGCTGATGGAGCAGCTGCTCGAGGACATCCAGCCGCCGCGCGACGCCGTGTTCGACGATCTCGCGCGCGAATTGCGCGAAGGGCTGATCTGTCCGGTGCTGCTCGGCTGCGCGAGCCGCGAGAACGGCGTGCTGCGGCTGTTGAAGGCGCTGCGCCATGAGGCGCCCGGTATCGCGGAGACCGCCAAGCGGCTCGGCGTGCCCGCGACCAAGGACGCGCTCGGCTATGTCTTCAAGACCGTGCATCTGCAGCACGGCGGCAAGCTGTCGCTGACGCGGCTGCTCTCCGGCCATCTCGACGACGGCGCGACGTTGCAGTCATCGTCGGGTGGAGCGGGACGGATCTCCGGCATCCTCGGCGTCAGCGGCGCGCATGACAGCAAAGCGCGCCGGCGCGGAAGCCGGCGACACCGTGGCGCTCGCCAAGGTCGATACGATCAAGACCGGCGATACGCTCTCGAGCGGCAAGACCGCGCCGCAGGCGCTGGTCAAGGCCGAGCCGGCGCCGCCGGTGCTGTCGCTCTCGGTCGCGGCCACCGACCGCAAGGACGACGTCAAGCTCGGCCAGGCCTTGTTGCGGCTCAACGAGGAAGATCCCTCGCTGAGCATGGTGCAGAACGCGCAGACCCACGACACCGTGCTGTGGGGGCAGGGCGAGATGCATCTGCGCGTGGCGCAGGAGCGGCTGCGCGATCGCTTCGGCGTCAACGTCAAATCGCATACGCCCGCGATCGGCTATCTCGAGACCATCCGCAAGCCGGTCAGCAACCAGCGCGGCCGGCACAAGAAGCAGTCCGGCGGCCACGGCCAGTTCGGCGACGTGCTGCTCGACATCAAGCCGCTGCCGCGCGGCGAAGGCGTCAAGTTCGAGGAGAAGGTGGTCGGCGGCGCGGTGCCGCGCAACTACATCGGCGCGGTGGAAGAGGGCGTCAGGGATGCGATGGCGCGCGGGCCGCTCGGCTTCCCCGTCGTCGACGTGCAGGTGACGCTGACCGACGGCTCCTATCACAGCGTCGACTCCTCCGACCTCGCGTTCCGCACCGCGGCGCGGATCGGCGTCAGCGAAGCCCTGCCGAATTGCCAGCCGGTGCTGCTCGAGCCGATCCATGTGGTCGAGATCGTCTGTCCGACCGACGCCACCGCCAAGATCAACGCGATCCTGTCGGCGCGGCGCGGGCAGATTCTCGGCTTCGACACCCGCGAGGGCTGGCAAGGCTGGGACTGCGTCCGCGCCATGATGCCGGAAGCGGAGATCGGCGAGTTGATCGTCGAGCTGCGCTCGGCCACCGCCGGCGCCGGCAGCTTCACGCGTCAGTTCGACCACATGGCCGAAGTGACGGGACGCACCGCCGACCAGATCATCGCCGCGCATCGCGACGCGGCGTAGCAACGAGGCCGGCAGAGCCGGTTTGGCGAGGCATCGTGCGGAACGGCACGGTGCCTCGCTTGCGTTTGCGGCCTTGCGCTTCGGCTTGAATGATGTATTTTACATCATTGTATATGATAAAAACATCATCTTATCATGCTCTGAGGCTGAAGCTGCGTGATCACCTCGTTTCAGATGCGGGCGGCGCCGGGCGCTGCTCGGGATCGACCAGAAAACCCTGGCTGAACTGGCCGGCGTTTCGCTGCCGACCATCCAGCGGATGGAAGCCTGCGACCGGCACCGTCCGCGGCGTGGTGGAAACGCTGATCAAGGTGGTCGACGCGTTCAATCGCGCCGGCGTCGAACTGATCGGCGAGCATGCGCGCAGCGACGATGGCGGACGCGGCGTGCGGCTGAAGCAGCCGGGACCGCCGCGCCGCGTGAGCGGATAGAGCATCGTCGCGACGACGATCCGCACGATGCGACGGAGCATGGTGCGGGCATGAGCATCGCGAGCGAGCGCGCCGGCAGTCCGCATCCGCTGCGGCCGCCGACCTTTGCCGAGCTGTATCTCGCCGAAACTGCTCACGGTGCTGCGCGAAGGCTACGGCCTCGCCGATTTTCGCGCCGACGTGATCGTCCGGCCTGACGGTGGCGATCGTCGCGCTGCCGCTGTCGATGGCGATCGCCATCGCCTCCGGCGTGACGCCGGATCGCGGACTCTACACCGCCGTGATCGGCGGCTTCATCGTGTCGCTGCTCGGCGGCAGCCGGTTTCAGATCGGCGGACCGGCCGGCGCCTTCATCGTGCTGGTGGCGCTGACCGCCGAACGCCACGGCGTCGATGGCGTGATCCTCGCGACGCTGATGGCCGGCGTCATCCTGATCGCCGCGGGCTTCTTGCGGCTCGGCACCTACATCAAGTTCATTCCCTATCCGGTGACGGTCGGCTTCACCGCCGGCATCGCCGTCATCATCTTCGCCAGCCAGTTCAAGGATCTGTTCGGCATCACGCTGGCGGCGCAAGGAGCCGGGCGAACTGATCCCGAAGCTGGCCGCGCTCGCGCGCGGGCTGCCCACCGCCAATTCTTCGGCGGTCGCGGTCGCCGCCGTCAGCATCGCGCTCATCGTCGTGCTCAGGCGGCTGCGGCCGAACTGGCCCGGCATCCTGATCGCGGTCGCTCGTCGCGGCGCTCGCCGCCTGGGCGCTTCGCGCTGCCGGTCGAGACCATCGGCACCCGCTTCGGCGGCATTCCGCGGGAATTGCCGCTGCCGGCGCTGCCGCCGTTCTCGCTGGAGAAGGCGCAGGCCGTGCTGCCCGACGCGATCGCCTTCGCGCTGCTCGGCGCCATCGAGTCGCTGCTGTCGGCGGTGGTCGCCGACGGCATGACCGGCCGCCGGCATCGCTCCAATTGCGAGCTGGTGGCGCAGGGCTTTGCCAATATCGGCTCGGCGCTGTTCGGCGGCATCTGCGTCACCGGCACCATCGCGCGCACCGCGACCAATGTCCGCGCCGGCGCGCGCGGTCCGGTCTCCGGCATGCTGCATTCGGTGTTCCTGCTGCTGTTCATGCTGATCGCAGCACCGCTGGCGAGCTACATTCCGCTCGCCGCGCTGGCCGCGGTGCTGGTCGACGGTCGCCTGGAACATGGCGGAGAAGCACGAGTTCGCGCTGCTGCTCCGCTCCTCGCGCGGCGACGCCATCGTGCTGCTCGCGACCTTCCTGCTGACGATCTTCCGCGATCTCACCGAAGGCATCCTGGTCGGCTTCGCGCTCGGCGCGGTGCTGTTCATCAACCGCATGGCGGAGATGACCGGCATCGAGGACGGCACGCCGCTGGTCGCCGCCGACCAGGCCGACAACGACAACGGCCGCACGCCCTACGATCCCGAGACTCGCCGTCGATCCCGACGTGCTGGTCTATCGCATCACCGGCGCGTTCTTCTTCGGCGCGGCCTCGGCGATCGGCGCGTGCTCGACAGCATCGCCGACAGGCGCAAGGCCTTCGTGGTCGATTTCGCCGCGGTGCCGTTTCTGGATTCCACCGCGGCCAATGCGATGAGCCGTGTCGCCGCCAAGGCCGCAGCGCCAGGGCATCCGGCTGTTCATCACCGGCGCGTCGCCGACCGTGCGCCGCGCGCTGCTGACCCATGGCGTGTCGCCGCCGCGCGCCCGCTATCGCGAGACCATCGCGCGCGCAATCGCCGACATCAAGGAGCAGCGCCGGCAAGCTGCCGATCCCGCGCACGCCGCCGCAGAGCTGAGCCACGCGCTTTTCAAAGTTCAGGAAATCGCCGACAGTGGCGCCATGCTGCGATCAACGCCGCAACCTGCTGCTCGCCTGCGCGCTCAGCGCGCTCGCCGGCTATGTCGACGGCATCGGCTTCCTGCATCTCGGCGGCCTGTTCGTCTCCTTCATGAGCGGCAACTCGACGCGGATGGGCGTCAGCCTCGCCGCGGGCAACTGGTCCGCGGCCGGCGAGGCGCTGAGCCTGATCGCGCTGTTCGTGCTGGGCGCCGCCTGCGGCAGCCTGATCGTGCTCGGGCGCGGGCAGCATTCGCAGAGCCGCCTGCTGCTGGCCGAAGCGTTGCTGCTCGCCGCCGCCGCGCTGCTCTACGCGTTCGGCCTCGATCGCCTCGCCATCGCCGCCATCGTGCTGGCGATGGGACTGGAGAACGCCGTGTTCCAGATCGAGGGCGGCGGCGGTCTCGGGCTCACCTATGTCACGGGCGCGCTGGTCAAGGTCGGGCAGCTGATCGCGGCCGCGCTGACCGGCGGCGCGCGCTTCGGCTGGGTGCCGAACCTGCTGCTGTGGGCGGCGCTGGTCGCGGGCTCGCGTGCTCGGCGCGCTGGCCTATCACTGGATCAATCTCGCCGCGATCTGGTTTGCCGCGGCCGTCGCGCTCGCCTTGAGCGCGCTCGTTGCCGCGACGGCGAGCGCCGCTAGCGGCACCGAAGCGCGTCATCGGCATTGACAGCCATCGCGCCTTGCCTGAAGTGACAGGCGATGACCGAAGCTGCACCCCGCGCCGCATGCCTGATCGGATGGCCGGCCGCGCATTCGCGCTCGCCGCTGATCCATCACTACTGGCTGCGCACGCTCGGCATCGAGGGCGGCTACGTCATCGAGGCGGTGCCGCCGGACGACTTCCGCGATTTCGTGCTGCGGCTGTCGCCGCACGGCTTCGTCGGCGCCAATGTCACCATTCCGCACAAGGAGCGCGCGCTGGCGCTGTCGAAGCCGGACGCGCGGGCGCAAGCGGTCGGCGCCGCCAACACGCTGTGGTTCAAGGACGGCGAGCTGTGCTCGACCAACACCGACGTCGAAGGCTTTATCGACAATCTCGACGCCTCCGCGCCCGGCTGGGACAAGATCGAGGAGGCGCTGGTGCTCGGCGCCGGCGGCGCGTCGCGCGCGGTGCTGTTCGGGCTGCTCGATCGCGGCATCAAGCGCGTGCATCTCGTCAACCGCACCCGCGAGCGCGCCGAAGCGCTGGCGAAGCAGTTCGGCGACAAGATCCACGTCGCGGCCTGGGAGCAGGTCGCGGAGCTGCTGCCGCGCGCGGGGCTCCTGGTCAACACCACCTCGCTTGGCATGCACGGCCAGCCCGCGCTCGAGCATCGATGTCGGCAAGCTGCCGGCAGGCGCCGTCGTCGCCGATCTCGTCTATGTGCCGCTGGAGACGCCGCTGCTGAAGGCGGCGCAGGCGCGCGAGGTCTGAAGACCGCCGACGGGCTCGGCATGCTGCTGCATCAGGCCGTGCGCGGCTTCGAATTGTGGTTCGGCCAGCGCCCGCAGGTGACGCCGCGAGCTTCGTGCGCTGGTCGAAGCCGATCTCACGGCGACATGAGCGGATTGTTCCTGCGCCTCGCGCGCATTTGAGACGGAATATCGTCGAAGCGCTGGGGTCTGGTGCTACATCACGCCCGCCTTTCGGAGATTCCCATGCATCGTTCCTACATCCGTCCGCTGATCGCCCTTGCCATGGTCGCAGGCTCCACCGCCTTCGCCATCGCGCAGAAGGCGCCGGCCCCGACGCGGGTTCGCGGCACCATCGAAGCCGTCGACGGCGATATGCTGACGGTGAAGTCGCGCAGCGGCGAGGACGTCAAGCTGCACATGACCGGCGACATCCGGATCGTCGGCATCACCAAGATTTCACTGTCCGACATCAAGGTCGGCTCGTTCATCGGCACCACCACGGTGCCGGGACCGGACGGCATGCCGACCGCGGTCGAGGTGCATGTGTTTCCGGAGAACATGCGCGGCACCGGGGAGGGCTCGCGGCCCTACGATCTCAAGCCCAACTCGACCATGACCAATGCCACCGTGTCCGAAAGCGTGGTCGGCAATGACGGCCACACCCTGCTGGTCAAGTACAAGGACGGCGAGAAGAAGGTGCTGGTGACGCCGGAGACGCCGGTCGTGACCTATGTCCCCGCCGACAAGTCCGACCTCAAGGCCGGCGCCAAGGTGATCGCCTTCATGAAGCAGCTGCCGGACGGCTCGTTCGAGACCAACCGCGTCAGCGTCGGCCGCGACGGGCTGACGCCGCCGATGTGATCACGGCGCGTCGACGGAATACCCCTCGCTCGCCCGGGGTTGCGGAAGGTTGATCGCAAAAAACCTGAGGGGGAGAGCCATGCCGAAACTGACGTCCTGGATGACCGCCGCGCTGGCGGCCGTTTCCGTCCTGACAACGTCGCCTGGGCGCAGCAGGCGCCGCCGGTGCGCATCCGCGGCACCATCGAGGCGGTCGATGGTCCGACGCTTGAGCATCAAGACCCGCGAGGGCACCGACGTGAAGGTCAAGATGACCGACAACGTCGCCGTGTTCGCCGTGGTCAAGACCGAGCTGTCGCAGATCAAGGAAGGGTCCTATATCGGCGTCTCCGCGATGCCGCAGCCCGACGGCACCCAGAAGGCGTTCGCCGTGCACATCTTCCCGGAGAACCAGCGCGGCGCGGCCGAAGGTTTTCGGCCCTGGGATGCGCGCGCCAACTCGACCATGACCAACGCCACCGTCGCCGAGACCGTGAAGGGCACCGACGGCCAGAACATCCTGGTCAAGTACAAGGACGGCGAGAAGAAGGTGGTGGTGCCGCCGGACGCCGCCGATCGTCACCTTCGTCGCCAGCGACAAGTCGGAAGTGAAGCCGGGCGCCAAGCTGATCATCTTCGGCGCGGCCAAGAAGGACGACGGCACGCTGGAAGCCAACCGCGTCAATGTCGGCCGCGACGGGATCACGCCGCCGATGTGATGTTTCCGCTCAGGCGGCAGCGTCATCCCGGGGCGCGCGACGCGCGAACCCGGGATCTCGAGCCGCATATTTCGTCATTGCGAGGAGCGATAGCGCACGAACGCAATCCATCCGCGCCACAAGCGGATAGATGGATTGCTTCGCGTTCGCTCGCAACTGCACGAAGTCGTCTCACACCGCCAGCACGTGATCGTCGATCTCGGCGATGGTGTTGACGCCGCACAGGCCCATCGTGGTGGTGAGCTCCTTCGCCAGCAGGTCGATCGCCTTCGCGACGCCGGCCTCGCCCGCCGGCGCCGAGGCCGTAGGCATAGGCGCGGCCGATCATGCAGGATTTGGCGCCGAGCGCCAGCGCGCGCATCACGTCCATGCCGGTGCGGATGCCGCCGTCGAACATGATCTCGAGCTGCGAGCCGACGGCATCCGCGATCTCCGGCAGCACCTCGATCGACGACGGCGCGCCGTCGAGCTGACGGCCGCCATGGTTGGAGACGACGATGCGCCTGCGCGCCGCTCTTGGCCGCGATCTCGGCGTCCTCGCTGTCGAGAATGCCCTTGAGGATCAGCTTGCCCGGCCAGATCGAGCGGATCCAGTCGACGTCCTTCCAGTTCAGCGAGGTGTCGAACTGCGAATTGATCCAGGTCGACAGTGACGTGATGTCGTCGCTGATCTTCAGATGGCCGGCGAGATTGCCGAAGGTGCGGCGCTTGCCGCGCAGCACGCCGGAGACCCAGGCCGGCTTGGTGGCGAAATCGACCAGCTTCGACAGCGACCATTCCGGCGGCACCGTCATGCCGTTCTTGATGTCCTGGTGGCGCTGGCCGATCACCTGCAGGTCGACGGTCAGCACCAGCGCCGAGCATTTCGCCGCGATCGCGCGCTCGATCAGCGCCTTGATGAAGCCGCGGTCCTTCATGACGTAGAGCTGGAACCAGAACGGCTTGTCGACGGCGGCTGCGATATCCTCGATCGAGCAGATCGACATCGTGCTTTGCGTGAAGGGAATGCCGGCCGCCTGCGCCGCGCGGCAGGCGTGGATCTCGCCGTCGCCATGCTGCATGCCGAGCAGGCCGACCGGCGCGAGGATCAGCGGCATCGCGGCGGGCTCGCCGAGGATCGTGGTCGACAGGTCGCGCTTTGAGACATCGACCAGGATGCGCTGGCGGAACTTGATCTCCTGCAGCTTCTCGCTGTTGGCGCGCAGCGTGTCCTCGGTATAGGAGCCGCGGTCGGCATAGTCGAAGAACGCCTTCGGCACCCGCTGCTTGTGCAGCAGCCGCAGGTCCTCGATGCAGGTGACGTGCTTCATGAACGTTTCCGCCCCTTCTTGTTTTGGCAACCTTTGATCGTCATCTAGCACGGTTGAGCGCGCGGCCAAATCGCCCGCGGAAACAGCCCGGAGGCATGCATGAGCGGACCCCGCAAGACGCCCGAGAATGCCGAAGGCAGCCGAAAAGCGCGAGCTCGACGATGCCCTCGAGGAAGGGCTGGAGGAGACCTTCCCGGCCTCCGACCCCGTCAACGTGACCCAGCCCGCGCCGAGCAAGGGCGACCACCACGTCCGCCGCAAGCACTAGCGCGCGCCGCTACTGCCGGTAATTCAAGCGTTAACAACGAGTTACCGGCGCGTATCGGCGCGGTTCCCCGGTAATCGTTCATCATATTTTTTGAAGCCATTTTAGTCCGGGAGGCATTATAAACCTCGGACGCGCTGGGGAGGCGCGGTGCGCGCTGTTCGCGCTGCAAACAGGGGGCCCGGGTTGGTGCTGGGGGTCATATGAGCCGCAATTATTTCGGTACGGATGGAATCCGTGGCCGTGCCAATGGTCTGATCACGCCTGAGCTCGCGCTCAAGGTCGGACAGGCCGCCGGCCTGGTGTTTCAGCGCGGCGAGCATCGTCATCGCGTCGTGATCGGCAAGGACACGCGGCTGTCCGGCTACATGATCGAATATGCGATGGTGGCGGGCTTCACCTCGGTCGGCATGGACGTGCTGCTGGTCGGCCCGATGCCGACGCCGGCGGTCGCGATGCTGACCAAATCGATGCGCGCCGATCTCGGCGTGATGATCTCGGCCTCGCACAATCTGTTCGAGGACAACGGCATCAAGCTGTTCGGCCCGCAGGGCTTCAAGCTCTCCGACGACGTCGAGAAGCAGATCGAGCAGCTGCTCGACGAATCGCTCGACCGGCGGCTGGCGCAAAGCGCGAGCCTCGGCCGCGCCCGCCGCATCGACGGCGTGCACGACCGCTACATCGAATTCGCCAAGCGCACGCTGCCGCGCGATCTCTCGCTCGATGGCCTGCGCGTCGTGGTCGATTGCGCCAATGGCGCGGCCTACAAGGTGGTGCCGGAAGCGCTGTGGGAGCTCGGCGCCGACGTGATCTCGATCGGCGTCGACCCCGACGGCTTCAACATCAACAAGGAATGCGGCTCGACCGCGCCGGAAGCGCTGTGCCGCAAGGTGCGTGAGATGCGCGCCGACATCGGCATTGCGCTCGACGGCGACGCCGACCGCGTCATCCTGGTCGACGAGCGCGGCCATATCGTCGACGGCGACCAGTTGCTCGCGGTGATCGCGCAGAGCTGGAAGGAAGACGGCCGGCTTTCCAAGCCCGGCATCGTCGCCACCGTGATGTCCAATCTCGGCCTCGAGCGCTTCCTGCAAGGCATCGGCCTCGAGACGCTGCGCACGCCGGTCGGCGACCGCTACGTGCTCGAGAAGATGCTGAGCGGCGGCTACAATCTCGGCGGCGAGCCGTCGGGTCACATCATCCTCTCCGACTACGCCACGACAGGCGACGGCTTCGTCGCCGCGCTGCAGGTGCTGGCGGTGGTGCAGAAGCTGCGCCGCCCGGTGTCGGAAGTCTGCCATCGTTTCGATCCCTTGCCGCAAATCCTCAAGAACGTGCGCTACCGCAGCGGCAAGCCGCTCGACGACGCCGACGTGAAGTCGGCGATCGACGCCGGCGAGAAGCGGCTCAACGGCCACGGCCGCCTGCTGGTGCGCTCCTCCGGCACCGAGCCGGTGATCCGCGTGATGGGCGAGGGCGACGACCGCATCCTGGTCGAGGATGTCGTCGACAACATCGTCGCCGCGCTCGGCCAGGCCGCGGCCTGACGCGATCGCTTCGACGAGCCACTTTCTCTGACACCTCTCCCGGCGGAGGTGAGACCGTCATGCGCACTCCTTGCATCGCAGCTATAAGCTAATGGCGGTAGCGGGCAGGGGGCCGCTGTCGTAGGAACAGCGTGTCCTGTCGAATCTCCCTGGGAATTGCAATTGAACAAGTCTGTCGTCGTCTCCGAAGAAATGTTGACCGAACCGGTCCTCGTTGAAGACGTCAGCGCCAGGCCTGAGGCGACGGCGGCGGCCGGGCCCGCCTACATCGTGCTCGCCGGCATCAGCTTCTCGCACTTCCTCAACGACACCATGCAGTCGTTGATCGCCTCGGTCTATCCGATCCTGAAGGACACCTATGCGCTGAACTTCGCGCAGATCGGCATGATCACGCTGGCCTTCCAGTTCACCGCCTCGCTGCTGCAGCCGGTGGTCGGTCATATCACCGACAAGAAGGCGCAGCCGTTCTCGCTCGCGATCGGCATGGGCTCGACCTTCGTCGGCCTGCTGCTGCTCAGCATCGCCGCCAGCTATCCGGCGATCCTGATCGCGGCGGCGCTGGTCGGACTTGGCTCGGCGGTGTTTCATCCGGAGTCGGCGCGGATCGCGCGGCTCGCCTCCGGCGGGCGCTACGGCTTCGCGCAATCGGTGTTCCAGCTCGGCGGCAGCTTCGGCACCTCGATGGGACCGGTGCTGGCGGCGCTGATCGTGGTGCCGTTCGGCCAGCCCTCGATCGCCTGGTTCTCCTCGATCGCGTTCGTCGCGATCATCATCCTGTGGCGCATCGGGCTGTGGTACCGGCCGCAGATCGCGGCGAAGAAGGCCGCGGCCGTCGCGGCGCATCCGGATGCGCCGAGCTCGCGCCGCGTCGTGATCGCGCTTGCGGTGCTGGTGGCGCTGTTGTTCTCCAAGCAGCTCTACATCTCGAGCCTGTCGAGCTATTACATCTTCTATCTGATCGACAAATTCCACGTCTCGACCCAGACCGCGCAGCTCTATCTCTTCATCTTCCTCGCCGCGAATGCGGTCGGCGCCTTCCTCGGCGGTCCGCTCGGCGACCGCTTCGGCCGCAAGATCGTGATCTGGATTTCGGTGCTCGGCGCGCTGCCGTTCACGCTGGCGCTGCCCTATGTCGGCCTGCATGTCGGCGCGGTGCTGACGATCTGCATCGGTCTCGTGCTGTCCTCGACCACGTCCTCGATCATCGTGTTCGCGCAGGAGCTGGTGCCGCATCGCTTCGGCATGATCTCCGGCATGTTCTTCGGCGTCGCCTTCGGCATCGGCGGCCTTGGCGCTGCGGCGCTCGGCAAGCTCGCCGACATCACCAGCATCGTCGTTCGTCTATCAGGTCTGCGCCTTCCTGCCGGCGATCGGATTGCTCGCGGCGTTTCTGCCGAACATGAAAGCGAGTAGGGAGTAGCGAATAGCGAGTAGGGCGGTACGAGGCCCTTCCTCTATTCGCTACTCGCCATTCGCTATTCGCCGATCCGTCAACACATCGTTAGGGATTGCGGCGAGCGCGCCACATTGCGCGCCCTCGTGTTTTTCCTGGTGAGAAAATATCAACCTTAAAAATTAGGGTTAAGTGCTGCTTAAGGTTTTGCTGGCATCGTCCGCACGTGGATTTTTCGATGTGAGGCTTTTCGGTCGCCTCACCGGCCAAGAGGACGATGAAAATGCGTAGCGTTAAGTTTCTGATTGCCGCCGGAGCGGTGACCCTGTCGACGGCGGCGTTTGCCGCCGACCTCCCGATCGCAGCGCCCCCGATGTACGCGCCGCCTCCGCCGGCTGATTTCGGCGGCTGGTATCTGCGCGGCGACATCGGCATGACCAACCAGCGCATGAAGTCGCTCAACAATCCCGATCCGAACGCCGCGCTGTTCACCTCGGTCGGCATGGGCTTCGACGCCTCGATGCTGTGGGATGTCGGCGTCGGTTACCAGCTCAACAACTGGTTCCGCGGCGACGTGACCGCGCAGTGGCGCGGCCGGTCCAACTTCCACGGCTCGCAGTACACCACCGCGTTCGCCGGTTCGGCGCTGGCCGACAATTACAGCGCCTCCAAGTCCGAGCTGGTGTTCATGGCCAACGGCTATGTCGATCTCGGCACCTGGTGGTGCGTGACGCCGTTCATCGGCGCCGGCATCGGCACGTCCTACAACCAGATCTCGGGCTTCCGCGATGACGGCGTAGGCAGCACCTTCGGCGTGGCCCGTCCGGCCAGCGTCGTGTACGCCGCCGACAACGGCAAGTGGAATTTCGCCTGGGCGCTCCACGCCGGTCTCGCCTACAAGGTCACGCCGAACGTCACGGTCGAACTGGCCTACAGCTACATGAACCTCGGCGATGCCGTCACCGGTGCCAACTCCAACTTCGCCGGCACCGCGACTGCGCAGTACCCCTGGACCATGAAGGACATCACCTCGAACGACCTGAAGCTCGGCGTTCGCTGGAACTTCGATGCGCCGCAGCCGATGCCCATGCCGCTGATTCGCAAGGGCTGATCGAGCTCTTCGCTTGTTAAGCTTTGAAACGGCGCGGTTAACACCGCGCCGTTTTGTTTTGCGCTTTGCGGCGACGCCCCGCGACAACGATTGGTTAAGGTTAACGAGCGATGATCGTGACGCGTTTGGAGTCCCATTTGGAGCGTTGCGATGCGTAGGTTCTTGCTGGCGGCGGCGATGTGCGTGACGGCGATGTCGGGCTCGCGCGCGGCCGACCTGTCCGATCTCCCGATCCTGCGCGGGCCCGTGGGCCTTTCATCGACCCGCGTCAACTGGCAGGGCTTCTATGCCGGTGGCCAGGGCGCTTTCGGCACCTCGGACATGAATTTCACCGGCGCGACGCAGATCCGTCGCGCAGAAGCTGCTTGTCCGGCACGGCGATCGAGGCTTTCGGCGGCACAGCCGAATGGCCGCTGCTCGGCAAGACGTCCGTTCACGGCAACGGCTGGGGCGCCTTCGCCGGCTACAACAGCCAGTGGAGCGACGTCGTCCTCGGTGTCGAGTTCAATTATATGCACGGCTCGTTCGGCGGCACGCCGACCGACAGCATGTCGCGATTCTTCGACGCCGGCGGCGGCTACACCGACAGCGTGACTTACCAGGCGACCGCCAGCATGAAGATCTCCGACATGGCCACGGCACGGGCGCGCGCCGGTTACGCCATTGGGGCGTTCCTGCCCTATATGTTCGGCGGCTTTGCGATGGGCCAGGCCGACATCATCCGCACCGCGCATATCTTCGGCGATCAGGTCAATCCGAACGCGGCGCCCGGCTTCCAGGATGTCCCGTTCGATCTTTCCGCCACCGATGCCAAGAACAGCCATTTCATCTATGGCTATGCCGGCGGTCTCGGCGTCGACATGATGCTGATGTCGTGCCTGTTCCTGCGCGCCGAATGGCAGTATGCGCGCTTTGCGGCCCCGGTCGACACCGCCGTCAATACCATCCACCTCGGCCTCGGCTACAAGTTCTGACGTAGCCTGAGAGACGGCGCGGTCCCGTTGACAGGCGCGGTCGCGCCTGCTGCTCTGTCGCCATGAAGATCTACGGCGACAGCAATTCCGGCAACTGCCTGAAGGTGAAATGGGTCTGCGACCGCCTCGCGCTGCCCTATCGCTGGATCGCGGTCGACACGATGAAGCGCGAGACGCGCACGCCGCAATTCCTGGCGCTCAACAGCGCGGGCCAGGTGCCGGTGGTCGAGCTCGACGACGGCCGCACGCTGGCGCAATCCAATGCCATCATCCGCTATCTGGCGCGCGGCAGCGCGCTGATCCCGCGGATCGCCTTTGCCGCGGCGAAAATGGACGAGTGGCTGTTCTGGGAGCAGTACAGCCACGAGCCCTATATCGCGGTGTGCCGCTTCCAGATGGTCTATCTCGGCAAGCCTGCGTCCGAGCTCGACCCCGACAAGGTGCAACGCGGCTATGCCGCGCTCGAGCGCATGGAGCAGCATCTTGCCGGCACGCGCTTTCTGGTCGGCGACGCCTTCTCGCTCGCCGACGTCGCCTTGCTCGCCTATACACGGGTCGCGCATGAAGGCGGCTTCGATCTGGCGCGTTACCCGTCGATCCGGCGCTGGATCAAGGACGGTGAGACGCAGCTTGGGCTGCCGCCGGCGCATTGATGAGGACATGCCGTGACAGCGACGCCTTCCATCACCATTCGCCGCACCCGCCGCGACGACGTGCCCGCGATCGTTGCGATGCTGGCCGACGATCATCTCGGCCGCGCGCGCGAGCGGCTCGAGGATCCGCTGCCGGCGTCCTATTATGACGCCTTCGCGCGGGTCGACCGCGATCCGCTGTTCAGGCTTGTCGTGGCCGAGCAGGGCGGCCGCGTCGTCGGCTGTCTCCAGCTCTGCATGCTGCCGGGCCTGAGCTCGCAGGGCGGCTCGCGCGGCCTGATCGAGGACGTGCGCGTGGCATCCGACTGCCGCAGCCGCGGCATCGGCGAGTTGCTCGTGCAATGGGCGGTCACTGAGGCGCGCAACAACGGCTGCAAGCTGGTCGAGCTACTGACCCACCACACCCGCGTCGACGCGCAGCGCTTCTACGAGCGGCTGGGATTTGCCCGCAGCCATGTCGGCATGACGATCCGGTTTGACTCAAGCGCTAGTGTCTGACCTGGCTGAACTGGATGATCGTGCCGGTCGTCTCGGGCGCGTGCGGCATCAGGCTGGTCAGCGTCGCATCCGACCAATCCGCAAGGCTCACGACTTCGCCGGCCGGGATTTCCGTCGCGACCGCGGTGGCCGTATCGGTCGGCTCGAGCACCTTGAGACCGCTCTGGTCGAGGAAGAAGGTGTGGTCTCCGAACATGTCGCTCAATTGCGCGGCCACCGGATGACTGTCGGGCAGAACCTGCGCATCGATCTGGCTCAGCGTCTGCTTCACTTGCATGTCGTTCAATCTCATCGGCTGCTCCTTCTCTGTGCTTGAGCTGCCACCGCCGTTGTTCCCGACGGAGCGGTTTCGTATCGACACGAACGAATGCCGCGGGCAGGCGTTCCCGCGGCCGGCAAACTCTCTCGCGGCGACGCGCTGTTCCAACACATGTTATGAAGGGAACTTCCGGGACAGGGAGACGCAAACGATGTCCGCCATCAATCCATTGACCGCGATCGCCGTGGTGCTCGCGACCGCTGCGACCGATGCCGTCTATGTCATGTTCACGTCGGCGGTGGTGGCGCGCAAACGCGTGCCGGCGGCGACCTGGAGCAGCATCTGGTATCTGCTCTCCTCGTTCGCGGTGATCAGCTACACCGACAACTGGGTCTATGTCGGCTTTGCCGCGATCGGCTCCTGGATCGGCGCCTATGCGTCGATCACCTATCTCCACCGCCCACCCGGCGGCTCGCCGGTCGGCGCCTCACCGGAGTAAGCTGCGCGCAAGTTTATTCCTCGCGCGCGATCGAATTGCGAAAGAACCTGCTCGCCTGCGTTCAACGGCCTGTGAGGCGCGCGAAGTTCCTTGACGGAAACAGCCGATTCCCATATTGGCAGCGGCGGGACACCTCCCCCCAACGGGAGGCTTGCTATCTGGAAGGGTAGATCATGACTGCAGAAGCCCGCTCAGCGGCCGACCGTGCCGCATTTTTCGTCCGGCCCCTGTGCCAAGCGCCCCGGCTGGAATCCCCAAAATCTCAAGGACGCAGCGCTCGGACGCTCGCATCGCGCCAAGCTCGGCAAGGCCAAGCTGAAGCAGGCGATCGAGCTGACGCGCGAGGTGCTGGAAGTGCCCGCCAACTACAAGATCGGCATCGTGCCGGCGTCCGACACCGGCGCGGTCGAGATGGCGCTGTGGTCGCTGCTCGGCGCGCGCCCGGTCACCACCATCGCCTGGGAATCCTTCGGCGAGGGCTGGGTCAGCGACATCATCAAGGAATTGAAGCTGAAGGACGTCACCCAGCTTCACGCCGGCTACGGCGATCTGCCCGATCTCGCCAAGGTCGATTGCGACACCGACATCATCTTCACCTGGAACGGCACCACCTCCGGCGTGCGCGTGCCCAATGCCGACTGGATCAAGGCCGACCGCAAGGGCCTGACCATTTGCGACGCGACCTCGGCGGCGTTCGCGCAGCCGCTCGATTGGGGCAAGCTCGATGTGGTCACTTTCTCCTGGCAGAAGGCGCTGGGCGGCGAGGCCGCGCATGGCATGCTGGTGCTGTCGCCGCGCGCGGTCGAGCGGCTCGAGACCTACAAGCCGGCCTGGCCGCTGCCGAAGATTTTCCGCATGACCAAGGGCGGCAAGCTCAATGCCGGCATCTTCGAGGGCGAGACCATCAACACGCCGTCGATGCTCTGCGTCGAGGATTATCTGGACGCGTTGAACTGGGGCAAGTCGATCGGCGGTCTGACCGCGCTGATGGCGCGTGCCGACGCCAACACCAAGGTGCTGGCCGACTGGAAGGCGCGCACGCCCTGGATCGATTTCCTCGCCAAGGATCCCGCGACGCGCTCCAACACCTCGGTGTGCCTGAAGGTCATCGATCCCGCCATCACCTCGCTCTCGGCCGACGCGCAGTCCGACTTCGCCAAGAAGCTGGTGGCGCTGGTCGAGAAGGAGAATGCCGGCTTCGACTTCGCGCATTATCGCGATGCGCCGGCGGGCTTGCGCATCTGGTGCGGCGCGACCGTGGAAGCAAGGGACGTCGAGCTGCTGACGCAGTGGATCGACTGGGCCTTCGCCGAGACCAAGGCTGCGTTGCCGAAGGCAGCGTGAGTTTTAAGGCCGCGCGGACTTTTTCCGCGCGACCGACCAATCCGAGGCGATCCCATGTTTGAACCTGAGAACGAAATCGAGCGCCTCTTGGTGCGCGCCGCCTCCGAGCCGTCGGCGCGGGCGGCCTTCACCCGCGCGCTGATGGATGCGCAAATCTTCCTGGTGCTGGTGCCGGACGGACCGGTCGAGCAGCAGCCGACGGCAGCGTCAAGGTTCCTGAAGGCACCAAGCTGAACCTGCCGAGCGCATCGCGCGGCGCGGTCAAGCTGCTGCCGTTCTTCTCTTCACCAACGCGGGCGCGCACCTGGTTCAAGGGCGAGTACATCGTCGTGCCCGACAAGACCCGCGAACTGTTCGCTCGTTACGTCGACGCGCTGTTCGTGCTCAATCCGGCATCGGACTACGGCAAGGAGTTCACCTCCGACGAGGTGAAGCGGCTGCTGTCCGGCCATTTCGACGACGGCCCGGCGACGGAAGTGATCCAGAAGCAGGACCAGGTGCTGCTGTCGCATCCGGAGAAGGTCCCGACCAAGCTGATCGCGGCGTTGGGGCGCGAACTCGGCGCGCTCAAATCGGTGCGCGGCGCCTGGCTGATGCAGGCGATGCGCGCGGGCCAGAGCGAGCACGGCTGGATGCTCGGCGTCGACAATTTGGGCAGCTGGCAGGACGTGCAGGCCGCGATCGGCCGTGCGCTCGCCGGAGGTCAACTGCTCGATCGCGAGCTGGATGCGATGCCGCTCGATCACAGCGCGATATCGATCAACCTGCGCACAGGCATTCCCGTCGTCTCCGTCAAGGGCGGCATCCTCAATTAGGTCTTCAGGTCACCATCATGTCCAAACCCAAAGTTCTCATTTCCGACGCGTTGTCTCCCGCCGCCGTGCAGATCTTCAGGGATCGCGGCGTCGATGTCGACTTCCAGCCCAATCTCGGCAAGGACAAGGACAAGCTCGCCGAGATCATCGGCAATTACGACGGGCTCGCGATCCGCTCGGCGACCAAGGCGACCGCCAAGATCATCGAGAAGGCCACGAAGCTGAGGGTGATCGGCCGCGCCGGCATCGGCGTCGACAATGTCGAGATTCCCGCCGCGACCGCCAAGGGCATCATCGTGATGAACACGCCGTTCGGCAATTCGATCACGACCGCCGAGCACGCCATCACCCTGATGCTGGCGCTGGCGCGCGAAATCCCGCAGGCCGACGCCTCGACCCAGGCCGGCAAGTGGGAGAAGAACCGCTTCATGGGCGTCGAGATCACCGGCAAGGTGCTGGGCGTCGTCGGCTGCGGCAATATCGGCTCGATCGTCGCCGACCGCGCGCTCGGCCTGCGCATGCGCGTGATCGCGTTCGATCCGTTCCTGTCGCCGGAGCGCGCCAAGGACATCGGCGTGGAGAAGGTCGATCTCGACGATCTGCTCAAGCGCGCCGACTTCATCACCCTGCACACGCCGCTGACGGAGAAGACCAAGAACATCATCGATGCCGCGGCGATCGCCAAAATGAAGAAGGGCGTGCGCATCATCAATTGCGCCCGCGGCGGCCTGGTCGACGAGCAGGCGCTGGTCGATGCGCTCAATTCCAAGCATGTCGCGGGCGCGGCCTTCGACGTCTTCACCGAGGAGCCGGCGACCTCGAACGTGCTGTTCGGCCATCCCAACGTGATCTGCACCCCGCATCTCGGCGCGGCCACCACCGAAGCGCAGGAGAACGTGGCGCTGCAGGTCGCCGAGCAGATGTCGGACTATCTGCTCTCGGGCGCGATCTCCAATGCCGTCAACTTCCCCTCGATCACCGCCGAAGAGGCGCCGAAGCTGCGCCCGTTCATCGAGCTCGGCGAGAAGCTCGGCTCGTTCGCCGGCCAGCTCACCGAGACCGGCATCCTCAAGGTGCAGATCACCTATGAGGGCCACGTCGCCGAGATGAAGATCAAGGCGCTGACCTCGGCGGTGCTGTCGGGCCTGCTGCGGCCGATGCTCGGCGACGTCAATGTCGTCTCCGCGCCGGTCGTCGCCAAGGAGCGCGGCATGATCGTGGACGAGGTCGTGCGCGCCGCGCAAAGCGACTATGAAAGCCTGATCACGGTGACCGTCACCACCGAGCGGCAGGAACGCTCGGTGTCCGGCACCGTCTATGCCGACGGCAAGCCGCGGCTGGTCGACATCAAGGGCATCCGGGTCGACGCCGAGTTCGGCAAGTCGATGATCTACGTGACCAACGAGGACAAGCCGGGCTTCATCGGCAGCTTCGCCGGCCTTTTGGGCGACGCCAAGATCAATATCGCGACCTTCCATCTCGGCCGGGTCAAGCAGGGCGGCGACGCCATCGCGCTGGTCGAGATCGACGGCGCGGTGTCGCCGGAGGTGATCGCCAAGGTGCAGGCGCTGCCGCAGGTCAAGCAGGCCAAGGCGCTGGTGTTTTGAGGCAGCGCTCCCAAGGTCCCGCATCTCTCCCCTTGTTGGAGGGCGGGCGAGCAAAGCGTCAGTCGCCTAATTCCCGCGCTCAGTCTTTTGGTGAGATGGCATCCTCGCCCGCTATGGCGCGATCCAGGGCATCGACCAGCGTCTGAATCTCGATGAACTTGTTGCGTGCGCGCTCGGCCTTCTCCCGGTCAAAGGGAGCGGCCAGTACCTTTGCATGCGCGTCCCTGTCTTCGATCATGCGCTCACGGGCTTTTTTCAACGTTTCGAGTCGTTCATTCATTTCGGCACCCTGGCTCATGTAGCCGCTGCGACGGTCAAGATGGTCTCAGTCGAAGCCGGAAGGAACCTGGCCTTGACGGAAGATGACCGTCGGCTCGTCGTCATAGTCACCCATTTCCGGATCGCCGGTCGACGAGAAGGCAACGACGCCGAGCTTGTTCGGCGCCAGTCTCTCCGCCGTCCGAAGCGCGCTGGTCTCCGTCTTGCAGGCGATCGGAGCATCGCCTTTCAGGTTTCCTCCCCGGCCGGCGTTGAATGCCTGAACGAAGTAGATGGTTTCGCGCGCCATGGGGCTCTCCTTTGAGGCAAGCAGGTCGCAAGCGCGGCGTCCGTTTCACGCCATCGCTTGCATCAGCGCAGATATCTTGATCGTCGCAAAGTTGGAGAAGGTGTCCGATACGGCGTAGGGCAGGATGATCTGATCATTGTGCGCCATCGCGCCGCAGGTATAGACCACATTGGGAACGTATCCCTCGCGCTCGGACGGCTCGGGCCGCAACAGCGGTTCGCTCGATCGCGCCAGCACCTTGGATGGGTCGCGTTTGTCGAGCAATGCCGCGCCGATCGAATATTTTCGCACCGGGCCGACGCCGTGGGTGAGCAGCAACCAGCCTTCTTCCAGTTCGATCGGCGATCCGCAGTTGCCGATCTGCACGAATTCCCAGGGAAATTGCGGCTTCAGGATCGCCTGACCGCCTTCCCACCTGTACAGGTTGTCCGAATAGACCAGATAGAGATTCTCGTTGTCCTGTCTCGCGATCATGGCGTACTTGCCGTCGATCCGGCGCGGGAACAGCGCCATGCCCTTGTTGCGCGCGGCAGCACCCTTGCAGGGGCGACATTCGAAACGACAGGAAATCGCTGGTCTCGATCAATTCCGATCGGATCGCCGTGCCGTTATACGCGGTATAGGTTGCGTAATAGGTCTTTCGGCCGCCATCGGTGAATTCGACGAAACGGGCATCTTCGATGCCGTGCGACTGCGACTCCGTTATCGGAAAGATGACGCGTTCGCTGATGTCCTGGTCCGGCGTGAAGACCACTTCAACCTCGTCGCCGATGGGTCCCGGTATCAAATACCCAATCCGCGGACTTGAGGCGAGCCGGGCCGTCGGATCGACCGTAATGCTGCCATCGGCCGCGATGGTGCCGGCGCGAAACGTCAACGACGACACGTGTCCCTCGCCGACGGCACGCAAGCTGAGAATGAAGCGCAGGCTGCCGGCCGCAATTCCCGACTGATCGGGATGCGGCACGATGCTGGGATTGAACAATGCCGACGCTTCGAACGAATACTCGTTCATGAAATAGGCGCCGATCAGCTGGCGCTGGACCTCTGAAAAGCTGCAGTGCGTCGCGAGCGCCTGCTCCATTTCGTCGGCGCGGACCTCGAACGTTTCCAGCAGGTTGCGATGCCGGCCCTTGAAGTTGTCCAGCACGTCCGCCAGTTGGCTGGCCGCGGCATCAGGATCGAGCTTGAGAACGCGCTCGACGATATGGTTGGCGCGCGTCTTGTCGGTCGGATTGAGATCGCGCGGCTCCGTTGCCGGCTTGAACGGACGTACGATGACGCGCGCCGGGTCGGGGCGCAGATACAGTGCGCTGCCGATTCAGAAAAGTGGCTTGCGACAACTTGCCCTCGGTTGGCCGGAGTGAGCGCTAGATCAAGCGCCGATGGCGCGAAGCGCCACGGGATTTGCCGGATTGATACTAACGCGGGCAAGCTGACGAATCTCAGCCAGCCCCAGAAGATAGCACACAACCGACTCGCCCCCGCGATTTTCGTTGGCACGGTCGGGATGCAGTCCGTCCCTGCAACTGCCGGTCGCGACATCGACGAGCGCGACGGACAGGTCGTTTCTGCCGAGAAACCAGGCGAAGACGTTTGCTACGACAGACTTCCATTCGGCATCGTCGTCCGCGCGCCACGCAGCGAGACAGGCGGCAATCGTCGCCGTCGCTTCGACCGGCTGTTGATCGAACGCGCGAGGAGGCGTTCGAAGCTCGCCGAAACCGGCCGTGCCGACGGGGCGGAAACAACCCGTCGATGCTGTTTGTTGCGTCATCAGCCAGCGCAGCGATCTCAGGCCGGCATCGACATAGGCGGGCGTTTGCGTCGCCATGCCTGTCACCATCAAGGCCTGCGGCAGGCGCGCATTGTCATAGGCGAGGCCTTCCTCGAACCACTGCCAGTCCGGCGTCTCGACCGACGCGAGGCTGGACATCAGCCTGTCGGCAAGGATGTGGCGGATTTCCCGGGCGAAGCTATCGTCGGGAACAACGGCGCAGTAGGCGTCCAGACCCAACAGCGTGAACGCGGACGCGCGGGGCGAACGAAAGGTCTTCACGGTCGGCAGCGCCTCGGCGAACAGGGCGGCCGCCCATCGACGCCGGGTCGGACTGGCATCCTTGCGCGCGCACTCACCCAACGCCCACAAGGTCCGTCCATGACTGTCCTCGGATCCCTGGTCTTCAAGCCAGGTCCGGTTGAAGCCCATGAAGTTGCGAAATCGTCCGGTGTCGGGATTCCAGGCATGTTGCACAAACGCGGCAAATCGCGCCGTCAGCACGTCCGCAAGCGGCTGCTCGCCCGGTTCATTCAGGGCACACGCCAACAACAGCGCGCGGGCATTGTCATCGACGCAATAGCCATGTGAGCGATCCGGCACCGAATGCACGGCGTGCTGGAACAAGCCGGTATCGTCGCACATCGACAGAAAATGGCCTGTTTGCATGGCCGGGGCCGCGGCGCCTTTCGGCGTGACCTGGTCCGGCCTGCTGCGTTTGATCACCTTGAGCCAGTGCCCGTGCCGCGCATCCTCGAAGACGGTCATGTAACGTTCGGCGGTCCGATCCCATGTCATCGGTCGGCTGGCCGCGTAAGCCCGCTCGCGCATCGCCTGCCGACGAGGGGCGTCGGTAAGCAATTGGGCAATTTCGTCGCCGATCGCCGCGGCGTCGCCGAAAGGAACCAGAACGCCACGGCCATCGGCCAGCAATTCGCTCGCGTGCCAATACGGCGTCGAGACGACCGGCTTTCCGAGGCCGAAACTGTAGGCCAGCGTACCCGACGTCATCTGTGCTTCGTTGAGATAGGGCGTGACATAGACGTCGCACATCGAAATGAATTCGAGCAGTGTGGCCTGGTCGACGAACTGGTCGAGGAATACGACGTGATCCTCGACGCCGAGTTCCCGCACGCGTGTCATCAGGCTCTCGCGATAGGCTTCGCCCTGGTCCCGAACCAGATTGGGATGGGTCGCACCGAGCACGACATAGACCGCGTCCGGGCGTCGCCTCAGGATCGAGGGCATGGCGTCGATCATGACCTCAATGCCCTTGCTGGGGGACAGCAATCCAAACGTCAGAATGACGGAACGGTCGCTGAATCCGAGCTTGGCCTTCGCCGCGTCCGGCCCGACAAACGGAAAGTCGGGAACGCCATGCGCGATGACTTCGATCTTTTCATCCGGCACACGATAGACGCTACGAAGCAGCTCGCGCCCCTTGTTGGCCATCACGATTATTCTCGAAGATACCTCGACGATGCGACCCATCACCGCGCGTTGAGCCGCCGTCGGCTTGGCCAGCACCGTGTGCAGCGTCGTCACGATCGGCATGGTGAGGCGAGACAGCAGCTCGGTGATGTGGGCGCCGGCTTCGCCGCCGAAAATTCCGAACTCGTGCTGCAGGCAAACGACGTCGAACCGGCCGGCGTTCAGAAACGCTGCGGCGCGCACATATTCTTCGATGCTGTCGTCCTTGATCTGCAGGGTGACCGAAACGGGATAGTCATAGGCCTGACCGTGGTCGGTCATCGCCACGATACAAGTCTCGAGATTTGACCGTGAAGTCGAGATGGCGCGTTGCAGGTCGGTCGTGAATGTTGCGATTCCGCAGCGGCGCGGCAGCGAGTTGCCGATCACTGCGATCCTGCGCAGCGGCGTCACGTCCGCGCCTCGGCGCCTGCCAATTGCGATACAGCGACAGCGGGTTGCCGAACAGAGGCGGTCGAAGGTTCGCCGAGCCGCTGCAACAACGACGCGATTGGAGCGGTTGCCGGATAGGCGACCAGGGCGGTCATCCCGTTGGCACCGACCTCGATGCTGCTGCGACCGCCGGCAGCGAAGATCGCTTCGCCCGGCGGATAACGCGGTCAATCCGACCGCCGCATGGCCGTCGAGAACGAGAATCCATGTCTCCGCTTCAGCCAGCAGCGCCCAGCTTGAACCCTCCGGCAGCTCAAGCCGCTCGAGAACGAAATGTCGGCTGGCGACGAGAAGCGTCCGCTCGCCGGAAAGGCGGGTCGGATCTGGTGGAGGGCGAAGCGGCCAGGTATTGGCGACGGCCACGCCGTCGTCTTCGTGCAATTCGCGCTGTCTGCCATAGTCGAACAGCCGGTATGTCGTGTCACTCCGCTGTTGAATTTCGGCAAGCACGATGCCCGCGCCGATGGCGTGGATGGTACCAGCCGGGATGTAGACGACGTCGCCCTTCGCGACCGGACGCCATTGAACGAGGTCGACGATCGAACCGTTCCTGATCGACGTCCGCAATTCTTGCGGCGTTATCCGGTGCTTCAGCCCGACGCCGATCTGTGCGCCCGGCTCTGCCGAGATGATGTACCATGCCTCGCTCTTGCCGTTCGGCATTCCCATCGCGCGCGCGTAGGTATCGTCCGGATGGACCTGGATCGACAATGGCTCGCTGGTGAACAGCAGCTTGAGCAGCAAGGCAGGGATCGGAGCATTGTTGTCGGCCCGCTCGAACCACAGTTCGCCCACGGCTTCGCCGCTGCCATCGATGCTGCTCCACGGCCGGAGATCGCCGACCCCCCACGGTTTGTGAATGACCCGCACCAAGGCTCGTTCGATGGGCATATGTTTCCTGACCCGAACGTGCGCACGTCGAAGCGACGTGACGTTTGGTCGATTCACTCATGGGATTTGGGCAGTCTAAGGCGTCGCGTTCCGGGACACGCCTTATGCGAAGGAGCGCTTATGCTCTTGCAGGATATGGATACTCCACCATCCGATATCAACCTTCGCTGACGCTCGCGGCCGATATTTCCCGCGCAAACGTGTCACGAGGGATGACCTACCGTGTTCGCGGACCTGCGTCGATGTAACTTCGGGCCATGCCGGCGATTTCTTCGAGATTTCCCTCGACATCGTGACGGAAAGAGCCTCTGCTGCGGTCATCACCGTTCATATTTGGCCGCTATCGGTGACGGAGAGTCTTGAGCTCCCGCCAAAAACAGGGCGGTCGCCATGTCCGACATCCGGAAATTCGATCTTCGTGAGTGGTTCGTACCTCCAATATTGGTGCCACTCTTCCTGGGTCTGATCCTTGCCGGTGCGGTTATCGTGCGCTGGTAGACGCCGCGTTCGACTTTGACCAGTACATCGATGTCTATCGTGATCAACCATCGCGATTGGTGGGAACGCCGCGTCCTTGCCGCTGGCGTTTCATCGGGTGACGTCGAGCCCGATCAGCCGTTGCGACGATCCTGGAAGGATCAAAAAATGAAAAAACCCGTTCTCTCACTTGACGAGCCGGAGCCGAAGAAAATGTTACGAGCCGACCGGCCGCCTGCCGAAGGGTTCGCGATCGTTGTCGACGGGCAATTCAAGACGGAATTCGACACGGTCGATGCGGCTGAAGCATCGGGTCGAAAGCTGAAATCGGCTTATCCGATGCTTCAGGTCCAGATCTATGACGCCGAGAAGAAGACCCGTACCTTGCTGAGCTGACGACCCCGGCATATCGCGCGGCCGGTACGCAAACCTTCTGAAAATCGAGTCCATCCCAAGCCTCCCCGGTACGGGGGAGGGCGCACTTCTGCGGCTGCTACATCTCGCACCAGTCTCGCAAGGCACTGGTATTTTGGGAGACGGAAAATTTGGGGCCACGGCAGGCCCCGTTTCTGTTGCTTTCGGCGAAATATCTGTGCTGTAACGGTTTCACGAACCATAAGCGGCTCTCAACAGGGAGGCAGAAATGCGTGAGGCTGTAGTCGTTTCCTATGCGCGCACCGGGCTGGCGAAATCCGGCCGTGGCGGATTCAATATCACCCCGCCCATGAGCATGGCGGCGCACGCCATCAAGCACGCGGTCGAGCGCGCCGGCGTCGACAAGGACTACGTCGAGGACTGTTATCTCGGCAATTGCGCCCACGGTTCTCGCAATATCGGCCGCGAGTCGGCACTGCTTGCCGGCATGCCGAAGACGACTGCCGGCGTCTCGGTCAACCGTTTCTGCTCGTCGGGCCTGCAGACCATCGCGATGGCGGCGAACAGCATCCGCTCCGATGGCGCCGATTGCATCGTCGCCGGCGGCGTCGAAAGCATTTCCGTTCCCGCGCTCGGCAATCCGAAGGAGGCGCTGGATGCCGGATCTGCTCAAGAACGCACCCGACATCTACATGGCGATGATCGACACCGCCGACATCGTCGCCGAGCGCTACAAGCTCAGCCGGGAATACCAGGACGAGTATTCGCTGGAGTCGCAGCGCCGCATGGCCGCCGCCCAGCAGGCCAACAAGTTCAAGGACGAAATCGTCCCGATGAAGACCAAAATGAAGGTTGTCGACAAGGCGACCAAGGCCGAGAGCATCGTCGACTACGTCGTCGATCGCGACGAGTGCAACCGTCCGGACACGACCATGGAAGGCCTTGCCAAGCTCGAGCCGGTCAAGGGGCCGGGCAAGTACATCACCGCCGGCAACGCCAGCCAGCTCTCCGACGGCGCCGCCGCCGTGGTTCTGATGGAAGCCAAGGACGCCGAGAAGCGCGGCCTCAACCCGATGGGCCGCTTCGTCGCGTGGGCTTCGGCTGGTTGCGAGCCCGACGAGATGGGCATCGGTCCGGTGTTCGCCGTGCCGAAGCTGCTTGAAGCGCCATGGGCTCAAGATCGACGACATCGACATCTGGGAGCTCAACGAAGCCTTCGCCAGCCAGTGCCTCTATTCGCGCGACCGGCTCGGCATCGACCCGGAGAAGTACAACGTCAACGGCGGCTCGATCGCGATCGGCCATCCCTTCGGCATGACCGGCGCGCGGCTCACCGGCCACATCCTGCAGGAAGGCCACCGCCGCAAGGCCAAGTGGGGCGTGGTGACCATGTGCATCGGCGGCGGCCAGGGCGGCGCCGGCCTGTTCGAGATTTACTGAACCACGCGAGACTGAACGAACGGCGCGGCGAGCAATCGCCGCGCTGTTTTTATTTGGCAAACACTGTCATCGCGGGGTCGCGGGGCATGACAGCGGAGTGTCGGCCGGACGCGACTGCATGTCGCACGCTGCCCCGCTTTCGTCCGTGCCGGGCCACACGGAAACCTCAATCGAACCCGCCTCCTTGGGCCAACGACAAAAACCGCCGATGGGGGTGTGATTTCAGCCGGCTGGCCTCGCCAGCGCGGATGATGGCGTTTGCGCGAGCCGCAACCGCCTTGCAGGAGGGATATATGCGATTGATTGCAAACTACCTTGCGACCACGAGCCTCGTCCTGGTGACGGCCTTTGCCGCCATGCCGGCGCGCGCCGCCGATCTCGACGCCACGTCTGCGATCGATACCGTGACCGTCTATCCCGACGGCGCGAGCGTCACGCGCGTGATCTCGCTCGATCTGCCGTCCGGCGACAACCGGGTGGTGGCGAAGGATTTCCCGCTGACGCTGGATCCGTCTTCGCTGCGGGTCGAGGGCGAGGCGGGCGAGAAGCTGACCATCGGCGCGATCGATACGCGACCGCCGCGGCCGGTCACGCCGGTCAACCTGTCCGAAATCGACCGCCGCATCGAGACGCTGAGGGATCAGCGCGCCGATCTCGACGGTGCGATCGCTTCCGCGGAAGCGCGCCGCAAGTTTGCCCAACGGTTTGCGGAGGCCTCTCCGGCCGGATTGGGCGAGAAGGGCGAGGCGCGACCGCTCTCGGACTGGCGCGCTGCCTTTGCCGCGGTCGCCGACGAAGTCGCGACCGCTGATACCGCGGTCCGCGACGCCAAACGCAAGCAGCGCGACATCGACCGCGAGATCGCGCGGCTCGAGCAGGACCGCAACGCGAAGCCTCCTGCCAAGCTCGAGGTCAGCATCGATCTCGCGTCGGTCGCTGCGACAAAGGCGACGCTGCGGGTCACCTATTCCGTGCGCAATGCGCGCTGGGCGCCGCTTTACGATGCGCGGCTCGATACCGGCGCCAGGGATCGCAAGCCGGCGCTCGAGCTGGTGCGCCGTGCCGAGATCACGCAATCGACCGGCGAGGATTGGTCGAACGTGAGGCTCGATGTGTCCACGGTCCGCACGGCGCGCGGCGGCGATGCGCCCGATCTCAGCACGCTCGATGGTGCAATATCCGCAAGCCGCCGCGTCCGCAGCGTTCGGCGGCGTGCTCCTCGGATCGGGCGCGTAGCGCCGCGCAACTGACGCCGGCGCCCGCGTCATGCAGGACCAGGCAGACAATGTCGCCAGGAAGGCGGAGAAGGCCGACGAGCAGCAGGCCGCAGCGGAAATCAGCGCCTTCCAGACATCGTTCAGGATTCCCGGCCGCGTCAGCATCGGCGCGAGCGAGGGCGCCAAGAGCCTGCGGATCGCCAGCGCCACGATCGCCCCCGATCTGGTGATCCGATCCACGCCGGTTCTCAATCCGACAGCGTTCCTGCAGGCGAGCTTCGTGCAGGGCGAAGATGCGCCGCTATTGCCCGGCAAGGTTTCGATCTACCGCGACGGCACATTTGTCGGTCTCGGCAGGATGGCGGCCGCCGGCAAGGACGAAACGGTCCGGCTCGGTTTTGGCGCCGACGACAAGGTCAAGATCGAGGACACCGTCATCAAGCACAATGAAGGTTCGGTCGGCCTGATCGTGACCTCGAAGACCGACGAGCGCGCCTTCAAGACCAGCGTGCGCAACGGCCATGATTTCCCGATTCGGATCGCGATCCAGGACCGGCTCCCGGTCAGCGAGAACGAGGACATCGTGGTCGAGATGCTGCCGTCGACGACGCCTCCGACCACCACCAATGTCCGTGACAAGCGCGGCGTGCTGGAATGGGCGTTCGAGGCCAAGCCCGGCGAGGTCAGGGATATCAATTTCGCCTGGCGCGTGCGCTGGCCAAAGGACAAGGGCGTGGTGATGCTGCCGACGGGCTGAATCTGCCGTCGATTCGAACGAACATTGGCAGCGCGGCGATGACATCGCCGCGCTGTTTCGTTGTCAGCGTATTCCTACGGAGCTCCAATTTAACCGGATGTTGCCGGCGCCCAACCTAACAATCCGCGCATATTGTCTCGCTTTTCGGCCCGGAGATCGCGATGCGCGGCCTTTCCATCCGTCTGACTCACAAGATCCTCGCCATCGGCGTGGTCGGCCTGCTCGGCGTCGTCCTCGTCGGCGGCATTCACTTCTACGGCGAGAGTGCTGTGGCGATCTATCGCCTGGCGGCCGACAAGGCGCGGGCGATTTCGGAGCTGAACCGCAAGGTCGAGGTCGAACTGCTCGAAGGCCGCCGCGCCGAAAAGGATTTTCTGCTTCGCAACGATCCGAAGAAGGCCGAGAGACCAGGTCGAGATCGGCAAGGCCGTTGCTGCCGATATCGCCGCGTTGCATGACCGGATCGCCGCCATCGGAAAGGCCGATCTGGCCGCGCGGATCGAGGCGATGCGCGCCTCGCTTGGACAATATCAGGACCATTTCGAGGCTGTCGTCGCGCTGAAACAGAAGCTCGGCCTCAACGAGGACGCAGGCCTCGAGGGCCGTCTGCGCGGCTCGGTCCATGCGATCGAGGCGAAGGTCGATCAGCTGCACGAACCGGCGCTGCTTGTGACCATGCTGATGATGCGCCGGCATGAGAAGGATTTCATGCTGCGGCGCGACGCAAAATACGGCGGCGAGATGAAGAAACGCGCCGCCGAGTTCACGGCCGGCGTCGAGGGCGCCGATATTCCGGCCGCCGCGAAGCCGGAGCTCAACCGCTTGCTTGGCGACTATCAGCGCGATTTCCAGGCGTGGATGGACACGGCATTGACGCTCGCGGCCGAGCTGAAGGCGACGTCGGATGCGTTCTCCGCGGTCGAGCCTGTGATCGAAGCCGTATCGAAATCCGTCGACGAGATCCGCACCGAGACCGAGCGGCAAAACGCCGATCGAACGCGATCGTATCCAGTGGCAAATGGAAGTCGCGATACTGCTGATCGCCTCGCTCGTGCTGGGCGCCGGCCTGTTCATCGGACGGTCGGTCTCCAGGCCGCTGAAGGCGATGACATCGGCCATGATCGAATTGGCCAACGGCAATTTTGCCGTCGTGCTGCCTGGTCTCGGACGGCGTGACGAGATCGGCGAGATCGCGCAGGCCGTCGAGACCTTCAAGGTCAATGCCGAACGCAAGGCGCGCGAGGAGGCGGACGCGAAGGCCGCGCAGGACCGGCTCGCGGCGGCGCAGCGCAAGGCCGACATGATGCGGATGGCGGACGCCTTCGAAGGCGCGGTCGGCGAAATCGTCGAGACCGTCTCCTCGGCGTCGACCGAGCTGGAGGCTTCCGCCACGGCGTTGACCTCGACCGCCGCCCGCTCGCAGGAACTCTCGACCATGGTCGCTTCCGCGGCCGAAGAGGCGTCCACCAATGTGCAGTCGGTGGCCTCCGCCACCGAGGAGCTGTCGTCTTCGGTGAACGAGATCAGCCGGCAGGTGCAGGCGTCGGCGCGCATGGCCAATGAGGCGGTCGAGCAGGCTCGTCAGACCAACGATCGCGTCAGCGAGCTGTCGCAGGCGGCGGCGCGCATCGGCGATGTGGTCGAGCTGATCAATGCCATCGCCGGTCAGACCAATCTCCTGGCGTTGAACGCCACCATCGAGGCCGCGCGCGCCGGCGAAGCCGGCCGCGGCTTCGCGGTCGTCGCCGCCGAGGTCAAGGCGCTGGCCGAGCAGACCTCGAAGGCGACCGGCGAGATCGGCCAGCAGGTCACGGGGATACAGACGGCGACGCAGGAATCGGTCGGCGCGATCCGCGACATCAGCGGGACGATCCAGAAGCTGTCCGAGGTCGCTTCGACCATCGCAGCAGCCGTCGAGGAGCAGGGGGCGGCGACGCAGGAGATTTCGCGCAACGTGCAGCAGGCCGCCGAAGGCACCACGCAGGTCAGCGCGCATATCGCCGATGTGCGGCAGGGCGCGACCGAGACCGGATCCTCGTCCACGCAGGTGCTGTCGGCGGCGCAGTTGCTGTCCGGCGACAGCAATCGCCTCAAGCTCGAAGTCGGCAGGTTCCTGGACTCCGTGCGCGCGGCCTGACGCCGCGCGCGCTCACCAGCGGCCGGCCGCCATCCGCATCCGCTCGCGCGGATCGTTGCGCCATTCGGTGATGCTGCAGCCGAAGCGCTCGCGGAACCAGCGCGCCATCGCGCTCTGCGCGGAAAAGCCGATCATCTCGGAAATCTCGGCCAGCGGTCGCGAGCGTTCCTCGATCAGGCGCGTGACGATCTCGGCGCGTTCGTCGTCGAGGATTTCCGAGAACGTCGTGCCGCATTCGGCAAGACGGCGGTGAATGGTGCGGCGGTCGCAGCCGAGATGCTCGGCGACGCGCTCGATCGAACAGTCTCCGCCCGGCAGCAGCACGCGGACCAGCATGGCGATCTTGGCGTCCCACCGGTCGAGTTGCTCCTCGAACACGTCGATGCGGCCTTCGAGGAAACGGGCGAGCTCGGGCGAGGCCATCGGAATCCGCCGGTCCAGGTCGCCGCGCGGCGCAGACGATTCCGTCGAAGTCGGAGTGAAACACCACATCGCACCCGAAGAACTGCCGGTGAAAGCGCCGGCTGCGCGGCGGACCGTGGGTGACAATGAATTTCCAGCGGCCGCCAGTCGCCGGCGCAGAGAAAGCCGATCGTCCGGTTGATCGCCCCCAGCGCCATTTCGGTCGCCTGACGCAGCGCGCCGCCGCGGAGCAGGAAGGTGATCGTGACGATGTCGTCCTGTCGGCTCGATCACCAGCCGCATGCCTTCGTGATGGATGTGGATGAAGCGCGACAGCGCCTCCAGCGCCGAGCCGACCGTCGGCTGCTCGCGGATCGAGCAGCGCCAGCGGTCCGAGATTGGACACGTCGCCGCGTTCGGCCAGCCGCAGGCCGAACGTCTCGACGCCCGCGTTCGTCCGCTGACAATTCCAGCAGCCGGCGGACGTTGCGCACGGGGATGCGCAGGTCGCGCCGCTCGAGGCAGGTGAGCGGCAGCCGCACCTTGCGCAGCATCGCCACGGGATCGAGGCCCACCGAGCGCGCGAGCTCGCGTAGTGCGTCAGCGTGGCGCTGCGAATCAGCTCGGTCATGCCTCGGCGATCTCCATCGATGTCCCGAAATGTAAAACAGCTGTCCCCTACGGTCAAATGCTGGGTTCCGCTCTGGTATACATAACGCCATGAACTGCCGGTGCGATTGCAACAAGGCGCCCGGCTCACACCGAAAGCACTGATATCGGCGGATTCGTTTCGCGAACTGCCGGCGCTCGCCGATTTCATGTCGGCGGCCGCCGGCTTTTTATTGGCTTCGTAGCGGGGGTTGTCATGCAATGTAATCCGAATTCCAGAGGCGAGATCTTCGTCATCGACGACGATGCGGCCGCGCGCGCGACGCTGGCGGGCGCGCTGACGCTGGCCGGCTACGAGGTGATCTGCTTTGCGGACGGCGCCGGACTGCTGGCGCGCGCGAGAATCCGGATTCCGCTCTGCGTGTTTCTCGACGTCGGCGTTCGCGACAAATGCCGGTTTGACCTGCTCGACCGGATTTGCGCCGAACATTGGCGCGCGCCGGTGTTCGCGAGTTCGGCGGAGGCCAGCATTCCGCTCGCCGTCGACGCCGTCCGCCGGGGCGCCTTCGATTTCATCGCAAAGCCGTTCGACGGCGGCGATGTCGTCGCGCGCGTCAATGCCGCGCTTGCCGAAACCGCGCGCACGCCCGGCGGCATTCCGACCGATCTCTGGGACCAGGCGCATCTCACCGGCCGCGAGTGGGAGGTGCTGGAAAGAATCGCGCTCGGCGAAAGCGCCAAGGAAATCGCACAGGCGCTCGGACTGAGCGCGCGCACCGTCGAAGGCTATCGCGCCAACATCCTGCGCAAGGCCGGCGTCCGCAGCACCACCGAGCTGGTGCGCCGCGTGTTCGGCCGGGGTTGCCAGTCCTGAAGAACGGTACGCGGCCGCTGGCAGCGCCTGCACCCATGACATCGCAGCCAATCTCGGGCATGAAAGTGGAAAATCCATGCTTTGTCTGGCATGATCCTTTCGGAAAACCGCTTCACACTTTTCCGGGATCATGCCCATGCCGGGAGGAAACCGATGTCATACCAGCACATTCTCGTCGACGATCCCCGGCCGCGGGTGCGGCGCATCACGCTGAACCGGCCCGAGAAGCGCAACGCGCTGAACAACCGCCTGCGCGGCGAAATCTTCGAGGTGCTGGAAGCCGCCGACCGCGACGCCGATGTGTCGATCACCATCCTGCGCGGCGCAGGTCCCTGCTTCTCGGCGGGCTACGATCTCTCGGCCGACAACAAGATCGAGCAGCCCTATCATTCGGCGGCGGGACCGGGGCAGTGGTCGCGCCATGTGGTCGAGGGCTGGTTCTCGATCTGGGATCTCGCCAAGCCCGTGATCGCGCAGGTGCACGGCTATTGCCTTGCCGGCGGCACCGAGCTCGCCACCGCCTGCGACGTGGTCTATGTCGCCGACGACGCCCAGATCGGCTATCCGCCGGTGCGGCTGATGAGCCCGCCGGACATGCAATATCATCCGTGGCTGGTCGGCATGCGCCGCGCCATGGAATTGATGCTGACGGGCGACGCCATGTCCGGCCGCGAGGCCGCCGAATGGGGCTTTGCGACGCGCGCGTTTCCGCTTGCCGAGCTCGAGCAGCGCACGCTCGACTTCGCCGAGCGCGCCGCCAAGGTGCCGGTCGAGCTGCAGCAGCTCAACAAGCGCTCGGTGCATCGCGCCATGGAGATCATGGGCGCGCGCGCCGCGATGCGCGCCGGCACCGAAATCCAGGCGCTGGCCTTCACCACCGAGGCGAGCCGCGCCTACATGTCGAGCTTCCGCCGCGACGGCGGCAGCGTGAAGGCGCAGCTCGACCAGCGCGACACCAGCTTCGGCGATTACCGCACGAAGAAGCCGTGACGCGTTGTTTTTGCAGGTAAAATGAACCGGTGTGACACGGCCTGCGACAACCGAAACCGGCAAAATTGGTCCTTGTGTGATATGCTTCACGCTGTTCTCGCGCGGGCAGCATTAGCTGTCTGGCGAGACGCCGCGCTGCCCCGGCGCGATGATTTGGTCCATCGAGGTCCGCCATGAAACGCCTGATTGCCGCAACCGCTTTTCTCTTCGCCTTGACCGCGATGGCCCGCGCCGAGCCGCCGGTCGCCGTGGTCGAGGACGTGCAGGGCAAGGTCACCGGCGCCGAGTTCATGGACTATGTCGTGCCCGGCCAGGTCATCAAGCTCGGGCAGGGCGGCAAGGTCGTGATCGGCTACATGAAGTCGTGCTGGCGCGAGACCATCTCCGGCGTCGGCACCGTCATCGTCGGCAGCGAGCAGAGCGCGGTGCATCTCGCCGACTTCAAGACCGAGAAGGTCGCCTGCGATCCGACCCAGGCGCAGCGCATCGGCAAGGAGCTTGGCGAGAGCGCCGCCACCGTCTTCCGCAGCCTGAAGGACGATCCGAAGAAGGGCCCGCCGCCGCTGGTGCTGCACGGCCTGTCGCCGATCGTGTCGACCTCGGAGCGCGGCAAGCTCGTGGTCGAGCGGCTCGACGTCAAGGGCGAACGCTACGAGGTCGATCTCAGCGGCGCGCAGCTCACGCATGGCCGGTTCTACGATCTCGGCAAGAACAACATCGCGCTCACGCCCGGCGGCGCCTATTCGATCACGGTGAAATCGAAATTCGCGGCCTTCGTGGTCGATCCCAATGCAACGCCCGGCGCGGGTCCGGTGATCGGCCGCCTGGTGACGCTGCAGTAGCAGGGATGCCGGGGCAGCGGATGAGTTTCAGGCGGGACGCCGTCGCAATCCTCGTGATCGCATTGGCCTGCGGATTGCTGTCCGTGCTGCCGCCGCTCAACCTCGCGCATGGCTGGTCGATCGACGCGCTGACCGCGCTGCGCTGGAAGTTGCTCGGTCCGCACCGCGATGCCGCAGCCGCGCCCGTCGCCGTGATTGCAATCGACGAGGAGACCTACGAGACGCCGCCGTTCAAGGGCTCGCCGACCCTGATCTGGACCACCGAGATCGGCCGCGTGCTGACGGCGGTGCTGGATGGCGGCGCCAAGGTCGCGGGCTTCGACATCGTGTTCGCCAACTCGATCGAGCAGTCGGAATTGCCGTTCGGCGACGACGCTGTCGGCGCGAAGCTGCGCGGCTTCGACCGTCCCTTCCTGCGCTCGCTGGCGGCGGGGGCAGCCAGCCGGCAAGGTCGTGCTCGGCGAGGCGCTTGCGGACCGATGGCGCCAACCAGCCGACCGACGGACAGCGCATCGCGGTCCGCGGCTATGCCAACATCCGCCCGCTCAACATCCTGTCCGATCCCGACGACGTGGTCCGGCGCGTGCCGCTGATCTTTGCGGACAAGAGAGAAGCCGCTTCCCGTCGATGGCGCTGGAGCTGGCGTCGCGCGCGCTCGGCGCTCGAGCCTGATATCGGCGCGGATGGCAGCGTGACGCTCGCAGGCTATCGCGTGCCGTCTTCGGTGAAGGGCACGCTCACGCTCAATTTCGACGGCGGCTCCGCCGACGTGCGGACCTATTCGCTCGCGGATTTGCGCGCCTGCGTCGAGAAAGACGACAAGGAATTTTTCCAGCGCCAGTTCGCGGACAAGATCGTGATCTTCGGCACGCTGCTCGATGCCGAGGACCGCAAGCTCACCTCGAAGCGCTTCGCCACGGGCATCGAGGAATCGGCCGCGCCGCGCTGCGCCCTGCCGCCGGCCAAGGCCGGCACGCGCTACGCCCGCAGCACCATCGCCGGCGTCTATATCCATGCGACCGCGGTCAACAATCTGCTCGCGCACGACGGACTGATCGAATTCGACAGGAATCCGACGATTGCCATCGCAATCGGCTTTGCGCTGCTGACCGCGCTTGCGGCATGGATGCTGGCCCCGGCCGCGGCGGCGGCCACTTATCTCGGCCTGGTCGTGCTGACCGCGCTGGGCGCCACCTATGCTTTCTCGAAAGCCTACGTGATTCCGCTCAGCGAACCCTTCATCGCAGGCCTTCTTGCGCTGCTGCTGATGATCGCCTGGCGGCTGGTGGTGACCGATCGCGGCCAGCGGCTGCTGCGCAGGAGTTTTGCGCTCTATCTGGCGCCGCAGGTGATCGACCGCATGCTCGCCTCCAACAAGCTGCCGGATCTCGGCGGCGAGACGCGCGACGTCACCGTGTTCTTTTCCGATCTCGAAGGCTTTTCCTCGATCTGCCGAAAAGATGTCGCCGACCGAGCTGGTCGCCTTCGTCAATGAATATCTGTCGGCCATGACCGATATCATCGAGAGCAAGGGCGGCTATGTCGACAAATATATCGGCGACTCCATCGTCGCAATGTTCGGCGCGCCGGTCGACGACAGCGATCACGCGCGCCATGCCGCGGAGGCCGCGTTGTTGTGCCGCGCGAAACTGGACGAGCTCAACAAGACCTCGTCCGCGTTCCGCGGCCTCACCGTGGCGCATCGCATGGGCCTCAATTCCGGCGAGGCGCTGGTCGGCAATATCGGCTCGCGGCGGCGCTTCAATTATTCCGTCATGAGCGATGCGGTGAACGTCGCCTCGCGGCTCGAAGGCGCCAACAAGTTCTACGGCACCACCATCATCGCCTCCGAGACCACGGTGGCGCAGACGGGCTCGACCTTCGCCTGGCGCGAGCTCGACGCGGTGCGGGTTCTGGGCCGCGAGACGCCGGTGAAAATCTACGAGTTGATGGCGCTGACCGGCGAGGAAACGCCGCAGCAGCGCGCGGCGGCGGACGCCTATGAGCAGGGACTCGTGCACTGGCGCAAGCGCGAGTTCGCCGCCACCGTGGCCTGCTTTGCCCGCGTCGCCGGCACCGACAAGCCGTCGGCGCTGTTTTTGAAGCGCGCCAGCGAATTCGCCAAGCGCCCGCCGGGGCTCGGCTGGGAGCCGGTCAATTCGCTGGAGAGCAAGTAGCTATTCCTTCACCGCGCCGGTCAGCGACGACACGTAATAGTCGACGAACAGCGAGTAGAAGATCGCAACCGGCAGCGAGCCGAGCAGCGAGCCCGCCATCAGCGCGCCCCATTGATAGACGTCGCCGGAGACGAGCTCGGTCAGGATCGCGACCGGCACGGTCTTGTTGGCGCTGCTCTGGATGAAGGCGAGCGAATAGATGAACTCGTTCCAGGACAGCGTGAAGGAGAAGATGCCGGCCGAGATCAGGCCGGGCACCGCGAGCGGCAAGGTGATCCGCCACAGGATCTGCAGGCGCGTCGCGCCGTCGACCAGCGCGCATTCCTCCAGCTCATACGGGATCGACTTGAAATAGCCGATCAGGAGCCAGGTGCAGAACGGCACCAGGAAGGTCGGATAGACCAGGATCAGCGCGAGCGGGCTGTCGAACAGGCCAAATTGGACGACGACCGTCGCCAAAGGAATGAACAGGATCGACGGCGGCACGAGGTAGGCGAGATAGATGCCGAGCCCGACATAGGGGCTGCCGCGGAAGCGCAGCCGCTCGATCGCATAGGCCGCGAGCGTGCTCGCGAGCAGCGACAGGAAGGTGGCGCCGACCGCGACCGACATGGTCGTCATCAGCCAGTGCGGATAGGCGGTCTCGAACAGCAGATGCTTGATGTGCTGCAGCGTCGGCGAGGTGATCCAGAACGGATTGTGCGCCTTGTAGTTCAGCATCTCCGCGTTCGGTTTGAACGCGGTCACCGCCATCCAGTAGAACGGGAACAGCAGGATCAGCACGAAGCAGGCGAGCGGGATATAGATCATGACCGTGCGCCGCGCGCGCGAATCCCAGTCCATCGTCTCGGCGGCGCGGCGTTGGTGTTGACCGGCCCTTGCGCGACCGCGTCAGTCATTGGCCTCTCCCTGCTGCCATTTGCGCCGCGCCAGGCCGAAATAGGAGAACAGCGTCGCAAACACCAGGAACGGGATCATCGACACCGCGATCGCCGCGCCCTCGCCAAGCTCGCCGCCGGCGATGCCGCGCTGGAACGCGAGCGTCGCGAGCAGGTGCGTCGAATTGATCGGCCCGCCGCGGGTGATGGCGTAGACCAGCTGGAAGTCGGTGAAGGTGAAGATGATCGAGAAGGTCATCACGATCGCCAGGATCGGCATCATCATCGGGAAGGTGATGTAGCGGAAACGCTGCCACGAGGTGGCGCCGTCGAGCATCGCCGCCTCATAGAGCGAGGGCGAGATGGTCTGCAGTCCCGCCAGCAGCGAGATCGCGACAAAGGGAATGCCGCGCCAGATATTGGCCGCGATCAGCGAGAAGCGCGCCGGCCAGGGACTGCCGAGGAAATCGATATTGGTGCTGCGGATGTGCAGCACGTCGACCAGCAGGTAGGAGATGATCGAGAATTGCGGATCGTAGATCCACCAGAACGCGATTGCCGACAGCACGGTCGGCACGATCCAGGGCAGCAGCACGATGGCGCGGAGGATGCTCTTGAACGGGAAGTGGTTGTTGAGCAGCAGCGCCAGCCAGAAGCCGAGCGCGAATTTCCCGAAGGTCGCGACCGCCGTGTAGAAGATGCTGTAGAACACCGCGTTCCACCACAAGGGATCGGTCAGCAGATACTGGAAGTTCTCGAAGCCGACGAAGACGCCGCGGCGGCCGATGGTGGTGTCGGTGAAGGCGAGCCAGATGCCGAGCCCCAGCGGATAGGTGAGGAACACCGTGAGCAGGCCGAGCGCGGGCGTCAGGCACACGACGATCAGGAACGGCTTGTAGTCCAGCAGGCGGGCGAACCAGTTCGGTTGCCGCTGGACCAGGCTCCGTGCATGCAGCGTCGTGACGGACATTAGCTCTCACTCGTCATTCCGGGATGCGAGCGAAGCGAAGCAATCCAGACTCACGTCGCGGTTATGATTCTGGATTGCTTCGTCGCTTGCGCGCCTCGGAATGACGAATGTCACCTTCTGAAATACCGCTTCGCCCGCCGCTCGGCTTCCGCGGCCGCGGCTTCCGGCGTCGCGGCGTCGGTTGCGACAGACGCGCACATCTGCACCAGCACGTAGTCGGCGTTGATCGCGCCGGTCGCGGTCGAGATCGGCCCGGCATAGCCGGTCCAGTAGCGGTTCTTCATCGTATCCTTGAAGATCTTCACCTTGGGATCGTCGGACCACACCGCGCAGTCGGCATAGGCCTCGAGCGGATGCGCCCAGTAGCCGGAATTGGCGTTGATCCAGGGCTCGTACTGCTCCTTCTCCATCATGAACTGCAGGAAGGCCTTCGCCGCGTTGGGGTAGGGGCTGTGCTTGAACACCATGGCGTTCAGCACCAGCCCGCCCATCGGCGAGGCCTTGGCGAGGCCCTTCGGCAGGAATTGATGCTCGGTGTCGTCGGCGATCGCTTTCGTCGCCGGATCCTTCTTCAGCGAGAAATACAGCGACACGCCGTTCGCGGTCAGCGAAATCTCCTCCGCCGAATAGGCGCGGTTGTTGCTGACGTCGTTCCAGGACGGCGTGCCCGCGATGAAGGTCGGATACAGCTCCTTCAGATATTTCAGCGCCGTGATCGTTTCCTTGCTGTTGATGATGAGGTTGCCGTCCTCGTCCAGCAATTGCGCGCCGTGCGACCACAACAGCCAGCTTGCGAAACCGTTGGCGTCGCCGACCGCGTTGCCGAGCGCAAAGCCCGCGGGCTTGCCGGCCGCCTTCAGCTTCTGACAGAGCTTCAGATAATTCTCGTGATCGTCGGGCACGCGCTCGAAGCCGGCCGCCTGCAGGATCGACTTGCGGTAGACCAGCGGGCCGCTGGCCGAGCCGAACGGCAGGCCGATCCAGTTGTTGGTCTTGTGACGCTTGCCGTATTTCTCGGCGAGGAACATCCAGCCGCCATAACGCTTGCCGAGATAGTCGGCGAGGTCGTTCAGCTCGATGATCTTGTCGACATAGATGTGCGGCGCGTCGGTGAAGCCGATGATGATGTCGGGCCCGGCGCCGGAGTTCGCGGTGACCGCGGTCTGCTGGTTGATGTCCTCCCAGCCGACGAAGTCGACCTTGACCTCGACGCCGGTCTTCTCGGTGAAGCGTTTGGCGTTGGCGCGGAACACGTCCTCGTCCGGCTGCACGAAGCGCACCGGCCGCAGCATGCGCAAGGAGGCGCCCTTCTCGATCGGGAAGGACGGGAGCGGGAACATCGGCCGCCTTGATCAGCGAGCCCGGCGCCTGCGCGCGGGCGCCGGTCGCGGCCAGAAGGCCTGCGGTCAGTCCAAGTCCGAGTGTGTCGCGGCGGGTGAACTCATGGGTCATGACATCCTCCCTTGAACCGTCCCGCCGCTTTTTCGCGCCGGGCCTAGCTGTTCGGTCCGCGATCCATGCCGACCGGCTGCCAGCGCCGGAGTTTGGTGGTCTGCAGCACCGACGGGTTGACGCAGCTTACCGGCCACATGCCTTGCAGCACCAGTGACAATTCGTAGCCGACGCGCCGCTTGCGGGCCTCGTCGAAACGTGCCGAGGCCGACGCGACATGCGCGGTCAGCGTCACGTTCTCCATCCGCAGCATCGGATTGTTGTGCGAGGGCGGCTCCGTCTCCAGCACGTCGAGCGCGGCATGCGCGATCCAGCCTTCCTGCATCGCCTTGATCAGCCCTTCCTCGTCCACGGTGGCGCCGCGCCCGGTGTTGACGAAGACCGCGCTCTTTTTCATCTGCTTGAAATGCTTCTCGCCCAGCATGTGATGCACCTCGGGACGGGCCGGCGCGTGCATCGACACGAAGTCGGATTGCGACAGCACCTCCGACAGCGTCGCCGGTATCACGCCGTGATCGAACATCAGCGTTTCCTGGATGAAGGGGTCGAACGCCATCATCCGCAGGCCGAACGGCGCGGCGCGCTTCGCCACCGCGCGCGCGACGCGGCCGAACGAGACGAAGCCGAGCGTCTGTCCCATCAGGCGCGGAATCTTCAACAGCGCCGGGCGGCCCTCTCTCCAGCGCCCGTCGCGCACCATCTTGTCCTGCTCGATCAGGCGGCGGAAGCCCGCGAGCAGCAGCGTCATGGCATGGTCGGCGACTTCCTCGATGAAGGTGTCGGGCACGTTGGTGACGGGAATGCCGCGCGCGGTCGCCGCCTTGACGTCGACCGAGTCGACGCCGACGCTGCCGAGCGTGATCACCTTGCAGTTCTCCAGCGCATCGATGACCGCCTTGGTGATCGGCATGCCCTTGGCGTAGATCGCGTCCGCCGTCTTCGCCGCGGCGATGAACTCGGCCTCGTTGGCCGGCGCCTCGACGATCTCGGCGCCGATCAGGTCGAGCGCCTCCTTCTCATAGTCATAGCCGCCGCCGGCCACCGTGAAACTCGCGCCCTTCGGCGTCACAACCCTGAACCTGGACATCGGATCTCCCTGTATTCGGCCTCGTGGACCGCTTTTGCGGGCGGCATAAAAGCATGGGCGGGTGCGGCTTTGCTAGTGCCGCCGATTTGAAGTCCCTGCATGGCAGGTCGCGAATCCGAGCCGGGGACTTCAAATCGAAAGCGGCGAGGGCGCCGGGCACCTGTCCCGGAAAGCGCCGCGTCCGTGGTCGGCCGGCCATCCGCTTCGGCAGAAAGGCGTACGGCCAATCGGATTGACCCGCCCCGGCCTTGGCAGCATGATGACCCCGTCACGCACACGACCCGGTCATGCAGACTCGAAACTGAGCGCATTGGCGGGAGCATACCTGCGCGGATTGCCACAAGTTGCAATGCCGCCCAACGAGGTTGTCGCGCGACGAAAAGCCAGAAACATGGAGGAGGACGCCTATGAGGCTGCAGCACCTTCTATTGGCAATCGTTGCTGCTATTGCCGCAAGTCCCATGCCGGTGGCGCTCGCCGCCGATGCGATCAAGATCGGTTATCCGATGCCGCTGTCCGGACCCGCTTCGGTCTATGGCGTGCCGATCGTCAAGGGCGCCGAAATGGCCGTGCAGGAGATCAATGCGGCCGGCGGCATCCTCGGCCGCAAGGTCGAACTGCTGACACGCGACAGCAAGGCGAGCGCCGATGAGGCGGTGCGGCTCGCGCGCGAGCTGATCATCAAGGACAATGTCGACTTCCTGTCGGGGACGCTGACGTCGGCGGAGGCGCCGGCGGTGTCGACCATCGCCAAGGAAAACAAGATCGTGTTCGTGGCTCCGACCTCGAAGACCATCCAGCTCACGTCGCCGGCGAACCTGCATCCCTACATCTTCCGTCTCGCGTCCAACACCGACATCGACGGCCGCACCGGCGCGTCGATCATCGCGAGCTGGAAGGACGTGAAGCGGGTTGCCACCATCGCGCCCGACTATGCCTACGGACGCGACGCCGTCGCCGCCTTCGTCGACTACATCAAGAAGGCGCGGCCCGACATCGAGATCGTCGACCAGCAATGGCCCAAGCTCGGCCAGAGCGACTTCACGCCGTTCATCACGGCGCAGATGGCCAAGAAGCCGGACGCGGTGTTCTGCGACGTGTTCGGCGGCGACTTCGTCACCTTCGCCAAGCAGGCGGCGCCGCTCGGCTATTTCAAGGCGATCAACAACCGCCTGGCCGATGGCGGCGAGGTCGGCACCACGGACGCGGCCAAGGCGCTGGGCGCCGACTATCCCTACGGCATCTGGACCGATGCGTATGATCCGGTGATCTGGCCGGACAACGAACCGCCTGCGCACAAGGCGTACATCGAGCGTCTCAAGAAGTTCACCAACGAGGAATACGCCTCCGGCTGGGCGATCATGGGCTATGCGTCCATTTTCGCGCTGGCGGAGGGCATCAAGAAGGCCGGCAGCACGAATTCGGACAAGGTCGCGAAGGCCATGCTCGGGCTCAGCTTCGACACGCCGGTCGGCAAGCTCACCTTCAACGAAAAGACCCATGAGACCGAGATGGGCGAGTTCTGGGGGCAGATGGTCAAGGACGACCGCTATCCCTTCGCCGTCATGAAGGATCCCAAATACCTCTCGCAGGGACCGTACACGAACTGACGGCGCTCATCGAAGCCGCTTTCGCATCAAGGCCGGGCATCCCTCTCCCCTCGTTGGGGGAGGGCGGGGCCCGACGGAAATGCCGTGCTCCACGCCGCGCTGGATGAAGGGGTTTTAGGGGATGGCCGACGTTTCGCTGTTGTTCGGGCAGTTTCTCGGCGGTCTCACCACCGCGATGTTCCTGTTTCTGATCGCATCGGGGCTGTCGCTGGTGTTCGGCGTGATGCGCGTGCTCAACTTCGCGCACGGCTCCTTCTACATGGTGGGCGCCTATCTCGCCTGGCAGTCCGTGCACTGGCTCTCGCCGATGCTGCACAGTTTCTGGCTGGCGGCGCTTGCCGCGGCGCTGGGCGTGGCGCTGCTCGGCGGGATCATCGAACGCCTGCTGCTGCGCCGCATCTACGGGCGCGAAGAACTCTACCAGCTGCTCCTCACCTATGCGCTGGTCCTGATCCTGGGCGATGCCGCCAAGGCGCTGTGGGGCACGCAACAGCTCTCGGTGTCGCGCCCGCCGGCGCTCGCCGGCGGCATCGAGATGCTCGGCACCACGCTGCCGGTCTACAATCTGTTCATCATGCTCGTGGGCGTGGCGATCGCCGTTGCCGGCTGGCTGGTGCTGTCGCGCAGCTCCGCCGGACGAATGGTGCGGGCGGCGGCGCTCGATCGCGAGATGCTGGGCGCGCTCGGCGCCAATGTCGGCGCGCTCTACACCGGCATGTTCGTCGTCAGCTCCTTCCTCGCGGGCCTGTCCGGCGCGCTGGTCACGCCGATCCAGAGCATCGTGCCGGGAATGGACGTCGAGATCATCGTCGAGGCGTTCATCGTCGTGGTGATCGGCGGCCTCGGCTCGTTCTGGGGAACGTTCTGGGGCTCGATCATCTACGGCCAGGTGCTGTCGTTCGGCATCCTGATCCTGCCGAGCTTCTCGCTGTTCTCGGTGTTCGCGCTGATGGCGGTGATCCTGATCGTACGCCCCTGGGGCCTGTTCGGGCGGCCGCTTTGATGAAACCCTCCGCCACCAGCCTCGCCCAACGCATCCCGTGGACGCTCGTCGTCTTCGTCCTCGCCCTGACCATTCCGTGGGTCGGCTCGCGCTACGACACCTTTCTCGCGACACAGATCGCGATCAGCGCGCTGTTCGCGGTGAGCCTGAACCTGCTGCTCGGCACCACCGGCCTCGTCTCGTTCGGTCACGTCGCCTATTTCGGCATCGGCTCCTATGTCTGCGGCATCCTGATGAAGACCTATGCGGTGCCGTTCTCGATCGCGCTGCCGGCCGCGGCGCTCGGCGCCGCGTTCGGCGCGCTGGTGTTCGGCTTCTTCTGCGTGCGTCTCACCAAGATCTATTTCGCGATGCTGACGCTCGCCTTCTCGCAGATCATCTGGGCGATCTGCTTCAAATGGAACGACGTCACCGGCGGCGACCAGGGGCTTCCCGACGTGCCCTATCCCGATCTCGGCTGGATGTCGTCGATTCCGTTGCTCGGCGATCTGCGCATCTCCGATCAGTTCTACGTTGCGACCCTCATCGTCGTCCTGCTGTCGCTGGCGGCGATGCAGCGGATCATCAATTCGCCGTTCGGCCTCATGCTGAAGACGATCCGGGAAAATCCGGAGCGCGCCGCCTCGATCGGCCTCAACGTGCGCCGCTACGAGCTCGCCGCCTTCGTGGTCGCCGGCGGCTTCGCCGGCATCGCCGGCGCGCTGTTCGGCATCTTCAACCGCGGCGTCTTCGCCGACTACGTCTACTGGCCGAAATCGGCCGAGGTGATGATCATGACCATCCTCGGCGGCATCGATCATTTCTGGGGACCGGTGGTCGGCGCGGCGACGCTCGTGCTGCTCAACCAGGAGACCACGTCCTACACCGAGTACTGGCCGTTCGTGCTCGGGACCATCCTGCTCGTGCTGCTGTTCGCCTTCCCGGGCGGCATCGTCGGCGGTCTGACGTCCGCGATGGCGTGGGTTCGCCGCAGGCGAGGAGGCGCGCGATGCTTGAAGTGCGCGGCCTCTCCAAGTCCTTTGGCGGCTTACCGCGCCGTGACCGACGTCCATCTCGCGGTGGCCGAGGGCGAGATCGCCGCGGTGATCGGGCCCGAACGGCGCCGGAAAATCGACGCTGTTCAACCTGATCACGGGCCATCTGCGGCCGACCGCCGGCCAGGTGTTCGTCGACGGACGCGACGTCACCGGCGTTGCGCCCTATCGGATCTGCGGCATGGGACTTGGACGCTCGTTCCAGCGCACCAATATTTTTCCAAAGCTCACCGTGCGCGACAACGTCCAGGCCGCGCTGCTCGCCCATCGCGGCCAGGGACCGAACTTCTGGTCCCGCGCCAACCTGCTCTGTCGCGACGAAGCCGAGGCACTGCTCGCCTCGATCGGTCTTGCCGGCCAGGCGCACGCCACCGCGGGTACCCTGTCCTACGGCAATCAGAAGCAGCTGGAGCTCGGCATTGCGCTGGCGAGCGATCCCAAGATCCTGCTGCTCGACGAGCCGACCGCCGGCATGTCGGCCAGCGAGACGCACGAGACGATGGCGCTGATCGGCCGTATCGCGCGCGAGCGGAGGCTGACGCTGCTGTTCACCGAGCACGACATGGCGGTGGTGTTCTCGATCGCGCAGACGGATCGCGGTGATGCACCAGGGACGGCTCATCGCGCATGGCGATCCGCAGGCGGTGCGCGCGGATGCGGAAGTCCGCCGCGTCTATCTCGGCGACCAACCGGTGGGTCCGCGATGAGTGCGCTGCTGCAGCTCGAGGACGTGCACGCGGCCTACGGATTGAGCCGCGTGCTGTTCGGCATTTCGCTCGAGGTCAATGAGGGCGAATGCGTCTGCCTGCTCGGCCGCAACGGCGTCGGCAAGACCACCACCATGCGTTCGGTCATGGGGCTGACGCCGCCCAGCGCCGGCCGCGTCCGCTTCAAGTCGCGCGACATCACCGGCTGGCCGCCGTACCGCGTTGCCCGCGCCGGCATCGGCTTCGTGCCGGAGGACCGCCGCATCTTCGCCGAGCTGTCGGTGTGGGAAAACCTCGACGTCGCCCAGCGCGCGGCGGCGCGGCCCGGACGCTGGACGATCGAGAGCGTCACCGAGCTGTTTCCCGTGCTCGACACGCTGCGCGACCGGCAGGGCGGTTTTCTTTCGGGCGGCGAGCAGCAGATGCTGACCATCGCCCGCACGCTGATGGGCAATCCCGATCTGCTGCTGCTGGATGAACCCTCGGAGGGACTGGCGCCGCTCGTGGTCGAGGCGCTGCTCGCCAGGATCGGGGACCTGAAGGCGCAGGGCCTGACCATCCTGCTCGCGGAACAGGGCATCGAGTTCTCGCTGGCGCTGGCCGACCGCGTCTACGTGCTGGAGAAGGGCGCCGTTCGCTTTTCCGGCTCCGCTGCGGCATTGCGGGCCGATCGGGGCGCGCTCGATCGGATGCTGGCGCTCTGATGGGCGTGGACTTGCTCAATGTCAGGGGGCTGGAGGCGCTGGAGCGCGACAAGCCGGTCGTGATGGTCAACCTGATGCGGTTTCACGCGCGCTCGCTCGACGGCGACGGCTCGGGCTGGGACGCCTATCTGCGCTACAGCGCGCTGACCGTGCCGATGATCAAGGCGCGCGGCGGCACGCTGCTCTGGACCGGTAACGCCAAAGCGGTGGCGCTCGGCGCCGAGGACGGCAATCAGTGGGACTATGTGGCGCTGGTCTATTATCCCACGGTCACAGCCTTCATCGACATGATGACGTCGGCCGATTACGAGACGAAATCCGATCCGCATCGCCGCAACGGCTGCGCCGCGCATGTCATCATCGCGACGAGCGAGAGCTACAGCAAGTTTGCGATGGGGAAGAGGTAGTATTCGTCATTGCGAGCGAAGCGAGCGATCCAGTAATCCAGAGCGTATGCTCGCCGGAGCCGCGGTCTGGATGCTCCGCCTTCGCGTCGCAATGACGACGCTACCCCTGCCTGCGCGAGGCGATGTAGACGCCGGCCAGCACCAGCGCGAAGCCGATGAAATGGAAGGCCTGCGGCATCTCGCCGAGAAACACCATCGCCATGACAGCGCCGAACACCGGCACCACATGGAAGAACGGCGCGGCGCGGTTGGCGCCGATCAGCTGCACGCCGCGATTGAAGCAGAGATAGGCGACGATCGAGGGAAACACCGCGACATAGAACAGCGTCAGCAGATTGTGCGCGTCGAAGCTCATCGTCGGACGCGTGAAGAACTCGTAGATCAGGAGCGGGATCAGCGCGGCCGCGCCGGCGCCGAAGGTGAAGGCGGCGAACGACAGGCCGTGAATCGCCGGCCGCTTCAGGGTCAGCACCGAATAGAGACCGAAGCTCGTCAGCGCGACCAGGAAGAGCAGGTCGCCCTTGTTGAACTGGATGTTGGCCAGCGTGGTGACATCGCCGCGCGTGAGGATGATCAGCACGCCGATCATCGACAGCAGGATGCCGATCGCCTGTGCCGGCGTCAGGCGCACGCCAAGGAGGGCCAGCGACCACACCGCGACGATCGGCGGCCCCGCCGATTGCAGCAGCAGCGTGTTCAGCGCCGTGGTGTATTCCAGCGACCAGTATTGCAGCGTGTTGAAGACGCCGATGCCGGTGACGGACACCAGCAGCATGACGCCGAGCTTGCCGCGGATCGCGGCCCAGTCGCGCTTCAGATGTTTCCAGGCAAACGGCAGGATGATCAGGAACGCCGCCGACCAGCGCAGGAACGACAGCGTCACCGGCGGGATGTGACCGGCGGCGAGCCGGCCGACGATGGCATTGCCGGCCCAGCAGGCCGCGGTGATGCAGAGCAGCAGATAGGGCTGGTTGGCGATCCAGTATCCCGACGACGGGGCCTGTGCGGTGGTTTGGTCGGACGCGGACATCGGCGGAATGATTGAGCCTCGATATGCCGCGGCCTCCGGCGCGGTTGTCGGGTTCCGCCCCGGCTCAAGCCCGGCTGCACCACAGACACGGATTCTCGCGCCGGCATCAACCGCGCGGTGCGCATCGCGACCATGCGCACGAAAGCGCGCATCAATCGCGCCCGGGGCTTGCGCGCCCGGTTTCGGCGAGGAAACGGATTTTCCGGGGATATCAAGGGCTTGTCGACGAATTCTGCAGTCCCAAAACCCCGTTCTTGCTTGCCTCTGCCGCCTGCTTCCTTTATCCGGATACATGCCTCGCATGCGAGCGGCCCCGGCCGTGATTTACGCTGGGCGCATGAGCCGGAAGCAGGGGACCATTTTCCGGACCAATCATGCTCGTAAGGATCAAGCTGCAGAGGGACGTGTCCGCGAATGGCTAACGTTGTCGTCGTCGGCGCCCAGTGGGGCGACGAAGGGAAGGGCAAGATTGTCGACTGGTTGTCGGAGCAGGCCGACGTCGTCGTGCGCTTTCAGGGCGGCCACAATGCCGGCCACACCCTCGTCATCAACGGCCAGACCTACAAGCTCGCGCTGTTGCCGTCGGGCGTGCTGCGCCCCGCCAAGCTCGCGGTGATCGGCAACGGCGTGGTGTTCGATCCGCAGGCCTTCCTCGACGAGGTCGACGAAGCTCAAGTCGCAGGGCGTCGCCGTCAGTCCCGATAATCTGCGGATCGCCGAGAACGTCACGCTGATCCTGCCCTTGCATCGCGAGCTCGACGCCTTGCGCGAGTCCGGCAACAAGCTGACCGCGATCGGCACCACGCAGCGCGGCATCGGGCCGGCCTATGAGGACAAGGTCGGCCGCCGCGCCATCCGCCTGATGGATCTCGCCGATCTCGACACGCTGCCGGACAAGATCGATCGGCTGCTGGCGCACCACAATGCGTTGCGGCGCGGCTTCAATCTCGAGGAGATCGACGGCAAGGGCATCCTGCGCGACCTCACCGAGATGGCGCCGAAGCTGCTGCCCTATGCCGAGACGGTGTGGCGGCTGCTCGACATCAAGCGGCGCGAGGGCAAGCGCATCCTGTTCGAGGGCGCGCAGGGCGCGCTGCTCGACGTCGACCACGGCACCTATCCCTATGTCACCTCGTCCAACACGGTGGCGGCGCAGGCGGCAACCGGCACCGGCATGGGGCCGGGCGCCGTCGGTTATGTCCTGGGCATCTGCAAGGCCTACACGACGCGGGTCGGGCTCGGGCCGTTTCCGACCGAGCTGAACGACGAGATCGGCGAGGAGATCGGCCGCAGGGGCAAGGAATTCGGCGTCAACACCGGGCGCAAGCGCCGCTGTCGGCTGGTTCGACGCCGTGCTGGTGCGGCAGACGGTGCGCACCTGCGGCATCAACGGCCTGGCGCTGACCAAGCTCGACATCCTCGACGGCTTCGACAGCATCGAGGTCTGCACAGGTTATGAGCTGGACGGCAAGGAGATCGACCATCTTCCGGCTGGCGAAGGCGCGCAGGCCCGGGTAGTGCCGATCTATGAGACCATCGAGGGCTGGAAAGAGCCGACCGCCAACGCCCGGTCCTGGGCCGATCTGCCGGCCCAGGCCATCAAATATGTCCGCCGCGTCGAAGAATTGGTGGGTTGTCCGATCGCCTTGCTTTCCACAAGCCCCGAACGCGAGGATACTATCCTGGTTCAGAACCCCTTTGAGGCTTAACGCGATATTACGTCAGAGCGCGCACAGTTGAGTTGATATGGCCGATTACTACCCGCTGATCGCTCGCGCCGTTGCCGGACTGGACCCCAGTGCCCCCGGCGAGGCCCGCCGTGCGCTTTATGAGCGCGCGCGTGCCGCGCTGATCGCGCAGCTGCGCGGCGTGCAGCCGCCGCTGTCGGAATCCGAGATTACGCGCGAGCGGCTGTCGCTCGAAGAGGCCGTGCGCAAGGTCGAATCCGAGGCCGCCCAGCGCGCCCGCGAGGCGCGCGGCGGCGCGCGTGCGAGTGCCGGCGATGCGCTCCGCCGCAATCGGCCCGGCGAGACGCCTGCGGCCGGTGGACCGGCAGGCCCGACGATCCGCCCGCGCGCGCCTGCGCCGCCGCCGCCGCCGCCTTCACGCAACGACCGTCCGCCGCTCGGCCAGGAGGGCCAGCCGCGTCCGCCCCGCGACTTGCGCGGCGAGGCGCCGCCGCCGCGTCCGCAGCCGCCGCCGATCGATATGCCGGATCCGCCGCTGCCGCCCGCCAATCGCGCAGGCGGTCCGCGCCGCGGCGCCGACGACCAGGCGCCGGGCGTGCGCGGCTTCCGCGACATCGCCGCCGACACCGAGGATCTCGGCCGCGCCGCGGCGCAGGCCAATCGCGCCGCGCGGCGCACCTACGCCAACGTGCCGTCGCCGTCGCCGGAGTTCGACCGGGTCGAGCCGAGCCTGGAAGATCGCAGCGCCGATCAGGACATGCCCTATTCCTGGGACGACACGATCGAGGAGACCGATCGCCAGACGCCGGCCTCGCCGCCACCGCCGGTGCCGCGCGCGCGCGATCGGCGTCGACCGCGATCGCCAGCCGAAGCGCGCACGCGGCCGGCGCGGTGTTTCCGTTCAAGAGCGCGATCGCCGTCGGCGTCGTGCTGATCCTGGTCGGCGCCGGCATCCTCTGGGGCAAGTCGCTCGTCTCGGGCGTCAGCGGCCTGTTCAAGTCGCAGCCCGCGGTGGAAGCGCCCAAGGACAATTCCGCGCCGGCGACGCGGCCGAAGATTCCCGATCGCGTCGGCCAGCCGTCGGCGTCCGATCAGCCGGTCGCGCCGGTGGCGCAGCGCGTCGTGCTCTATGACGAGGATCCGTCCGATCCCAAGGGCAAGCAATATGTCGGCTCCGTGGTGTGGCGCACCGAGCCGATCAAGGCCACCGGCAACCAGCAAGGCCGACATCGCCGTGCGCGCCGACATCGACATTCCCGATCGCAAGTTCAAGATGACGATGTCGTTCCGCCGCAACACCGACACCTCGCTGCCGGCGAGCCACACCGCGGAATTGACCTTCATCCTGCCGCAGGACTTTGCCGGCGGCGGCGTCTCCAACGTGCCGGGCATCCTGATGAAGTCGAACGAGCAGGCGCGCGGCACGCCGCTTGCCGGGTCTGGCCGTCAAGGTCACCGACGGCTTCTTCCTGGTCGGTCTCTCCAATGTCGATGCCGACCGCCAGCGCAACATCCAGCTCCTCAAGGAGCGCTCGTGGTTCGACGTGCCGCTGGTCTACACCAACCAGCGCCGCGCCATCATCGCGATCGAGAAGGGCGCGCCGGGCGAGCGCGCCTTCAACGACGCCTTCGCGGCCTGGGGCGAGTAGCGACGTTCGACCAATCGTCGCCGTCGCGCGTCGGCAATATTTTGTCCGCCTTCACACGCCGCTGCTATAATTTCCGCTCGGAGGAGAGGGGCCGGGCATGAAGCGTTATCTGATCTATGTCGCCGTGGGTCCGCTGCTCGGCGGATTCTGGCTGCTGCTGACCACCACCATCCTGTCGGGTTACTGGAGCGAGCCGCTGACTGTCGAGCGCGGTCGGCAAGCTCCTGAAAGTGTTTTTCACCACGCTGCAATACAGCTATCTGTTCGGCTTCCTGCCGGCGCTGATGATCGGCGCGATCGACGACATCCTCTCGCATGTCAGGCGCATCGCGCCGCTCGTGCGCATGCTGCTGGTCGGCGTCATCGCCTTCTTCGCGGCCGAACTTCTCTATGGCGGGCGCGGACCGGATTCCGGTGCGTTCCAGTTCGTCATGTACGGCCTGGTCGGCTTCATCCCCGGCGCCATCAGTTCCTGGCTGGTGCACAAATTCGTCGGCGAGCTGCCGGATGCGCCGGCGCAGCCGCCCGCGGAGAAGGCGGCGGAGCAGCGTGACGCAACTTGCGCCCCGCTCGCGCGTTCCCATCTGATGACCATGCCCGACAACAACACCAGATTCCGGCCGAGCCGCACCTCGCGCGCATCTTTTGGCGCCACGGAGACGCGTGGACCGGTGATCGATCAGGAGGGGCGCGAAATTCCGCCGGAATCGCTGGAGCAGGGGTTCCGCGAATTCCGCTTCGATTTCGCCACCGCCAATCCGTTCGGCAATCTCACCCGCGAGCAGCGCCTGCAGCGGCTGGAGGCGATGGCCAAGCTGCTCGACGTCGCCTTCATCCTGCCCGGCACCAATATCCGCTACGGCATCGACGGGATCATCGGCCTGATCCCGGTGGTCGGCGACATCATCGCCACCGCGCTGTCGCTGTGGCTGGTGCGCGAGGCCCGCGCGCTCGGGGCGCCCTGGTATGTCACCGCGCGGATGCTCGGCAATGTCGCCTTCCAGGGCGTGGTCGGCGTCGTGCCGGTCGCGGGCGATGCCATCGACGTGCTGTTCCGCGCCAACATGCGCAATGCGCGGCTGTTGCGGCGCTGGCTCGAGACCCAGCCGCGTTAGCGCGTGACCCGGAACCGCAGGGCCGCGTTAGCGCAAAGTGGGCACCGGTTTTCCCTCGCGACAAACGCGAAGCGTTTGCGCGGAGGTCACGCGCCAAACAAAAGCCCAAAAGAAAACGCCCCCGGACATCGGTCCGAGGGCGCTTCATTCAAAGCAGCGAAAAACTTACGCGGCGTCCTGCTTGTCGGCGGCAGCAGGCTCAACCTTGCGCGGCCGGCGCGGCAGCGGGAACGCCTCGCTCTCATAGAGCGAGCGGATGCCGCTCTGGTCGAAGCGGGCTTCCTCGACCTGCAGATAGGCGCCGTTCAGCGAATCCGCCGGCAACTCCTCGATCGCGAAGCGAACAGCTTCGGCCGCGGTGCCAAAACGCCGATAGGCAAACCCGGCCCTCTTCTTCTTGCGGATCGCGGCGGGAAAAAGCTCGGCGGAGGTGTTGAAGTTGAACGGACGCAATGGACGCATATCGCGGACCTCTTTGTCTTATTTGGCGCTGGCGTAGCGAGTTGGGGGTTTTGAGTGACGGTCAAGCCGCAACTGGCGGCGCGCCGTGCACGTCATTTCGTCTCCTAATATAGGCCTGTTTGACAAAATTGCGAACCCCGCCGGATCAAATCGTGAACCCCATGCGGTCAGCGCATGCGTGGTAAACCCTGTATTTTCAATAGCTTACAGGATCAGAGTTTACCAAGCAACAACAGCACCAGCAGGATGACCAAAATCACCCCGCCAAGGCCCATGCCGGAATGGCCCATGCCATAGCCATAGCCGCCGAAGCGGCCGGAGAAGCCGCCGAGCAGGTAAATGATCACGAGAATGATCAGGATCAGCCCAAGCGACATGATGCCCTCCTTGCGCAGCGGCAACGCGTGAACGCGTCACTCCGCCGCGCCAGCAAAGCACATTCATGGCGCGCGTTCCAAGGATGGAAGAGCTATTTCTTGCCTTCCTCGATCGGCAACACTTTCAGCGGCGTCGCATAAGGCTCGACGCGCAGCGAGTCCGCCGCGATCAGGCCTATCTTGCGCAGCGGCGCCTGTTCGAGATCGCCATTGGCGGCCTTGCGCACCGCATATTGCCAGACGCCGAGCGAGCCCTTGGCGACCAGCGCCTTCGCGACGCCGGCGGCATTGCCGTCCATCTTCGAGAGCTCGTCGTCGGAAAGCCCGATGACGATCTCGTCTTTCGCCGTGATCACCTTGAACAGGGAGACCTTGTCCGCGGCGAGCGCGGGATAAGCCAGAAGGCTTTCCATGGTGAGACAGGCCAGCAGCAGCCGCTTCGAGACGTGCATGATCGAATGATTCCTTATGTCGTTTGCGCGCGCGGGATCATCCAACACAAACCCCGCGCCGATTTTGGTCGCGCGGGGTTTTGATCGCGTTCGAATATGGCAGCCGATTTATTTCGGCTTCAGCTTCAGCGCCGCCGAGTTGATGCAGTAGCGCAAGCCGGTCGGCCCCGGTCCGTCCGGGAAGACATGGCCGAGATGGCCGGAGCATTTCGAGCACAATACCTCGGTGCGGATCATGCCGTGGGTGCTGTCGTGCTCCTCGTCGACATGGCTATCGACGGCCGGTGCGGTGAAGCTCGGCCAGCCGCAGCCGGAATCGAACTTGGCGTCGGACTCGAACAGGGTCTGGCCGCAGCCGGCGCACACATAGGTGCCGGGCTTGGTCTCATACTCGTACTCGCCGGAGAACGGCCGCTCGGTCGCCTTCTCACGCAGCACCGCGTACTGCATCGGCGTCAGCTCCTTGCGCCACTCGGCTTCGCTCTTGGTGACTTTGTCCGATGTCTTGGTGTCAGCCATTGCTCCTCCACTTATTTGGGGCATGATCTTATCGGAAAACCGCTTCACACTTTTCCGGATCATGCCCGCTAGTTCGTGACAGCGCGAACCAGCGTCGGCTTCTCGATATAGTTGTCCGCGAACATCTTCTTCAGGTTCTCGACCTTCGGCAGGTCGTTATAGGCGATATAGGGCTGGTTCGGGTGCAGCGTCAGATAGTCCTGGTGATAGGCCTCGGCCGGGAAGAAGCCCTGCAGCGAGCCGACCTTGGTGACGATCGGCTTGGGGTAGACCTTGGCGGCGTTGAGCTGGGCGATATAGGCGTCCGCCACCTTCTTCTGCTCGTCGGAGGTGGTGAAGATCGCCGAGCGATATTGCGTGCCCGAGTCCGGGCCCTGGCGGTTGAGCTGGGTCGGGTCGTGCACGACGGAGAAGAAGATCTGCAGGATCTTGCCGTAGGAAATCTTCTTCGGGTCGTATTTGACCTGCACGGATTCGGCATGCCCCGTGTTGCCGTTCGAGACCTGATCATAGGTCGCGGTCATCTGGCTGCCGCCGGCATAGCCGGAGACGGCGCTGGTCACGCCGGCGGTATGCTGGAACACGCCCTGCACGCCCCAGAAGCAGCCGCCGGCGAGCACGGCGGTCTGGATGCCATCGGCACCCTGCGCGTCGGCCGCGGGCGGCGGGATCTTCACCGCGTCCTCGGCGGCGCGCGACGGCATGACGGCGAAGGCGGCGATTGCCAGCGCGCCGATGGCGGCGGCGGAAAGCGCGATGCGGCTGAACGGGTTGCGGCGCATGGAAATGTCCTCGTATCGGTTGTCCGGGATTTGACGGCAGTTTAGGGCGTCCGGCGGCGGCTTCACAATTGCTTTTGCCCCGCTCGATACCGCAAGATACGGCTCTCAGCCGCAATTGTTACGAAGGCCCGGACACGACCGCGTGAATAAATGCCTGATGTTCAAGCCCTTGACCGGTGAACCGGCCCGGTTTTGGACCGACAAACTGTCGTGGTGGCGGAGCAATTTTCGCATGTGGCGCTGGCTTTGTCTCTCGCTCGTCCTTCTCGGTTGGATCGCCGGCCCCGCGCTGGCCGACCCGGCGCCGGGCGACGACGTCGCGGTCTGCCGTGACCGCTCGGCCGAGCAGAAGGCGCGCGATGACGCCTGCGAACGCCTGATCGCCGACGCCAAAGCGCCGGCCAAGGACCTCGCCTTTGCCTACGGCGATGCGCGGCGAAGCATTCTTCAAGAAGCGCAATCTCGACAAGGCGATCGAGGCCTACAGCAAGGGGATCGAGCTCGATCCGGACAATGCCGGCCTGTTCAACGTGCGCGGCTGGGCCTACGAGAGCAAGGGACAGGATGATCTGGCGCTTGCCGATTACAATCTGGCCCTGCACAAGCGCCCGAATTTCCCGATGGCCTACAACAATCGCGGGACCCTGCATCTTCGCCAGGGCGCGCTGCAGAGCGCGCTCGACGACTTCGACGCCGCGCTGAGGATCAAGGGCGATCTGTACCATCCGCATCTCAACCGCGGCCGCGTGTTGCTGTTGAACAAGGATTATGACGGCGCGCTGGCCGAGTTCGCCGCGGCCGAGGCGGCCGATCCGAAGCCGGCGCAGCCGTCGGTCTTTCGCTGCAACGTCTACACCGAACAGGGCAAGCTCGACGACGCGATCGACGAGTGCAGCAAGGCGATCGCCAGGTACCCGAATTACCAGTATGCCATCACCAGCCGCGCCGAGGCCTATATCCGCAAGGGCAATCTCGACGCCGCGCTGAAGGATCTCAACGAGCGTGCTCGCCGTCAATCCCAACAACATCCTCGCGCATCTCGGATCGTGGACAGTTGTTCGAGAAGCGGCGCGATCTGGCGCAGGCGCGCACCGACTATCGTTCGGCTGCCTTTGCGCTGACGCGGTTTGACGATATCGACATCGCGATCGCGCGCAAGCAGGCGCAGGAGCGGCTCGCCGCCCTGACCGATCAGGGACCGGCCGGAAGCGGCGGGCGCCGCATTGCGCTCGTGATCGGCAACGGCGCCTACAAGACCGTGCCTGCGCTGGAAAATCCGCCGCGCGACGCCAAGCTGATCGCCGACACGTTGAAGGGAATCGGATTCCAGACGGTGACGCTCGCCAACGATCTCACCCGCGACAGGTTCTTCGAGACGCTGAAGACCTTCGCAGCCGAGGCCGAGAAAGCCGACTGGGCGGTCGTCTATTACGCCGGCCATGGCTTCGAGATCGGCGGCGTCAATTACCTCGTGCCGATCGACGCGAGGCTGAAAGTCGACAAGGACGCCGAGACCGAGGCGGTGGCGCTGGAGCAGGTGATCGCCGCCATCGGCGGCGCGCGCGGCTTGCGGCTGTTGATGCTGGACGCCTGCCGCGACAATCCGTTCGCCCCCGCCATGCAGCACACCATCGCGCTGAAACTGGTCGACAAGGGTTTTTCCAACATCGAGCCGTCCGCCGGCTTCATGGTGGTGTATGCGGCCAAGCACGGCGAGACCGCGCTCGACGGCGAGGGCGCCGACAGCCCGTTCGCGACCGCGGTCGCCCGCGACCTGAAGGAGCCGCATGTCGAGGTGCGAAAGCTGTTCGACATCGTGCGCGACGACGTCTGGACCGCGACCAAGCACGTCCAGCAGCCCTTCACCTACGGCTCGCCGGCCGGCCGCGAGGATTTCTATTTCGTGACGGCGACCGCGAAGCGCGGCCGCCCGCGCCGGCGCCGCGCCGCAAAACCCGCAGCCGGCGAAGAAGCGCTGAGGCGCGACGAAACGTAGCCGCGGCTCGGCAACGCAGCCGTCAACCGCGCATATTGCCGACGATCGCCCGATACGTCTTTTCGATCAGTTCGTCGGCCAGCGGCGGCGGCGCCTCGCGGCGTTCGAGATAGCCCTTCACCGCGGCGATCGGCACTTCCGCCAGCACGAAGGTGGCGCGCTTGAGCTGTGACGGCCTGCTGCTGCCGAAGGCCTCGCGCGCGAAGCGCGACAGGCACACCTCGAAGCGCTCGGCCTGCTCGCGCACGCCGCGCTTCAGCGGCGCGGGGAAATCGCCCTGCACGAAGTCGTGGCGGCTGTAGAGCAACAGCAGCCGCGCGTCGTCGGGATGCGCCCGCGACCAGGCCGGCGTGTGCAGCGCCGCGGCCAGTCCGTCGCCGGCCTCGATCGCCGCGACGAATCCCTGCTGATAGGCCAGCACCGTCGTGAGCCAGAGCTCGCCGAGCAGCGCGTCGCGCGAGGCGAAGCGGTGATAGAACGAGCCCTTCGGCGCCTTCAGATGTTGCGCGACGGAATCGACCGTCACCGCGGCCGGGCCGTGCGCGTTCGCCAGTGCGCGGGCGGCCCCGATAAAACCCGCGTGATCGAATATCGGTTTGCCCATGGATGTAGACTATACGGTCTAGACCGTGTGGTCAACATCTGCTAACGCGGGATCAGTTGTCTCTGTTGTGGAGTAAGCCGATGCTTGACGTGTCAACGAAACCGATACCGGGGTGAGTGCGCTGCTGGCGGGCGCCGCCAAAGCGATCCAGGCCGTGCGTTATTGCTGGCTGGTGACGAAGGCAACGGACGGCTTCAACGCGCGGCCGATGGGTCGCGTGCTGCCGGACAAGAGCGAGGACGGCTGGATCGTCCGCTTCGTCACCGACGGCCGCTCGCGCAAGGCGCATGAGCTGAGCGGCGAGCGGGAGGCCGGGCTGATCTTCCAGTCCGATCCCGATGAGGCCTATGTCGCGCTGTTCGGCAAAGCGCGCCTGCTCGAGCGCGCCGAGGACGTCGAGCGCTTCTGGAAGAAGCACTACGAGGTCTATTTCCCGACGCCGGCCGATCGCGCCGCCGCGGCCTTCATCGAAGTCGACGTCAGCAGGATGGAACTCTGGATTCGCGGCGTCACGCCGGAGCCGTTCGGACTGCATGCGACCAAGCTCGCGCGCGACGCCGGCGGGGCGTGGCAGATGTCATGAACACGCGTTCATGACCATGGCCAAATGATCACGGAAGTTTCATGGAATGGCCATGGGGAACCACCTAGCTCCGATGCTCGAAGGAGGTTCTGCCATGAAGCAATCGCAGCAACTTCTGGAGAATGCGGTCACCTGCGCGCGGCTCGCCGAGCGGGCCACCGACGCGGCGACGCAGGATCATTTCAGGCGCGCCGAACGCGCCTGGCGCGCATTGGCGGACGAGCAGGATTGGCTCGACGGCGAGGCGCCGCCGATCAGGCTGGTGGCTTAAGCTCTCGCGGCGCGGTCAACAACGCCGCTGCGCGTCCGATCAGCCCGATACGATGTTCAGCTTCTGATCGACGATCTCGACCGTGCGGTCGATCTCGGCATTGGGGTTGCCGAGCTGATGCGAGATCAGCTTCACCAGCAAATCGACCCGCTCGATGAAGGGCGCGCCGCTGGCGACCGCGCGCGCCGCCGACGACGGTTTCAGCAGGCTTTCCGCGGCCTTGGCGTATTTCTCGAACGGCACCTGATCGGCGGGATCGGCGCCGAGCCGCCGGGCGATGCCGTCGACATGTTCGTAGATCGATTTCGAGAGTTTCAGATCCTCATGCACGGCGTCGCGGATCGACTGCGGCTCGTGCGGCGTGATGCAGCGATAGTTCCCGGTCAGCAGCATCGACCATTTGGCGAGCGGCACGAACAGCGAGTCGAACACTTTCAGCTTCACGGGAACGTCGTGGCCGTCGAGCCGCACCGCGTCGATGTCGGCCTCCAGCTCGCGCATCAGTTTGTTGTGCGCTTCGTCGGCGAACGCCGCCGCCTTGAAGTTGGTGGGCAGGCCGACATGCAGCACGTTCGGCGCCTCTTCCGGCGGGCGGAAGGCCTGCGGATCGGGCGAGCACAGCGTCACCAGTCCCGGCTTGAAGCGCTCCCACACGCTGGCGTTGGTGTAGGCCTCCTCCAGGTCCATGCCCTCCAGCGCCGCGATGCGCTTCAGGTAAGGCAGCGGCGGCATGTTCATGATCGAAAGACACGGCAGCCCGGCCGCCGCGATCTTGATCATGAGAACGCGGATGGTGTGGTTGGCGTATTGCGGCTCCTGCATCGCCAAGCCCAACCAGATCGTAGCGGGAGACGTCGACCTCGCCCGGCGTGGTCGCGTCGAGCTTGCCGGGCAGGTCGCGCGAGAAGATCGCGCGGTGCACCGCCTCGTCGCGCAGCTTGATGCGCACTTCGGTGCCGTCGCGATTGATCAGGTCCGCGGTCTTCCGCCGGCACACCAGGGTCACGTTGTGACCGGCCATCAGAAGCTTGGTCGCCAGCAGCGAGCCGTAGGAGGCTCCCAGGATCAGAATGTTACGCGCCATGTCCCCCTCCACACACAACAGCACCGCGCGGTCATCCGCCGACGTCTGCAGATTGTACGCTGAATGAAATTTGGTAGCGGGGGAGGGACTCGAACCCCCGACCCCAGGATTATGATTCCCGTGCTCTAACCAGCTGAGCTACCCCGCCACGGGTCCGCGCGGGTCTTTGAGACCGGGCCACGAACGCGCGGCATATAAAGAGCCGCGATCAGCACTGTCAAGCAAAGCGGGCGGCCAAAACACTGCGCTTTTCGAGCTTATTTCGGCCGCACGCTGGATCGCCGCCGGGGCTGCCGGGCGGCGGGATCACCGGCATCTTGCCGGTTTCGGGCGCGGGTGCGCGCATTGCCGGATCGACATTGGACGGCGGGCACAGCACGCCGTCGGATCGGGCGAGCTTGTCGCCAAGCTGCATCGCCGCCACCGGCGCGGCCGACGGTGGAATGTTCGGTGCTGTTCGTCCCATCCGGCGACATTGGCGCGCAATTGGCGGAGTCATGCGGCGGCGGAGGCGCGGTCTGCTGTGCCGGCGTCGCCCTGGTCGGCGGCGCCTGCGCGAACGCGACGGCCGGGCTGAGCAGCAGCACGCAGGAGAGAAGCAATGTGGGTTTTATCCTCATGCAGACGAGAACGCGCGAGCGGGCGGTCAGCCGGTTCCGCAGAAAGACTGGTCATGGCGGCGACGCCGGAACGTCCGGCCATGACGAAGTCAATCTCTCACGATTTCCGGTAACGGATCAGCGAGAAATGCCCCATCGGCGGCATCGGCCGCCGCTCGGCCAGCGTCACGCCGCCGTGCCTGGCGGCCCAATCGACCAGCCGGCCCCACGGAAATTCCGGCCGCCAGCCGAGCCGGCGCGCCAGCGGCGCAAAGGCGAGCTCGAAGGCGCGGCGCGGGCCGTTCTCGGCGCCGATGTGGTTGACCAGGATCAGCTCGCCGCCGGGTTTCAGCACGCGGACGAAATCGTCGAGCGTGCCTTCGGGATCGGGCACCGCGGTGATGACATATTGCGCCACCACCGCATCGAAGGAGGCGTCCTTGAACGCGAGGTTCTTGGCGTCCATCACCGCCAGCGTCTCGACATTGCCGAGCTTTTGCGCGCGAACGCGCTGCTGCGCCTTGCGCAGCATCGGCTCGGAAATATCGACGCCGCAGATTTTGGTCGAGCGCGAATAGTCCGACAGCGACAGCCCGGTGCCGACGCCGACGTCGAGGATGCGCCCGCCGATGCGGTCGGCCTCCGCAATGGTCGATTGCCGGCCGGCGTCGAACACCTTGCCGAATACGAGGTCGTAGACCGGCGCCCAGCGCCCATACGCCTTTTCGACCCCTTCGCGGTCGATGTCCCCCATGCCCCCGCCCTGAACTCTTTTACCTGACCGCTTCGGCGAGCGGCCGCGTCGCGTATGCGCGTCGTGCCGCCGCACTCTGGATGAAGCCGCCGCCGAGCACGCGCGCCTGGCCTGAGGCCGCATCATAGAACACGCAGGCCTGTCCGGGCGAGACGCCTTCCTCGCCGGCGACCAGTTCGACCTCGTAATGACCGTTCGCACCGCGCAGCCAGGCCGGCTGCGGCGCGCGGGTCGAGCGCACCCGCACGAACAGCTCCAGTCCGTTGCCGACAGCAGCATCGATTGCGCCATCGCCGATCCAGTTGATGTCGCGCAAGGTGATGCGGTCCATCCGCAGCGCCTCGCGCGGGCCGACCACGACGCGGCGCGTCGCGGCATCGAGCCGCACCACGTAAAGCGGACTGCCGAGCTGCGATGCCGAGCCCCTTGCGCTGGCCGACGGTGAAATGCGCGATGCCCTGATGGGTGCCCAGCACGTGGCCGTCGAGATCGACGATCTCGCCGGGCGCGAGCGCGTTCGGCTTCAACCGGCCGATGATGTCGGTGTAGCGGCCGATCGGCACGAAGCAGATGTCCTGGCTGTCATGCTTGTCGGCGACCGTGAGGCCGAAGCGCCGCGCCAGCTCGCGCACCTCGGGCTTGGTCATGTCGCCGAGCGGAAAGCGGATGAAGTCGAGCTGCTCGCGCGTGGTCGCAAACAGGAAATAGCTCTGGTCGCGATCGGCATCGGCGGCGCAGTGCAGCGCGCGCGATCCGTCGGCGAGAGCGACGCGACGACACGTAATGGCCGGTGGCGAGCGCCTGCGCGCCGAGCTCGCGCGCGGTCGACAGCAGGTCGCGGAACTTGACCGAGCGGTTGCACTCGATGCAGGGCACCGGCGTCTCGCCCGCGGCGTAGCTCTCGGCAAAGGAGTCGATCACCGACTCCTTGAAGCGCTCCTCATAGTCGAGCACGTAATGCGGAATGCCGATGCGCTCGGCGACGTTGCGCGCGTCATGGATGTCCTGGCCGGCGCAGCAGGCGCCCTTGCGATGGGTCGCCGCGCCATGGTCGTAAAGCTGCAAGGTGATGCCGACGACGTCGTAACCCTGCGACTTCAAGAGCGCGGCCGTGGTCGAGGAGTCGACGCCGCCGGACATGGCGACGACGACCCTGGTGTCCTCCGGCCGGCCTTCGAGATCGAGACTGTTGCGCATGGTTTCGTCGTCGATGCGGGCGGCTGCTTTCCGAAAGCGGAAAGTGATGGCTCGCGGTGTCAGGAGCCTCATGCAGTCCGGCGCGGGCCGGCTTGAGAAGTCACTCTCTAATATAGGCGGCCCTCCGCCCAGGCAATCGCGGGAGGGCGGTTAGCCACCATGCAAACGGCAAAACTTGCCGGGGAGGCAGAAAGGGGCGTCCCGAAGTTCCACGGGCCTCGAATGCAAGCCTTTGTAATTACTTAGATTTTGTTGCGGCCGGCACTGGCCCGCTCCTTGCTAACCCTTGAACCGAGTTCATCGCGAAAGGCCGGCCCTCGTGTTCAGCGTCACGTCAGAAGTTGCAGCAAGCGCATCCCTGCAGGTTGCGCCACCCAAGCCCGCGCTGTCAGATCCTTCGGCGCAGGCGAGCGACCCTTTTGGCGCGCTGGTCGACAGCAATTTGCCGGCCGCGCCGCCGCCTGCGCCCTCGGCGCCGCCGCGCTCTGCTGCGAGTGACAATCCGCCGCCGGCCAACAATCCGCCGCCGCGCGACGCGGCCGCGTCCAGCGACACGCAGCCGGCGAATAACGACAACGATCCGCCCGCGAGCGCGCAACCAGGCGATACCAGCGCAGCCGGTCCCGCCGATGGCGCGCCGAAGTCCGGCACGAAGTCCAAAACGGGCGACAGCAAATCGACGGACAAGGCCGCCTCGTCCGACCAGACCGGCGACCAAGGGTGAGCGATGCTTCGGCTGCATCGCAGACGACCACACAGGATGGCGGCACGCCCGCCACCACCGTGATCGCCGCCGCGACCGCCGCCATCATCGTTGCGCCGACGCCGGTCGTTTCCGACCCAGCTCCGGCCGCCTCGACCAATACGCCGCCGCCGCTTGCGATCGCCGCGGCCGGCATCGCCGTGAGCAGCTCGACCACGGCGCGTCATCGCCGCGCAGGCCGCGCAAACCCAAGCGACCGACGCGACGCCGGCGGCTGCACCAAACGGCGACACCACGACGCCAGCTGCTCCCGTGACCGCCAAGACGACGACGCCAACGCCAACGCCCGCTGCGCCGGCGACTCCCGCGGCAGCCTCGCAAACGCCGCCGCCGCTCGAGACTGCGACGGTTGAAGCAACATTGACGGCCGCCTCCGGATCGGTTCCCGGCACGCCGGCACCGGAAAAGCCGACCACCGGCTTCAAGACGCAAGTGGCCGCACAAGCGAAGTCAACGACATCAGCTGCGATCGCCACCACATTCGGCTCAACCGATGCGCCGGCAAGCCGACTACGCCTGCGCCGACGACACCGACATCCGCATCGGCCAACGCCGCGCCGCAGCCCGTGCCGGGCGGCAAGCCCGACAATGACAATGCACCTGCGCCGCAGGCCAAGCCCGATAGCGCGGTGAGCGCCGCTGCGCCCGCCGCATCGGCGCCTGCACGCACACGACCACGCCGCAATTGCCGCCAATGCGCCAGCGACGATCGCGCCCGACCCGAGCGCGCAGGCGGCCACGCTCGCCGCGCCCGTGCAGAATTCGGCGCCCACGCCCATCACCTCGGCCTCGCTCACCGCAGCGCCCGCCGCTCCCGGTGTGCCGGTTCCGGTGAGCGGACTTGCGGTCGAGATCGCCGCCTCGTTGCAGAGCGGCAAGACCCGCTTCGAGCTGCGGCTCGATCCCGCCGACCTCGGCCGCATCGATGTACGCATCGACGTCGATCGCAGCGGCCAGGTCACCTCGCATCTGACGGTGGAGAAGCCGGAGACGCTGTCGATGCTGCGCCAGGACGCGCCGCAACTGCAGCAGGCGCTCAACGACGCCGGCCTGAAGACGTCGAGCAATGGCCTGCAGTTCTCGCTGCGCGACCAGTCGGGGTCAGGCCAGCAGAACTGGCAGAACAACAATCAGTCGAGGCAATGCGCAGCGGCTGGTGGTGAGCGAGGACACGAGCGTATCGGCTTCGCTCGCGGGACAATCCTATGGCCGCACGCTCGGTGCGAGCGGCGGCGTCGACATCAGGGTGTGAGGAGACGGACATGGCAACGCCATCGGCAACCACCGCGCCTTCGGTCGTATCGGGAACCACGACCCCTCCGGCAGGCTCCTCCTCATCGAGCGGCACCAACGCGCTGGCCTCGCAGCAGATCGCCGGAAATTTCCAGACGTTCCTGCAGCTCCTGACCACGCAGCTGCAGAACCAGAATCCTCTTGATCCTCTGGATACCAATCAGTTCACCCAGCAGCTGGTCGAATTCGCCGGCGTCGAACAGCAGCTCAATGCCAACTGATCGCTGCAAGACCCTGGTGTCGTTGCAGCAGACCGCGCAATCGACCCAGGCGCTGCAATTCGTCGGCAAGACCGCCGTCGTCAACGGCAACGTCAATTCACTTACCAATTCGTCGGCGACCTGGGACCTGAACATCCCGTCGAATTCCAATGTGACGATATCGATCGCCAACAGCGCCGGACAAACCGTCTACAGCGGAACGTTTTCGGCCAATGCCGGCAACAACCAGCCCTTCACCTGGAACGGGCAGGGCAGTGACGGCACGCAATGGCCCGATGGCCAATACACGCTGAGCGCGACCGCCGCCGATGCCAGCGGCAACTCGGTCGGCGTCACCACACAGGTGCAGGGCGTGGTGTCGTCGGTCGATCTGACCCAGTCGCCGCCGCTTCTGACCATCGGCGGGCAGACCTACACGGTGAATCAGATCCAGAGGATCGCGAATTAGCCAGCTCGGATCGCCTCGCGGATTTTAAGAGTTCGTTTACGCAATCAGCGCCTCCCGGCCTCGATAACGAAGGCGGGGTTAAGGCGCTGCGGGCATTTCGAAGGAGAATCGTATTGGAGGCGTGGGTTTAGGCAAATTTTAAGCCGCTAAGCGTACGGTTGCTACCGTGAGTTCAGTGGTTAAGAGTTTGTGAGTACACCATGACAGAACCCCATCGCCCGAGGGTCAAGTATGTCATCGGGCCCGACGGCAGCCCGTTGACGATTGCGGATTTGCCCGCGCCCGGCACCAAACGGTGGGTTATTCGCCGTAAGGCCGAGGTCGTTGCCGCTGTTCGCGGCGGATTGCTTTCGCTGGAAGAAGCCTGCAGCCGTTACACGCTGACGGTGGACGAGTTCCTGTCCTGGCAGTTCTCGATCGATCAGCACGGTCTGGCCGGCCTGCGCACCACCCGCATCCAGCAGTATCGCCAGTAAATTTCTCAAAGCGGCAGCTTTGAATCAAATCGGTCTCGGAAAACGAGGCCGATTTTTTTCATGCCGCACGAAAGCGGCCCTCCCTTAACCTTCGTTAACCATATCGAAACCATACCCTAGGCAATATTTGCCCACTCGGCTTTTGGGTGCCGAATCTGGGGCAGTTAAGTTGCAGGGTCTGTTCGACTTTTTGAGAGGCCTGGGGGCCGCGCGATTGGCCGCGATGGTCGCGGTGACAGCCGCGCTGGTCGGCTTCTTCGCGTTCGTCATCATGCGCGTCACCACGCCGCAGATGACCACGCTGTTCACCGACCTCTCGATGGAGAACTCCTCGGGCATCATCAAGGACCTCGAGCGGCAGGGCATTCCTTTCGAAATCCGCAACGAGGGCAGCATCATCATGGTGCCCAAGGACAAGGTCACCCGGCTGCGCATGAAGCTCGCCGAGGGCGGCCTGCCCAAGGGCGGCGGCGTCGGTTACGAGATCTTCGACAAGTCGGACGCGCTCGGCACCACCAGCTTCGTCCAGAACATCAATCACCTCCGCGCGCTGGAGGGCGAACTCGCCCGCACCATCCGCGGCATCGACCGCATCCAGGCCGCGCGCGTGCATCTGGTGCTGCCCGAGCGGCCATTGTTCGCCCGCGAGACCCCGGAGCCGTCGGCCTCGATCGTGGTCCGGGTGCGCGGATCGCTGGAGCCGCAGCAGATCAAGGCGATCCGGCATTTGGTCGCTTCTTCCGTCAACGGGCTGAAGCCGCAGCGGGTCTCGATCGTCGACGAAAGCGGCACGTTGCTCGCCGACGGCGCCGCCACCGACGCCGACCAGGCGGTCGGCGACGAACGCCGCGCGGCCTACGAAAAGCGCATGCGCAAGCAGGTCGAGGACATCGTCTCCTCGGTGGTCGGCGCCGGCCGCGCCCGCGTCCAGCTCTCCGCCGATTTCGACTACAACAAGATCACCCAGACCTCGGACAAGTTCGATCCCGAGGGCAGGGTGCTGCGCTCGAGCCAGACCCGGGAGGAGCAGACCTCGAACGGCGTCGAAGGCGGCCCGGTCACCGTCAACAACGAGCTGCCGGGCAACCAGGCCGGCGGCAATAACCAGCAGTCGCGCGACCAGAGCAAGAAGAGCGAGGAAACCAACAATTACGAGATTTCCCGCACCACCAAGACCGAGGTGACCGAAGCCGGCCGCGTCAATCGCATCTCGGTCGCGGTGCTGGTCGACGGCAGCTATTCCAAGAACGAGAAGGGCGACCTCGTCTACAAGGAGCGCAGCAAGGAGGAGCTCGACCGCATCGCGACGCTGGTGCGTTCGGCGATCGGCTTCGAGCAGAAGCGCGGCGACCAGGTCGAGGTCGTCAACCTGAAATTCGCCGAAGCGCCCGCGGTCGCCCCGATCGCCGAGCCGGCCGGCTTCCTCGGCATGATGCAGTTCACCAAGGACGACGTCATGTACGTCATCGAGCTCGGCGTGATGATGCTGCTCGGCCTGGTCGTGCTGTTCATGGTGGTGCGCCCGCTGGTCAAGAAGGTGCTTTCCTCCGAGGAGATGGCGGCGCTGACCAATGCCGTCGACCGCGCCGCCGGCCGAGGCCACGGCCGCGGTGGCCGCGCCGGCAGGACAAGCCCTGCTTCCGGGCAATGCGACCGCGCATCTGATCGATGTCGCGCAGGTGCAGGGCCAGGTTCACGCCCAGTCGGTGCACCGCGTGGGTGAACTCGCCGAACGCAATCCCAATGAAACCGTCGCCATTGTCCGCCAGTGGCTGAGTAAATCCGCCGAGGCGACCTGACATGGCCGTGCCGCAAATCGCAAATACCAACGACATCACCAGCGTGATCCAGGGCCTCGCCGCGCGTCAGAGCGGCAAGACGCAGGAGAAGGTCGCGGGACCGAAGCGCGCCGCCATGCTGATGCTCGCGCTCGGCGAGCAATATGGCGGCAAGGTGTGGGGGCTGCTCGACGACGACGAGGTGCGGGAGCTGTCGCTCGCGATGTCGACGCTCGGCACCGTCGAGGCCGATACCGTCGAGGGCATGCTGCTGGAATTCGTCTCGCGGATGTCGGCCTCGGGCGCGCTGATGGGCAATTTCGACGCCACCGAGCGGCTGCTGCAGCAGTACCTGCCGCCCGAGCGCGTCAGCGGCATCATGGATGAGATCCGCGGGCCCGCCGGCCGCAACATGTGGGAGAAGCTCTCCAACGTGCAGGAGGAGGTGCTCGCCAACTATCTGAAGAACGAATATCCGCAGACCATCGCGGTGGTGCTGTCGAAGTTGAAGCCGGAGCATGCCGCGCGCGTGCTCGCGATCCTGCCCGAGGACATGGCGCTCGACGTGGTCGGCCGCATGCTGAAGATGGAGGCGGTGCAGAAGGAAGTGATCGAGAGCGTGGAAAAGACGCTGCGCGTCGAATTCATGTCGAACCTGTCGCAGACCCGCCGCCGCGACGCCCACGAGGTGATGGCGGAGATCTTCAACAATTTCGACCGCCAGACCGAGACGCGTTTCATCACCGCGCTGGAAGAGGACAACCGCGAGTCGGCCGAGCGCATCAAGGCGCTGATGTTCACCTTCGACGACCTGATCAAGCTCGATTCCGGCTCGGCGCAGACGCTGATGCGCAACGTCGACAAGGACAAGCTCGGCGTCGCGCTGAAGAGCGCCAATGAGGAGGTCAAGGCGTTCTTCCTGTCCAACATGTCCTCGCGCGCCGGCAAGATGCTGCTCGACGACATGCAGGCGATGGGACCGGTGCGGCTGCGCGACGTCGACGAGGCGCAGGCGCTGCTGGTCAACCTCGCCAAGGATATGGCCGCCAAGGGCGAGATCACGCTGACCAAGAACCGCGCCGACGACGAGCTGGTGTACTGATGGCCTCTCCCGCAAAATTCCTGTTCGACAACGACTTCGCGGCGCCCGACAAGTCGCGCGAGCGGCCGACCCAGGCCGAGGTCGCCCAGCGCATTGCGGCCGTCGAGGCGCGCGCCTATCGCGACGGCTTCGACGCCGGCCAGCGCGAGGCCAAGGCCGAGAGCGATCGCCGCGCCGCGCTCGCGCTGGAAGAGATCAAGATCGCGATGACCGGGATTGCGGCGCGCTTCGCCGGTGTCGAGACGCGGATGGAGACCGAGGCGGTCGACGTTGCGGTAGCCGTGGCGCGCAAGCTCTGCAGCGCCATGATCGCCGCCGAGCCGCTCGGCGAGGTGACGGGACTGGTGGCGCGAATGTTTCTCGCATCTGGTCGCGACCCCGCATCTGGTGGTGCGCGTCAACGAGGCGCTCTACGAAGTCGCGCGCGAAAAAATCGAAAGGCTGGCGAAGCCGAGCGGATTCCAGGGACGGCTGGTGATCCTCGCCGAGCCCGATGTCGCCACCGGCGACTGCCGAATCGAATGGGCCGACGGCGGCGTGGTGCTGGAGCGCGCGGCGATCGAGGCCAAAATCGACGAACTTGTCGGACGCTACATGGCGTCCAGGAAGCGGGAGAGCTGAGACATGAGCGACACCGATACCCAGGTCCCGCTTCCGGACCTCAACGCGGCGGAGCCGGCGCCGGTGGACGTCGCCTATCACGATGACGATGCGAGCGCGCGCATCGCCGCCGATCTCGAGGCGGTGTTCGACGTGCCGGTGCAGGTCTCGGCCGTGCTCGGCCGCTCCAAGATGGACGTCGGCGAGCTGTTGAAGCTCGGGCCCGGCACCGTGCTCGAGCTCGACCGCAGGGTCGGCGAGGCGATCGACATCTATGTCAACAACCGCCTGGTGGCGCGCGGCGAGGTCGTGCTGGTCGAAGACAAGCTCGGCGTCACCATGACCGAAATCCTCAAGGCCGAACGCAGCTAGACTGAAGGCACGCGCACCGCGCGGCAGACAAGCAGGAGATGAACATGCGGCTTCTCATCGTCGGCACCCTGAAGGGGCAGCTCACGACCGCCACCAAGATCGCCATGGACAACGGCGCCTCGGTGACCCATGCCGAAGGCGCGGAGCAGGCGATGGCGGTGCTGCGCGGCGGCAAGGGCGCCGACCTGCTGCTGGTCGACGTCGCCCTCGACATCCGCGACCTCGTGATGCGGCTCGAGGCCGAGCACATCCATGTGCCGATCGTGGCCTGCGGCATCTCCAACGACGCCCGCGCCGCGGTCGCCGCGATCCATGCCGGCGCCAAGGAATATATCCCGCTGCCGCCGGATCCGGAGCTGATCGCCGCCGTGCTCGCCGCGGTCGCCAACGACTCCCGCGATCTGGTCTATCGCGACGACGCCATGGTCAAGGTGATCAAGCTGGCGCAGCAGATCGCGGGCTCGGATGCCTCGGTGATGATCACCGGCGAGTTCGGCACCGGCAAGGAAGTGCTGGCGCGCTACGTGCATTCGCGCTCGGGACGCGCCAAGCGGCCGTTCATCTCGATCAACTGCGCTGCAATTCCCGAGCATCTGCTGGAGTCCGAGCTGTTCGGGCACGAGAAGGGCGCCTTCACCGGCGCGGTGGCGCGGCGCATCGGCAAGTTCGAGGAGGCGACCGGCGGCACGCTGCTGCTCGACGAAATCTCGGAAATGGACGTGCGGCTGCAGTCGAAACTGTTGCGCGCGATCCAGGAGCGGGTGATCGACCGCGTCGGCGGCACCAAACCGGTTCCCGTCGACATCCGCATCATCGCGACCTCCAACCGCAACCTCGCCGACGCCGTGCGCGACGGCACCTTCCGCGAGGACCTGCTGTTCCGCCTCAACGTCGTCAACCTGAAGATCCCGCCGCTGCGCGATCGTCCGGCCGACATCCTCGAGCTGGCGCAGCACTTCGCCAAGAAATATGCCGACGCCAACGGCGTGCCGCTGCGGCCCGTCTCGGCGGACGCGCGCCGCGTGCTGACCGCCAACCGCTGGCAGGGCAATGTCCGCGAACTCGAGAACACCATCCATCGCGCGGTGCTGATGGCGCAGGGCGACGAGATCGGTGCCGATGCCATCCTCACGCCGGACGGCGACCGGCTGGACATTGCGAAGACCCCGCCGGCGGTGGCGCATGCGACCTTCGCCGCCGAGCAGGTGACGCGCGCGCTGGTCGGGCGCACGGTCGCCGACGTCGAGCGCGACCTGATCCTGGAGACGCTGAAGCATTGCCTCGGCAATCGCACCCACGCCGCCAACATCCTCGGCATTTCCATCCGTACCTTGCGCAACAAGCTGAACGAATATGCCGATGGCGGCGTGCCGATCCCGCCGCCGGGCGCGGGGGAATATGGGCAAAGGGCGGCGGTGGCGGGGTAACGCCGGGATCGGTCTGTATCGGGAACCGTCGGGCCGTATCGAGAACGCACGGAGATATGATTTCGACGTGTTGTGTGCGCTCGTTCAAACGAGATAACCTTCACTGCCCGGGTTGGCAGGTGAGGGTTGCTCATGATCACGCTGACGATCAATGGTGCGCAAAAGGCCGTCGACGTCCCCGACGACATGCCGCTGCTCTGGGTGCTGCGCGACGTGCTCGGCATGACCGGAACGAAATTCGGTTGCGGCATCGCGCAATGCGGCGCCTGCACGGTGCATATCGACGGCAAGCCGGTGCGTTCCTGCATGCTGCCGGTCGCCGCGGTGCGCGATCGCGCCGATCACCACCATCGAAGGCATCGGCGCTACGCCGGTCGGCGCCAAGGTGCAGAAGGCCTGGCTCGATCTCGAAGTGATCCAGTGCGGCTATTGCCAATCCGGCCAGATCATGTCGGCGGCCGCGCTGCTGGCAGCGACGCCCAATCCCGACGACTCCGACATCGATGCCGCGATGGCGGGAAATATCTGCCGCTGCGGCACCTACGTGCGCATTCGCGCCGCGATCAAGCAGGCGGCTTCGCAACGTCAGATCGTAGGAGCGCGCCATGACAATGGCCGAAGCGAATTCTCGAGCCGCGTTTCGCGCCGCGCGCTGCTGACCGGCGGTTTGGCGGGCGGGTTTCTGCTCGCGTTCCATCTTCCCGGTGCGCGCGTCGTCAACGAGCCGGTGCAGCCGCCGGACGAGACCGAGGGCAAGTTCGCGCCGAACGCCTTCATCCGCATCGACGACATCCGGCACGCACGACGCTGGTGATGCCGCAGGTCGAGATGGGGCAGGGCGTCTACACCTCGATATCGATGATTTTGGCGGAAGAACTCGACGCCGATTTCTCGCGCGTGGCGCTGGAGCACGCACCGCCCAGCGACAAGCTCTACGGCAATCCGATGTTCGGCATTCAGGCCACCGGCAATTCCAATTCGATCCGGGCGTGGTGGCCGCATTTGCGCACTGCCGGCGCGAGCGCGCGCGCCATGCTGGTCCAGGCCGCCGCGCAACAATGGCAGGTCGATCCGGCAAGCTGCACGACCGCCAATAGCGAGGTCATGCACAAGGACAGCGGCCGCAAGCTTTCCTATGGCGCGCTGGCGCTCGCGGCGGGCAGCGAGGTGCCGCCAAAGGATGTCCCGCTGAAGGACCCGAAGGACTTCGTGCTGATCGGCAAGCCGCTGAAGCGGCTCGACACCCCCGACAAGGTCAACGGCAAGGCCGTCTACGGCATCGACGCGATGCTGCCCAACATGAAGTTCGCAACGCTGAAGGCCTGTCCGGTATTCGGCGGCAAGGTCGCCAAGGTCGACGACAGCGCTGCCAGGAAAATCCCGGGCGTGCAGAAGATCGTGGTGCTCGACGATTTCGTCGCCGTGGTCGGCGATCACATGTGGGCGGCCAAGAAGGGCCTCGATGCGCTGGTGATCGATTGGGACGAAGGTCCGAACGCGCACATCAACTCGAACGATATCTGGCAGGATCTGCGCGCCGCCAGCGAAAAGGACGGCGCGGTCGCGAAGTCCGTCGGCGATATCGCCAAGGGCCTCGCCACCGGCGACCGGCTGGATGCGGCTTACGAGCTGCCGTTTCTCGCGCATGCGACCATGGAGCCGATCAACGCCACGGTTCATGTCACAGCCCGATTCTGTGCGAGATCTGGACCGGCACGCAGGTCATGACCCGGGTGCAGTCGGAGGCGGCGAAGGCGGCCGGCCTGCCGGTCGAGAAGGTGATCGTCAACAACCACCTGCTCGGCGGCGGTTTTGGCCGCAAGCTCGAGGCCGACATGGCGGTCGCGGCCGTGCGTATCGCCAAACAGGTCGATGGGCCCGTCAAGGTGGTGTGGACCCGCGAGGAGGACATCCAGCACGACGTCTATCGTCCGGTCTATCGCGACACCATCGCCGCGACGCTCGCCGACGGCAAGATCGTCGGCTGGAAGTACCGCGTCAGCGGCTCGTCCATCATGGCGCGCTGGTTTCCGGCGGGGTTCCAGAACGGCGTCGACATCGACGGCGTCGATAGCGCCATCGACATGCCCTACGACATCCCGAATTTCCATGTCGAATTCGTCCGCGCCGAGCCGCCGGCGGTGCCGACCGGGTTCTGGCGCGGCGTCGGTCCCAACAACAATGTCTTCGCCATCGAATCTTTCATGGACGAACTGGCGAAGAAGGCCGGCAAGGATCCGGTCGATTTCCGCCGCGGCATGCTCGGCAAGAATCCGCGTCTGCTCGCCGCGCTGAATCTCGCAGCGGAGAAGTCCGGCTGGGGCCAGCCGTTGCCGGCTCGCGTCGGACGCGGTGTCAGCGTGCAGCCGTCGTTCGCCAGTTTCATCGCGACCGTGGTGGAAGCCGAGATCGACGAGCTCGGCGAGGTGAAGTTGCGCCGCGTCACCTGCGCGGTCGATACCGGGATCGCCGTCAATCCCGATACCGTCATGGCGCAGCTCGAAGGCGGGCTGATCTTCGGCCTGACGGCAGCGCTCTATGGCGAGATCACCATCGACAAGGGGCGCGTCCAGCAATCCAACTTTCAACGACTACCGCATGCTGCGCATCGACCAGGCGCCGAAGATCGACGTTCATGTCATCAAGAGCGGCGAGGCGCCCGGCGGCATCGGCGAGACCGGCGTGACCGCGGGACCGCCGGCCTGCGCAACGCGATCTATGCCGCGACCGGCGTCGCGTTGCGGCGGCTGCCGATCGATCGCTCGCTGATTGCGGGGAAGAAATCATGAGCCCCGCGGCGCGCCGCATTCTCGGAAGCGTCGTCGCGATCGCGCGTGGTCGCTGTTGCTCGCCGCGCGTTTGGATCATCCGTGGCCCTGGTCCGATGGCATTTCGGCACGGCCCGAATGTCGCGCTGGCGGATTACAAGGCCGCCGATCCCACCGGCGTTCCGGCCACGCTTGCGCAGGCGAGCCTGGTCGAACGCGGCGAATATCTGGCGAGGGCGGCGGACTGCATGGCCTGCCACACCTCGGCGGGCGGCAAGGAATATGCCGGCGGCCTCGCCTTCAGGCTGCCGTTCGGCACGCTGTATTCGACCAACATCACGCCGGACAAGGAAACCGGCATCGGCAATTACAGCGATCAGGATTTCCTGAACGCGGTCCACCGCGGCATCCGCCACGACGGCGCGCGGCTTTATCCGGCGATGCCGTACACCTCCTATACCTACATGACCGACGCGGATGCGCTGGCGATCAAGGCCTATCTGTTCAGCCTGCCGCCGGTGCAAGCGCAGCGCCGCCAGCCAATACGCTGATCTTTCCGTTCAACCAGCGCTGGGCCATGATCTTCTGGTCGGCGCTGTTCAATCCGGACACGCGCTTCGAGCCGGATATCTCGAAGACGGCCGGAATGGAATCAGCGGCGCCTATCTCGCCGAAGCGCTGGCGCATTGCGGCGAATGCCACACGCCGCGCAATCTGGCGTTCGCGCTCGACAACCGGAAGAAATTCGCAGGCGCGCTCGACGGCGGGCTGGCGCGCCTTCAACATCAGTTCGGACAAGGCCACCGGCATCGGCGGCTGGCGCGACGAGGATCTGATCGCCTACCTCTCGATCGGGCATGCGGCCGGGCACGGCACCGCGTCAGGCCCGATGGGCGAGGCGGTCGACCACAGTTTCAGCCAGCTGGCGCCGGAAGACATTCGGGCCATCGTCGCCTATCTGCGCACCGTGCCGCCGATCGCCTCGCCCGATCTGCCGGCGACGCTGGCGCCGCCGGCGCCGGCCTCGCACAAGGATGGCGGCGACACGCGGATGCGCGCGGCAAGATGGTGTTCGAAGGCGCCTGCGTCAGCTGCCACGGCTGGACCGGCGAAAGCCCGATCTCGCCCTTCGCCACGCTCACCGGCGCATGGGCGGTCAACGATCCCAGCGCGACCAATGTCGCGCAGATCGTGATTTCCGGCACCAAGCGTCATGCACCGCCGGAGCAGCGATCTCGATGCCGGCGTTCGGCGAGCGCCTATTCCGATGCCGAGATCGCGGCTGTCGCCAACTACGTCACCGCGCGCTTCGGCAGCAAGGGCTCGCAGGTCACCGCGCAGGACGTGGCGGAGTTGAGGAAGCAGACGGCGCAGTAAGCCGCCTTCGGTCAACGCCTTCACGAATAATCCGGTGCGTCCGGATTGCGGAAGATGTGGATCGGCTCGCCCGGCGTAAAGCTCTTCGGACGGACCATCGCGTAGGCGTAAAGCGCGAGATACAGGATCGCGAGCGCGCCGATTGCGTAGAACGCGATGGTTGCAATTCTTTTCATGATCCGCGGAAGCCCATGCAGCCATCCTGCCACGGCTTTGTTCCGGCAACCACGGTTCTCCGATTGTTGGAATTTTTATGTCACTTTCCGGTCAGCACTCTTGCCTTCATCAACCCGTTGTTGTTAATCTGAAGGGAACAACGGGAAGGCGTATCTAGCGAGTTCATCGAGGAGAAGGACATTATGGCCCTGTACGCGCAGACGGACGGCAAACAGCACTCGACCAATTCCGGCTCGTGCAGGCCATCCCGGGTCTCAGCTTCACCCTTCCCGAAGGCGTCGGCACCGTGGCGATCGTCACTCTGAACGTGCCCAATCCCTACGCGCAGGGAAACAAAAATCCCGGCGGCATGTTCGGCATCTCGATCAACGGCACGATGTCTCCGGTGGTTGCGGGATTCACCTACAACGAGGCGCACCCGCCAACCTCCGGGCGCATCCCGATGACGCTCGTCGTCGGCGTGCCGCTGGCATGAAAGCGCAGACCATAACAGGCGATGTGGCAGAACGTGCGCGGCAGCAACGTTATCATCGACAGCCCCGCGACGTTGTCGGCGATCCTCGCCTAGAGGCGACCGCTCAACGTCGAAAGGACAAGGCCGGCATTGACGCCGGCCTTGTTCTTTTTGCGTCGGATTTGGCCGGCATTGACGCCGGCCTTGTTCTTTTCTGCCGATCAGATCTTGATCGGCACGAAGTGATTGACCGCGATCAGCACGGCGAGCAGCGCGAGGCCGAGCCCGAGGCTCCAGCCGATCAGCTTCTTCTCGATCGGCAGCAGCGGCTCATCGGCTTGAGCGGTGAGTTCGTTCGTTGACGTCGGACATGACAGCGTCCTTCCTCTAGCTCGCGAGCGGCGGCTTGACGCCGCTGAAGAACAGCCACGAGATCAGCAGCCCGACCCAGATCACGAAGCCGAACAGGCTGACGAAATAGACCGCGGCGAGCTTGCCGAAGCCCTGCTGCCAGAGCTTGCGGAAATTCGACAGCACGCCGATCGAGAAGAAGGTCAGGATGAAGAAGATCACGCGGAACGCGTTGGCCTCGCCGGCCGCGGCCGGCAGCGCCTTGGCGATCTCGGGCGTGGTGCCGACCGCGAGCCACAGCGAGATCGCGAACACCAGCACGAAGCCGAGGATGAATTTCGGAAAGCGCTGCCAGATTTCGCTCGCCTTCGCCTTGTCCGGCCCCTTGTCGATGTGATTGGTCCAGATATAGCCGAGGATGAACGCCCAGATGCCGATGAAGATGTCGATGAAGATCTTCACGGTCGTCGTGGTCGCGAGAATCCAGCCCGGCTGATACTTGATGCCCTCGGCGGCGGCCTTGGCCATGATCAGCGACTCGGTGATGCCGCCGCCGGCGACCGCGGCGCCGTCGGTCTTGATCGCGAGGCCGATCCAGGCGCCGGCGACCAGCGGCTCCTGCCACAGGAAGGTCTGCGCCAGGAACGGCAGGATCAGCACTTCGACCACGGCGAAGACGACGACCAGCGACGACACCAGCACCGGCACCGCCGGCCGCGCGCGGATCGCGCCGCCGGTGGCGATCGCCGCCGCGACGCCGCAGATCGAGATGCCCGAGGCGAGCGGCACCGACCATTCGCGGCTGAAGCCGAACCATTTGCGCGCGACGAAATAGACCACGGCCCAGTAGATCAGATAGGCCTCGACGATCGCGGCCGCGCCGCGCAGCAGCAGCGAGGACGCGAGATTGAGCCGGCCGGCGGCGGTGACCGCGACCGTCGCGCCGAGGATCACGATCGCGATCTTGATGTAGAGTTCGGGGCGGATCGCTTCCTTCAGCCACGCCGCAAAGCGCGGGAAGAAATTGGCGATGACGAGGCCGGACAGCAGCGCGACGACGAAGCCGCCTTCATTGGTCAGCTTCAGCGACCAGCCGATGCCGAATTTCTGCTGATCGGCCGGCGTCACCGCGGCGACATAGGCGTAGCTGCCGGCGATCCAGCTCGCATAGGCGATCGCGAAGACCGCGGTGAAGGCCAGCGCGAACTTCCTGACATCGGCGCCGAGCGCGGACACGCCGGCGCTCAGCACGGCAAGCAGCGCGACATAGGTCGCGAGCAGCGCGCCGCCGCCGCCGAGCCAGGCATAGGCCTTGGCGACCGGGCCGAGCGCCTTCGACAGATCGGTGTAGACCGACGTGGTGACCGCCCAGCCCAGCAGGTCGGGGCCGTTGACCGAGATCAGCGCGAGCGCGAACACCAGCAAGGCCGATCGCGACCGCAAGCCAGTCCTCGTTCAGCGTGCGCCTTGAGCGCGACCCGCTCAGGCGCCTTGATTGCAATATCCGACATCGAAATCCCCGAAATCCGTTTTCGGCCGGGAATGTCGGGCGAAAGCGCACGCATCTGCAATCTCACAGAATTTCTTTGTTGGCGGCGAAACGACAACGGCCTTCTCCGGCAACGAAGGCAAAGAGAAGGAATGAACGGAAGGGGCTGACGCGGCCTTGCGACCTGTGGCAAAACGGGATGTCCTCGACAAACGCCAGAGTCCAACATGCCCGCACCTCAACCGCCCGGCTTTGAAACGCTCAGTCCTCCATGCGGGACAGCATCCCGATCCCGTGACGGGAGCGCGCGCGGTCCCGATCTACCAGACCACGTCCTACGTCTTCCAGGATGCCGACCATGCCGCCGCGTTGTTCAACCTCGAACGCGCCGGCCACATCTACACCCGGATATCCAATCCGACGATCGCGGTGCTGGAGGAGCGGCTGGCGGCGCTGGAAAACGGCGTCGGCGCGGTTGCGACCGCGAGCGGCATGGCCGCGATGCATCTGGCGATCGCGACGCTGCTCAATGCCGGCGACCATATCGTGGCGTCCGCCTCGCTCTATGGCGGCACCATCAATCTGCTGGCGCATACGCTGCCGCGCTTCGGCATCACGACGACGTTCGTGAAGCCGCGCGACCTCGATGCGTTCCGCGCCGCGATCAAGCCGAATACGCGGCTCGTGATCGGCGAGACCATCGGCAATCCCGGCCTCGAAGTGCTCGACATTCCCAAGGTGGCCGAGATCGCGCATGCGGCAAAGATTCCGCTGCTGATCGACAACACCTTTGCGACGCCTTATCTCAGCAAGCCGATCGCAGCTTGGCGCCGACATCGTCATGCATTCGGCCACCAAATGGATCGGCGGCCATGGCATTGCGATCGGCGGCGCGATCGTCGACGGCGGCCGCTTCGACTGGCGCGCCTCCGGCAAGTTCGCCGTGCCTGACCGAGCCCTATGCCGGCTATCACGGCATCGTCTTCGACGAGCAGTTCGGTCCGGCCGCCTTCATCATGCGCGCGCGCACCGAAGGCCTGCGCGATTTCGGCGCCTGCATGTCGCCGATGAATGCGTTCCAGCTGCTGCAGGGCGTCGAGACGCTCGGCGTGCGCATGGAGCGCCACATGGCGAACACGGCGGCGGTGCTCGACTTCCTCAAGGCGAACAAGGCGGTGGAATGGGTGTGGCATCCGCAATTGCCCGACCATCCCGATCATGAGCTGGCAAAGACGCTGCTGCCGCGCGGCGCGGGATCGATCGTCAGCTTCGGCGTCAAGGGCGGCCGCAACGCCGGCAAGAAGTTCATCGAGAGCCTGCGCATGATCAGCCATCTCGCCAATGTCGGCGACGCCAAGACGCTGGTGATCCATCCCGCCAGCACCACCCATCAGCAGATGACATCGGAGCAGCTCAAGGCCGCCGGCATCGGCGAGGAACTGGTGCGGCTCTCGGTCGGCATCGAAACGGCGCAGGACATCATCGACGATCTCGGCCAGGCGCTGCGCGCCTCGCAGAGGACCTGAACCATGCAGCTCACAGTCAACGGCTCCGATACTTTCGTTGCCACCGGCGGCAAGGCGTTCGATGCGTCGCTGCCGACGGTGGTGTTCCTGCACGGCGCCGGCATGGATCACACCGCATGGGCGCAGCACGACCGCTGGTTCGCGCATCACGGCTATAATGTGCTGGCGCCCGACTTGCCCGGCCATGGCCGCTCGGCGGGCAAGCTGCTTCCGATCATCGGCGAGATGGCGGACTGGACAGCCGCGCTGCTCGATGCATCAGGCGCCAAACAAGCGAAGCTGATCGGGCATTCCATGGGATCGCTGATCGCGCTGGAGATGGCGGCGCGGCATCCGGCACAAGGTCTCGGCGCTGGTGCTGGTCGGCACGTCGGCGGCGATGGCGGTCGGCCCCGATCTGTTGAAGGCGGCGGAAGCCAACGACCATGCCGCGATCGACATGGTCTCGATCTGGGGACTCGGCCAAGCGGCCGGACTCGGCGGCAGCCTTGCGCCGGGACTGTGGATGCATGGCGGCGCGCAGCGCCTGCTCGAACGCTGCAAGGACGGCGTGCTGTTCAACGATCTCGCCGCCTGCAACGCCTATCAGAATGCGGCCGCCGCGGCGGCGACGATCAAGGTGCCCGCGACGCTGGTGCTCGGCGAGCGCGACATGATGACGCCGGCGAAAGCGGGCAGGGCGCTCGCCGCGGCGATCCCGAATGCGCGCACGGTGGTGCTGCGCGGGCGCCGGTCACATGATGATGGCGGAGCGGCCGGACGAGTTGCTGGCGGGCGGCGTCGATGCGGTCACCCGTCGGCAGCGCCGACCGCATAGGGATACCGTCGGCTTGCCGCGAAGGTCTCGCCTGCGAGATAGCCGTATTGAGCTTCGACGGATTTGCCGTGATAGGAAGACGGTTTTTCGCTGGTCCATTCGGACCGAAGGGTCATCGTGATACTCGCCGGTGCGGGCGTAGCGCTCGTCCTTGTCGACGAACGTATCGAAGGCCGGCTCGAAATCGGCGGCATCGGCGCCGGCTCCGCACGATCAACGTTTCCCGCGCGCCGCCTGCTGCGTCCGAACCTCTTGTTTCGTCAAGGTAACCCGCATTGGTAGGATTGGCGAGCAACCCGAATACATCGGCGCCCGGAACGAGCGCGCTCAGCAGCTCGAGCCGTTTCGGAAGGACCTCGGTGGTGAGAACGCTGACACCGGTGAGATTGCCGGCCGGCCTGTTCAGGCTTGCAACCAGACCGAGTTCGACGGGATTGGGAACACCCGTAAACACGATTGGAATGGTGGAGCTCGCTTTCTTGGCCGCAATTGCCGGTGCCGTACCGCCCGACGCAACGATGACCTCGACCCGCAGGCTCACCAGCTCTTCCGCAAGTCTCGGCAGATTCGCATAGTTGCCGTCGGCCCATCGATATTCGATCGCGACGTTTTTTCCCTCGACGAATCCGAGGCCGCGCAAGCCGTCACGAAACGCGGCAAGATAGCGTTCCCAGCCGAGCGGTGCGGAACTGGCGAGAAATCCGACGACCGGCATCGCCGTTTGCTGCGCCGACGCCGCGAGCGGCCGCGCTGCTGCCGTGCGACAGAGACCGCGCATGCACGAGGCCTGACGGCTAGCGCAGGCGCAATTTCGAGGAGCAGACGCCTACCCCGCAGCCGCCTTCTTCGGCGCGACGCTGACCGCGAGCTTGCCGTAGCGGTCGGTGAACGCGGCGGTGTCGATCTCCTCGAGCTTGATCGCGCCGCTCATCACGCCCTGCTTCCATTCGTCATGCTCGGGGTCGTGCTGGAATTCCGGCATCACTTCCCTGGCGAACAGCTCGAGCAACTCGCAGATATGCTCGTGGGTGTTCTTGCCGGCCTGGTTGAGCAGGATCACCTGGTCGATATGCGAGGCGCGGAAGCGATGCAGCTTCTTGCGGATCGTCTCGGGCGAGCCGATCAGGCCGCCGCGCAACGCGGCCTCCTGCGCCTCCGGATTCTCGCGCTTCCACTTGTTGTACTCGTCCCACATGTTGACGGTGCCGGGCGGCGGACGCATCCGGTTCGGACCCTGGCCGTAATAGCGCAGCGCGAACTGGAAGAAGGTCGCGCCATCGGCGCGCTTGCGTGCTTCCTCGTCGGTCTTGGCGCACATGAAGAACGACACCAGCGCCATGTTCGGGTTGATCTCGTAGTCGGCGAGCTTCTTCAGCCGCTTGGTGATGGCGTTGTAATAGGCGTGCACCCAGGCATGCGCGGCGTCCGCGCTGACGAACTGGAAGCCGAGCGCGCCGAACCCGTTCTGGCCCGCGCGTTCGATGGTCGGCAGCTGCGAGCACGCCATCCACAGCGGCGGATGCGGCTTCTGCACCGGCTTCGGCACCACGTTGCGCAAGGGAATGTCGAAATACTTGCCGTGATGCTCGGTGCCGATCTTGGTGAACATCGGGAAGATCGCCTGGACCGCTTCCTCGAACACCTCGCGCTTGGTCTCCATGTCGCGGCCGAACGGCGTCAGCTCGGTGATCGAGGCGCTCTCGCCCATGCCGAACTCGCAGCGGCCGTTGGAGAGCAGATCGAGCACCGCGACGCGCTCGGCGACGCGCGCGGGATGATTGGTGGTGAGCTGGAAGATGCCGTGGCCGAGCCTGATCTGCTTGGTGCGCTGGCTCGCGGCGGCGAGGAAGGATTCCGGCGCCGGCGAGTGCGAATATTCCTCGAGGAAATGATGCTCGACCACCCAGGCATAGTCGTAGCCGACCCGGTCGGCGGTCTCGAGCTGCGTCAGCGCGTTCTGATAGAGCCGCAGCTCGTCGCCGTCGCTCCACGGGCGCGGCAGTTGCAGCTCATAGAAGATGCCGAATTTCATGACGTCTCTCCCGCGACCTTTTCTTTGCGGTGAGTGTAGTCCGCGCCTAGTCCAGCGCTCGGCAATTCCGTCCGGGAGCGCTAGGCAAGCGCTATGCAGTCAGCACATTCCGCCTGCATAGCACGGGAGAGTCGGCTTGCGCGGAGCGCATCCGAATGGTTAGCTTGCGCGAGTGAGCCTGAGTCGCCGCTTGACTTCCGCGGCCTAGCTCGCCTCTCCCCGAGACCTCATGACCTCCTTCACGCCGCACCAGGATTCTGCGCTGAAAGCCGTGGCCGACTGGCTCAAGGCCAAGCCCGGCAAGCACGGCACGCCGCAGGTGTTCCGCCTGTTCGGCTATGCCGGCACCGGCAAGACCACGCTGGCGCGGCACATCGCCGACGGCGTCGACGGCGGCGTGAAGTTCGCGGCCTTCACCGGCAAGGCGGCGCTGGTCATGCGCAACAAGGGCTGCGACGGCGCCTCCACCATCCACTCGCTGATCTATCGCGCGCGCGAGAGCGGCGTCGAGCAGCCGAGCTTCGAATTGTGGGACGACGCGCCGGCCTCGAAGGCGAAGCTGATCGTGATCGACGAATGCTCGATGGTCGACGCCGAGATGGGCCGCGACCTCTTGTCGTTCGAATGTCCGCTGCTGGTGCTCGGCGATCCCGCGCAGCTGCCGCCGATCCAGGGCGCCGGCTTCTTCACGGCAGCCGAGCCCGACGCGATGCTGACCGAGGTGCACCGCCAGGCGCAGGACGATCCGATCGTGCGGATGTCGATGGACGTGCGCGAGGGCCGCGACCTCGAGATCGGCCGCCATGGCGAGAGCGAGGTGGTGTCGCGCAACGAGCTCGATCCGGAGCGCGTGATGCAGGCCGACCAGGTGCTGGTCGGGCGCAACAACACGCGCCGCGCCTACAACATGCGGATGCGGCAGAAGCAGCACATCGAGGATCCGCTTCCCGTCGCCGGCGACAAGCTGGTGTGCCTGCGCAACAACCGCAAGAAGGGCCTGTTCAACGGCGGGCTGTGGCGGGTGAAATCGCGCACCGCCTCGCGCGCGAAATGTCGCGCATCATCAGCATGCGGCTGTCGCCCGACGAGGAGTTCGCCCACAAGGTGCAGAAGGTGTCGGTGCGGCAGGACTGCTTCGAGGGCGGCTGTCGATGCGCTGCCGTGGGAGCAGCGCAAGCCCTATGACGAGTTCGACTACGGCTATGTGCTGACCGTGCACAAGTCGCAGGGCTCGCAATGGGACGACGTGGTGCTGTTCGACGAGAGCTTTGCGTTCCAGGATTCGCCGCGCAAGGTGGCTGTATACGGGGATCACGCGCGCGGCGAAGCGGTTGAGTGTGGTGGTGTAGCGCGCAGTCCACGCGCTGACCTGCCGCCACACGCTTCAGACGCCAGCGTTCGAGGCCACAACCGACACGGCGTCGTTGCCTGTGGGCAACACCGCGCCGGAAAAGGCGTGTTGTCCGCTGCTACCCCATGGCGAACCCGGCGCGGTCCCGTAAACCTGCTAGCGTTCATTAATTAGGGGAAGCGCCGACTCGCGGCTGCATTTGGATTGAGGGCATCATGAAGAAAATGGGGGTTATCTTTCTGGACGTCCTGGCGGGTGTCATCGCCTTCGCCCTTGCATCGACATCGCAGGCATCTGCTTCTGATTGCAAGTCGATCGCCAACTCGATGAAGCGTCTGGCTTGTTACGACAGGGCCGCAAATGCCGCCGCACCCTCGGGCAAGATGGCGGCCGTGAATCCTGTTCAGGGCGCGGCCCTCAATTCGGTTCCGGAAAGGCCTTTCGTCAAGGCGTTGGCCCCCGCCGTAGCGCCCGGTCCTCGCTTCTGGTTCGAGGCCGAAGGCGGCATTTATGGATTTTCCAAAAACCTGCCGGTCATCTCATCGACCACGGCGCCGGCTTCAACCGGCCCGACCCCCATTCCGACCGCGCCTGGGTTCATCGGCCTCGTCACGATATCGACCGTGACGAACCCGCTTGCGACCGGCGCCTCGGCGGATGTGGGCGGCGGCGGAAGCTACCGCATGGGTTATTGGCTGAACCCGGAGCGGACGGTGGCCGTCGAGGGTAGCGTCTTCTACGTGCAGGGCAGCTCGAGCTTCGATCTCTCGAGAACGCCGACGACCGTCAAAACGAGCACCTTCGTCAATACGACGCCCGATACGTTCGTCGGCCTGTTCGACGACACCACGACGACCACACTGGCTGGCGGGATACGCGACCAGCTCTACGGCGCAGACGCAAACTTTCGGATGAAGGCGCCGTACTTCGGAATCCTTCCGAACTTCGATGTGATGGTCGGCGTGCGCTATGTGGGCCTCGACGAAAAGCTGACGGCCTCCGCCAACTCGGTGTTCACCCGGACTTACCAGCCGGCGCTCGGCATACCGCTACCGACCGATTTCACCAACTCGTTTTCGAGCTTCGACTCGTTCAGGATTCGCAACAACTTCATCGGACCTCAGGTTGGTTTCAGCGCCGAACAGCATTGGGGACGGTTCTGGGTCTCGAATGAAAACAAACTGGCAGTGGGCGCCATGATCGAGCAGGTGTCCGTCTCCGGCTCGACCGCCTTCAGCCTGGCGCCGACCAGGAACATTTTTTTGGCCGGCATCCCGCTCACGATCGCAGGGCCTGGTGCCTTCACGACTGGAACCGCGGGCGCCCTGCCATTCGGGCTGTTTGGACAAGGCAACCGCGACAAGACGGTGTTTGCCGTTGTGCCGAGCGGCAATATCAAGGTCGGCTATGACATCACCGATATGCTGTCGCTGACCCTCGCGTATAATTATTTGTATATGAGCAGCGTCGGCCGGGTGGCGGACCAAATTGCATCGCCCACCGACATCAGGCAGTCGGGCTTTTTCGCGCAGGGGATCACCGCGGGAGTCAAGGCGAAGTTCTGACGTCGGGTGCTGCCCGAACATCGCTGCCGCAGGATGTCTTTTGAAACGGGGGCTGTGGCGGGTGAAATCGCGCACCGCCTCGCGCGCGAAATCGTCGCGCATCCTCTCGATGCGGCTCGCGCCCGACGAGGAGCTTTCCCACAAGGTGACGAAGTCTCGGTGCGGCAGGATTGCTTCGCGGGCGGCTGTGAGGCGCTGCCGTGGGAGCAGCGCAAGCCCTATGACGAGTTCGATGACGGCTATGTGCTGACCGTGCACAAGTCGCAGGGCTCGCAATGGGACGACGTGGTGCTGCTCGACGAGAGCTTTGCGTTCCAGGATTCCCGCGCACGTGGCTGTATACGGGGATCACGCGAGCGGCGAAGAGGTTGAGCGTGGTGGTGGTGTAGCGCGACGAAGCCTCCCGGGGTTCACGCACCGCCGCGCGCCTCGGACACTCGCTGATGAGTAGCGTCGCGTTTTTGCACGTTGAACTGAGTACGTTTTACAGATGTGGTATCATGCTCCCATTGCGGCTGAGGTAGTGGAGATATTCCGATGGGTGAGAGTAAGCCGGATGTGCCGAACGGCCTGGCTCATATCGCCCTTCTTGAACGGGTTGGCCGAATCTCAACGGCGCAAACGTTGCCGCTTCTAGCGAAAGAAGAGCTAAAGTCCGTTGGGATAAGCCTCAACATTCTTTATCAAGCGGCGACCTGCCATCGGCAATGTCATGGTGGCGCACATATGTTGGAGCGCCTGTGTGGCAGAGCGTACAACCACGGATGCGCTGCATTTCACCTATTGATCCTCGGGTTTTATGACGAGGCGCTCGGGTTGATCCGCGGTATTGGTGAGCTTTCAAACATTATGATTCTTGCAGCTGAAGACCCGAAAGCGATCCAAGAGTGGATACATGCTGATGCCAAAACGCTTAGAAGCAAGTTCGGCCCTGCTCAGGTTCGCAAGCTTCTTGAAGCGAAGAACTCGCAACTGATGTATGCGACGAAACAGTGGTATGGGGACTTGTCTGAAGTTTATATCCACGTTTCTCCTCAAACGAAGCCGAACGAACACAGCGAGCGAGCCTGGGTTGGCGGCGCCTTCCAAAAGGAAGGTGCTGAAAAAGTTTTTGCAGAGCTGGCGACGATTTTGTGCAATATCGGCTTGATGACGTGCAAATGGTTCAAGTTTGACGACTTATTCAAGGAACTCGCCGGGGAAATTCGTGCGATGGGCAGTTAAGGCCGACGCGAGCTTACATGCGCAGACGGACACGAGAGAAGAGCGGCCATAGTGCTTTGCCCGTCGCGTTAATCTGTCGCACGCTCGCGCCTCTTTACGTAAATCGGAATATACCGTATATCCGAACCGTCCCGCCTCGACACGAGGGGCGTTTCGGCCGATCGTCACCAGAACGTGGGGCGGGATGCGATGGACGCGTGAGCGCAAGACGAATTGCGCGAGCGCGTACGGTCAAGCCGTGTGGTCCTGTCCCCCCGACGCTGGGGTCAAGCTGAATGGAGATGATCCATTCGCGACGGAGGCTAACAAGCCCGGTACTCCGGGGAGATCACGGAGCAGCCGTAAAACCATTGCGCAGGGAGTGCCGGACGTGTTTCGGCCTTACCTGTCTATCTTGTGTGCATTTTCCTTTTTCGCACACAAGCCTGCGGGTGCGGCCAGCGCCCGGTGCTCCCTGCGCCCTCGTCTTTCGAGGGACAACGATGAGCAAAGCCCGGACGCAAATCGTGCCGCGGGAATGCGAAGCTTCACGTCCTCGTTCATCTCCGTCGATCGATATCCGGGACGCCGCGACCTCTCCGCCGAGCACGCGTGTCTGGAATACTGCGTCGACCTGGCGCTTCGCAATGACGACGCGAGTGGCTGTTTGACAATCATAACCACGATGGTGCCGTGAGTCCGGACGACTTCCGCGGCTCGCGCGCGGAGAGGTGAAGATCGCTGCGCCGGAATGACGACCAGCGTCCACCGGAATCGCGTTGCCGCAAGAGTCCGGCTATGGAACTATCGGCCCGGCTTCACGGTTGAGCGTGTGAAAGGGAGTTGGTAAATGCGGACCGTCGCAAACGAGCCCCTGGCGCGGCATGCACTGGCGTTCGTTCTGGCAGGCGGCCGCGGCAGCCGGCTCCAGGAATTGACCGACCGGCGGGCCAAGCCCGCGGTCTATTTCGGCGGCAAATCCCGCATCATCGATTTCGCGCTGTCGAATGCCCTCAATTCAGGCATCCGCCGCATCGCGGTCGCCACCCAGTACAAGGCCCACAGCCTGATCCGCCATCTGCAGATGGGCTGGAATTTCTTCCGTCCCGAGCGCAACGAGAGCTTCGATATCCTGCCCGCGAGCCAGCGCGTCTCCGAGAGCATGTGGTATGTCGGGACCGCGGACGCGGTCTATCAGAACATCGACATCATCGAGCCTCACAACTGCAAATACATCGTGCTGCTCGCCGGCGATCACGTCTACAAGATGGATTACGAGATCATGCTGAAGCAGCATGTCGAGAGCAAAGCCGACGTCACCGTCGGCTGCCTCGAAATGCCGCGCGCGGAATCCTCAGCCTTCGGCATCATCCATGTCGACGACAACGACGTGATCCAGTCGTTCCTGGAGAAGCCGGCCGATCCGCCGCCGATGCCGGGCAAGCCCGACAAGTCGCTCGCGAGCATGGGCATCTACGTGTTCGACACCAATTTCCTGTTCGACCAGCTCAAGCGCGACGCCGCCGATCCGAATTCGAGCCACGATTTCGGCAAGGACATCATCCCCTACATCGTCAAGCACGGCCGCGCCGTCGCGCACCAGTTCAGCCGCTCCTGCGTGCGCAGCAACCAGCAGCAAAGCTACTGGCGCGACGCCGGCACGGTCGACGCCTACTGGTCGGCCAATATCGACCTGACCGACGTCATTCCCGAGCTCGATCTCTACGACCGCTCCTGGCCGATCTGGAGCTATTCCGAGATCACGCCGCCGGCGAAATTCGTCCATGACGAGGACGGGCGGCGCGGCGAGGCGGTGAGCTCGCTGGTGTCGGGCGGCTGCATCGTCTCCGGCGCGAGCCTGCGGCGCTCGCTGCTGTTCACCGGCGTGCACCTGCATTCGCATGCGCAAGGTGGAGAACGCCGTGATCCTGCCCTATGTCGATGTCGCGCGGCATGCGCGCCTGAAAAACGTCGTGGTCGATCGCGGCGTGAAGATTCCGGAAGGCCTGGTCGTCGGCGAGGATCCCGAGCTTGACGCCAAGCGCTTCCGCGTCACGGAGAACGGCATCAGCCTGATCACCCAGCCGATGATCGACAAATTGAATGCGTGAGCCGATGCGCGTCCTCGCGGTCGCCTCCGAAATCTATCCGATCATCAAGACGGGCGGCCTCGCCGACGTCGCCGGCGCGCTGCCGCTGGCCTTGCGCGCCGAAGGCGTCGAGATGCGCACGCTGGTTCCCGGCTATCCCGCCGTGATGGATGCGCTGGAGCGCGCCGAGCCGCTGCTGGAATGGCCGCTGTTCTTCGGCGGCATCACGCGGCTGTTGAAAGCCCGCTGCGGCGAGCTCGATCTGCTGGTGCTCGATGCGCCGCATCTGTTCGGCCGTCCCGGCAATCCCTACGTGACGCCGGAGGGAACGGATTGGCCGGACAACGGCCTGCGCTTTGCCGCGCTCGCGCACATGGCCGCCGACATCGGCCTCGGCGACGTGCCGGATTTCGTGCCCGACATCGTGCACGCGCATGATTGGCAGGCGGGGCTCGCGCCCGCCTACATGCACTACAGCAACCGCCGCCAGGCCGGGACGGTCATCACCGTGCACAATCTCGCCTATCAGGGCAAATTTCCGCCGGAGATGCTGGCGGAATTGGACTTGCCGCCGGACTCCTTTGCGATGTACGGCGTCGAATATTACGGCACGATCGGCTTCCTCAAGGCCGGGCTGCAATTCGCCGACCGCATCACCACGGTGTCGCCGACCTACGCCAAGGAGATTCAGTCCGACGAGGCCGGCATGGGTCTGTCAGGGCTGCTGCGCGACCGCGCGAATGCGCTTGTCGGCATTCTCAACGGCATCGATGTCTCGGTCTGGAATCCCGCGACCGATCCGAACATTCCCGCGCGCTACAGCTGCTGATGAACTCGACCCGCGCGCGGACGACAAAGCCGCATTGCAGGAACGGTTCGGCCTCGAGCAGCATCCGGACGTCTTTCTGCTCGGCGTCATCAGCCGCATCTCCTGGCAGAAGGGACTCGATCTCCTGCTGGAGTGCCTGCCTGATATCGCAGGCGAGGGCATGCAGCTGGCGCTGCTCGGCAGCGGCGATGCCGATCTGCAGAGTCGTTTCCAGCAGGCGGCCGAAGCCAATCCCGGCCGCATCGGCGTCGTGATCGGCTATGACGAGCAGCTGGCTCATCTCATTCAGGCCGGATCGGATGCGCTGGTCGTGCCCTCGCGCTTCGAGCCGTGCGGACTGACGCAGCTCTGCGCGCTCCGCTATGGCGCGGTGCCGATCGTTGCCGGCGTCGGCGGACTCGAAGACACCGTGATCGACGGCGGCGAGCGCGCCGACCGGCTTCAAGTTCACTCCGGTCACGACTGACAATCTCGCGGCGACCATTCGCCGGGCGCATGCCGCCTTCGCCGACAAATCAGTCTGGCGGAGAATGCAGAGCAATGGCATGACCACGGATGTATCATGGCGCGGGCGCGCGGCCCGCTATGCCGAGCTCTATCGCGAGATCGCGCAGATGCGCCATGTCTCGATGTAGGCCGAGAAGAGGTGACGACGTGACGACACCAAAACCAGGCCAACCGGTCCCCGCAAGCGCGCTCGCGAACATCCCGCGGCTCGTGACGGCCTATTTCGCCGGCAAGCCCGACCCTGACGATCCCGCGCAGCGCGTGGCGTTCGGCACCTCGGGCCATCGCGGCTCGTCGCTGAAGACGTCGTTCAACGAGAACCACATCCTCGCGACCACGCAGGCGATCTGCGACTATCGCAAGACCGCCGGCCTGACCGGGCCGCTGTTCATCGGCATCGATACCCATGCGCTGGCCGAGCCGGCGCTGGCCAGCGCCGTCGAAGTGTTTGCCGCCAACGGCGTCGAGATCATGATCGACCAACACGGCGGCTACACGCCGACGCCGGTCATCTCGCATGCGATCATCTCCTACAACAAGGGACGCAGCGAGCGGACAAGCCGACGGCGTCGTGATCACGCCGTCGCACAATCCGCCGGAGGATGGCGGCTACAAATACAATCCGCCGCATGGCGGGCCCGCCGACACCGACGCCACAGGCGTGATCGAGAAGCGCGCCAACCAATATCTGAAAGACGCCATGAAGGGCGTCGCGCGGATGGATTACGACAAGGCGCGCAAATCGCCGCTGGTCCATCGCCACGATTATGTCGGCCCCTATGTCGCCGATCTCGACAATGTCGTCGACATGGCGCGCATCAAGTCCGCCGGAGTGCGGATCGGCATCGATCCGCTCGGCGGCGCGGCGGTGCATTTCTGGCAGCCGATCGCAGAGCGCTACGGCATCAACGCCACCATCGTCAACGACGCCGTCGATCCGACCTTCCGCTTCATGACCGCCGACTGGGACGGCAAGATCCGGATGGATTGCTCGTCGCCTTATGCGATGGCGAGCCTGATCGCGATGCGCTAGCAAGTTCGACGTGGCGTTTGCCAACGACACCGACGCCGACCGCCATGGCATCGTGACGCCGAGCGGCCTGATGAACCCGAACCATTTCCTCGCGGCCGCGATCGCCTATCTCTTCGCCGAGCGCAAAGACTGGCGCGACGATGCGGCGATCGGCAAGACGGTGGTGTCGAGCTCGATCATCGATCGCGTCGCGCGCAAGCTGAACCGCAAGCTGGTGGAGACGCCCGTCGGCTTCAAATGGTTCGTCGAGGGGCTCGGCAGCGGCAGCTTCGGCTTTGCCGGCGAGGAGAGCGCGGGCGCCTCGTTCCTGAAGCGCGACGGCACGGTGTGGACCACCGACAAGGACGGCATCATCCTGGGGCTGGTCGCGGCCGAAATCCTGGCCAAGACCGGGCGCGATCCGAGCCAGCTTTTCAAGTCGCTCACCGACGAACTCGGCATGCCCTACTACGAGCGCATCGACATGCCCGCGACCGCGCCGATGAAGAACGCGCTGAAATCGGCGACGCCCGAGAAGCTCGCCATGAAGGAGCTGGCCGGCGATGCCGTCACCGCGATGCGCACCACCGCGCCGGGCAACGGCCAGTCCTTCGGCGGCATCAAGGTGGAGACCGCCTCAGGCTGGTTCGCCGCGCGGCCGTCCGGCACCGAGGACGTCTGCAAGATCTATGCGGAGAGTTTTCGCGATGCGGCCCATCTCAAGCAAATCCAGCGCGAGGCGCGCGAAGCGATCGCGAAATTGTCCTGACGAACGGAACGAGCTTGCATGAAGCCGCATGTCATCTGCCTCATGGTGTCCAGCGTGGACGGCCGGACGCTCAACAGCCGCTGGCGGCCGAAGCGCCCGGGTGGCGAGTTGTTCGAGCGGATGCACGACGAGCTCGGCGGTGACGCCTGGCTCATTGGCCGCGTCACCGGCAGTGAGTTCGCCAAGGGCAAGCCGTATCCCGCCGCCACGGACAAGACGTTTCCGCGCGAGCCGTGGTTCGCCCGTCGCGACGCCAAGGCCTATGGCGTCGTGCTCGATGCGCGCGGAAAGATCGGTTGGGGCCGCTCGGATATCGGCGGCGACCCGATCGTGGTCGTGCTGACCGAGCAGGTCTCCGATGCGCATCTGGCCGGATTGCGCAGCGAGAACGTGTCGTACGTCTTTGCCGGCAAAACCGAACTCGATCTTGCGCTGGCGCTCGACATTCTCAATCGCGAGCTTGGCATCAAGCGGCTGTTGCTGGAAGGCGGCGGCGGCGCAAACGGCGCATTTCTGCGCGCCGGACTGGTCGACGAACTCAATCTCGTGATCGCTCCCGCGGTCGACGGCGCCAAGGGCGCGCCCAGTGTGTTCGAACTCGCCGGAAGCGGAGAAGGATCACCGCGCACCGGTGACGGCGATGACGCTGGAGAGCAGCCGCGCGCTCGATGGCGGCGCGATGCTTTTGCGCTACAGGATCGAAAACGGCGAGGGCCGATAAGGCAGTTCTGTGGCGCATCCGGAGCATATCGTCGTGATCGGCGCAGGCGCCGCCGGCCTGATGGTCGCGCGTGAGCTTGCAGCCGCGGGCAGGCGGGTCACCATCCTCGAGGCGCGCGAGCGGTGCGGCGGCCGCATTGATCCGCTTCCGGCTTCGGAGTTCGGCTACGCCGCGGAAGGCGGCGCCGAATTCATTCACGGCGAGGCGCCCGTCACCCATGCCCTGCTACGCGAAGCGCGCCTCTCGCTGCAGACAATCAAAGGACAGCGATGGACCTTTGAAGGTGGAACGCTGTCGCACCGCCATTTGCGGGACCCGCACGAAGGCGATCTTCACGCGGCGCTGTCGACATTGACGGACGACATGTCCGTCACCGATTTCCTTGGACGGTATTTCGCAGGTCCGCAATATGATCGGCTGCGCCGCTTCGTCGAGCGAATGGTTCAGGGTTACGATGCAGCCGATCCGTCGCGGGCCAGCATTCTGGCACTTCGCGAGGAATGGATGGGCACCGGACGAAGCACGCAGGCGCGGATTGTCGGCGGCTATGGTGCGCTGATCGATTTCCTTGCGGCGGACTGCCGACACCATGGCGTGTCGATTCAACCTGGAATGACGGTGAGCGCGATGGAGACGGTCGGGGGCAAGGTGGTGGTCCGTTGCGCGGATGGCCGCAGCCTCGACTGCGGGATCGCTGTCGTCACGGTCCCCGTTCCCGTCTTGAAGGAGATCGAATTTCCGTCCGCCGCGCGCGAGAAGATCGGCGCAGCGGCGGATATCGGCTTCGGAAACGTCATCAAGCTGTTGCTGCATTTCGAAAGCCGGTGGTGGCTCGATGCGCGAGGCGAGCGCGCCGATCTGACGTTCCTGCTTTCCGAGAAAACAATCCCGGTCTGGTGGACGCAATATCCCGCTGAAAGTCCCGTCTTGACGGGCTGGTTCGGCGGTCCACGGACTGAAGCGCTCGCCCATCTCAGTGAGCAGGATTTGATCGAAGCCGGCCTCAGCTCGCTCGCCGACATCTTCCGCGTGCCCTTGGCGCAGCTCAAGGCGCATCTCGGCGCGGCGCGGGCAATCAACTGGGCTCATGACCCGTTTGCCCGCGGCGCTTATTCCTGGGCGACGACGGCCACACGCGAGGCGCAGTCCGTGCTCGCGCGCGACGACGGCAGTTCGATTGTCTTTTGTGGCGAGGCGCTCTATCGCGGGCCCGACATGGGAACCGTCGAGGCGGCGTTAGCCAATGGCCAGGACACCGCGCGAGCCATTCTCCGGAAGACGGAAGAGTGACGCTTTGGCCGATCCGCTATTTCACTTCGATCTTGGCCTGCTTCGCCACGTCCCTCCACAGCACGACGTCCTTCTTGATGAAGGCGGCGAACTCCTCCGGCGTGCTGGCGACGATTTGTATCGCCTGCGCCTCGATCAGCTTCGCGGTGTCGGGATCCTTCAGCGCCTTGACGATCTCGGTGTTGAGCCGCTTGACGATCGCAGGCGGCGTGCCTGTGGGCGCCATGATGCCGTGCCAGGCGATCGCGTCGAAGCCGGGATAACCGCTCTCGGCGATGGTCGGCAGGTCGGGCGCGACCGGCGAGCGCTCCTTGCTGGTGACGCCGAGCGCGATCAGGGAGCCGCCTCTGACCTGCGACAGCCCCGAGACGGGATCGGCGAACACCAATTGCACCTGTCCCGCGATCAGATCGGCGACCGCGAGCGAGGTGCCGCGATAGGGGATGTGCGTCACCTTGATCCCGGCCTTGTCGGCAAACAGCTCGGTGACGAGATGGTTGGAGCTGCCGACGCCGGTGGTGCCGTAATTCAGCGCGCCGGGCTTGCTCTTCGCCAGCGCCACGAGCTCCGCCACCGTCTTCACGCCGAGCGACGGGTTGACCACGAGGACGTAGGGATAGGACGTGGTCATGCAGATCGGCACCAGGTCCTTCTCCGGATCGTAGGCGAGCTTCGGGTAGATGCTCGGGTTGATCGAGATCGGACCGGATTGACCGAGCAGCAGGGTGTAGCCGTCGGGATCGGAACTCTTGACGATCTCGGTGCCGATGCCGCCATTGCCGCCGCCGCGATTTTCGATCACGAAGGTCTGGCCGAGCGCGTCGCCGACTTTCTTGCCGAGGATGCGCGCGGTCGCGTCGGCGGCGCCGCCGGCCGCAAACGGCACGATCAGCCGGATCGGGCGGGTCGGATAGTCCTGCGCCTGCACGGCGGTCGTGGCGCCGGCCAATACAAGCGCCAGCAGCAGGGCAAACTTTCGCATGAGTGCCTCCCGGATTGCGCCCGCTTGGCCCGCGGGTCTGATCGTTCGGGCACAATACGGCGAAAATGCTCGCGCGGTCCATTGCGCCAAAGGTTGCGCTTTTCATCCTTCCGTCGGATGCTGCCAGGAAAGCGGAGGAAACATGCTGCACAAGCCTGACGTGACCGGGACGCTGGCGCGCTATGTTGCCGCGACGCGGTGGGAGGATATCCCGCAGCGACGTGCGGCATCAGGCCAAGCGCTCCTTCATCAATTTGTTCGCGGTGGCGCTCGCGGGCTGCCGCACCGAGCCGGTCGAGATCGCGCTGGCTCGCTTGCGCGAATTTTCCGGCGGCAAGCAGGCGACCGTGATCGGGCGAACCGAGCGGATCGACGCGCTCAGTGCCGCCTTCCTCAACGCGGCCGCCGCCAATGTCCATGATTTCTGCGACACGCATCTGCGCACGGTGATCCATCCGACCGCGCCGGTGGCGCCCGCGGTGCTCGCGCTCGCCGAGCTGCGCAAGGTGAGCGGGCCGGAGCTGCTGCTCGCCTTCATCCTCGGCAACGAGGTGCAGGCGCGCATTGGCCTTGCGATCTCGCCGCAGCACTACGACAAGGGCTGGCACATCACCTCGACCTGCGGCGTGTTCGGCGCGGCGGCCGCAAGCGGCAAGCTGCTCGGCTTGAACGAACGCCAGCTCGTCTCCGCGCTCGGCACCGCGTCGACGCAATCCGCCGGGCCTCTGCGAATGTCTGGGCATGCCGGCCAAAAGCGTCAGCGTCGGCAATGCCGCGCGCAACGGCTTGTGGTCGGCGCTGCTGGCCGAGAAGGGCTTCGACGGCCCCGCCGAGCCGCTCGCCGGACGGCAAGGCTTTTACAATGCGCTGGGCGATGAGCCGAACCTGTCGCTGGTCACCGACGGGCTCGGCGACACCTTCGAGATCATGGCGACCTCCTACAAGCCTTACCCTTGCGGCTTCGTGATCCATCCCGTGCTCGATTGCGTGCTGGACTGGCGGCGCGAACATCCGCAAGGCCGAGGTGACGATGTCGTGGTGCGCGGCAATCCGCTGCTGGCGCATCGCACCGACCGGCCCGAGATTTCGACCGGGCGGGAGTCGCAGGTCAGCGTGCAGCATGCGGTCGCAGCCGCGCTGGTGCATGGCACGGCCGGACTCGAGCAGTTCACCGACGCCTGCGTGAGCCGATCCGGCCGTCGCGGCGCTGCGCCGCAAGGTCGAGGTGGTGCGCGATGCCGCGTTCTCGACCATTGCCGCGGCGGTCGAGATCACGACATCGGATGGCACGGTGCATCGGCTGTCGCAGACGGCGGCGCGCGGCAGCGACGTCAATCCGATGAGCGACCGCGATCTGGAGCAGAAGTTGAAAACCGCGGCAGCAAGCCTAAGTCTCGATGCAACGCCGCTGATCGATGCGATCTGGGCGCTTGAGAGCAGCGCCGACGTATCGCGGCTCGCGTCGCTGGCGGTGCCCAAGGAGTAAAGGAAGCGATGACCGATTCATCCGCGCCGCGGCCGACCAGCGAGATCGCGAGCTATCACGCCCATGTCTATTACGATCCCGCGACCACGCGCGGCGAGGCCGAGCGGTTGCGGCAATGGATCGGCGAGCGCTTCTCGGTGACGCTCGGGCGCTGGCATGACGTCAAGGTCGGCCCGCATGACCAGGCGATGTATCAGGTCGCTTTCGCCAACGAGATATTCCCGACCTGGTGCCGTGGCTGATGCTCAACAACGCAGGCCTCAGCATTCTCGTGCATCCCAACACGACCAACCCGCGCCGCGATCATCTGATCGATCCGCTGTGGATCGGAACGCCGCTTCCCGTCCACGGCGACAAGCTGCCGGAAGAAACCGAAGCCGAGCTGCCGCTGACGCCGAACACGCAGCCGACGATGAAGCCGTGAACGTTCAGGATCAGCTAACCGCGCACTCGGTCTACCTCTCCCGCTTGCGGGGAGAGGTCGCATCGCATCGTTCAGATGCGATGCGGGTGCCGAGAGATTTCCTCCACTCGCGTTCTGCATCGGAAGCGCCGCCAACCCAGCCCTCTCCCGCAAGCGGGAGAGGGAGCGCAGCGCCGCCGCGGATGCAACTCGACCGATCTCAATACGCGTAGCTGATCTCCTTCCGCACCTTCGCCGCCGCGTCGGCCATCGCCTTCAGCTTGCCGAACGCGGTGGCGCGCGGCATGTATTTCATGCCGCAGTCCGGCGCCGGCACCAGCCTGTCCGCCGGCACATATTTCAGCCCGTTGCGGATGCGGTCGGCGACGGTGTCGACACTCTCTATATTGGGATCGCCGAGGTCGAGCACGCCGAGCATGATCTTCTTGCCGGACAAATCCTTGAGCACGCCGAGATCGAGCTTCGGTTGCGCCGCCTCGATCGAGATCTGCTCGGCGCTTGGTGTCGGCGAGCTCGGCGAGGAAGGAGTAGCCGGCCGGCTTGGTCGAGCCGGGCACGACGGCGGCATAGCCGAAGCAGAGATGCACCACCGTCGGCACGGTGATGCCTTCGAGCGCGCGGTTGATCGCCTTCACCGCATAGCGGCGGGCGAGATCGGGATTGTTGCGCACCCAGGGCTCGTCGAGCTGGATCACGTCGGCGCCGGCCTTCTGCAGGTCGCGCGCCTCGGCGTTGACGGCCTCGGCGAACGCCATCGCCAGCTCCTCGTCGTCCTTGTAGAATTCGTTCTTGGCCTGCTGGCTCATGGTGAACGGGCCGGGCAGGGTGATCTTGGCGGCGTGGTCGGTGTTCTTGCGCAGGAACTCCATGTCGCGCAGCTCGACCGGCGCGCGTGCGCTTGATGGCGCCGACCACGCGCGGCACCGGCGTCTTGTTGCCGTTGCGCGCGACGATGATGGCGGGATTGTCGGCGTCGACGCCGTCGAGCGCAGTGGCGAAGCGGTTGGAATAGCTCTCGCGGCGGATTTCGCCGTCGGTGACGATGTCGATGCCGGCGCGCTCCATGTCGCGGATCGCGACGATGGTCGCGTCGTCCTGCGCCTCTTCGAGATGCTCCTCCGGCAGCCGCCACATCTCGTGCATGCGCGTGCGCGGCACCGATTTCGACAGCATGGCGCGATCGACCAGCCAGTCCGGCTGCGGATAGCTGCCGACCACGGTGGTCGGCAGCAGATGTTTCGGCAAGTTCATGGCGTTCTCCTTGCTTCTTGTTAAGAGGTCGCGGGCTGCAGCGCGCCCGGCGCGATTTCTTCCGTCGCGCTTTGGCCGCCGCGGGTGCCGGTCTGCCAGATCGCGGCCTTGCGCTCGAGCAGGCGGATGAAGGCGTTGAAGGCGATCGCCATCGCGAGCACCAGCAGCACGCCGGCAAACACATGCGGGCTGTCGAGGATGGTGCGGTAGCGCGAGATCAGATAGCCGATGCCGGCCGACGAGATCAGCATTTCCGAGACCACCACGCCGACGATCACCAGCGCGCCGCCGACGCGCAGGCCCGACAGCACGGTCGGGATCGCCGCCGGAATGATCACGCGCACCAGCCGCTGGCTCATGGTCGCGCCCATGCTGCGCGCGGCGAGCAGCAGTTGCGGATCGATGGTCTGGATGCCGGCCGCGGTCGACAGCATGGTCGGCAGGAAGCCGTAGATCGCGGCAAAGGCGATCTTGGATTCCGAGCCGATGCCGAGCCACACCGTGAACACGGGATAGAGGATCACCAGCGGCACCGCATAGAGGCTCGACACCATCGGCATGATCAGCACGCGCGGCTTCGGCAGGCTGCCGACGATGGCGCCCACACAGAATGCCGCCGCCGCAGGCAAAGGCCATGGAGATGCCGACTTCGTAGAGCGTGACGCCGAGCGCGTCGCGATATTCGGCCGCCTCGTTCCATCCGGCGACCAGCGTCGAGGACAGCGCCGGCAGGAACAGTTCCGGGATCAGGCCGAAGCGCGGCAGCGCTTCCCACAACGCGATGAGGGCGATCACGATCAGCCAGCGCAGCGTCGATGCCTTCATGATCGCCTCACGCCGATTTCCGGATGTGGCGCCAGATGCGCTCGCGCAAGGTGCCGAACGCATCGCCCGACAGCATCTCGTAGGTGCGCGGGCGCGGCAGCGGCACCTGCAGATGATCGACGATGCGGCCCGGCCGCGCCGACATCACGGCGACCTCGTCGGCGAGATAGACGGCTTCGGTGAGGCTGTGCGTCACGAACACCACGGTCTTGCCGGTCGCGGCCCAGATGCGCAGCAGCTCGTCGCCCATGGTCATGCGGGTCTGCTCGTCGAGCGCGGCGAACGGCTCGTCCATCAGCAGCACCGGCGGGTCCTGCACCAGCCCGCGCGCGATCGAGACGCGCTGCTTCATGCCGCCGGAGAGTTCGTGCGGATGGCGCTTGCCGAAGCCTTCGAGGCCGACCAGCTTCAGCATCTCTTCGGCCTTGCCGCGGCGCTCGCCCTTGGCGACGCCGCGCAGCGCCAGCGGAAACTCGACATTCTCTTCCGCGGTCAGCCAGGGAAACAGGCTCGCCTCCTGGAACACGACGCCGACGCGGTTCGGATCGGGCTCGGGGATCGGCGCGCCGTTGATCAGGATCGATGCCCGAGGTCGGCGGCCGCAGGCCCGCGAGCATCATCAGAAGCGTCGACTTGCCGCAGCCGCTCGGGCCGACCAGCACGACGAAGCGGCCCGGCTTGATGTCCATCGAGACGTCGGACAGCGCGACCACCTCGGCGCCGGAGGTGCGAAACACCTGGCCGACGCCGTTGATCTGGATCGATCCGGCGCGCGCGGCCGGTTTGAGCGGCGTTATGTTCGCCAATGGCTGCATCGCGTTTCCACCGATCGGATCAGTTCGTTGAAGAGGATGGCAACGACCGCGATCATCACCACGCCGGCGAGCAGCTGCTTCATCTGGAAATTCTCGCCCCAGGTCGCGATCTGGTGGCCGATGCCGTCGCGCGAGGCGTACATCTCGGCCAGCATCACGCCGGTGAGATTGAAGATCATGGAGATGCGCAGCGCTTCCAGCAGCACCGGCAGCATGCTCGGCAGATACACCCGGAACGCGGTCTGCGACGGCGTTGCGCCATAGGAGCGCGCGACCGTCAGATATTCGACCCGCACCGACTCCACCGCCGTCGTGGTCGACATGATGACGATGAAGATGGTGGAGAAGAAGCCGAAGCCGACCTTCTCGGCAAAGCCGACGCCGAACACCAGGATGAACATCGGCAGGAAGATCGATTTCGGGATCGAGAAGGCGAAGAACAGCAGCGGCTTCACCACCTCGGCGAAGTAGCGGTATTCGGCGATGAGATATCCGATCAGGCAGCCGAACGGCACGGCGATCGCGAAGGCGACCACGACTTCGGTCGCGGTCACCATCAGGTCGTTGCGCACGCTGGCGCGCTGCAGGAGATCGCCCAGCGTGGCCAGCGTGTCGCTCGCCGACGGCAGCAGCCGCGGATTGACGAGGCCGGTGCGCGACAGGAATTCCCATAGCGCGAAGAGCGCGACAATGATCGCGAACCGCGAGGCGATGAGTGCGAAGCGGCCGGCCATGCTCAGGGCTTTGTCGGCACCGGCTTGAACTGGGTCGAGATACAGCTCTTCGGTCGGCATGATGTCCTTCAGCCCGCCGAGCTTGGCGAGATCCATGCGAGAGCTGCACCGCGTCCTTGATGTTTGACGCAGACATGTCGCCGCTGGTCTCGAGTTTCATGATCGTGTTGTCGTATTCCAGGCCCGCGATCTCCGGCGGGATCTCGTAGAGATCGGCGATCAGCTTGACGGTGGCGTCGCGGTTGGCGCGCATGAAGGCGACCGCGCCGTAGAGCGCATTCAGCGCCTTCTGCACCGTCTGCGGCTTCTCGGCCGCGAACTTGTCGGTCACGATCCAGCCGCCGGTCAGGTTCGACGGCACCGCCGCGTAATAGTCGATCAGGGTGCGCGCCTCGCCCGACTTCAGGATCTGGTAGCTCAGCGGCGAATACACCACGGCGGCGTCGACATTGCCGGCGAGCAGGTTCGGCACCAGGCCGCCGCCGCCGACCGGCACGCGGGTGAAATCGATCTTGCGGTCCTGGATGGTCCAGAGCGCGAGCAGGTCGGAACCGGAGCCGGCCGCGGTGATCCCGACCTTCTTGCCGTTGAGGTCCTTGACGTCGAGCGTCGATTTCACCGGCACCATCAGCTGCCAGCCGAAATTGCCCATCGCGGCATTGGCGACGATCTTGCTCATCACGCCCTTCTTGCGCCCCGCGGAGACCAGCGAGGGCGGATCGAGGATGATGTCGGCCGCGCCCGCCGCCAGGCCTTCGAAGGTTTCGGCGCCGGAGCGGAAGATCGTCAGCTCCGCGGTGATGCCTTCCTTCTCGAACAGTTTCTGCCGCACCGCGGTTTCCGCGATCGTCGTCGGCCAATAGGTCTTGGTGGGCAGGCCGATGCGGATGGTTTCGGCGTTGGCGGTGGCGGATGCGACCAGAAGCGCGGCCAGTGCCGGCAAGAGGCGTGATGCCTTCATTGTTTGATTTCCTCCCGATTTTGCAGGCATTGTCGCTTTGCGTTGCGATAGCAGTCAATCGAAAAGCGGCGTTTTGCAATTGACCCTATGGCTGACGCCCTTTACCCCTGTCCCACAACATTGCCCACTGCGTGCAACTTGACAGGCTGTGGTGGGCGCTGCCGGTCGCGTGGTGAGCGAGGGAGTCCATGAACAATAACGGGGCGGGAGAAACCGCCGAATTCGATTACGTCATCGTCGGCGCCGGCTCGGCCGGCTGCGTGCTCGCCAACCGGCTCTCCGCCAACGGCAAGCATTCGGTGCTGCTGCTGGAAGCCGGCCCGAAGGACACCAACATCTGGATTCACGTGCCGATCGGCTACGGCAAGCTGTTCAAGGAAAAATCCGTCAACTGGATGTACCAGACCGAGCCGGAGCCGGGCCTCGGCGGACGCCAGGTGTTCCAGCCGCGCGGAAAAGTGCTGGGCGGATCGAGCTCGATCAACGGCCTGCTTTACGTGCGCGGCCAGCACGAGGATTACGACCGCTGGCGCCAGCGCGGCAATGTCGGCTGGGGTTATGACGACGTGCTGCCCTATTTCAAGAAGGCGGAGAACCAGCAGCGCGGCGCCGATGATTATCACGGCAGCGGCGGTCCGCTGTCGGTGTCGGACTGGCGGCATGAGGATCCGCTCTCCGAAGCCTTCGTCAAGGCGGCGGTCGAGAGCGGCATTCCCTTCAATCCCGATTTCAACGGCAAGACGCAGGAAGGCGCGGGCTTCTTCCAGACCACGACGCGGCGCGGCCGCCGCGCGTCGAGCGCGTTCTCCTATCTGAAGCCGGCGAAGAACCGCGGCAATTTGCATATCGAGACCTCGGCGCTGGCGCAGCGCATCGTCTTCGAGGGCAAGCGCGCGAAGGCGGTCGAGTACAAACAGAACGGGCAGCTGCGCACGCGCGCGGGCGCGCAAGGAGGTGCTGGTCTCCAGCGGCGCCTACAATTCGCCGCAGCTGTTGCAGCTCTCCGGCGTCGGCCCGGCGGACTTGCTGAGGACGCACGGCATCGATGTCGTGCTGGATGCGCCCGGCGTCGGCAACGATCTGCAGGATCATCTGCAGGTGCGCATCGTCACGCGTTGCGCGCAGCGCATCACGCTCAACGACGTCGTCAATCATCCCCTGCGACGGATGATGGCCGGCGTGCGCTGGGCGCTGGCGCGCAGCGGCCCGCTGACGATCGCGGCCGGCACCTCGGGCGCGTTCTTCAAGACCAATCCGCGGCTGGCCTCGCCCGATATCCAGATCCACTTCATCCCGTTCTCGACCGACAAGATGGGCGAGAACCTGCATCCGTTCTCCGGCTTCACCGCGTCGGTCTGCCAGTTGCGTCCCGAAAGCCGCGGCTCGCTGAAGATCAGGAGCGCCGACCCGAGCGCGCCGCCGGAAATCCGCATCAATTATCTCGCGACCGAGACCGACCGCGCCGCCTTCATCGATGGCATCCGCATCCTGCGCAAGATTCTGGCCGCACCCGCGCTGAAGGCCTATTGCGTCGAGGAGGTCTATCCCGGCGCCAAGATCACCAGCGACGAGGACGTGCTCGACTTCGCCGCAAGACCGGCAGCACGGTCTATCATCCGACCTCGACCTGCCGCATGGGCAACGATCCGCTTGCGGTGGTCGACCAGCGCCTGCGCGTGCGCGGCATCGAGGGCTTGCGCGTGGTCGACGCCTCCGTGATGCCCGACCTGATGTCGGGCAATACCAACGCGCCGACCATCATGATCGCGGAGAAGGCCTCCGACATGATCCTGGAGGATGCGCGGTGAAGCGGGAGCGCGTGTCGTGACGGAGCGTTTGCGCATCGGCACGCGCAGGAGCGTCATGGCGTTGGCGCAGACCGAGGAGATCGCGCGCCGGCTGAAGGCGTTCGGCACCGAGGTCGAGATCGTCAAGTTCGAGACGACCGGCGATATCGACCAGACCGGCAAGCTGCTGCCGCATGGCGGCAAGGGCGGCGCCTTCGTCGCGCAAATCCGCGAGGCGGTGCTGGCAGGCCAGCTGCACGCCGCGATGCATTCGCTGAAGGACATGCCGGGCAATGAGGACACGCCGGGGCTGGTGATCGGCGCGACCCTGTCGCGCGATCCGCCGGGCGACGTGCTGGTGCTGCGGCCCGGACTGTCGTTCGATGAGTTCAAGCGCGCGCGCGGCAAGGGATTCAAGGTCGGCACCAATGCGGTGCGGCGCGCGGCCTATGCGCGGCGGCTGTTTCCCGAGGTCGAGGTGATCCATTATCGCGGCGCCGCCGACACCCGCGTGCGCAAGCTCGACAATCTGGAGAAGCAGAAGCTGCCGGATGGCGGCGCGGTCGGACCCGCGGATGCGCTGATCATGGCGCGCTCGGGGCTGGAGCGCGTCGGACTTGCTGATCGCATCGCCTACGAATTTCCGGTCGCCGACATGCTGCCGGCGGTGGGGCAGGGCATTGTCGCGGTCGAATGCGCCGCGCGCGATTTCGAGACGCGCCGCATCCTCTCGGCGATCGACGACCCCGCCGCGCATGCCTGCGCGCGACGCCGAGCGCGAGGTGCTGTGGGTGCTGAACGGCCACTGCAATTCGCCGATCGCGGGATTTGCGCAAGTTCAGGGCGCGCAGATGTCATTGAGAGCATCGGTGCTGGATCATGCCGGCAGCCGCATCATCGAGGCGTCGCGCACAGGTCCCGCGGATCGCCCGCGCGAACTCGGCCGCGCGGTCGGGCTCGAGCTGCTCGCGAAAGGCGCGGCCGACATCATCGAGCGCAGCCGGCCGGTGTAGATCGCTCAGCCGCTATCTGGTCTTCGTTTCTCAATCACTGGTTTACATCTTGAAAGCGACCGGTCCTAGGATTTGTTAGCGGCTTCGGCGGGGGTACGTCGCGATGGGAACCTATCTGATATGGGGATCGAGCTCTGTTGAGCCATCGTCATCGGTAATTTGGGGCATTTGGCGCCGCCACAGATTGCCCCGATTATCGAAGACATGAAATTCGAGAATGCCGATGGACCTTCTGGCAGTGGCTGGCAGACTACGAAGCTTGGTATGAGCGCTCTTCGGGTATCCTCCACGAGGTTCTCAAGGCCTGCCGAGTTCTTCCGATTGGTGCTTGGGTTCTTGGTGGCGATCATCTCTGCTACTGGGATGACAAGCACTTTAAGTCGACTTCCCTATCGCCAAGAATAATCTCAGTGATCATACTGACTGGATTATCTGACTGATTTGCGTTGCGATAATCACGCAGTTGGGATTGGCCGATCTCGCGCGAACGCGAGAGGTTCGGACAGAATCGCGTTTGCGCAGAGTCGCACGAAAGCAAAGCTTGGTCGCAAGGTGGCGGCGACGAAGGGCGTTCAAAGACTTCAAGATCCTCATGACTGAAGGAACTGCATCGGAGGTTTCAAGGCGAGCGTGAGCACGCTGCAGAGTCTCTTCACACGATCTGGCGCGAACAGGTCCGCAGCAGGCAAATGACGTGCCTGCCGCTGGCGCGGCTACCCCTGTAAGTTAGAGTCGAGGCGAACAAAGCGGTCGTAGCGCGCTCAAGCTAGCCTTTATACTCTCGCACCCGCTTCACCATCCGCTCGACATGCGCGATCGGGGTTTCCGGCTGGATGCCGTGACCGAGATTGAAGATCAGCCGGCCCTTGCCGTAGTTCGACAGCACATCGTCGACCGCGCGGTCGAGCGCGGCGCCGCCGGCGATCAGCACCAGCGGATCGAGATTGCCCTGGATCGCGACGCGATTCTGCACGCGCTCCCTGATGAAGGCGGGATCGGCGGTCCAGTCGATGCTGACGGCATTCACGCCAGTCGCATCGACATAGGCCGGCAGCAGCGGGACCTGCGCCACGGGGAAAGCCGATGATCTTCGCATCCGGTCTCTGCTTGCGCACGCCCGCGACGATGCGCGCGGTCGGCTCGACCGACCAGCGCAAAAATTCGCGCGGCGGCAGCACGCCGGCCCAGGTGTCGAAGATCTGCAAGGCGTCGGCGCCGGCCTTCAACTGCCCAAGCAGATATTCAATGGAGTTGTCGACCAGCGTGTCGATGATCTTCGAGAACGCGTCGGGATGTTGATACGCCATCATCCGCGCCGGCGCCTGATCCGGCGTGCCCTGGCCGGCGACCATGTAGGTCGCAACCGTCCATGGCGCGCCGCAGAAGCCGATCAGCGCGATTTTCGAATCGAGCTCGCCGCGCACGCGGCGCAGCGCCTCATAGACCGGCTCGAGCTTGCCGAAATCCGCCTGTGAAGCGAGCGACGCGATCTTGTCCGGCGTATCCAGCGGATCGAGCCGCGGGCCTTCGCCCGACCTCGAAGCGCACGCTGCGGCCGAGCGCGTAGGGGATGACCAGAATGTCGGAGAAGATGATCGCGGCATCGAAGCCGAAGCGCCGGATCGGCTGCAGCGTGACCTCGGCGGCGAATTCCGGGGTGAAGCAGAGATCGAGGAAGCCGCCGGCTCTGGCGCGGAGCTCGCGGTATTCCGGCAAATAGCGCCCGGCCTGGCGCATCATCCAGACCGGCGGAACAGGCTGCCGCTGGCCCGCGAGCACGTCGAGGAACGGTTTGGTTAAGGATTGTGACAATCGAATTCCCGGCATTTCGGCGGCGTTTCGGGCCCCTGATACAGGGCGCCGCAGCGAAAGCCAATCCGGGACGGAACCCGCGCAAATCCGGGGCGTTGGTTCTGTCACGGAGGCATATCATGGCTGAGAAAAAGTTCGATCCCGCACCCCACGACAAGCACGCCGCTGACCCCAAGGAGGCGGCTAGGGCCGACACTGAAATGCATGCGCGGCTGGAAGCAGGCCTCGTCGACAGCTTCCCGGCCTCAGATCCCGTGAGCGTCGCGCAGCCGGCAAAGTCGAAGCATGAGCAGCATCCGCCCGCCGCCCAGGACAATGATGACGCCTCGCTCTGGGACAAGGTCAAGGCCGTGTTCCGGTGAACCGCTTCGATCGACATTTCAATCATGCGGCGAACAATTCGCCGCGTAGCGGCAGCTCGAAACAGGCCTCGCCGGTGGTGTGGTGCGCGATCACGGTCGCGGTCGTCGCGGTCACGACCTATTTCGTGTTGCATTAACAAAGAGGCGGCCAACCGGCCGCCTCTATTGTTGTAGTTGTGCGCGTTAGCTAGATCACCGGCACGCCGTAATAGTCATTCACCGCGCGGTTGCCGGCCGGATCGCCCCAGTTCCAATCATTGTCGTTGCTGTATTTTGGCGCGCTACGCAGTTGATCTTCCGTGACGCCGGTCCGATAGCCGCCGAGGCGCGTGTCGTATTTCAGCGATTGCCACGGCAGGGGATAATGATCGTCACCGAGGCCGAGGAAACCGCCGAAGCCGAGCACGGCGTACGACACCTGGCCGCTGATCTTGTCGATCATGACGCGCTCGATCGAGCCGATCTTGCTTGTCGTCAGGCACCGTAGACGGCCGTCCCCTCGACCTTGTCACTGCCGATCAGGTTGCCGAACTCGCGTTGGCCTAACTCTGCTTCATTCATCGCCATTTTAGCCTCCATGGTCCGATGAAGGAGCAACTGCCGCTCGCACCGATCGTTCCTGCGACCTGTTCATCGCGCCGTACCTATCGTGATCTTGTTCCTCAGCGCTTCCGCCATCTCGAGATGATGCCGCAGCGTCGGCAGCGTCTTGCCGGCCCAGTCCTTCAGCTTGGGATTGTCGCCGGACCTGGAATAGCGCTCGAACAACGACACGGCCTCCTTGTGGACGCTCACCTGCATCGCATCGTATTCGCTGGCGAATGTGCGCCGCCTGGCGTCACGTAGCTTGTCGAGCTTCGCCTGCGACGACGAATCGAGGGTGGAGGGAAGCTCGGCCTTGACGTCGCCGCTCTCCACCATCGCCTTGATGTCGTTGGTCGTCTTGGTGTGATCGGCGGTCATCTGTTCGGCGAATTTCTTCTCGTCCGGGTTGCCGTTTTCCTGGGCAAGCTTGGCGGCGGCGATTTCCAGCATGTCGCTGTTGGCGGCTGCGGTGACGAAGTCCTGCGTGTTTGGGCTGATGCCGAGCGCCGAATTGAAGCCGGTCTTCTCGCCGATCGACTGCGCCAGTGCGGGCGTGAGCAGGCATAGGGCGACAGCAGACGACAGAAGGAGTTTGTTCATGGGAGCCTCCAGCGGGGTTCCCTTCTCAACCCACTGGAGATTACCGAGTTCCTTCAGCCGGCCGGCGGAATCAGTAATGCGGCGGCCGCTCGTTGGCGGGCGAGGGCGCATTGGCTTCCGCTTCCTGCAGACGCTCGGTGAGCGCCGACGAGCTGCCGCGTCAGCGCATCGATCTGCTTCCACTGCGCCGTGATGGTCTCGTTCAACTGCTCGATGGTCTGGTCCTGATAGGCGAGACGCGACTCCAGCGCGTCGATCCGCTCGGACAATTCCTTCTCACCCATGCGCGATATCCTCGACGCTATCCTTTGCGCGCTCGCGCAGGCCATGACCGAGCGCGACGCGTTCGTCGAACACGAAGCATTTTCCACGCCAGCGGCTCTCCGTCTCCGGCACCTCTTCCAGATATTTCAGGATACCGCCCTTGAGGTGATAGACCTCGCCAAATCCTTGCGCGAGCAGCAGCGCGCTTGCCTTCTCGCAGCGGATGCCGCCGGTGCAGAACATCGCGATCTTCTTGTGTCGCCCCGGATCGAGTTTCCGCGCGACGAAATCCTTGAACTGACCGAAGCTCGCAATCCTGGGATCGACCGCGCCCTCGAACGTGCCCATCGCCACCTCGAAGGCATTGCGCGTGTCGATCACGAGCGTATCGGGTGAAGCGATCAGCGCATTCCACTGCGAAGGCTCGACATAGATGCCGACTTGCTTCGTCGGGTCGGCAGCCTTGTCGCCGAGCGTGACGATCTCCTTTTTCAGGCGCACCTTCATGCGGCCGAACGGCATCGCCTCGGCGGCTGAGAATTTCAGCTCGAGATTGTCGAGCCGGCCGCCGAACAGCTTGCCAACCCGCAGCTCTGCGACCAGCGCGGCAATGCCGTCCTCGCTGCCGGCGAGCGTGCCATTGATGCCCTCGGCCGCAAGCAGCACGCTGCCCTTCAGCCCGAGCCCTGCGCAGAATGCGCGCAACGGCTCGCGCAGCTCCCGGAAATCCGGCAGCGCGACGAACTGGTAAAAGGCGGCGACCTTGAAGGGCATGGCGGCGGTCTATCAGGCGGCCGGACGCAACGAAACCCCTGCAAATCCTGCATTGCTCTCTGGTATACCAGCCATTGCCCGAGGCCTCCCGAATGTGCCAAGAAGGCCCGCCTTCCGGGTCCCCGCAAGCATCACCACGACAATGAGCCATTTTCCATGAGGAGCTTCCATCTCGCCGGCCGCTCGACGGTCCACGCCATGAACGCGATGGTGGCGACCTCGCATCCGCTGGCCGCGCTGACCGCGATCGAGGTGCTGCGCGCCGGCGGCACGGCGGTCGACGCGGCGGTGGCGGGCTGCGCGCTGCTCGGGGTGATCGAGCCGCAATCGACCGGGATCGGCGGCGACTGCTTTGCGCTGATCCAGCCGCGCGGCGAGGGCAAGATCACGGCCTATAACGGCTCGGGCCGCGCGCCGGCCGCGGCCAAGGCGGAATGGTATCTCGAGCGCAAGATCAATTCGGTGCCGCTGACCTCGGCGCATGCGGTGTCGATTCCCGGCTCGGTCGATGCCTGGGACACCATCCTGCGCAATCACGGCAAGTTCGGCCTCGACCGGCTGCTGCAGCCGGCGATCAAGGCCGCGGAAGAGGGCTATGTCGTCGCGCCCCGCATCGCCTTCGACTGGAAGAACCAGTTCGAGAAGCTGAAGAACGGCACCAACACGCCGCGTTACCTGTTGCCGCACGGCAGGCCGATGCTCGCCGGCGAGGTGCTCCGCCAGCCCGAGCTCGGCAAGACGCTGCGCGCGATCGCGACCAAGGGGCGCGACGCCTTCTACAGTGGCGAGATCGCCGAGGACATGGTCGACACCCTGCGCGGCATCGGCGGCCTGCACACGCTGGAGGATTTCGCCGAGCACACGACCGAGGTGACCTCGCCGATCGGCACCATGTACAAGGGTCTCGACGCCTGGCAGTGCCCGCCCAACGGCCCCGGCATCACCATGCTGGTGATGCTCAACATCCTCTCGCATTTCGACCTGACGAAATTCGCGCCGCTCAGCGTCGAGCGCTTCCACATCGAGGCCGAGGCCGCGCGCGTCGCCTACATGATGCGCGAGCAATATATCGGCGATCCCGCCCAGGTCGATGTCGACGTGCCGCGGCTGCTGGCCAAGGAATACGCCGACGAGTGGGCCGGCAAGATCAGGCTGGACCGCATGCTCGACCTGCCGAATGTCGCGCCGCCGATGAATCCGTCGACCATCTACATCACCGTGGTCGACGAGGAGCGCAACGTCTGCTCCTTCATCAACTCGGTCGCGCATTCCTTTGGCTCGGCGATCGTCTCCAACAAGACCGGCGTCCTGCTGCAGAACCGCGCCGGCGGCTTCCGCATCCAGCCCGGTCATCCCAATTGCATCGCGCCGCGCAAGCGGCCGCTGCACACCATCATCCCCAGCCTGATCACCAAGAACGGCCGCTCGCAGATGTCGTTCGGCGTGATGGGCGGCCAGTATCAGCCGGTCGGCCAGTGCCATGTGATGACCAACATCCTCGACTATGGCTGCGACATCCAGGAAGCGATCGATATGCCGCGCGGCCTGCATTACGAAGGCGTCTATCAGCTCGAGGACGGCGTGCCGGCCGCGACCGTGGAAGGTCTGAAGAAGCTCGGCCACAAGACCACGAGCCTGGTCGGGCCGCTCGGCGGCGGGCAGGGCATCTGGATCGACTGGGACAAGGGCACGCTGACCGGCGGCTCCGATCCGCGCAAGGACGGCTGCGCGCTCGGCTATTGAGCGCGCGCTGCGGCGGACACCCGGCCGGTTCGCCTTCCGAGGCGAGGTCGATTTCCGAATTCAATTCGGCGCCGCACAGCACGATGATCGCCGACATCCACATCCAGGTCATCAGGCCGATCGCAGCGCCAAGCGAGCCGTAGGTCGCGGTGTAGTTGCCGAAGTTCGACAGATACCACGACAGCAATGCCGATCCGGCGAGCCAGAGCAGCGTCGCCGCGACCGCGCCGGGGCTGATCCATTGCCAGCGCGCGTCGGTGCGGCTCGGTCCGAAGCGATAGAGGATCGCAAGCGCCGTCAGCAGGAACAGGACAAGCGCGGGCCAGCGGCCGAGCGAGACCACCCATTCGCCGCGCTCGCCGAGCCCGAGCCGTTGCAGCGCCAGCGGCACGGCGATCACGCCGCCGATCATCAGCAGGATGGCCGCGAGCGCGGCGACGGTGAAGGCCAGCGAGGTGAGATTGAGGCGCAGGAAGCTGCGCGTCTCGCGTTCCTCATAGACGACGTTCAAGGCATCGAAGATCGCCTTCATGCCGGCATTGGCGCTCCAGATCGCCATCAGCAATCCGAACACGAACGTCACGCCCAGCGTGCCCGTTCCCTTCGCGAGCACGCGCGCGATCTGGTCCTGCACGATGGCGAAGGTGCCGTCCGGCAGCATCACCGCGAGGTTCTGCAGATTGGCTGGAAATGGTGGAGGGATCGGCGAACAGTCCGTAGCTCGACACCAGCGCGGTGACGGCGGGAAATATCGCCAGCAGTCCGTAGAACACCACGCCGGCCGCGGTCGCGAGCAGGCGGTCTTCATCGATCTGCTGAAAGGTGCGCAGCAGGATCGCCTTCCAGTCGCGCGCGACCGGCTTTGCCGTCGGTCGCGCGAAGGCGCGCTTGCGGCGAGATGCGAGACGTGACGTTGGATGGCAAGCGTTGCGAGGACCGTGCCGGCAATCAGCGCGAGATGACCGCGTGGACTGGCCGGCGCTCGCTTCATTTGACCGGCGCCCTCCGCGCGAGCGGCCGAGGCGCGAGGCCGACCAGCCAGCCGACAAGGCAGGCGGCGGCCAGGCCAATCATGATCTCGGTGGCGGGCTCGGTCTTCAGCAAGCCCTTGTTCGATGTCGTGGCCAACATCGCTCTCGGCCGCAAGCGAGCGGCCGGCGGCTTTCGCCGTTTTGCCGCTTCGGGCGCGGGATCGGCGGCAGCTCGCCCTTCAGCAGCAGGATGGCGACGCCGGCGCTGAGGAGAGCGAGAACCACCAGCAGTCCGGCAACGGCCGCATAGGCGGTGTTCAAGCCATAGGTGATTTCAAGCCAGTGGAAGAGCGCGGCGATGCCGACGCTGATCGCACCGACCAGGCCAGCCGCGGCCGCGAGCAGAAGGGCGACGGCCACGACATAGCGGATGACGATCCCCGTGGTCCATCCCTTCAAATCCGCCGCCCAGGATTGCAGAAACCCGTTGATCGGTCCGGGCGGGATTTGGCCGTGCGACGACATGGATGACCTGCGGCGAAGTGACCTTCATCAACAGTACGCCGATGTGAAGGTTCCCGTCTGAACCATCGTGCTCGCCTGGCCGTTGGTTGCTGTCCCAACGGAGGTTGACATGACCCGAGCTTCAGGAAAAGGCCCAGGGCCACACCAAGCAGACGGTCGGCCAGATGATCGGCGACGACAAGCTCGTGCTCGAAGGCAAGGATCAGGTGCGCAAGGCCGAAGGTGAGCCGGCGCATTCCGACCACGGCATTGTCCGCAACGAAAAGGCCGAGGAGCAGCCAAAGGACAAGAAGCGTGCGCAGACCGCCCACCAGAGCGACGCGAAGGAGTCCGTGTCGAAGGAGGAGACGCGCAAATAGCGCTGGCGGTTCTATTCCGTCGGCGTCGGCAGCGCCCGTGATCAGTCCGCGCTGGCCCGCGGCGGTCAGTTCGCCGAGCGTGGTCTTGCCGCTGCGGGCGCATTTGATGATCTGTTTTGCGACGCGCTTGCGAACCAGATGTTCTTCGCCTTGCGCGGCCTTCTCGCACACCCGATCCAGCGCGACGTTCATGTTGGCGAGCGTGCGGGAATCGAATGCTCCCTCGATCAACATCGCCGTCTCCTGTCCCTCAGAAGCGGGGCTTTCTGTGGGCTCCGGGCCGAAAACTAACCCGCGTTAGTTTTGTTCCAATTGGTTCCAGCGCCCAGCTGTTTGCGCCGCGCGCCCAGCGTGATCGGCCGGATCAAGCGCTCGATGAGTGCGCCCGCGGCAAAGCCGGCCACGACATCGCTGGTCCAGTGCGCCAGCAGCAGGATGCGCGTGGCGGACAGCGCGACCGCGACCGCGCGGGCGACCCGCCGCTGCGCGGGTGGAAACAGACCGGCTGCGGACGCGAGCGCGCCCATGTGCAGCGCGTGACCGGATGGAAAGGCATCGCGGGGACGGCCGGACCATGGCACGCCGCGCCAATGTCCTTCCACCGTAAGGCGATCGGGACGGGTTTGATCGACAACCCTCTTGAAGAGATGCGGCAGCGCGGCCGTCAACAACGACACCGCCAGCATGTGGTCGGCGATCGGCTGCAGCCGCGGCCGGCGCGCGGCGTAAAGCCACGCGCCGACGGAGAGCGCGAGCAGCAGTTTTTCGTCGGCGCCCCATGTCAGGAGTTTGGCGGTTTGCTCCAGCTCAGGCGTGGTGCGCGAGGCGATCGCGTTTGCGATCGCCCTGTCGGTTTTGGTTGGACGGATCGTGACGAGGGCCATCGTGTGCCTTGGCCTTATGCCGTTCAAGTGGCGTCGTGAAGGCGCAAACGCGCGCTCGCGCGCTTCGTTCCGGGGCACGACGTCCCCGCCACGGCGTCGACGATGAATCCGGTCGGCGTGATTTGGGCAGGACGATTGGATGGAACAGGGATTGATCCTGCCGGTTAGCTCTCAGGACCTTCATTGGAGATGAGAGATGGACAAGGATCGTATCGCAGGATCGGCAAAGGATTGGGCCGGCAAGGCCGAGGGCGCCGTGGGCGACCTCGCCGGCGACACCGACACGCAAGCGTCGGGCAAGGTGCGCGAGATGGCTGGCAAGGCGCAAAATCTGTACGGGCAGGCCAAGGACGCCGCGCGTGAGGCAACCGACACGGCGACCGACTTTGCCAGGAAGGCGGTCAGCAATGCCGGCGACGGCTCGGAAGCCGTCGCCAAGATGGTCCAGGACAATCCGCTGGGTTCGCTGCTGATGGCAGGCGTCATCGGCTTCGGATTGGCCCTGCTGCTGCGCCGGCCTGCGCCGCGTCCGAAGCGCTGGCGGTATTACGAGTAAGCGTCCCGGAGAGCATGCGCATGGCGAGCGAAGAGCAGATTCGGAATTACGCGCATCGGCTTTGGGAAAAGGCCGGCCGGCCGGATGGCAGGGACATGGAGTTCTGGCATGCGGCCGAGGTTCAGTTGAACGCCGAGAGCGAAAGCCCGGACGCGCCGACGGAGGCGACCGAGCCGCAGCCGAACCGGACGACGCTGCCGGGCTGATCCGATCTCCTGGGGAATGCCTTCCTGGCTATTCGCCTGGCTGGGTCTGTTGGAGTAGAATTAACGCGGCGAGGCAACGGGAAATCGCCTCGCGTATCGTTGTCAGCGCGAGATCGCTTTACTTCAGGACTATTTCTTCCTGGGCACCTTCTTGCCCTTCTTGCGCGCCTTGGAGAGGCCGATCGCGATCGCCTGCTTGCGGCTCTTGACCTTGCCGCCCTTGCCGCCGCGGCCGCTCTTGGCCGTACCCTTCTTGTAGCGGCGCATCTCGTTCTTGACGTCGTTTCCCGCGCTTTTGCGAATATCTGCGCTTCTTCGCCTTACGTGCCATGTCGATCTCCTTGAAGCGGCTGGTCTTCCGCAAAGAGATCTAACGTTCCATGCGCCCGCGATGTTCCTGTGTCGCGGGGGACGGTGCTGAGCTAGTACTGCTTCACCGCGCTGCCGAGCACGACCCACACCGCCGCGGCGAGGAGGCCGAAACCGCCGAGCACGAGGAACGCCGGCGAGAAGCCGATCCATTCCGCGATCCAGCCGCCCAGCGCCGGGCTGAACGCCGCGCCAGCGCCCTGGATGGTGATGACCGCGCCTTGCGCGAGATTGACGCGGCCGGTGCCGTAGAGCGAACGCGCGACCATGCCGGGCACGGCGACGCTTTGCAGGCCGATGCCGATGCCGTCGAGGATTTCGACCGGCGTGATGCCCCACCAGCTCGTGAGGAAGAACGCGAACAGACCGCGCAGCGGCAGCACCAGAAACGAGAGCAGCAGGATCAGCCAATAGTTCTTCTTCTCCACGACCTGCATGGCGACGAGCGAGGCGATGACCATCACGCCCTGCGCGATCACGATCGTGGTTGCGACGAAGCCCGGGCCGTTGGCGTGGCTGCTCGAGACCGCGGTCATGCCGTAGAGCGGGACGATCGCGGCATTGCCGAGGTGAAAAAGGGCGAGCGCAAGCGCCCAGCACCAGCAACGGCTTGTGCTTGAGCAGCACCGTCAAGCCACTGGGTTGGCTGTCCGGGTCATCCTCCTTGCTGCCGCGGGCGGCGCGATCGTCAATCGCCTTGGGCGGAATCATCAGCACGCTGGCGATGGTGATCACGCCGAAGGCGGCCGCGAGAAGGAACACGGCGAAATAGCCGAATTGCCAACCAAGCAGTCCCGAGAGCGCCGCGCCGGCCATGTTGCCGGCGTGATTGAAGGCCTGGTTGCGGCCGTTCTGCCGGTTGAAGCCGCGCTGGGCGACCATGCCGAGCGTGATGCCGGTCACCGCCGGCACGATCGCAGAGCCCGCGATCGAGGTCGCGATCTGCGAAGCCGCGACTGCCCAGAAATTCTGCCAGATCAGGATGATGGAGGAGGCGACGACCACCGCGATGCCGGGCACGATGACCCACGCGCGCTTGTGCGACGATGTATCGATGAAGCCGCCGACCGGGGTCGCCATCAGCAGGCCCGCGATATTGCCGATCGCCAGCGCCGTGCCGATCATACCGCTGGCCCAGCCGCGCTCCAGCAGGAAGACGCCGACAAACGGTCCGATGCCGGACTGCATGTCGGCCATGAAGAAGTTGACCGCAAGCAACGGCCACAATCGGGCCGGCCCTTTCTCGCTTCGCTGCCGCTGCCTCTTCGCCATCGTCCGCTGCCTGCGGTCTCAGTGGCGCGCCGGCGCGCCCAGATCGATGGTCCTGAGCGTCAACGCGATCGGCACCATGATGGCGCCGATGATCGCGAGCGTCCGGAACACGTCGATATAGGCCAGCAGGTCGACCTGGTGCTGCAAGGTCTGCCCGACCCAGGCGACCGCCTGCGAGGCAGCGTCCGTCGCGTTCGAACCTTGCGCGCGGAAGAACCGCGTCATGGTGTCGATGGTCTGCTGGTAACCGACGTCGGACGGCGCGATGTGCTCGACCAGCCGGCTCTGATGGAATTGCTGCCGTTGCGCCAGCACGGTCTGCACCAGCGCAACCCCCATCGAGCCGCCGAGATTGCGCGCGACATTGATCAGCGCGGAGGCCTGGTTGGTCTTGTCGGGCGGAACGCCGTCATAGGACGCCGTCGTGATGGGAAGGAAGAGCAGCGGCAGCCCAATCGCCAGATAAACGCGCGACATCGCCGCGTAGCCGTAGGTGATATCGCCGTTGATGCCGGTGAGATGCCACATCGACAGTCCCGCAATCGCAGCTCCCGCCGCGATCAGGTATCGCGGCTGCACCGATCCGATCAGCTTGCCCGTGATCGGCATCATCACCATGGTGACGAGGCCGCCCGGCGACAGCACGAGACCCGCCAGCATCGCGGTGTAATTCAGCTCGGCCTGCAGCAATTGCGGCAGGATCTGCGTGGTCGCGATCACGATCGCGCCAGTGCCGAGCATGGCGAGGAAGCAGGCGCCGAACTGCCGTTGGCCGAGCAGGCGGATGTCGATGATCGGATCGTCCGTGACCAGCTCCCAGATCACCAGCGCGATCAGGCAGAACGCCGCCGTGCACGCGAAGGCGACGATCATGGTCGAGCCGAACCAGTCGTTGCGCTGGCCCTCGTCGAGCACGAACTCCAGCGAGCCGAGCCCGATCGCGACCAGCGCGAAGCCGATGTAGTCGACGCGCAATCCCTTGCTCAGCAGCTTCGCGCCGCTCTTCCTCGGCGCCGGAGGGCTCGTTGACCAGCGCGCCGACCAGCAACAGCGAGATCAGCCCCATCGGCACGTTGATCAGAAATATCCAGTGCCAGGAATAGTTGTCGGTGATCCAGCCGCCGAGCGTAGGGCCGATCACCGGCGCCACCACGACCGCGATGCCGTAGATCGCAAAGGCCTGGCCGCGCTTTTCAGGAGGAAACGAGTCGGCAAGGATCGCCTGCTCGCTGGTCGCCATGCCGCCGCCGCCGAGTCCTTGCAGGATGCGGAACAGTACCAGCGATTGCAGATTCCAGGCAAAGCCGCACAGCAGCGAGGCGAACGCGAAGGTCGCGACGCAGATCATGTAGAAGCGCTTGCGTCCGATCACCGTCGACAGCCAGCCCGAGATCGACAGCACGATGGCGTTGGCGACGAGATAGCTGGTGATGACGTAGGTGCTCTCGTCGATGCCGACCGCGAGGCCGCCGGCGATGTAGCGCAAGCGCGACATTGGCGATGGTGGTGTCGAGCACCTCCATGAAGGTCGCGATCGAGACGACGAAGGCGATCAGATAGGGATTGTGCCCGCCGGCCGCGGAGCGTTCCGGCGACCAGCCGCCAGATGCGGCAACGTCGCTCATCGCACCTTGGTCCAGGGCACGACCGACATGCCCGGCCCGACCGGCACGTCATCCGGCCAGTGGTCGACGATGATCTTCACGGGGACGCGTTGCACGACCTTGACGTAATTGCCGGTGGCGTTTTCGGCCGGCAGCAGGCTGAACGCCGTGCCCGAGCCCGCCTGCACCGAATCGACATGCCCGGTCAGCTTGCGGCCGGGATAGGCGTCGATGGTGAACTCGACCGGCTGACCCGGCCGCATGCGGCGGAGCTGCGTTTCCTTGTAGTTCGCAACGACCCAGACGTCGTCGGGCACGAACATCGCCAGGCTCTGCCCTGCGGTCGCCAGCGTTCCGACCGCACCCGACAGCTTGACCACGCGGCCGGACTGCGCGGCGGTGACGCGCGTATATTGCAGGTTGAGGTTGGCCTGATCGAGCTGGGCCTGCGCCTGCTGCAGCTGGGCGCGCGCGCTTTCGAGCTGCGCATGAAGCGTCTTGATGCCGAGCTGCGCCGCGGTCAACGCCGCCTTGGCCCTGACATCGTTGGCCTGTTGCGATTGCAGGTCGGAGCGGGTCTGCTGCTCGCGCTGCACGGTGCCGGCGCCTTTCTCGACGAGGTCCTTGGCGCGCGCTTCCTCCTGCTGGGCGAATTGCAGTTGTGCGGCGGCCTGATCGACCTGCGCCTGGGCCTGCTTGATCTGCTCCTGCTGGCTGTCGATCTGCGCATTGATGTTGGTGATGTTGGCTTCGGCGACCGCGACCTGCGCCTTGGCCTGATCGACCGCGATCCGGTAGTCGCGGTCGTCGACTTTCGCGAGCAAGTCCCCGGCATTGACATGCTGGTTGTCGGTGACGGGCACGTCGGTGATATAGCCGCCGACTTTCGGCGCGATCGAGAAGCTGCGCGCCGCGACGAAGGCATCGTCGGTGGATTCGTAATCACGGACGGAAAGCCAATAGAGCAGGCCTCCGATTGCTGCGACGACCAGCAGGCATGCCGCGACGGTTGCGATCAGCCAATGCTCGCGCAAGCGATCACGGAAGCGACGGCTTCGATTGGTCGTTCGGCCGTCGGCGGCGCTAGCTGTCTTGCGGTCCTTTGGCGGCGGCAATTGCTCGGGCCGCTGCACCGGCAACCCAGGCTTTTCCGCGGAAGGGCCGCGCTTTGTGGTCTGGGCGTCCACGGCGATGACCTCGGGGAAACTGACCTTGGTGCTACGCACAAGAAGGAGCTTGGTTCCCCCGGGGCGACGCAGTCTGCCCGAGCCTCACATTGCTTTGACATGAAACCGTGCGATTCCGGCACGGCGCCCATGCGTATACAGGCGACCAAGGCAACCCATTTCGTCGGCGTTTGACGGCGGCTTGACGGTGGCCACACCGTCTGCGTTGGGCTAAACACCTCCCCGATTTCGAACGGGAAGGTGAGCCGATGCTATTCCGACACGCGAAACTCTCGATCATGCGTGCGATCGCATGCGCATTTGCCGCGGCGATCCTTGCCTCCGCGCCAGCCTCCGCCCAGACCACAGGAAAGCCCATGACCACAGCTTCAGGATTGCAGATCATCGACACCAAGGTCGGCACCGGCGCCTCGCCGAAGCCGGGACAGACCTGCGTGATGCACTATACCGGCTGGCTCTACGAGAACGGGCAAAAGGGCAAGAAATTCGACTCCTCCGTCGACCGCAACGAGCCGTTCGAGTTTCCGATCGGCCAGAAGCGCGTGATCGCGGGCTGGGACGAGGGCGTCGCCTCCATGAAGGTCGGCGGCAAGCGCACGCTGATCATTCCGCCTGCGCTCGGCTATGGTGCGCGCGGCGCCGGCGGCGTGATCCCGCCGAATGCGACCTTGATGTTCGATGTCGAGCTGCTGGCGGTGAAGTAGGAAGCGCGACGTGAAAGTCACCGTTCTCGACGACTATTTCGACACGGTGCGCACGCTCGACTGCTTTGCCAAGTTGAAGGGACACAGCGTCACGATCTGGAACGATCATGTCCAGGACGTCGACAAGCTCGCCGAACGCCTGAAAGACACCGAAGCGCTGGTCCTGATCCGCGAACGCACGCAGATCAGGACACCGCTGCTCGAGAAGTCTGCCGAAGCTGAAGCTGATCAGCCAGCGCAGCGTCTATCCGCATATCGATATCGACACCTGCACGCGGCTCGGCATTGTCGTGTCATCGGGCCAGCATGCCGACACGCCGTCCTACGCGACGGCCGAACTGACCTGGGGTCTCGTGCTGTCGGCCGCGCGAATGATCCCGCAGCAGGTGGCCTCGCTGAAGGCCGGAAACTGGCAGTTCGGCGTCGGCTCGACCATCCGTGGCAAGATTTTCGGCGTCTATGGCTATGGCCGGATCGCCGCCGTCGTGGCGGGCTACGCCAAGGCCTTCGGCATGAAGGTGCTGGTGCTGGCGCGCGAGGCGTCGATGGCCAAGGCGCGCGCCGACGGCTACGAGACCGCGGTGAGCAAGGCCGCCTTCTTCGAGCAGTGCGACGTGATCTCGCTGCATATGCGGCTGGTCGATGCCACGCGCGGCATCG
>CAVOLR010000004.1:0-294162 GCA_963696845.1 uncultured Alphaproteobacteria bacterium
GCCCTTGTCGGTGGAATTGAAGGTCGAGCAGATCTTGAACAGCACGTGGGCGGCGCCGCGGCCGCGCATCCATTTCTCTGCGGCGAGCGAGCGTTCCACCGCGAGGCTGGCCTCGATCGAGCGGCTTTTCAGCGACACCACGACGGCGTCGACTTCCGGCAGCTTGAGATCGTCGGCGGGAACGCCGATGGTCTGTACAGTCCGCAGTCCTGCGCGCGTCAGCGTGTTGGCGAGATCGGAGGCGCCGGTGTAATCGTCGGCGATGCAGCCGAGCTTGAGGAGTCACGGCTTCTCCCCGCATACTTCTCGAACCAGCCGAACCGTCGGTGGTCTCGCCGCGCGGATTGTATTCGCAGCCGACGAAGCCGGTGTAGCCGAGCCGGTCGATCTCCTCGAACACGAAGGGATAGTTCAGCTCCTCGCCATCCGGCTCGTTGCGGGAGGGAATGCTGGCAATCTGCATGTGGCCGATGATCGGAAACATCTCGCGCAAATGCATGGTCACGTCGCCATGGATGATCTGGCAGTGATAGATGTCGAACTGCAGCTTCAGGTTCGGGATTTTCAGTTCGCGGATCAGGTCACGCGCGAAGAAGAAATTGTTGAGGAAGTAACCGGGCACGTTGCGCGGATTGATCGGCTCGATGACGAGGTCGAGTCCGTGCGGCGCGAAGAACTCGGCCGCCGTCACCACCGACTTGCGGAAGGCGGCGACCGCTTTGGGATCGCTGCGCTCGGCGAGGCCAGCCATCAGATGCAGCCGCTTGACGCCGGTCGCCTGCGCGTAGGGCAATGCCTTCTGCAGGCTCCGCTCCATGTCGGCGAAGCGATCCGGCAGCGCCGCAAATCCGCGTTCGCCGGCGCCGAAGTCGCCGGGATAGAGATTGAACAGCGCCTGCGTCAGGCCGTTGCCGTGCAGGCGCTTGCCGACTTCCTCGGCCGAATGCTCATAGGGAAACAGAAATTCGACCGCGGTGAAGCCGGCCTTGGCCGCCGCCTCGAAGCGGTCGAGGAACGGCACCTCGTTGAACATCATCGACAGGTTGGCGGCGAAACGGGGCATGTGGTGTCCTCTTGGATTTACTTGGGCTCGCCGGGAATCTTCGTGCCGCTGATGCGCGCATAGAGCCGCGCCACCGAGGCGTCGTCGTCGCGGCCCATGCCGCTCCCCGCCGCAGCCAGAAACATCTGCAGCGCGGCGGCGGCAACCGGCGCCGGAAACCGCGCGTTGCGCGCCATGTCCTGCACGATGCCGAGGTCTTTCACGAAAATCTCCACCGCGCTGCGTGGCTTGTAATCGCCTTCGAGCACCTGCTTCATGCGGTTCTCGAACATCCAGGAATTGCCGGCGGACGCGGTGATGACGTCATAGACCTTGCGCAGGTCGAGGCCCTGGCGGGCGGCAAACGCCATCGCCTCCGACGCCGCCACGATGTGCACGCCGGCAAGCAGCTGGTTGACCATCTTGAAGGCGGCGCCCTGCCCCGGTTCGTCGCCGAGCTCGTAGAGTTTCGCCGCCATCGCATCGAGCGCCGGCCGCGCCTTGGCAAAGGCCGCCGCGCTGCCGGAGGCGAGGATGGTCAATTCGCCCTGCGCCGCGCGCTGCGCGCCGCCGGAGATCGGCGCATCCAGATAATGCCGGCCGGTCGGCTCCAGCTGTTTGGCGAGCCGCCGCGCCACGTCGGGGTCCATGGTCGCCGAGGAGACGAACACCGCGCCCTTGGCGAGCGTGTCCGCAACGCCGTCCTTGCCGAACAGGATGGTTTCGGTCTGTGCGGCATTGAGCACGACGGAAATGACGATGTCGGCGCCCTTGGCCGCCTCGGCCGGCGTCGCCGCACCCTTGCCGCCGTCCTTGACGAAACGCGCCACCGCATCAGCGGCCACGTCGCAGCCGGTGACCTCAAAGCCCTTGCGCTGAAGCGAGGTCGCCATGCCAAAACCCATCGAGCCGAGCCCGATGACGGCCATTTTCGGTTTTGCAGCTGTCGGCCATGGCGTTTCCTGTTCCCTGTTGTCCGCTTTTGCCGCCTTGCCTATCACGGCTTGGCCGCGCTGCCAAAGCGTGAGACAAGCGCAAACGGGCAACCTGCCATGAGCGAAACAAAGCTCCGCGAGGACATCTGCCGGCTCGGCCGCTCGCTGTTCGAGCGCGGGCTGACGCCGGGCTCGTCGGGCAATATCAGCGTCAAGCTCGACGACGGCGGCTGGCTGGTGACGCCGACCAACGCCTCGCTCGGTTTCCTCGATCCGGCGAAACTGTCGCGGCTATCCGCCGACGCCAAGCTGATCTCGGGCGATGCGCCGACCAAGGAAGTGCCGCTGCACAGCGCGCTGTACCAGACGCGGCAAGCGGCGCGCGCGGTGGTGCATCTGCATTCCACCCATTCGGTCGCGCTCTCGATGCTGCCGGAGATCGATCCGCGCGCGGCGCTGCCGCCGATGACGGCGTATTACGTGATGAAATGCGGCGCGACCGCGCTGGTGCCGTATTATCGGCCGGGCGATCCCGCGGTCGCCGACGCGATCAAGGGACTGGCCGGAAAATATTCATCCGTGCTGCTCGCCAATCACGGGCCGGTCGTCTCGGGCGACACGCTGGAAGCCGCCGTGTTCGCGATGGAGGAGCTGGAGGAGACCGCGAAGCTGTATCTGCTGCTGCGCGGGCTCAACCCGCGCTTCCTGTCGCCGGCGCAGGTCAAGGATTTGGTGAATGACGTTTCGGAGCTCACGCTGCCGGAGCATGGGCATGTCATAGACGCTGGGCGAAGCGAAGCGTGCCGGCCAGGCCGCTACAATTCCGGGCGCAACGCTTCACTAGCCGTCACCTGCGGCCGATAGAACCGTTGATACATCTCGTTCGCCTCCTCGAACCGGCGAACCGCCTTCTTGCCGTCCATCGGGCCTTCCGTCAGCGTCTCGGCATCCCATTCGCTGCGGTGAGCGCCGAAGAAATCGCCGCCATAGATGTGGATGGCGCCGGTCAGCCGCGGAATCGGATTGGTCACGGAATGGATGATGTTGTGGCCGAGCGGCTCGGCATCGCCGACCGAGAGCGCCCTTGCGCCCGCGGCTTCGATGCGACCGCTGCCGTCGGGCAGGCGGCGCCAGAACACATTGTCCTCGCGACCGGTATAGATGCCGATCACCGCCCACATATGATGATTGTGCGGCATGACCGTCATCATCGGCCCCCAGATCACGTTGATGATCGTCAGGTCAGGCGCGTGATACAGCTTCTGGATTTCCGGGCGCTTCGGCTCGCCCAGCGTCTTCAGGATGCCGGTGGGATCGGCGACCGCGCGGGCGAGCACCTCGCGCACCGATTTGTGGGACGAGTCTTGCCTTGAGCGCGGCGCGGCAATCGGCGCTGAATTGCTCGAGATCGAACATGTGGGATGCTCCCTTCAGCGAGAGGTCACGACAAGTCTACAACACCGCCAGCTCTCGTGTTCTGCAAATCCGTGATCAGCATCAAGCCCGGCGCATGCGTGATCGCGAACGGAATCTTCGCCGCCGATATCACCGATTGCGGCGTGACGCCGCAGGCCCAGAACACCGGAATCTCGTCGGCCGCGATCGGCACGGCATCGCCATAGTCGGGCTTGGCGATATCGGCGATGCCGATCGAATGCGGATGACCGAGATGCACGGGCGCGCCGTGCACGCTCGGAAAGCGCGAGGTGATCTGCACCGCGCGGATCGCCTGCGCCGGCTTCAGCGGCCGCATCGACACCACCATCGGCCCCGCGAACGGACCCGCCGGGCTGCATGCGATATTGGTGCGGTACATCGGCACGCGCACCTTGCTGCTCGACATGGCGGAGCGGAATGCCCTCGGCCATCAGCGCTTCCTCGAACGAAAACGAGCAGCCGAGCACGAAGGCGACGAGGTCGTCGCGCCAGTGCGCCATGATGTCGGTCGGCTCCTCCGTCACCTCGCCGTCGCGCCAGACGCGATAGCGCGGCACGTCGGTGCGGATGTCGAGATCGGCGCCGAGCGAGGGGATCATGGGATTGCCGACGTCGGACATGCCGATGATCGGGCACGGTTTCGGATTGAGCTGGCAGAAGCGATGGAAGGCGGAGGCGAACTTCTCCGGCAGGACGACGAGATTGCCCTGCACATAGCCGTTGGCGACGCCCGAGGTCGTCTCCGCCAGGCCGGCGCGGTATTCGAGCCGCGCCTGATGGCTCGGCAGGATCGCCTGCGCCCTGCTCTTTCCTGCTCAGACCGACATTCATCTGACCGCTCCGTGCCTCGACAGACAATGCACGATGGTTCTACCATGTCGGCCCACTCCACGCACCCACGCAATTCCGGACACCTGAATGACCAGAAACGCATCCAACCTGCAGATCGATTCCGTCCGGCTGTGGGACACCATCCATGAAACCGCGAAATTCGGCCTCACGCCGAAGGGCGGCGTGCGCCGGCTGACCCTGGGGCCCGAGGACAAGCAGGTGCGCGACTGGTTCCGCAGGGCATGCGAGGCGGCGGGGCTGGAGGTGCATGTCGACGGGCTCGGCTCGATGTTCGGCGTCCGCAAGGGACGCGACAATTCGAAGCCGCCGGTGGGCCTCGGCTCGCATCTCGACACGCAGCCGACCGGCGGCAAGTTCGACGGCGTGCTCGGCACGCTCGCCGCGCTCGAAGTGGTGCGCACGCTCAACGATGCCGGCATCGAGACCGAGGTGCCGCTCTGCATCTGCAACTGGACCAATGAGGAAGGCTCGCGCTTTGCGCCGGCGACGATGGCGTCGGCCGCCTATGCCGGCGAATACACCACCGACAATATTCTGGCGCGCAAGGATGCGGCCGGCATGACCGTCGGCGAGGCGCTCGACGGCATCGGCTATCGCGGCAGCGAGCCGGTGGGCAAACGCAAGTTCGGCGCCTTCGTCGAACTGCATATCGAGCAGGGCCCGCTGCTGGAGGCCGAGAACAAGACCATCGGCGTGGTCGATCGCGGCCAGGGCATCATCTGGTATGACGGCAAGATCGTCGGCTTCGAGAGCCATGCCGGCACCACGCCGATGCCGCTGCGCCGCGATGCGCTGGCGACATTGTCGGAGATCGTGCTGGCGGTCGAAAGCATCGCCAGGAAGCACGGCCCGCATGCGGTCGGCACGGTCGGCGAGGCCGTGATCGCGGCGCCCTCGCGCAACGTCATTCCCGGCGAGATCGCCTTCACCGTCGACGTGCGCAGCCCCGAGTCGACGACGCTGGATGCGATCGACGCCGATTTGCGCGCGGCGATTGCCGAGATCGCGCCGCGGCGCAAGAGCGCAGATCGAGCTGACGGCGATCTGGCGCAAGCCGCCGACGATTTTCGACGCCAAACTGGTCGACGCCGTCGAGGCGTCCGCGAAGATGCTGGGCTACAGCCATCGCCGCATCACCTCGGGCGCCGGTCACGATGCCTGCAATCTCGCCACGGTGGTTCCGGCCGCGATGGTGTTCGTGCCCTGCAAGGACGGCGTCAGCCACAACGAGCTGGAGGACGCGACGCAACTCGACTGCGCCGCCGGCGGCAATGTGCTGTTGCACACCGTGCTGGCGCTGGCCGGCGTCGCGTCGTAACGACGAGAAAATAAAGGGAGGCTTTCGTGCGCGGAGTTTTTGTCGACGCCAATGATTCACTCGCGGAGATTTTCGAGCGGCAGCGCAAGCCCGGCGATCCCGATGTGAAGGTCAATCTCGATCCCAACATCAAGCCGGACCAATGGCCGGCGCTGCTCGGCGGCGCCGAGATCGGCGTGGTCGATCACACGGCGTTGCCGACCGATGTCGCGAAGCAATGCACGGGCCTGAAGCACGTCGTGTTCCTCGGCACCGGCGCGCGCAGCTACATGAACCCGGACGAGCTCGCCGAGCTCGGCATCGAAGTGCACCTGATCAAGGGTTATGGCGACACCGCGGTGGCGGAAGCCGCGATCGCGCTGATGTGGGCCTCGGCCGCGCGTGATCCCCTGGATGGATCGCGAGATGCGGCGCGGCAACTGGCTGCGCGAGGACGCCATGCAACTGACCGGCAAGACGCTCGGCCTGATCGGCTTCGGCGGCATCGCGGCCGAAGTCGCGCGCATCGCGTCACGGCAGCGGCATGAAGGTGATCGCCTGGAACCGGACGCCGAAGACCGCAGCGAATGTCGAGTTCGTCGCGCTCGAGAAGCTGCTGGCCGAGAGCCACGTGGTCTCGATCCATCTGCTGCTCAACGACGAGACCCGCGGCTTCCTGTCGCGCGAGAAGATCGCGGCGATGCGCAAGGGCGTGATCCTGGTCAACACCGCGCGCGGCGCCATCGTCGACGAGGCCGCGATGATCGACGCGCTGAAGACCGGCCATATCCGCCATGCCGGGCTCGACGTCTTCAATATCGAGCCGCTGCCGGCGGATCATCCGCTGACCAAGATTTCCAACGTGACGCTGTCGGCGCATTCCGCGTTCCGCACGCCCGAGGCCAGCGAGAATTTGATCCATGCGGCGTGGGAGCATTGCCGGCGGATTGTGAAGGGGTAGAAAAACTGTCGTCCCGGACAAGCGAGCTCCTTGCGGCGCGAAGCGCCGTCAGTAGCGAGCGCGATCCGGGACCCATACCGCGTGATCTGGCGTTATGGCGAACTGGTTGACGCTCGTCGCAACGACTTCGGCCTGTGGTTATGGGTCCCCGCGTTCGCGGGGACGACAGCTTAATCCACCATCTCCGCGACCGCCTTGCCGCAGGCGCCGGTGTCGGCGTTGCCGCCGAGGTCCTTCGTGCGCAGCGTGCGTTCGCCGAGCGTGCGCTCGATCGCGCCGACGATGGCCTCCGCCGCCTGCTTCTCGCCGAGATGCTCCAGCATCATCGCGCCCGACCAGATCATGCCGATCGGGTTGGCGATGCCCTGCCCCGCGATATCGGGCGCCGAGCCGTGCACCGGCTCGAACACCGATGGGAAAATGCCCTTCCGGATTGATGTTGCCCGACGGCGCAATGCCGATGGTGCCGGTGCAGGCCGGACCGAGGTCCGACAGAATATCGCCGAACAGGTTGGAGCCGACCACGACGTCGAACCAGTCCGGATGCAGCACGAAGTTCGCGGTGAGAATGTCGATGTGGTACTTGTCCCACTTCACCTTCGGAAATTTCTTCGCCATCGCCTCCACGCGCTCGTCCCAATAGGGCATGGTGATGGAGATGCCGTTGGACTTGGTCGCCGAGGTCAGATGCTTCTTCGGCCGCGACTGCGCCAGCTCGAACGCGAACTTCAGAATGCGATCGACGCCGACGCGGGTCATCACCGTCTGCTGCGTGACGAATTCGCGGTCGGTGTCCGGGAACATGCGGCCGCCGACGGACGAATATTCGCCCTCGGTGTTCTCGCGCACCACCCAGAAATCGATGTCGCCGGGCTTGCGGTTCGCGAGCGGCGACGGCACGCCCGGCATCAGCCGCACCGGGCGCAGGTTCACATATTGATCGAACTCCCGGCGGAACTTGATCAGCGAGCCCCACAGCGAGATGTGGTCCGGAATCTTCGCGGGCCAGCCGACCGCGCCGAAATAGATCGCATCGTGCTTGCCGATTTGCTCCTTCCAGTCGTCCGGCATCATCTGGCCGTGCTTCTCGTAATAGTCGTAGGACGCGAAGTCGAAATGATCGAAGGACAGGCTCACGCCGTGCTTCTTCGCCGCCGCCTCGATGACGCGCAGGCCCTCCGGCATCACTTCCTTGCCGATGCCGTCGCCGGGAATGACCGCGATGCGATATTGTTTCTTGCTCATCGAGAACGTCCTTGTGATCCTGCACGCCTGTTCCGGCGCTTGCTTCGTCGCCCTGCAATGGACCAAACTTGGATCGAGACGCAACGCTGCAGTGCAGTGTTGACCGCGATAAGCCCTCCCGCCTAACAATCCCCTCCCGCCTGTTCTCCAGCCAGCGAGTATTGCCATGGACCTGCATCTGCGCGGCAAGCGCGTTCTCATCACCGGCGCGTCGAAAGGCATCGGCGCCGCCGCGGCCGAAGCCTTTGCCGAGGAAGGCTGCCATCTGCGGCTTGCCGCGCGCAGCGGCGACGCGCTGAAGGCGCTGGCCGAGCGCTTGCGCTCGGCGCACCAGATCGATGCGACAGCGCATGCCGTCGACCTGCGCAAAAGCGAGGACATCCAGCGGCTGGTGAAGGACGCCTCCGACATCGACATCCTCGTCAACAATGCCGGCGACATTCCCGGCGGCTCGATCGACAAGATCGACGAGCCGACCTGGCGTCATGCCTGGGAACTGAAGGTGTTCGGCTACATCAACCTGACGCGCGCGATCTACGCGCAGATGAAGGCGCGCGGCGGCGGGGTGATCGTCAACGACATCGGCGCGGCCGGCGAAAAATTCGACGCCAACTATATCTGCGGCAGCGCCGGCAATGCCGCGCTGATGGCGTTTACCCGCGCGCTCGGCGGCAAGAGCCTCGCCGACAATATCCGCGTGGTCGGCATCAATCCGGGTCCGGTCGGCACCGACCGCCATGTCACGCTGCTCAAGACCCGCGCCAAGCATCAGTTCGGCGACGAGAACCGCTACAAGGAATTCCAGAAGGGCATGCCGCGCGGCCGGCCCGCGCATGCGCGCGAGATCGGCGACCTGATGGCGTTCCTCGCCTCGGATCGGTCGGGCTATACGTCGGGCGTGATCTTCACGGTCGACGGCGGCATTGCGGCGGGGTGGGGGTAAGCTCTCGCGGCAACTCGGACCAGCCTCATTCAATGACCTGATCGGCATTGGCCAACAATGTCGGTGGCAGAGCAAGCCCGAGCGCCTTGGCTGTTTTGACGTTGGCGACCAACTCAAACTTGGTAGGCTGCTGGATCGGCAGTTCGGCAGGTTTGGCACCTTTGAGGATACGCCCGATATAGGTGCCGACTTGCGTCGCCATCTCGGCGAAGTTCGGACCGTAGCTGATCAAACCGCCGGCCGAAACGAAGTCGCTGACATAATACATCGTCGGCAGTTCGTATCTCGCGGCCGCAGCGACAAGCCGCCGGCTTTCGACGTCGAACATCGGATCATCGCCCACCAGCACAGCGCGAACGTCCTTTTGTCGTGCCTGCGCAAAAGCCGCGTCGATCTCGTCCGGCCTACCTGCGGTCAGCACGGTGAGACGAAGTCCAAGCGATTTGGCCGCCTGCTCTGCATGTTCCCTGTGCGATGTCGCGTTCGGGTTGTTCGGATTGACCACCAGCCCGATCGAGGCATCCGGAACCAGTTCATGAAGCAGCTGGAGCTTTTTCGGCGTGAGAGGATCGAACAGCATCGTCACGCCGGTGAGATTGCCGCCGGGACGATCAAAGCTTTGGGCGAGGCCAAACCTGGTTGGATCGATGGCCAGGCGGAACACGATTGGTGTTGTGGAGGTCGCCGCCTTCGCGGCCAGCGTCGCTGGCAATCCCGATGTGGCGATCACCGCAACCTTGCTTGAGATGAGGTCCGCGGCGAGATCGGGAAGTCGGCTATAATCGCCCGCGCTCCATCGATAGTCGAACGTGACATTCTTCCCCTCGAACAGATCCTGTCCCGCGAGTCCCTTGCGAATTCCTGCGATGATGCCCGCCTCGGCCCTCTCATCCTTGCTGCTGAGGTAGCCTACGCTCGGGATCGCGGCGTTTTGAGCGCGCATGCCTGTAGGCCACGTGACCACTCCGCTTCCAATCAGGGTTAGAATATCCCGCCGCCGCATATCCATCCCCATTTCTGCGCAGGCACTGTATCGAGGATTTGGCTGCCCAGCCACGGACGCTTAGTCGCAGCGCTAGGCCGTCCTCGCAAACAGCTGCCGGATCAGCGTGGTGATCCGGCCCATCGGCGAGGCCATCTCGTTCATGATCGAGAAGTGGTCGGCGCCGGGGATCTCCTCATAGGTCACCGGCAGGCCATGCCTGGCGCGATGACCGGCGAAGTCGGCGGTCTGCTTGCGCAACAGCGGCAGCTCGGCCGAGCCGACCACCAGCGACAGCGGCTTCATCGGGCCGCCCGCCATCATCATCGGCGAATTCTTGCGCGACATCGCTTCATCCAGCCCGAGCTTGACGTTGAGATAGGAGGCGCGGATCGGCTCGAGATCGTAGATGCCCGAGATCGCCATGCCCGCTTTCACATAAGGATGCGACAGCGCCATCGACGTCAGATGCCCGCCGGCCGACCAGCCCGAGACCACGAGGCCCTTGCCGTCGCCGCCGAGCGCGGGCAATTCCCGCTCGAGGAAATCGATGCCGGCATGGATCTCGGCGACGATCGCATCGAGCGTCGCGTCGGGCGCCAGCGTGTAGCCGATCAGCGCGACATTGATGCCGTAGCCGAGCGGGCCTTCGGCAAACATCGTGAAATTCTCCTTCGCCCGGTTCTGCCAGTAGCCGCCGTGAATGAACAGCAGCGTCGGCGCATCGTCATGCACCTTGAGAAAGTCGATGCGATTGCGCTCGCGCGGGCCATAGCGGAGATCGAGATGGTCGGCATGGCGCTTGCGCAAGTCCGCCGACTGCCGCTCCCAGCCCGCCACGATCTCGCCGCTGCCGGCCACCGCCTCGCCATTGTTGAGACCGCGGTCGAGCTCGGCCCGGCTCAGTTTGCGCCAGTCCGGCGCGTCAAACGGCGTCGTCATGCCAATCCCCTCGTCCCCTGCGTTGCCACCGCGGCACGAAATGTTCTAGAGCATTAGTCAAGAACAAAATACCGACGGGGGATATTCCATTGGCTGGCCAGGAACTGGTGCGGGACACCGCCAATGCGGTCGTCAGCAAGCTCAAGAAGGGCGACGTCACGCCGCTCGACCTGCTCGACGTGCTGGAAAAGCGCATCAGTGAGGTCGATGGCGCGGTCAATGCGCTGCCGACGCTGTGCTTCGAGCGCGCCCGCGACCACGCCAAGGCGCTGATGCAGAAGAAGCCGGCCGAGCGCGGCCTGCTCGCCGGCCTGCCGATCCCGATCAAGGACCTCACCGACGTCGCCAATGTCCTGACCACGCAGGGCTCGCCGATCTACAAGGACCGCGTGCCCGAACATTCCGACATCCTGGTCGAACGGCTCGAGGAAAACGGCGGCGTGGTCTACGCCAAGTCGAACACGCCGGAGTTCGGCGCCGGCGCCAACACCTTCAACGAGGTGTTCGGCGCCACCCGCAATCCCTGGGACACGTCGAAGTCCGCCGCCGGCTCTTCCGGCGGCGCGGCGGTCGCGCTCGCAACCGGCATGGCCTGGCTCGCGCATGGCTCCGACATGGGCGGCTCGCTGCGCAACCCCGCGAGCTTCTGCGGCATCGTCGGCCTGCGCCCGAGCATCGGCCGCGTCGCGCACACGCCGCAATTCGCGGTCGACCGCAATCTCGGCGTCCAGGGCCCGATGGCGCGCAATGTCGAGGATCTCGCGCTGCTGCTGGACGCCATGAGCGGCGAGCATCCCGGCGATCCGCTGTCGCTGCCGAAGCTGCCGACCTCGTTCCTGTCGGCGGTATGGTCGCGCAAGCGGCCGAAGCGCGTCGCCTATTCGCACGACCTCGGCATCACGCCGGTCGATCCCGAGGTGGCGCGCATCACGCGCCGCGCGGCGGAGCGCTTTGCCGATGCCGGCGCGATCGTCGAGGAAGCGCATCCGGATTTTTCCGAGGCGCATGAGTGTTTCCACGTGCTGCGCGCCTTCGATTTCGCGATCAGCAAGGCGGAGCTGTTGCGCACCAAGCGCGACCTGCTCAAGCCGGAGGTGATCTGGAACATCGAGGAAGGGCTGAAGCTCACCGTCGACCAGTTGCAGCGCGCGCTGGCGCAGCGCACCGCGCTGATGGAGCGCGCGCTGGAGTTCTTCAAGACCTACGACCTGCTGCTGTGCCCGGCGACCATCGTGCCGCCCTACGCCATCGAGAACCGCTACGTCGCCGAATGCGACGGCCACAAGTTCGACAATTACGTGCAGTGGCTCGGCATCGTCTATGCGATCACGCTGGCCTGCTGCCCGGCGCTGTCGCTGCCCTGCGGCTTCACCGAAAGCGGCCTGCCGGTCGGATTGCAGATCGTCGGCCCGCCGCGCGGCGAGGCGCAGCTGCTCGCCGGCGCCAAGGTGCTGGAGGATATATTGGGCGTGCGCGGCTCCACGCCGATCGATCCGACGGCGACCGAAGCAAGTCGCTAGCTAGACGCTCGCCGCCTCGATCGCGCGCCATCAACGCGAGCCCGCGTCTGCTCCACGATATTGTCGACCACCTGCTCGCGCGTGATTTGCGCGGACTGGCCCGTCAGGAGCCCCTGCTCCGCCAGCATCACCACGCCATGCAGCGCGGCCCAGATCTGCAGCGCGTGCTGCTCGCGCAACAACCCGACCTTCGGCGCCTCGAAGGATTCGACGCAGCAGCACAAAGGTCTCATGCGCGGCGATGTGGAGCTCGCTGTCGGCCGCCGCGCAGGCCATGGTGCGCGAGGCGAACATCAGCCGGTAAATTCCATTCCGCCGCAGGCCGAAATCGAGCGCGGCCTGCGCAAAGCGCGACAGTTTCGAGCGTTTCGACGGCTTGTCGATCGCCTCGCGCATGATCGGCATTGAACTGCCTGAAGGCCTCGGCGGTGACCGCCTGCAGCAGCGCCTCGCGGTCGGCAAAATGCCGGTACGGCGCCGGCTGCGAGACGCCGAGCTTCTTCGCCAAGGCCTTGATACTGATGGCTTCCGGGCCGCCGCGCTCGGCTTCCGCCAGCGCCGCCCGCACCATGGCCTCGCGCAGATCGCCATGGTGGTAGGTATTGACCGGCTTGCGCTGCAGTTGCGACGGCATCTGTTTGTAACGATCTTTTCGCTTGACGGACGGGCCGCGTCCGAATGTAATAGCATATAACTTACCGGCGCCGCCCGAAAATTGCCAATGAAATTTCGCGCCGGGATTTAAGGGAACGCAACGCGCGGGGCGCATCGCTCGCGCGAGATGAAGGGAAGCAGCTCATGGGAAAGCTGAAGATCCGCGTCGACCAGGACAAGTGCCAGGGGCATGCCCGCTGCAAGTCGCTGGCGCCCGAGCTGTTCGAGCTCGACGAATACGGCAATGCGCATGAGATCGGCGACGGCACGCGTGCCCGCGGGCCTCGAAGACAAGGCCTGGCTGGCGCAGACCAACTGCCCGGAAATTGCGATCGAAGTGACCGAGGACTAGGCGCGCACGCGCCTTGCCCTGCAAACTTCCTGGATCAAGCTCTCAAGGAAATTGACGCCGATGTCCGACACCGAAAGCTTTCTGCCCGAACATCCGCCCGTCACCGACTGGGTGAACGATTTCGACCACACCGATCCGCGCTGGACGGAAGATCCCTTCCCGATCTGGGAGGAGCTGCGCGCGCATTCGCCTGTGGTGCACACCGAGCGTTTTCTCGGCTGTTACCTGCCGACCACCTATGAAGCGGTGCGCGCGATCGCCAACGACAGCGAGCATTTCTCCTCGCGCCGCATCATCGTGCGCGACATGCGCCCGGAGCAGACTGCCAAGGCGCCGCCGATCACCTCCGATCCGCCCGAGCACAAGCCCGCCAAGCAGGTGCTGCTGCCGCCGTTCACGCCGGACGCGATGAAGAAGCTGGAGCCGCGGGTGCGCGCGATCTGCAACGAGCTGATCGACGAGTTCATCGCCGACGGCAAGTGCGACGCGGCCGCGCGCTACACCAAGCACATCCCGGTGCGCGCCATCGCCCACATGCTCGGCATTCCCGAAAGCGACGGCGACCTCTTCATCAAGTGGATCCACGAGATCCTCGAGCTCGGCATCAAGAGCCAGGAAACCCTGGTGCGAGCCGCGACCGAGATGGATACCTATTTCGCCGGCCATATCGAGCATCGCAAGACGCATCCGACCGACGATCTGATCTCGACGATGATGAACGCGCAGGACCAAGGACGGCCGGCCCTTGAGCGACGAGCATGTGCGCGGCTCGCTGCGGCTGCTGCTGATCGCCGGCATCGACACCACCTGGAGCGCGATCGGCGCCTCGCTGTGGCATCTCGCAAAGGTTCCTGCCGACCGCGAGCGGCTGGTGCGCGAGCCCGCGTTGATGCCGTCGGCGGTCGAGGAACTCCTGCGCGCCTATTCGCCCGTCACCATGGCGCGCGAGGTGATGAAGGAAGCCACCGTCAGCGGTTGCCCGATGAAGCCGGGCAACATGGTGCTGCTGTCCTTCCCCGCCGCCAACCGCGATCCCGCTGTCTTCCCCGACGCCGACAAGGTGGTGCTCGACCGCAAGGAGAACCGCCATGCCGCCTTCGGCCTCGGCATTCATCGCTGCATCGGCTCCAACCTCGCGCGGATGGAGATGACGGTGGCGCTGGAGGAATGGCTGAAGCGAATTCCGGATTTCCGGCTCGATCCGGCCGGCAAGGTGACGTGGTCCGAGGGCACCGTGCGTGGACCGCGCCAGCTTCCAGTGCTATTCGGAAAGACGGCCTGAATTCAAAAAGCTACATAACAGGCCGCCTTTGAGGGAGGCCTGTTATGACCACGCAAGCCGCCAATTCCGATCATCTCGACATCGCCGACGTCGAACGCCGCATCAAGGCGATCTTCATCGGCTCGGTCGGCAATCTCGTCGAGTGGTACGATTTCTACGCCTATACGGCGTTCGCGCTGTATTTCGCGCCGGCCTTCTTCCCGAACAGCGATCCCGTGGTGCAGCAGCTCAATGCCGCCGTGCTGTTCGCCGCCACCTTCCTGATGCGCCCGCTCGGCGGCTGGCTGTTCGGCTATCTCGCCGACCACTACGGCCGCCGCCTCTCGTTGACGCTCTCGGTGGTCTGCATGTGCTTCGGCTCGCTGATGATCGCGGTGACGCCGACCTATGCCTCGATCGGCTTTGCCGCGCCCGTCATCCTCGCGCTCGCCCGCGTCATCGAGGGCCTGAGCCTCGGCGGCGAATACGGCGCCAGCGCCACCTATCTCTCCGAGGTCGCCGACCCCAAACATCGCGGCTTCTATTCCAGCTTCCAGTACGTCACCCTGATCGGCGGCCAGCTCACCGCGATCATCGTGCTGCTGCTGCTGCAGAAGGTGTTCCTGACGCCGGAGGAGCTGAAGGCCTGGGGCTGGCGCATTCCCTTCGTGATCGGCGCGTGTCTTGGCGATCTTTGCCGCGGTGATGCGGCGCAGCCTGCAGGAGACCGACGCCTTCGTCGAAGCCAAGAAGGCCGTCAATCCGACCGGCTCGATCGTCACGCTGTTGAACTATCCGAAGGAATTGCTGCTGGTGGTCGGCCTCACCGCCGGCGGCACCGCCGCGTTCTACACCTTCACCACCTACATGCAGACCTTCGTCAAGCTCTCGGTCGGCCTCACCGAGGACCAGACCACGCTCGTGATCTTCGGCTCGCTGATCTTCGCGACCATCCTGCAGCCGATCTATGGCGTGATCTCCGACCGCATCGGCCGCAAGCCGCTGCTGATCTTCTTCGGCGTGGTCGGCACGCTTTCGACGGTGCCGATCCTGATGACGCTGAAGGAAACCAAGTCGCCGCTGATCGCGTTCCTGCTGATCTGCGCGGCCTGGATCTTCGTCGCCGGCTACACCTCGATCAACGCCATCGTGAAGGCCGAGCTGTTCCCGACCAATGTGCGCGCGCTCGGCGTCGGCCTGCCCTACGCCATCACGGTGTCGATCTTCGGCGGCACCGCGCCCGCGGTCGCGCTCTCCTTCAAGAACGCCGGGCCACGAGCAGTGGTTCTACTACTATCTCAGCGGCATGATCTTCCTGTCGCTGCTGATCTATTCGACCATGCGCGACACCAAGCACGAATCGGCGATGCATCGCCACGAGTGACTGACCGAAGATCACGAGCCGCCGCCGGATTCCAAGCTGACGCGCAGCAAGCAGCGCTGGGCAGCGGAAGGACGCTTCCTGACCGGCAAGACCGCGCGGCCTGAGGAGCAGCGATTGCCGCCGGGTCAGCATCTGACGCGGGATTGGCCGACGCTCGATCTCGGGCGTTACGCCGGAAATTTCGCGCGAGCGCTGGCGGCTCGACGTCTACGGCGCGATCGATAACCCGATCTTCTGGGATTTCGCGCAATTTTCAGCGCAGGCGCAGACGCGAGTCGTCTCGGACATCCATTGCGTCACCACCTGGTCGCGATACGACAACCAATGGACCGGCCTGCCGACGCGGCAATTGCTGGACGCCTGCCAACCTCACGAGGACGCGCGCTTTGTGGTGCTGCACTCCTATGACGGATACACCACGAATTTGGCGCTGGAGGATTTCGCCGCGGAGGACGCGCTGCTCGCCCATAGCTGGTCGGGCAAGCCGCTGAGCACGGAGCATGGCGGCCCGGTGCGGCTGGTGGTGCCGCATCTCTATTTCTGGAAGAGCGCAAAATGGCTGCAGGCGATCGAGTTCGTCACATCGGATGCGCCCGGCTATTGGGAGGTGCGCGGCTATCATAACCGCGGCGATCCCTGGGCCGAGCAGCGCTATTCCGGGGATTGACGCTTCACCTCCGCTGGAGGGTAAGAATGGAGATACCCATGCCCACCGAACGTTTCCAGTTCACCGGCGAAGGCGGCCATCAGCTCGCCGCCGCGCTCGATCTGCCCGACGGCGAGCCGCTGGCGTACGCGCTGTTCGCGCATTGCTTCACCTGCGGCAAGGACGTGCTGGCGGCCAAACGCATTGCGACGGCGCTCGGCGACGAAGGGCATTGCCACGCTGCGCTTCGATTTCACCGGGCTCGGCTCCAGCGAGGGCGATTTCGCCAATGCGACGTTCTCGTCCAATGTCGCCGATCTCGTGCGCGCCGCCGATCATCTGCGCAGCGCGCGAAGAGCGCCGGCGATCCTGATCGGCCACAGCCTCGGAGGCGCGGCGATCCTCGCCGCCGCCGGGAAGATTCCGGAAGCGAAGGCCGTCGTCACCATCGCCGCGCCGTCGGATCCCGCCCATGTCACCGGGCTGTTCAAGGATCATGTCGATCGCATCCGCGAGCACGGCAAGGCCGAAGTGTCGCTGGCGGGCCGGCCCTTCACCATCAAGCGCGAGTTCCTGGATGACGTCGCCGAGCAGCGCCTGCTCGACCAGGTCAAACAGCTGCACAAGGCATTGCTGGTGATGCAGTCGCCGACCGACGACACCGTCGGCATCGACAACGCCACCCGTATTTTCGTGGCCGCGAAACATCCGAAGAGCTTCGTGTCGCTCTCCGGCGCGGATCATCTGTTGAGCCAGCGCCGCGATTCCACCTATGTCGCCGATATGATCGCGGCTTGGGCGACGCGCTATGTCGATCTCGCCGCGGTGCCGGCCGCCGAGGCGCAGGACAAGCCGCGGCAGGTCGTGGTGCAGGAAACCCGCAACGGCAAATTCCAGAACGCTGTCGCGATCGGTCCGCATCATCTGCTCGCCGACGAGCCGCGTTCCGCGGGCGGCGACGACAGCGGGCCCGGGCCTTATGACTTCCTGCTGACGGCGCTGGGCGCCTGCAAGTCCATGACCATGCGGATGTATGCCGACCGCAAGTCCTTTCCGCTGGAGCGCGCCACGGTGACGCTCAATCACAGCAAGATCCACGCGCAGGATTGCGCGGAGTGCGAGACCAAGGACGGCATGCTCGACCAGATCGAGGTCGCGATCGGCCTCGAAGGCCCGCTCGATGCCGATCAGCGCAAGCGCATCCTCGAGATCGCCGACAAGTGCCCGGTGCACCGCACGCTGACATCGGAGATTCGTATCGTGACGAAGGCCGTGACTTAAGCCGCAGGCAGCGACCGCACCCGTAGCGCGCCGCGCAGACCGATGGCGGTGCCGAGCATGATGCCGGCGACCGCGATGAAGGATGCGACCGCGAGCGTCGACAATCCCGTCAGCCCCTGCCCGATCGAGCAGCCGAACGCCATCACGCCGCCGGTGCCCATCAGCGCCGCGCCGCCGGCCGAGCGCAGCATGTGCTGCGGCGAGCGGAAGCCTTCGAGCTCGAAGCGCCCGGTCGCAAGCGCCGTGATCAGGCTGCCCGCGAACACGCCGCCGACGGTGGCGATGCCGAAGTTGAGCGTCGAGCCCGTCGACAGCATGACATATTGCAGAGCGTCCGCGATCGGCGCGATGAAGGTGAGCGAGGTCACCGGCACCGGATTGAAGTCGTCGTTGGCGAGATAGCCGGTCGCATACCAGCCGGCCGCGACCAGAAGTCCCACGACGATGCCGGCCGCGATCTGTCCGAACGAGCGGCGGAACGGCGCATGCGCGAACGCGAAGATGATGAAGGCCGCCGATATCACGGAAGCGGCCAGCATGCGCGCCAGCGATTCCGTCAGGCCGAGGCTCGACAGCACTGCTGGAACCGACACCAGCTTCGTCGTGATTGTCGAAAGCTGCACCCCGGCGATCCGCGCCGGCGCGATCAGGCCCTTCAAGGTCATCTCGGCAAAGATGCCGAGCACGATCACGACCACGAAGGAGCGCAGATTGCCGCGGCCGAGCAGCACCAGCGCGCGCGAGCCGCAGCCGTTCGACAGCACCATGCCATAGCCGAACAGCAGCCCGCCGAGGAACATCACCGGCGCGGAGAACGATGTCTGCAGGTAGATCGACTTGCCGAGATCGACGGTGCCGCGCGCGGCCAGCAGTTGCGAGGCGGCAATGGCGACGCCGATCGCCAGCGCATAGGTGCGCACCAGCCGGCTGTCGCCTTCCGCCCACCAGCCGCGCAGGCCGCTCATCATGCAGAAGCCGCTGAGCAAGCCGATCGAGCCGTAGACGAGGCCAATGACGAGACCGGAGAGGACGGCGATTTGAGCGGGGTCCATGTATTTCCTCGTCATTGCGAGCGAAGCGAAGCAATCCAGAATTGCCGCGGACAGTCTGGATTGCTTCGCTCGCTCCTCGCAATGACGGTTAGGGTTTGAGTATCACGCGATCGCGCGAGGAGCCGGCGACCGCGACGAAGGCGCGCCTGGCCTCTTCCAGCGGAAACACCGACGCCGGATTGATCGGAAACGGCCGCAAATGTCCGCTGGCAAAGCCCGGCGCCGAGCTCGCGCAGGACGTCGCCGGTCGCGACCGAGGACAGGCCGAGCGTGTCGATGCCGACATAGGTGTGCTGGCCGCGATAGAATTCGAGGATGTTGAACTGCACGATGCGATCGATCGCGGCGATCAGGATCTGCCGCCCGCGCAAGGCGAGCGACTTGTGCGCGGCCTGGAAATAGGGATCGCCGACCGTGTTGAAGACGATGTCGGCGCCCTTGCCGTCGGTCAGCTCGCGCACGCGCGTTGCGACATCGACGCTCGACGCGTCGATCACGTCGACCGCGGCATTGGCGTGGCCTTCGTAGGGTTCGCTTCTTGCGCACGACGCCGATGGCGCGCGCGCCGTGCCAGGTCGCGATCTGCACCGCGGCCTGTCCGACCTTGCCGTTGACGCCCATCACCAGCACGGTCTCGCCGGCTTTCGGGATACCGGCGCGGCGAAAGCCTTCCATCGCCGTGACAAAGGGCACGCCGATGCCGGCCGCCTCTTCCCATGAAATGCTTTTCGGCTTCTCGACGGTGGCTTCGAGCTCGACGGCGAGATGCGTCGCATGCGTGCCGTCGCGGCGAATGCCGAGATCGCCCGACGAGCCGAACACCTCGCGGCCGATACTGCCGGGCGGACCATCGATGATGACGCCGGCATAGTCGCGGCCCGGCGTGCGCGGAAACACGGCGTAGGGCATCAACCCGGTCGCAGCCTTGACGTCGGAGGGATTGACCGCGGCTGCCTTGATCTCGATCAGCACTTCGTTGGCGGCGCGTGTGAGCGAGCGGCGCTCGACCGCAGGCGCGAGCGCGTCGGCGTTGTCGGCCTTCGCGTTCAGCCGCACGCAGCGCGGCGTCGACGGTGAGCGGCCGCGCTTCCGAGTTCTGGGCAACCTGCATTCCCGACTCCCGTTGGAGACAGGGTTACCCCTTCGGGCGCTTGTCGTAAACCCGCTTGGCCTTGCCGAGCGAGCGTTCCAGGGTCTCCGGCGCGACGATCTTGACGCCGGCCGATGATGCCGATGGTGTTCTTGATGAAGGCCGAGACCTTCTCGGCATGCGCGGTCAGCCCGCTGCCGTCCCAATGCTCGTGACGCGCTTCGGCGAGCACGACCATCTCGTCCATGCGGCCCTCGCGGGTCAGCTCGATGATGAAGTGGCCGCCGCACCAGTCGGTCGCAAGCAGCGCCTCCTCGATCTGGGTCGGGAACACGTTGACGCCGCGCAGGATGATCATGTCGTCGGAACGGCCGGTGACCTTCTCCATGCGCCGCATGCCCGGCCGCGCCGTGCCCGGCAACAGCCGCGTCAGGTCGCGGGTGCGATAGCGGATCACCGGGAAGGCTTCCTTGGTCAGCGAGGTGAACACCAGCTCGCCCTTCTCGCCGTCGGGCAGCACCTTGCCGGTGTCAGGGTCGATCACCTCGGGATAGAAATGATCCTCCCAGATGTGCAGGCCGTCCTTGGTCTCCACGCATTCCTGCGCGACGCCGGGACCGATCACCTCGGACAGACCGTAGATGTCGGTCGCGTCCATGTCGAAGGTCTGCTCGATCTCGACGCGCATCGCATTGGTCCAGGGCTCGGCGCCGAAGATGCCGAATTTCAGCGACGATTTGCGCGGGTCGAGGCCGCGCTTCTTGAACTCGTCCAGGATCGCCAGCATGTAGCTCGGCGTCACCGTGATGATGTCGGGGCGGAAATCGTTGATCAGCTGCACCTGCCGCTCGGTCATGCCGCCGGAGATCGGCACCACCGTGCAGCCGAGCTGCTCGGCGCCGTAGTGCACGCCGAGGCCGCCGGTGAACAGGCCGTAGCCATAGGCGTTGTGGATGATCATGCCGGTGCGACCGCCGGCGGCGCGGATCGAGCGCGCCATCACCTCCGACCAGACGCCGATGTCGGCGCGGGTGTAGCCGACCACGATCGGCTTGCCGGTCGTGCCCGACGAGGCATGCACGCGCACCAGTTTTTCGCGCGGGACCGCGAACATGTTGAAGGGATAGTTGTCGCGCAGGTCGGTCTTCACCGTGAACGGAAATTTGCCGAGATCGGACAGTTCGCGGAAATCGCCAGGGATGCACGCCGGCGGCATCGAACGCCTTTTTGTAATGCGCGACATTGTCGTAGGCGTGCTTGAGCGACCAGGCGAGGCGCTTCGTCTGCAGCGCCATGATCGCGTCGCGCGAGGCGCGCTCGGCGTCGTCAAGCTCGGGCGTGTAGCCGCTTCCCTTGGTCTTGAGATTTGTCGTGGCCATCCTGCGTTTCCCTGAACTCTTATTTCTTCTTGGTATCGATCTCGCCCGTCGGCAGCCATGTGCCGCCGATGGTGCGGGAGTGCCCGCGAAACTCGGCGATGACGTCATCGCCTGATGTCACCCGCACGTCGTAGATGCCCGAACGTCCACCGCGCGAAATTTCGCGCGCAGTCGCGACCAGTGTATCGCCGAGCTTGCCCGGCCTGATGAAGGTGATGTTGCCCTGCGCCGCCACCGACTTGTCGTTGTGGCTGTTGCAGGCAAAGGCGAAGGCAGAGTCGGCCAGCGCAAAGATGAAGCCGCCATGGGCGATGCGCTGGCCGTTCACCATGTCGGGCCGCACGGTCATGGTCAGCGTCGCCCGGCCCGGGCCCGATGTCGACGATCGTCATGCCGAGACCGGAGGAGGCGCTCATCGTCCTTCCACATCGCGTCTGCGCAGGCACGCGCGAGATCGTCGGGGGAGAGTGTGGCCTTGAGGTTCACGTCCATTCCCTCTCACACATGATCGTAGTCGACCACGACCTTGTCCGAGACCGGCTTGGCCTGGCAAGTCAGCACATAGCCTGCCTTCAGTTCCCACGGCTCCAGCGAATAGTTCACGTCCATCTCGGCCTTGCCTTCGACCAGCTTGGCGCGGCAGGTCGAGCACATGCCGCCCTTGCAGGCGAACGGCAGGTCCATGCCGGCGCGCAGCGCCGCATCGAGGATGGCTTCGCCCTCGGCGACCGGCACCTCGCGGCGCTTGCCGTCGATGATCAGCGAGGCGAACGCTTTCGGCGGCGCCGATGGCGCGATCACGGCCTTCGGCCGCGGCTTGCCGCCGAGGCCTGAGACGAAGCGTTCGACATGGATGCGGTCTTCGGCGATGCCGATGTCGCGGCAGGTTGCCTCGATGTCCTCGCTCATGGCGGTCGGACCGCAGACGAAGACGTGATCGACGACCGCGGCCGGCACCAGCGAGCGCAGCAGCACCCTCACCTTGTCGCCATCGAGCCGGCCGTGCAGGATCGGAAGGTCCTGCTCCTCGCCGGAGATGACATGGAACAGCGAGAAGCGCTGCAGGAAGCGGTCCTTCAGCTCCTCCAGCGCCTCGAGGAACATCACACCTTCGGTCGCGCGGTTGCCGTAGAACAGGAAGAAGCGGCTGTTCGGCTCGCGCGCCAGCACGCCCTTCACGATCGACAGAAGCGGCGTGATGCCGCTGCCGGCGGCAAAGCCGACATAGACCCGCGCCTCCTCAGGCGCGGCGGCGATGCCGAAGCGGCCGGTCGGCGTCATCACGTCGAGTTCGTCGCCGGACTTCAGTTCGTCCGCGGCCCAGGACGAGAACGCGCCGCCATCGACCTTCTTCACGGCGATGCGCAGCTCGCCGTCGTCGGGGCCGGAGCAGATCGAATAGGAACGGCGCACTTCCTCGCCGTCCATGGTGGTTCGCAAGGTCAGATACTGACCGGGCGCGAAGGCGTAGTCGTCCGCGAGCTCGCTCGGGATTTTGAATGTCATCGACACCGCATCCGCGGTTTCGCGGCGCAGATCGTTGACGGCAAGACGATGGAAACGCGGTGCGGCGGCGGACATCAGTTCTCCTCTCGTCATTGCGAGGAGCTCGCGAAAAATTGCGAAGCAATTTTGCGCGAAGCGACGAAGCAATCCAGACTGCCTCCGCGGAGATAGTCTGGATTGCTTCGCTTCGCTCGCAATGACGATGTGGCTGGCATCTTGCTCAGTGACACTTGAAATAGTCGAAGGGTTCGCGGCAGGTCTTGCAGCGCCACAGCGCCTTGCAGGAGGTCGAGCCGAATTCGGACAGCAGCTCGGTATTGCTAGAGCCGCATTGCGGGCACGCCACCTCCTGCACGCCGAACAGCGCGCGGCGCGACGATGCGGCCAACGGCGGCGCGATGCCGTAGTCGCGGAGCTTGCGGCGGCCGTCCTCGCTCATCCAGTCGGTGGTCCAGGCCGGCGACAGCACGGTGCGGATTTTCGGCTTGGCAAAGCCTTCGCGCTCCAGCGCCAGCTCGATCTCGAGCGCGATCATGTTCATGGCGGGGCAGCCGGAATAGGTCGGCGTGATCGCGACCTCGACATGGCCGTCGCTGACCTTGACCTCGCGCAGCACGCCGAGATCGGCGATGGTCAGCACCGGAATCTCCGGATCGACCACGCGCGCAGCCGCATCCCAGGCGCGCCGGCGCAGATCGGCATCGCTGAGCGCAGCCATCACCATGTCGCCCCCGGAAAGGTCCGCTGCAGCGACTGCAATTCGGAGAGGAGATGGCCGAGATGCTCGCTGTGCCGGCCGACGCGGCCGCCCTGCTGCATCCAGTCGCTCTTCGGCAGCGTCAGCGTCGCCTCGTCGACGACGCCGGTGACCGTCTTGAGCCATTGCGTCTTCAGGCTTGCGGGATCGATCGCAACACCGGCATCGATCAGCGCGCGCTCGGCGTCATCAACCGCAAACATCTCGCCGGTGAAGGCCCAGAGATCGTCGATCGCGGCCTGCGCACGGCGGTGGCTTTCCTCGGTGCCGTCGCCGAGCCGGACGATCCATTCGGAGGAATGCCTGACATGATAGGCGCTTTCCTTCTCGCTCTTGGCCGCGATCGCGGCGAGCGTTGCGTCGGAGGACTTCATCATCGCGCGCCAGTAGAGATCGGCGAAGGCGGAGTAGAAGAACTGCCGCACCATGGTGCGGGCGAAGTCGCCGTTCGGCTGCTCCATCAGGAGCAGGTTGCGGTACTGCCTGACGTCGCGGAGGTAAGCGAACTTGTCCTCGTCGTTGCCCTTGCCTTCGACCTTGGCGGCGTAGCTGTAGAGCTCGCGGGCCTGGCCGAGCAGGTCGAGGCCCATATTGGCGAGCGCCATGTCCTCTTCGAGCATCAGGCGCATGCCCGCACCATTCCGACAGGCGATGACCGAGGATCAGCGCATCGTCGGCGCGGCGCAGCACGTAGAGCACAGCGGCGTTTCGGAAACCTGGATCGAGGCGACGGCCATTTCGGTTTCTCCGATCGTCATTGCGAGCGAAGCGAAGCAATCCATCGTGAGCATGCAGGTCTGGATTGCTTCGTCGCTTCGCTCCTCGCAATGACGAGTTACATATGCCCGACTTCTTCGGGCACGTCGTAAAATGTCGGATGCCGGTAGATCTTCGACTCCGCCGGCTCGAACATCATGCCCTTCTCGGACGGATCGGAGGCGGTGATCGCGTTCGACGGCACCACCCAGATCGAAAGCCCCTCGCCGCGGCGGGTGTAGATGTCGCGCGCGGCCTGGATCGCGAGCGTGGCGTCCGCCGCATGCAGCGAGCCGCAATGCTTGTGCGCAAGCCCGTTGCGGCTGCGGATGAAGACTTCCCAGAGCGGCGTGTTCGGCGTTGCCATCGTGATCTCCTTCACTCCGCGGCCTGCGCGAGCTGGCGCGCCTTGCGCTTTTCGGCATAGGCGGCCGCCGCCTCGCGCACCCAGGCGCCGTCGTCATGCGCCTTGCGCCGCGCCGCGAGCCGATCGCGATTGCACGGGCCGTTGCCGGCGAGCACCTGATTGAACTCGGTCCAGTCGATCGCGCTGTAGCGCCAGTGACCTTCCGCGTCCTGCGTCATGCCGGGATCGGGAATGGTGAGCCCGAGGAACTGCGCCTGCGGCACGGTGGCATCGACGAATTTCTGGCGCAGCTCGTCATTGGAGAAGCGCTTGATCTTCCACTTGGTCGAGGTGTCGCTGTGCTGGCTCGCCTTGTCGGGCGGGCCGAACATCATCAGCACCGGCCACCACCAGCGATCGAGCGCGTTCTGCGCCATCGCCTTCTGATCCTCGCTGCCGCGGCACAGCGTCAGCATGATCTCGAAACCCTGGCGCTGGTGGAACGACTCTTCCTTGCAGACGCGGATCATCGCGCGGGCATAGGGACCGTAGGAGCAGCGGCACAGCGGAATCTGGTTCATGATGGCGGCGCCGTCGACCAGCCAGCCGATCGCGCCGATGTCGGCCCAGGTCAGCGTCGGATAGTTGAAGATCGAGGAGTACTTGGCCTTGCCGGCCAGCATGGCATCGACCAGCTCTTCGCGGGAGGTGCCGAGCGTCTCGGCGGCGGCATAGAGATAAAGCCCGTGGCCGCATTCGTCCTGCACCTTGGCGAGCAGCGCGGCCTTGCGGCGCAGCGACGGCGCACGGGTGATCCAGTTGCCTTCAGGGAGCATGCCGACGATTTCGGAATGGGCGTGCTGGGAAATCTGCCGGGTCAGCGTCTTGCGATAGGCCGCGGGCATCCAGTCATTCGGCTCGATGCGCTCGTCGGCGTCGATGCGGGCCTGGAAGGCAGTCGCGCGGCCGGCGTCCTCGACCTGGCGGTCGTCGCCATCGGACGTGTTGAGCGCCTGCGTGTACATGCCGACCTCCCTTGCATTGATTGGGATCAAATATATAACAAAAAATTCTTATTGCAAGTTATTTTTGTAACATATCGAGCTAATCCCCAAACCGCCGGGACAGCTCCCCGGCCGCCTTCGGCAGCGGCCCGTTTTCGTTGCTGCCGTGCCGGTCAAGCCATTGTTCGGACGGAGAAAGCAGCGCGCGATAGATCTGGCCGCAGAGCGTTCGGGCCGCCCTGCCCGGCCAGTCCCTCGGCAGCAGCGCCACGGGCAACAGGGGATCGCGCAGCACCACGCGGCGATAATGGTGGATCAGCAGGACGCGCGCGGTGAAGGCGTCGGCATCGCCGAGCTTTTCGCGGCGTTCGATGAAGTTGCGCAGCGGCTCGAACGTCTTCATGAATTTGAGATAGGCGTCCGCCGTGCGCTGCGAGCGGCCAGCTCTCGGCCAGCAGCCGCCGGCCGCTGTCGTCTTCGGCGGAAACTTCGAGACGGATGGCGCGCGAGGCCTCCTCGGGGATCGGCGCACCCGACGGCGCGACCCAGACGCCCGGCACCGGACTGCCGAAGCCGGCATTCTTCAGCGCCTCGCGCGAGGCGTCGCGGTCTTCGGCATTGCCGATCAACAGCAGTTCGAAGCGGCCGGTCCAGTCCGATGGCGGCGGGTCGTAGATGTGTTTGGTCGCGATATCGAAGGTCAGCCGGCCTCTTTGCACCAGGCGATAGAAACTGTTGCGGCCGATCTTGCTGCGCTCGAACCAGCCGTCGGCGGTCAGCCGCGACATCGCGGTGCGCACCACGGTCGCGTCGATGTCGAGGGTCTCGCAAAATTCCAGCAGCGTGGCGAGCGCGACCGAGCCGCCGCGCGGCACGATGGCATCGCCGAACATGGTGATGATGATCGAGCCGGTGCGCGAGGGTTCGCGCTTGAGCTGGTCGATGATGCGGGCAAGCGGTTGCGGCGGCATGTTTTACGCATACCGCAGTTCGTGGATTCGTCGAAAATGCGAGACTGCGGCCTCATCCTTCGAGACACCGCTTCGCGGGCTCCTCAGGATGAGGGAATAGACTCGTTGCGACTGCTCTAATCCCTCATGGTGAGCAGCGCGGCGACAGCCGCGCGTCTGCGAACGATGAGGTCCGATAGAAGCTACCTATTCGGATCGGGATAGACGATCGCGCGCCAGCTGGAGCGGTCGAACGGCTTCCACTGCCCTTCGGCCTGCGCGAGGCGATCGGCGACCGCATAGACCACCGCGGGATGATGGCCCATGCCGCAATGGCTGCTCTCGACCTCGATGCTCTCGGACTGCGCCGACGACTTCTCCATGCAGCCCTGCCAGGCGCAGACGCCGTCGGTGCGGCTGAAGATCGCGGTGGTCGGCACCGGCGGCGCGACCGACAGCGAGCCGCCGAAGCGCGCATCTTCCTCATCGGCGCGGCGGCCGCTGGCCATCTCATAGACGCGCCAGGCATTGGTCGATTTCGCGGCGAGCCGGCGAACGGACTGCCGAGCGTGATCACCGAGCGCACGCGCTCCGGCATCATCTTGGCGAGCTGGCGCGCATAGAGGCCGCCGAGGCTCCAGCCGATCAGCGAGACCTTGCGGCCGTGGGTGTCGTTCATCTCTTTCAGCAGGTCGGTCATGGCGTGCTGAACGCCCGGACGAAGTCCGAGATTGCGGCCCTGCTTCCAGCCGCTGACGGCGTAGCCGCGGTTGCGCAGGAAGGCGCGCAGCGGCCGGGTCGAGACGTCGGAAGCGATCAGTCCGGGCAGCACCAGCACCGGGTGGCCGTCGCCGCGCGGCGCCAATGAGAGCAGCGGCAATGCGCCGAGGAAGGCGCCGAGTTCATGGATAGCGCGGCCTTCCAGAAACATCAGCGTTCTGGAGGGCGGGCGAAGCGTCTGCGCAGCAGCGGACATCTTGTCTCCTGTTCAGGCGGCCCCTTACGTCGCGGCAGCCGCCAATGGATCAATGTAGGAAACGCAAACCTCGTCGATTCGTTTCGCAACGCAACAAAACGAAGCGATTCCAAAAAGCTATGGAACTGCTCCGGGCGTTTCAAGCGAGCCAGGTCGTGCCCACAGCAATTAAAGACCTGGACGTGATGAATAAGTCACACGAGCCGCAGCAGGTATTCGGCGGTGTAAAGCGCCAGCCCCGCCAGCCCGCCGATCAGCGAACCGTTGAAGCGGATGTATTGCAGGTCCTTGCCGACATTGACCTCGATCAGCGAGATCAGCTGCGCCATGTCCCAGGACTTCATCTGGTCGGCGATGAAGGTCGACACGCCGCTCTTCTGCTCGGCGACGACCGTGCGCAGGATCGCAACCAGACCCTGGTTGATCTCGCTTCGCAACTCGGCGTCGCCGGCAAGCGCCTCGCCGGCCTCGACGAACATGCGCGTCAGTTGCTGCTGCAGCACCTGCGACTCGCCGGAAGCGCTGCGTTCGACGAAATCCTTCACATTGGCCCAGATGGTGCGGCCGAGATTGGCAAGCTCCGGCCGCGCCATCACGTCGCGCTTCAAGCCGTCGATGCGATCGGCGAATGCCTTGTCGCTGCCGAGCCGATCGACAAAGGAGAGCAGCAAGCGGTCGAACTCGCCGCGGAACGGATGCTTGGGATCGCCCTGCACTTCCTCGAAGAATTTCGTCGCCGAGGAGATGATGCGGTTCACCACGAACTTGTCGGCGCGATAAAGCCTGAGCAAGCGTCGGCATCTCGGCGCGGACCTTGTCGCGGATCACGGCCATGGTGTCCTGCTGCGTCAGGGTGCGGTGCATCGCGCGCAGGATGTCGTCGAGCAGGCCCTCATGCTTGCCCTCCTGCACGAAGCCGCGCAGCGCGCCGGCCGCCAGCGGCGCGAGATCGATCGAAAGCACCTGCGTGGTGACGCGGCGGGTGATGAAGGTCATCAGGCCCGAGGACTCGGTCGCCGAGAACGCCTCCGGCAGCAGGCGCAGGACAAATCGCGCCAGATCCTCGCTGCGCTTGCGGTCGCGCAGCCAGTCCGCGATGAAGGCGCCGAAGTCGATCTGCTTGAGCTTGGCGTCGACCGGACCGGCCTCGAGAAAGTTCTTTTCGATGAATTCGCCGAGTTTCTCGGCGATGCGCTGCTGGTTGCTCTGGATGATCGCGGTGTGCGGGATCGGCAAGCCCAAGCGGCCGCTTGAACAGCGCCACCACGGCGTACCAGTCGGCGAGCCCGCCGATGGTCGCGGCTTCGGCGAAGGCCGCGATGAAGCCGAAGACGGGATGGACGTTGAGCAACAGCTTGGCGACGACGAACAGCGTCAACGTGCCCACCAGCACCAGCGTCGCCAGCGCCTTGACGCGCTTCAGCTCTGCCGCGCGCGAAGCGTCGGCGGGGGTGAAAGTCGACAGGCTGCGTCGAAGCTCATGACGGTCGGTAGCCTCATCCTGAGGAGCGTCACCAGACGGTTCGGCTATCAAGCGTGACGCGCCGCGTCTCGAAGGATGAGGCCTCGGTCGAGACGGCGCAAGAGCGCTCCTCACCATGAGGGTCGACATTCGCCGATGCGGCCGCGCCTCAAAAAGAAGGCCCGCACAAAGGCGGGCCTTCGAACCATCCACTGGTCCCAAGCAATCAGGCGGTCTTGTTGTAGACCTTGGCGAAGTTGTCCTGGGCGGTCTTCGCACCGTTGGCAACGAGCTTGCCGAGATATTCGGTGGTCGACTTGGCCCGCGAGATGAACACTTCACCGCGCGCACGGGCGAGGTCCGACTGGATCTGGACAGCCTCGTTCAGCGACTTGGCCGAAGCGAGCTTGTCGAGGCCGGCGAAGAACGCTTCCGCGTCCTGGTACATCGCCTGCTGAATGTTGCGGCTGATCTTGGCGGCCTCGCTGACGGAGTCGGTCACCGCGGTCTCGATCGCTGCGGTCACCTTCTCGGAACCGGCGTAGACGTCGGCGGCGCGCTCCTTGGCGGTCTCGGCCTGCTTCTTCACGAACTCACGGGCGGCTTCCGGAACTTCCATGTTCTGGAGCTTGGCGAATGCCTCGGTGACGGGCGCGAAGGCCTGCTTGACGGTGTCGTAAACGTTGGTGGTCTCGGTGGTCATGGGGGTCTCTCCATCCTCAGGGGTTTGAGCTATGGGCTCACCCCGTCCGGCTTTGGCCCGGGGCAATCCCTATATGGCACGGCTAATGGTGCGATGCAACAATGATGTTGCATCGCGATATCACGAAACCGTGATTGAGGCTGGGAACCCGCCGTTTCGGCGGAGTTCAGTGCTGGACCGCCCCCGGAAGGCCGTAGGCCTCCATCTGGGCGGCAAACTGCGCGACATTGTGCCCGAGCACGACGATATCGTGCTTCCTGCCGTCGACGTCCCGGACATGGTCGCGGAGCAGCGCCTCGGCCTTGAAGCCGAGGCTCTCGAACAGGGCGATCGCCGCCTGCTGGTCGACCGTCATCTGCACCGTGAGCTTCTCCAGGCCTTCGCCCAAAGCCAGCGCAAAGGTCTCCTGCGACAGCGCCCGGCCGACGCCCTGCCCTCGGACGTCCAGCGACACCACCATCCGGATGCCGCCGACATGGGGCGACCAGGAATGCCGGTCGCGAACCAAAGTCCCGCAGCCGACCACCTTGCCGTCCCTGATCGCGAGCAGGCTCTTGATGTCGCCGCGCTCGATCTCGTTGATCCAGGCCGACAGCACTTTTGGCTGGCTGATGTTGCGCGGCAGGAACAAGCAGATCGTGCGTCGGCAGCTTTTGCGCGAAAGAAAGCACGGCGGCTTCGTCGGCGCGCGACATCAGCCGGAATTCGATGTCGCCGGCATCGGTCTTGACGTGACGGGGATAGGAACGGGTCTCACTCATGTCGATCTTCCACCTAGCCAGGAGTCCAGTTTCGGCCACAGCCGCTTCATCGCGTTGGCGCCGGCGACGAGCGAGACGTGACCGCCTTTCAGCATCACCTCTTCCTTGTCGGTCGAAGCGACCCTCGGGATCAGGTGCTTGGCCGCGTCATAGGGAACGATGTGGTCGTGCTCGGCGACCGCATGCAGGATCGGAACCTTGATGTCGGCGATATCGGCCTTGCGGCCGCCGACGGTCATGGTGCCCTCGTAGAGCTTGTTGTCCCACATCAGGTCCTTGGTGATGTCGCGGAAATATTCGCCGGCGAGCGGCAGCGTGTCGGTCGCCCAGCGATCGAACATCCGGTAGGATTTCACGAACTCGTCGTTCCAGATGTTGTCCCAGAGCTGCACCTGGCTGGTCATGCGCGAGGCCGGCCGCAGCATCTCGAACGAGGACAGGATCATCTCCGGCGGCACGTTGCCGACGCTGTCGATCAGCCGGTCGACGTCGAAATAACGGCGATCGGCGAAATTCGAGAACAGCTTCATCTCGCGGAAATCGACCGGCGTGGTGAAGCAGATCAGGTTCTTCATCGGCCCGTCGTTGAAGATCGAGCCGTAGAGCAGCGACAGCACGCCGCCGAAGCAATAGCCGATCACGGAGACGTCCTGCTCGCCGGAATCCTGCTGCACGCGGCGCACGCAATCCGGGATGAAGTCGAGGACGTAATTCTCCATCGACAGCGACTTCTCTTCCGGCTTCGGCGCCGACCAGTCCATCATGTAGACGTCGTAGCCGCGCTTGAGCAGGAACTCGATGAAGCTCTGGCCGGGCACCATGTCGAGGATGTAGCCGCGATTGGTGGTCGCCATCACGATCAGCACCGGCACGCGGTAGACTTCATCCGACGAGCGGCCGGTAGTGATAGAGATTCAAGGTGCCGCGGGAATGGATGATGTCCTTTGGCGTCGAGCCCGAGCGTCGGGCCGGAGGTCGAGAAATATTCGACGCCCTTGATGCTGCGCTGGATCGCGCGCTGCACCTCGGATTGGATCCGATCGGGGATGGCGGCGAGATCGAGTCCCGTCGGCGCGTTCATTTTTGCTCTCCCGAGGGCGGCGCCGGCGGACGCTTGGTGCGCGGCGGCCGCGGCGTCCCGGCATAGCCGGACGTGTCGCCGGAGGCGGCGTTCATCTGATGCAGCATCGCCTTGATCTCGTTGAGCTGGCCTTCGATCGACTGCAGCCGTTCGGCCATGCCGATCATCTGGGCGCGGCTCGGCAGGTTCATCGAGAGAAGATATTTCTCCATGAGCTCGCCGAACTGCTTCTGCGCGCCTGCGGAAACGCCGCCGGCCTGATTCATCACCTTGGAGAACTCCGGCGACGCCATGGCCTGATTGGCGAAGGCGTTGAACCCCTTCTCCATCTCGCCGATCATGGTCTGCCACAACGCGACCGGATCGTTGCTTTTGTCGGCCATCCGCGTCCTCCTCACGTGAAACGAGGGCTTAAACCCTTCTTTTGCGCAATACCACACCGTTGCGACGGGACGGTCAACATGGCTTGCGAGCCAGCGGACGCCGGTACCATCGGAAATCCTTCTGCGCTACGCCAAACCGTGCCATAGAGTTCCCAAAAGACACCGACCACAAGGAGCGCTCGCGTGAGCCCAGCACCCCATCAGCCGCAGCAGATTGCGCGCGCCAACGGCATCGACATTTGTTACGAGATTTTCGGTGACGCCCAGGCGGAGCCGATGCTGCTGATCATGGGCCTCGGCGCCCAGATGGTGCTGTGGGACGACGCGTTCTGCGAGCAGCTCGCCGCGCGCGGCTTCCGCGTCATCCGCTTCGACAACCGAGACATCGGCCAGTCCGGCAAACTGACGGGCGGCAAGCGGCTGACGCCGATCGAGCTGTTGAAGCTGCGCTTTCTGAAAATCCCGGTCGCGGCCCCCTACAAGATCATCGACATGGCGCGCGACACCACGGGCCTGATGGACGTGCTCGGCATCAAGTCGGCGCATCTGGTCGGCGCCTCCATGGGCGGCATGATCGCGCAAGAGATCGCGATCTCGTTTCCGCAGCGGGTGCGCTCGCTGACCTCGATCATGTCGACGACGGGCAATCCCAAAAGTGCCGCCGCCGACCAAGGAAGCGGCCGCGATGCTGATGGCGCCGCCGCCCACGACCAAAGAGGAATATTTCGCGCGCTTCGCGCAGACCTGGAAAATCCTGCGGGTCGGCAGCTTCCCCGAGGACGAGGCGCTCGATCCCTCGCGCGCGGCGCGCGTCTATTCGCGCGGCCTCAATCCGGCCGGCGTCGGCCGGCAGCTCCGCGCCATCCTCGCCTCCGGCAGCCGCAAGGCGCGGCTGCATTCGGTGACTGCGCCGACGCTGGTGATTCACGGCACCGTCGATCCGCTGGTGCATCCGATGGGCGGCATGGACACCGCGGCGTCGATTCCCGGCGCCAGGCTGATGATGGTCGAGGGCATGGGACACGCGATCCCGATTCCGATGTGGCCGCAGATCATCGACGCCATCGACAAGCACGCCCATGGCGCGGCGGCAAAGGCGGCGTGAGTTGCGCCATCAGGACCTGACGATTGGCCTGATCACCGACGAAGTATCGCCTTCACTGGACGAAGGGCTCGCCTTCGCCCGCGCGGAGGGTATCGGCACAATCGATCTGCGTGTCATCGACGGCCGCAACGTGCTGGCGCTGTCGCGCGACGAACTGGCCGACGCGGCGCGGCGCGTGCGGAGCGCAGGACTGTCGGTATCCTGCATCTGCACGCCGCTCCTGAAATGGAGCCCGCCCGGCAAGACGGCGCAAAGGCCGAGGGTGACCAGTTCGGCTTCGAGCTCGGCGATCGAACGCCGCGCGAGGTCTACGCCGAGGCATTCGCGGCGGCGGATATCCTCGGCGCGCGCAACCTGCGTGTCTTCAGTTATCTCGCCTACGACGGCTATCGCGTCGATGATTTGCGCGAGCCGATCGAGGATCTGCTGGCGCTTGCGGAAAAGTTCGACATGTGGGTGCATGTCGAGAATGAGGGCGTGTGCAACATCGCAGGCTTCGCCGAACTCGAGGCTGTTGTGACGGCGTATCGGCATCCGCGCCTGCGAGCACTGCCTGATATCGCCAACGCATTTCGAAACGGCACTCCGCCATCGGCCGACGATCTGGCGCGGCTGTTGCCTTTCGCCGATATGCTGCACATCAAGGACTATTCCGATGCGGCGCGCCATTTCGTCGCCGTCGGCGAGGGCGATCTCCCGATCGCGGCCCTGTTGGCCGCGACGCTGCCCAACCGCGAGACGCCGCTGACGCTGACCATCGAGACGCATGCCGCCTCGGAGCCCATCAGCCACCACGCGACGATCCATCGACGGGCTTCGCCGCATCATTGATGGCCTCGGACTCTTTCCCTAAAATCAAGTCATGACGCCATCTCGTCGTTCGATATTGCTTTCAGTCTTCTGCTGTCTCGTCACAGGACCGGCCATGGCTTGCGATATGACTTTCGATATCGAGGCGCATCGCGGCGGGCGCGGCCTTTTGCCGGAAAACACCCTGCCGGCGTTTGCCAATGCGCTCTCCATGGGCGTCAATACGCTGGAACTCGACATCGGCATCACCGCGGACGGTGAAGCCGTCATCTCCCATGAGCGCGGGCTCAATCCCGATCTCGCACGCGATGCCAAAGGCGACTATGTCGCCGCGCCCGGAACGCCCTTCATCAAGCTGCGGCTTGACGAGGTGAGAACCTACGACGTCGGACAGATCCGCCCCGACAGCGCCTACGCCAGGCAATTTCCGGATCAGCGCGCCATTCCGGGGACGCGCATTCCGACGCTGAAGCAACTGTTCGCGCTGGTGCGCAAGTCCGGCAACAGCTGCGTGCGCTTCAACATCGAGACCAAGATCGATCCGAACCATCCGGATGAATCGCCCGATCCGCAAAGCTTCGTCACGCTGCTGCTCGGACTGATCGACGCCGAGGGATTTTCAGACCGCGTCATGATCCAGTCCTTCGACTGGCGGACGCTGCAGCTGGTCCAGCAACGGGCGCCGAAAATTCCGACGGTGTATCTGACGCTGCAGCGCGGCTCAGGGTCGACCATCGCGCTCGACAAGGCGACCAACTGGATGGCCGGATTCAACCCGGCGGATCATGGCGGCTCGCTGCCGCGCACCATCAAGGCCGCCGGAGGCGCGATCTGGTCGCCCTATTTCGGCGACATCGACGCTGCGCTCGTGACCGAGGCCCACGACCTCGGATTGCGCGTCGTGGTCTGGACGGTCAACAAGCCCGACGATATGGCGCGCATGATCGAGATTGGCGTCGACGGCATCATCTCCGACCGTCCCGACCTCCTGCGCCAGGCCGCCAGCGCAAAGGGAATTGCGCTGCCGGCGGGATCGCCGGTCAGTCCGTAACGATTAGTTCGTTGCGATCCAGATGACATGGCGCGCGCCGCCGCGGCTTCCGGTGGCGCGGACGGCAACTTCGTTCACAGCGAACCCGGCCTGGACAAGCCGCTTCGAAAATTTCGGGTTCGGCCCGGACGACCAGACGGCGAACACCCCGCCTCGCCGCAAGGCGGTGTGGATTCTTTTCAGTCCCGGAACATCGTACAGCGCATCGTTGGCTTTGCGGGTGAGACCTTCCGGCCCGTTATCGACGTCGAGCAGGATCGCATCGAACGTGAGGGGATGCCGTTCGATCACCTGCGCCACATCCACCTCGCGGATGTCGACGCGGGGATCGTTCAGGCTGTCGCCAAAAATGTCCGCCATCGGGCCGCGTGCCCACGCGACGACCGCCGGCACCAGTTCGGCCACGACGATATGCGCTTTGCTTCCGAGCACGGCAAGCGCGGCCCGCAGCGTAAAGCCCATGCCGAGGCCGCCGATGAGGACGTGAGGTCTTGCGACTTTTTCGATCTTGCTGGCCGCAAGTGTCGCGAGCGCTGCTTCCGAGCCGTTGAGACGGCTGTTCATCAGCTCGTTGCTGCCGAGCATGATCGAGAACTCCGCTCCGCGGCGCATCAGGCGCAGTTCACCGTCGGTACCGGGAATGCGTGCCGTGTCGATCTTTTCCCAAGGGATCATGCCGAAGCTTTTAGCATGCCCCTCGGCGTTTCATTCAAGGTCGCGCAACGAGAAATGACTGCACGTTCGCTCCGCCTGCCATCAGGGGATTCGACGGCTCGAAGCGCTCTCGCAGCTCCCGCTTCCGCACCAGCGACCGCGCCTCGACGAAACGCATCCTTCAGGCTTGCGGCTTTCCGGAGCGCGACATTGAAAAACGCGTCGCCGAAATAGGTCCACTTGGCCTTGTCCTGGCAGCCGAACGACGGATGATTGGGATCGGCCGCCGTGATGACCAGCACATCGGGGTTCGCCAGGCGCGGGATGAAGACTCCGGAATAGCAGGCCGAGATGACCACGACCTTGTGTCGCACGGGGATGGTCGCCAGCATGTCGGCGAGATGCGACGGCGTGAGCATCTGCGTGAGCCGTCCCGCCCTGATGACAAGCCCGTCGGGCGAGCCGTGCGAGGTGAGAATCAGGAAAAGGACATCTCTCTCGGCATCAAGCCCCCTGGCTGCGTCCTGCAATGACCAGGCCAGGCCTTCGATCGTTGCACCGCCGCCTTTCCTGGAATTGTACTTCACGTCGATCGGGCCGGTCGCGAAGCGGTCTGCTACGACCTGAGCGGCGCCGGTCGCCTCGGATCTGAACACGCCTTGATCGCCGAACAGGCCAAACGACACCACGCCGATTTTTGGAGCATCTTCGGCGCGGGCATGCGAAATCGACGCTCCAAGCGTCAAGACAAGAGCCAGGAACGCTGCGACGAAATTGCGGCTCGATAGATGTGCTTGTCGAGAATGGACCACGAGTGGCGTCACCCGCCCGCCCAGACGTCCAGCACGTAGCGGTTCTTCGCGCCCATCTCCTCGATCCAGCGCGCGGCCGCCTCGGCATCGGCACCCAGTGCGCTCGCGGTGGATCGCAACCAGCGCCGCCTTGACGTCCGGCTCCATCTTGCCGCCGTCGCCGCAGACAAAGACGACCGCGCCCTGCTCGATCAGCTTCCACACCTTGTCCTTCTCGGCCGCGACCAGATGCTGCACATAGGTCTTCTCGCCGCCGGCGCGCGAGAACGCGGTGTAGAGCTCGGTGACGCCATCCTTCGCGAACGTCTTGAGCTCGTCGGCGTAGAGGAAATCCTGTTCGGGATGGCGGCAGCCGAAGAACAGCATGGCCGGTCCGAGCGAGGCACCCTTGGCTTTCCGCGCTGCGCGCTCCCAGAGGAAGCCGCGGAATGGCGCGAGCCCCGTGCCCGGCCCGATCATGATGATCGGCACCGCGGCATCGTCAGGCAGGCGGAAGCCGGCTTTGGTCTCGCGCACGGTGGCATGGATGGTCTCGCCTGCGCGGCGGCCGGCGAGATAGTTCGAGCACACGCCCCTGTAGATGCCGCGGCCGGAGCTCGACGGCCCCTCGACCACGCCGACGGTGACGCTGCAGCGGCTCGCATCGCCGGCGGGCGAGGACGAGATCGAGTAATAGCGCGGCGCCAGCAGCGACAGCATTTCCAGATAGGAGTGGAACGGCAGCTCGCAGGCCGGATATTCCTCGAGCAGGTTGAACACCGATTTGCGCTTCGCGAGAATCTCCGTGCGGTAGCGCTCGGCTGAGGCCGCGTCCTCGCCGACATAGGCCTGCAGCTTCGGCTTGGTCACGGGGCAGCGGGTCTGCTCCGACATGATCTGGATCTGCTTGCGGGTCGCGACCTGTTGCAGCTCGACGAAATCCGTGAGCAGGCGTCCGACAGTGATGGCTTCGCCGACCGGCAATTGGGCGCGGCGGCCTTCCGGCACCTGCAGCCGGATCTGATCCGCGGTCAGGAAGCCGAAGCGGCGCGACACCGCATCGACCAGCGTCGGATCGTTGCGCGGCACCACGCTGAGATGATCGCCGACGCGATAGCTTGTGCCAGCCGGCAGCTCGACCTCGATGTGGCGGGTCGAACGGTCGGAGGCGTTCGGCGCCTTCCTTGTTCTGCAGCTCGTTGTTGGCGAGCACCTTCATCGCGAGCGCGCCGCCGAGGGCGGCGATCGACGACACCGCGCTCGGCGCCATCGGCTCGATGCTATAGAGCGGCTCGTCGTCGGCGCTGCGGCTGAAGGTCGCCGCAAGCCCGAGCGCCGTCACCGCCGCCGGCGCAAGTTTCGCGAACCAGGCGTCGAACTGGCCGTCGAGATCGCTGCGCGCATCGCCCTCGCCGCGCGGATAGACGCTGTGCGCGCCATGCGCCGCCATCTGCTGGTCGATCAAGCGCGGGATCGATTGATAGGTCGCGGCCCAGTCGCTGTTGCCGCAGCCGAACACCGCGTAGGTGACACCCTTCAGCGCGTCCGCAGGCATGCCGTCGCGCAGCCATTTGACGAATTGCGTGGCGTTGTCGGGCGGCGCGCCATTGTAGGAGGCGCAGAAGATCACCACGGCGCCTTCTTTCGGCAGCTTGCCGGCGAACTCGTCGAGCGGCGCCAGCCGCGTGGCAAAACCGTTGACATCGGCGAGATCGGCGACGCGCGTCGCCATGTCCTCGGCGGTGCCGAGATTCGATCCGTAGAGCACGAGCAGCGGCGTGTTGTGACCGGGGCGCGTGCGCGCACGCGGCGCGGCAGCGCCCGTGGTCGCAGCCGAAGCCGGCGCGGGTCCCGCATAAGCGCCGCGCTCCTGATCGGTGCGCGGCCGCACCTTGATCTTGAAGCCTTCCGGCTTGATGGTCAGCGTTTCCTTCAGATGCATCTGATAGCGATGCACGTCGATCAGCTTGAAGCGCTGCAGGATCATGCCGATCGCAAGCGCGGCCTCGTGCATGGCAAAGCCGCGGCCGATACAGGCGCGCTGGCCGTTGCCGAACGGCTTCCAGGCATTGACCGGGCGCGCGGCCTCGGCCTCCCTGCTGAAATTCTCCGGATTGAACGCATCGGGATTGGGACCCCACACCGAGGGATCGCGATGCAGCGCCGTCACCAGGATGGTGATGAAGGTGCCCTTCTTGAGCTTGTACTTGCCGCCGCCGATGGTCTCGTCCTTCAGCGGCATGATGCCGTAGGCCGGCGCCGGCGGCCACAGCCGCAGCGCCTCTTTCAGGATCTGCGTGATGTAGGTGAGCTGGGTGACCTGCTGATAGGTCGGCTTGACGTTGGTGTCCGGGCCGAGCACGCGGTCGACTTCCTCATAGGCCTTCTTGAGGATATCAGGATGTTTCAGCAGCGCATAAAGCGTGTAGGACAACAGCCCGCTGGTGGTCTCGTGGCCCGCGATCAGGAAGGTGTTGATCTGGTAGCGGATGTTGACGTCGTCGAGCTGCTCGCCGGTGGCGCGATCGACGCCGGTCATCATCGCCGCCAGCATGTCCTTCTTGTCGTCGGCGGCGGCCGTGTTCTTGCGGCGCTCCGCGACGATCTCGTCGACCATCTTGTTCATGAACGCGACGTCGGCAGCGAGATCGCGCCGCCGCTTCTGCATCCAAAGATTCTCCATCGGCAGCCCGCGGATCATCATGATGGTCTCGAGCGAGCGCACCAGCGACTCCACGAACGGATGGTAGTCGCGCCGATAGAACGAGTTGAAGCGATAGTCGAAGCCGCAAAGCCCGATGGTGTCCAGCGTCAGCGCGGTCATGTCGTGGACGACGTCGATCTCGTCGTCGGCGTTGAGCCGCTCCCATTTCTTGATGAGCTGCTCGGCGATGTCGACCATGCTCGGGTGATAGGACACCATGGCGCGGTTGCCGAACGGCTGCAGCAGGATGTTGTGCGCCTTGCCCCAGTTCGGCTCGGTGGTGTCGGCGGTAAACAGTCCGTCGCCCGCGACCGCGCGCACGCGGCGCAGCGGCCCGCGCACCGCCTTGTCGAACCGCGTCTCGTCGGAGAGCTCGTCGACGAGGTCGTGCCCGGAGGCGATGACGAGCGGCGCGCCCATCATGTCCAGCCAGAAGATCGGGCCGAGTTCTTTCGCCAGCCGCGTCAGGTTCTGCACCGGCGCGGACGAATCCAGCGACAGCATGTTGCCGACCACCGGCTTGGTCGGCGGATGCGGGATCGGACTCAGTCTGTTCTTCTTCGGCGCCATCGTCGAATCATCCCCTCTCAACCAGCGCTCGTCATCGCGAGCGAAGCGAAGCGATCCAAGCAATCTATCATGTCGACACGCTGAGAAATGGCTTGCGTCGCTTCGCTCGCCTCGCGATGCGGACGACGTCTAACCAAACCGCTTTCTACGCCATTCGATCAGCTTGGCGCTGACCTCTTCCGGCTTTTCCTGCTGCGTCCAATGGCCGCTGTCTTTCACCAGATATTTCTCCAGGTCCGGCACCAGCTTCTCCATGCCGTCGGCGGCCGACGGCGGCAGCACCGCGTCATTCTCGGCCATGATCATCAGCGATGGCACCCGCACAGTATGGTCCAGTCCCTCGGCGCGTTGCCAGTTGCGGGTCCAGTTGCGATACCAGTTGATGCCGCCGGTAAAGCCGGTCTTGGTGAAGGTGTCGACGAACACCTTCTTCTCTTCCGCCGACAGGATCGGCGTGCGCGGATCGTGCCTCGCGTCGTAATTGGCGATCATCTGCGGGAACGCCAGATTGAGCCGCGGTGAGGCGCCGACGCCGGCGACCGCCTGCTCGGCGGGAGCGTCATCGGCGCGCGGCGCTGGCTTGCGCATGAAGGCATCGAAGGTTTGTTCGACCCGGCTGCCGAAAATCTTGTCGGGTTCGCGGCCGGGGTCCTGGAACTGGACGATGTACATCTTGTCGCCGAAGCGCTGGCGGAACAGTTCGATCGGATCGATCGGAGCACGCGGAAAATGCGGCGTGTTGACGCCGACCACGCCGGCCACGCGATCGGGATGACGCATCGCCATCTGCCAGACGACGAAGCCGCCCCAGTCGTGGCCGACGAAGATCGCCTTGTCGATCTTGAGATGATCGAGCAAGCCGACGAGATCGCCGGTGAGATGCTCGAGATCGTAATCCTCGACCGCCTCCGGACGATCGGTCGCGCCATAGCCGCGCTGATCCGGCGCGATCACGCGGATGCCGGCCACAGCAAGCGCCTTGATCTGGTGGCGCCAGGAGAACGCCAGCTCCGGCCAGCCATGGCAGAGCACGACCGGCGGCTTGTCGGTTGTCGGGCCCGCCTCGTAATAGCCCATGCGAATCCCGTTCACCTGGGCGAACTGGAGCGGCGGCATCTCGATCATCGCAAGAACCCTACTCGGCCGCGCCCTTGACCTCGGCGGCAGGCGGGGCGAACGCCGCCTCCAGCGCGTCGAACTCCTCCGGCAGCATGTCGCAGAGCACCTGCACATGCGGGATGATGTTGGCGCCTGAAATGAAGCCGAAATCGAGCTGGTCGCGATAGCTCTGCACGGTGATGTTGAGCGCGATGCCGTGGGTCGAGATCGATACCGGGAAGATGTGCAAGAGCTCCGCACCGGCCGCATATAATGTCTGGCGCGGTCCGGGCACGTTCGACACCGTGATGTTGGCAGCCGGTGGCAACACGTCGGACAGCGCCGGAGCGGCTGTAGAGCAGCGCCAGCACCTGCACCAGGATCGGCGTCCCCAGCATCGAGATGTTGGAGACTGCGGCATCAGCGCCCGTAGCGGATGCGACATCTCCTTGGACTTGGTCGATTGCGCGATGATGGTCTCGAGCCGCGTCCGGGGATCCCCGACATTGGTCGCGATCGCGCAGATCATGCCGAACACCTGGTTGTTGGCCTCGGAATTGCCCTCCTCGCGCAGCGAGATCGGCACCGCCGCGGTCAGCGACTTGCTCGGCAGCGCGCCATGCTGCACCAGATAGCGCCGCACCACGCCGGACGACAGCGCGAGCACGACGTCGTTGAGCTTGCCGCCGGAGAGCTTCGCCAGCGCCTTCGCCCGCGACAGCGAGACGGAGACACCGGCGAAGCTGCGCTCCGAGGAGATCGACTTGTTCAGGATGGTCGGCGGCGAGGCCATGCTGACGAGACTCTCGCGCGCCTTCGGATCGGACACCTTGCCGATCACATCGGAGACGCTCTTGAGCATGGTCGGGATATTGCCGGCGAAGCGCACCGCGCTTTCGATCTGGTACATCGCGTTGTCGAACAGGATCGATCCGATGTCGCTCTTGCCCGAGCGCGGCAGCTCGATCTTCCTGGCGGCGGCCGCCGCATCGAGCGGCTGGCTCCACAGCGCCTGATAGGAATCGAGCAGATTGGCGGCGATATCGCGCGGCTCCTGCTCCGCCTTTGTCTTCGCCGTCGGCGGCTCGACCTCGCGCGGCACCGGCGAGATGTCGTAGATCATGCTGGTCAGCGCGGCACCTGCGCCGCCGTCGATGCAGGCATGATGCATCTTGGAATAAAGCCCGATCTCGTTGTCCTTCATGCCCTCGAAGACATAGAACTCCCAGAGCGGGCGGGCGCGGTTGAGAAGCTTGGCATGCATCCAGCCGACGATGCGCTCCAGCGTGGCGCGGTCGCGCGGCGCCGGCAGGCAGGCGCGGAAGATGTGGCGGTCGATGTCGAACTGGTCGTCCTCGACCCAGGAGGGATGATCGATGTCGAGCGGCGCCTTCTCCAGCCGCGCTTTGAGGATCGGCGCGATATGCAGCCGCGATGATATCATCGCCTTGAACTCTTCGAAGAAGTCGCCCTTGTAGCCGTCGGGCAATCGGAAGATCGCCATGCTGCCGACATGCATCGGCATTTCCGGCGTCTCCAGATAGAGAAACGACGCGTCCAGCGAGGACAGTTTCTTGGCGTCACCCATGCTTTCCTCCCGAAGAACCAATACGCGTAGCGCCTTATCCGCGCTTCTTGAAGTTTAGGCCGATTGTGCCTGTTCCGGAGGCGCATAGGCAATGGCAAATGGCCCGGAGCGGTCAAATTGACGGAACTGGCCTTCGGCCTGCGCCAGCCGATCGGCGATGGCCCAGAGCGCAGCCGGGTTGACGCCGATCCCGACATGGCTGGCGAGATGGACCTCGATGTTCTCGGCGGTATCGGAGGGACGCAACAGGCAGGTACGCCAGTTCACGATGCCGTCCGCCCGCGAATAGATCGACGTAGCCGGCACCGCGAGGTCACCGGCAAGGGCGCTGAGAAATTCCGGATCGTCGCCGACGACTTCACCCGACAACGCCTCATAGAGCCGGGTCGCATTGGTGGCGCGCACATCATTGGCAAAGGGACTTGCGAGCGTCACGACAGCACGCACCATTTCCGGCGCCCGCAGCGCCAGATCGCGCGCATAGATGCCGCCGAGGCTCCAGCCGACGATCGAGACCTTGCGGCCTGAGGCGGCATGAATTTCCTTGAGGCGGTCCAGCAGCGCGCCGCGCATGCGATTGATGCCGCCGGTGTTGCGCCCCATCCGCCAGGCTTGGGCGTCGTAGCCGAGCGCAGCCAGATAGCGGCGCAGCGGCATCATCGAGAGATCGCTGGCGAGAAAGCCCGGCAGCGCCAGCACCGGATGGCCGTCGCCGCGCGGCGCGCGCATCAAGAGCGGCGACAGCACGAGGCTTGCGTTGAATTCCAGAATGCCTCGCGCCTCGGCGAGCAGCAGACCGAGCCCCGGCGCGCGCAGCCGGCCGTCGGCTGGCGTCTCGTGCCGTTCAGCGGCCATTATTTCTTCTTGTCGCCGGTGAGCGCGCCCAGACCGGTCATGGAGACGAACATCTCCTGCATCCGCTCGGCGAGCTTCGGATCGAAACTGAACCAGCTCTGGATCAGCGAATCCGGCGATATCTTTTCGATGTTGGACATCATCTGCTGCTGCAGCTTGTCCATCACCGCCGTCTGCATGGGCTGCCACATCGGGAAGACCCATGAACTGTCGGGCCTCCAGCGGCGTGCAGTCGATCTCTATATTCACTTTCATGTGCTGCTCCTGCCGCTTATGACTGGCCTCCAGAGTATCGCCACGATAGGCCGAACGAAGCAAGCCGGCGCGTGGGCGCTCCGAACCCCATTCGGGGGTATGGTCAACCGACCCCGGCTCGGCTCTTGCATAGAGCAACGCGGCCGCCCGCGACATTAGGCCTACTTAAGGCTGGTTGCGGAGCCGTCAAAGCCCGGCGAACATGGATTTCGCCGCTTTCGTCATGGTGGCCCTTTTTAGGGGAGCGTCAGTGATGTCGATGCGTCAGACCCTGTGCGGAGCGATCGCCGCCGCAGCCTTTGCAATGTCGCCGGCCTCCGGCCAGAGCTTGCGTTATGCCAACCAGGGCGAGCTCAAATCGCTCGACCCCTACACGCTCAATGAATCCACCACCCATGCCCATCTCGGCCAGGTCTATGAGAGCCTGATCGCCCGCGACAAGGATCTGAAGATCATCCCCGCGCTGGCCGAAAGCTGGGAGATAGCGGAGCCGACGCGCTGGCGGTTCCATCTGCGCAAGGGCGTAAAATTCCACAACGGCGACCCCTTCACGGCCGACGACGTGGTGTTCTCGGCGGACCGCGTCCGCGCCCAGGGCTCCAACCTGCAGGCCTATGTCGGCGCTGACGTCAAGGTCGTCAAAGTCGACGACTACACGGTGGACTTCGTCCTGACCAAGCCCAACCCCATCCTGCATTCGCTTTGGGCGACCTGGTACATCATGGACAAGAAGTGGTGCGAGGAGAACAACGCGGTGGCGCCGACGCCGGTGGCCGCGACCACGCCGTCCTATGCCTCGCTGCATGAAAACGGCACGGGAGCGTTCACGATCGAGAGCCATCAGCCCGGCGTGAAGACCGTGTTCAAGGCCAATCCGAACTGGTGGCGCAAGCCCGAGCACAATCTGAAGGAAATCGTCTTCACCAACATCGGCAACGAGGCCACGCGTGTGGCGGCGCTCCTGAGCGGCGAGGTGGACATCATCGAGCCGGTGCCGTTGCAGGACATCGCGCGCGTCAATGCCAGCCCCAATGCCCAGGTGCTTTCCGGTCCGGAGGTGAGAACGATCTTCATCGGCATGGATCAGGCGCGCGACGAGTTGCTCTATTCCAACATCAAGGGCAAGAATCCGTTCAAGGACGTCCGCGTCCGCGAAGCCTTCTACAAGGCAATCGACGTCGACGCGATCAAGACGCGCGTGATGCGCGGCATGTCGACGCCGTCGGCGCTGATGGTCGCCCCCGAGCTGTACCCGCTGTCGAAGGATTTCGTGCGGCCGAAGGCCGACCCCGAGACGGCCAAGAAGCTGCTCGCCGATGCCGGCTACCCCAACGGCTTCGAGGTCAGCATGGATTGCCCGAACGACCGCTATGTCAACGATGCCGCGATCTGTCAGGCCGTGGTCGGCATGCTCGCGCGTATCGGCGTCAAGGTGGATCTGCTGGCACAACCCAAAGCGCTTTACTTCGCAAAGATCCTGAAGCCGGGCGGCTACAAGACCTCGTTCTATCTGCTCGGCTGGACGCCCGGCACGCTCGATTCCCATGACGTGATGTATCAGATCATGGGCTGCCGCGACGATCCCAAGGTCTCGCGGGGCGAGGCCAATGTCTCCGGCTATTGCAACAAGGAGTTCGACAAGCTGACCGACGAGGTGTTGCAGGAGAGCGATACGGCCAAGCGCGACCAATTGATCAAGCAGGCCTTCGAGGTCGCGATCAAGGACTACGCCTATATCCCGCTGCACCAGCAAGCGCTGGCCTGGGGGGTCTCGAAGAAGCTCAAGGTCGTGCAGCGCGCCGATAACCAGGTGCTGCCCTACTGGATGGTCAAGCAGGACGAGTAGCTTAGCCGAATCGCTCGACCGAGAACGGCGCGGGATCGGCGAATGGCGCTTCGCCGGTCATCATCTCCGCCAGCAAGCGTCCCGACACCGGCCCGAGCGTCAGTCCGTGATGCTGATGACCGAAGTCGAACCACAGGCCGGGATGGCGCGGCGCCCTGCCTATGATCGGCAGCATATCCGGCAGGCACGGCCGCGCGCCCTTCCATGGTTGGGCGTCGACGGCTTCACCAAGCGGAAACAGCGCGCGCGCTTTTGGCAGCGCGAGCTCGACCTGCACCGGGCTCGGCGGTGCATCGCGGCGCGCGAACTCGACGCCGGTGGTGAGGCGAATGCCGCGATTCATCGGCGCCAGACAGAAACCATTTTCGATATCGAGCAGGGGATGGTTCAACACGGCATTGCCGCGTGCCGCGAGATGCAGATGATAGCCACGCTTCACCGCAAACGGGATCGAATAGCCGAGCTGCGCGAACACCAGATCGGACCACGGCCCCAGCGCCACGACCACCTCGCGCGCCGTGACCGACCCCTCTTCCGTGGCGACGCGCCAGCGTCCATCGCTCGTCTGTTGCAGCGTGCGCGCATCGCCGGTGAGGAAACGTCCGCCCTTGCGGCGAAACAGCGTGGCGTAGGCTTTCGCAAGGCCACCGGGATCGGGCACGAAACCCGGCGCCGGAAAATGGATCGCGCCGGCGAAGTCGCCGGAGAGATTTGGCTCGCGCTTTGCGATCCCGTTCCGATCGAGGACGTCGCCCTCGACGCCATAGGCCTTCGCCCGCTCGAGATCGCGCAACGCGCCGTCGAGGGTCGCGGCTGAACGAAACAACTTGATCCAGCCTATGCGCTTGAGCAGTTCGGGGACACCTGCTTCTGCAACCAGCGCCTCATGCTCGACCAGGCTTTGCCGGATCAGCGGCAGCACGCCCATCGCTCCGCGCAACGCGCGATCCGGCGCTGACGCGCGATAGTAGCGCAGCAGCCAGGGCAGCAAGGCCGGCAAATCCTTCAAGCTGTAGCGCGCCTCCGGCGCGCGGTTGGTCGCATAGCGCAGAATTTGCAGGGGGTCGCGCGGAAACATGTACGGGAACACCGAAGCGCATTCGATGATGCCCGTGTTGCCGTAACTCGTCTCTTCGCCGGCAGCGCCGTGCTTGTCGACCAGCATGACGTTGCGCCCGCGCTTCTGCAGATGCAGCGCGGCGCCGACGCCGACCATGCCCGCGCCAAGGACGACAATATCGGCTTTGAGGTCTGCCATCCGGCACTCCGAAAGTTCAATGTCAGGCGCGCACCGCGGGCGCGTAGACTTAAAGCTAATTATTGCGGCGCGGAGGCGCAAACCTCTCCGTTTCCTTGGGAAACCGGCTTGCACCGCGCGCAATCTCTGGCAACAATGCCGTCATGGAACGGCAACCTTGCAGCCATGCAATGCCAAAAACGGAGAGCGTTTACAAATGTCGGTACGTCATTCCTTGTTTGCAGCGGCCGTCGTCTCGAGTGTCGCATTGGCGCTGTCGCCGGCATCGGGCCAGACCCTGCGCTACGCCAACCAGGGCGAACTGAAATCGCTCGATCCCTATACGCTGAAGGAAACGACGACCATCGCCCACCACGCCCATGTCTACGAAGGGCTGGTGACGCGGGACAAGAACCTGAAGATGGTCCCGGCGCTGGCGGAAAGCTGGGAGACGCCGGAACCGACGCGCTGGCGCTTCCATCTGCGCCACAACGTCAAATTCCACAATGGCGACCCCTTCACCGCCGACGACGTGCTGTTCTCCGCCGACCGCATCCGCGCCAAGGGCTCGAACTTCCTGTCCAACGTTCCCGGCCGACGCCAAATTCGTCAAGGTCGACGACTACACGGTCGATGTCGTGCTGCCCGCGCCCAATCCGATCCTGATGTCGCAATGGGACGGCTGGTACATCATGGACAAGAAGTGGGCCGAGGAGAACAACTGTGTCGCGCCGACGCCTGCCTCTGCAACCACGCCGAGCTATGCGTCGCTGCACGAGAACGGCACCGGCCCCTTCACGATCGAGAGCCATCAGCCCGGCGTGAAGACCGTGTTCAAGGTCAATCCGAACTGGTGGGGCAAGCCCGAGCATAATCTGAAGGAAATCATCTTCACGCCGATCGGCAACGACGCCACCCGCGTCGCCGCGCTGCTGTCGGGCGAGGTCGACGTCATCGAGCCGGTGCCGACCCAGGACATTGCCCGCGTCAACGCCTCCGGCATCGCCAAGGTTATGAGCGGGCCCGAGCTGCGCACCATCTTCCTCGGCATGGACCAGACGCGCGACGAGCTGCTCTATTCGAACGTCAAGGGCAAGAATCCGTTCAAGGACGTCCGCGTTCGCGAGGCCTTCTACAAGGCGGTCGATATCGAAGCGATCAAGAGCCGCGTCATGCGCGGCCTGTCGACGCCGTCGGCCCTGATGATCGCGCCCGAGCTCTATCCGCTGTCAAAGGATTTCACACGGCCGAAATACGATCCTGACGGCGCCAAGAAGCTGCTGACCGAGGCCGGCTACCCCGATGGTTTCGAGCTGACGATGGACTGCCCGAACGATCGTTACGTCAACGACGCCGCGATCTGTCAGGCCGTGGTCGGCATGCTGGCGCGCATCGGCGTCAAGGTGAACCTGCTGGCGCAGCCCAAGGCGCAGTATTTCGCCAAGGTGCTGAAGCCCGGCGGCTTCCAGACCTCGTTCTATCTGCTGGGCTGGACGCCGGCCACGATGGACTCGCAGAACGTGCTGCATGACATCATGGGCTGCCGCGACGATCCCAAGGACGCGACCCGCGGCGAAGCCAATCTCGGCGACTACTGCAACAAGGAAGCTCGATGCGCTGACCGACAAGATCACGCTCGAGACCGACACCGCCAAGCGCGATCAGGAGATCAAGCAGGCCTTCGAGATCGGCATCAAGGACTACGGCTACATCCCGCTGCACCAGCAGGCGCTGGCGTGGGGCGTGTCCAACAAGGTGAAACTGACCCAGCGCGCGGACAATCAGGTCCTGCTCTACTGGGCCACCAAACAGGAATGACGGATTGACGGCACGGTCCCGGAAGCGCATCGCTTTCGGGACCTTTTGTTTTGGGGCGGCAATGATGCGCGCACCGTGTTCCAGAGAGACGTGAGGCATGCTCGCTTTCACTCTTCGCCGTGCAATCCAGGCCATCGGCGTCATGCTCGCCGTCGGCATCATCTCGTTCTCGATGTTCCGCTTCGCCGGCGACCCCGTGAACCAGATGGTGTCGATCGACACCTCCTTTGCCGAGCGCCAGGCGATCCGGGAGTCGCTCGGGCTTGAACGATCCGATTCCCGTGCAGTTCGCGCGCTACTTCATCAACGCGGCGCAGTTCAAGTTCGGCATCTCCTACCAGTTCCGCCAGCCGGTCGCCGACCTCCTGAAGGAGCGCATGCCGGCGACGCTGGAGCTCGCCACCTGCGCGACGATCCTGGCGCTGGTGTTCGGCATCCTGATGGGGGTCTATTCGGCGCTGCGCCGCGACTCGATGCTGGCAAAGGTCTTCCAGGCGGTCTCGCTGATCGGCATCTCGCTGCCGACCTTCCTGATCGGCATCCTGCTGATCTATCTGTTCGCGGTGATCCTGAACTGGCTGCCGTCGTTCGGCCGCGGCGAGGTCGTGAAGCTCGGCTGGTGGAGCACGGGCCTCCTCACCGTCTCCGGGCTGAAGGCGCTGATCATGCCCTCGATCACGCTCGGCCTGTTCCAGATGACGCTGATCATGCGGCTGGTGCGCGCCGAGATGCTGGAGGTGCTGCGCACCGACTATATCCGCTTCGCCCGCGCCCGCGGGTTGACCACGCGCGCGATCCATTTCGGCCACGCGCTGCGCAACACGCTGGTGCCCGTCATCACCGTGGTCGGCCTGCAATTTGGCTCGGTTATTGCATTCGCGATCATCACCGAGACCGTGTTCCAGTGGCCGGGAATGGGACTGTTGTTCGTGCAGGCCGTGCAAAACGTCGATATCCCGATCATGGCGGCCTACCTGCTGATGGTGTCGCTGATCTTCGTCACCATCAATCTGGTGGTCGACATCCTCTACACCGTGGTCGATCCGCGCCTGCGCTCGACCATCAGCAAACCGGCGTGATGCGATGACCGACGCCGTCGCCCCACATCCACCGGAAGCAACCGCACAGGGCGCGCGCCCGGCACCGAACGGATGGCTCAGGCGCGCGCTGGAAAGCGACGTGTTCTATTCCTTCCGCCGCTCGAAGCTGACGATGGTCGCCGGCGCCGTCACGATCCTGTTTTTCCTGCTCGCGATCTTTGCGCCGCTGCTGTCGGTGCAAAACCCCTTCGATCCGGCGCAGCTGCAGCTGATCAATTCGCGCATCTCGCCGCTCTGGACCGCGGACGGACAGAGCCCTTATCTGCTCGGCACCGACGAGCAGGGCCGCGACGTGCTGTCCGCGATCCTCTACGGCCTGCGCCTCTCGCTGGTCGTCGGCGTGCTCGGCATGGTGTTCTCGGGCGTGCTCGGTGTGCTGCTCGGCCTTGTCGCAGGTTATGTCGGCGGCAAAGTCGACAGCCTGATCATGCGCATTGCCGACGTGCAGCTGACCTTCCCCGCCATCCTGATTGCGCTACTGGTCAACGGCGTCGCCAAGTCCGTGTTCGGCAACCGGCTCAATGAAAACAGCATGCTGCTGGTGCTGGTGCTCTCGATCGGCCTGAGCTTCTGGGTGCAATATGCGCGCACGGTGCGCGGCTCGGTGCTGGTCGAGAAGAACAAGGATTATGTCGCCGCCGCCCAACTGATCGGGCTGCCCGCCCCCGTCATCATGCTGCGCCACGTGCTGCCCAACGCGATGGGCCCGGTGCTCGTCATCGCCACCATCAATCTCGCGCTCGCCGTCCTCACCGAGGCGACGCTTGTCGTTCCTCGGCCTCGGGATGCCCGACACCATGCCCTCGCTCGGCACGCTGATCCGGATCGGCAACAACTATCTGTTTGCCGGCGAATGGTGGATCGTCGCCTTCCCCGGCATCGCGCTCGCGGCGCTGATCCTTTCCATCAACCTGCTCGGCGACTGGCTGCGCGACGCGCTCAATCCGAAGCTCAGATGACCGAACCCGTGCTCTCCGTGCGTAACCTTCAGGTGGAGTTCGCCACCCGCCGCGCGACGTTGCGCGCGATCGACGGCGTCTCCTTCGACATCGCCAAGGGTGAGGTGCTGGGCGTGGTCGGCGAATCCGGCGCGGGCAAGTCGGTGACGGGGCTTGCGGTGATCGGGCTGATCGATCCGCCCGGGCAAATCACCGGCGGCGAGATTTATCTGTCGGGCACGCGCATCGACCATTTGCCGCCGGAAGAGACCCGCCGTATCCGGGGAAAACGGATCGGCATGATCTTCCAGGACCCGCTGACCAGCCTCAACCCGCTCTACCGGATCGGCGATCAGATCGTCGAGACCGTCAAGACCCACCTGAACCTGTCGGACAGCGCGGCGCGCAAGCGCGCCATCGATCTCCTGGCCGAAGTCGGCATCCCCGCGCCCGAAAAGCGCATCGACGCCTATCCGCATGAATTTTCCGGCGGCATGCGCCAGCGCGTGGTGATCGCGCTCGCGATCTGCGCCGAACCGGAGCTGATCATCGCCGACGAGCCGACCACCGCGCTCGACGTTTCCGTGCAGGCGCAGATCATCGCGCTGATCAAGCGGCTCGGCCGCGACCACGGCACTGCCGTGATGCTCGTGACCCACGACATGGGCGTGATCGCGGAAACCTCCGACCGCGTCGCGGTGATGTATTCCGGCCGTATCGCCGAGATCGGCCCGGTGCAGGACGTGGTGCGCAATCCGCTGCACCCGTACGCCAAGGGGCTGATGGGCGCGATCCCGACGCTCGCGGGCGAAGACAAGCGGCTGGTGCAAATTCCCGGCTCGATGCCGCGGCTGTCGGCGATTCCCAAGGGCTGCTCGTTCAATCCGCGCTGCGCCTTCGCGTTCGACCGCTGCCGCATCGATCGGCCGGAGCCGATCCCGCAGGGCGCGCAGGCCGTCGCCTGCCATCTCTATGATGCCGCCGCAAAGGACAGCGCGGCATGAGCTTCGTCGACGTCAAAAACCTGCGCCGCGTGTTCGACGTCTCCAAGCCGTGGCTCAATCGCGTGATCGAGGGCGGCCATCTCGAATATCTCAAGGCGGTCGACGGCGTCACCTTCGACATCAGGAAGGGCGAGACTTTCGCGCTCGTCGGCGAATCCGGCTCGGGCAAGACCACGGTCGCGCGCATGGTGGTCGGCCTGTTGCCGCCGAGCGCAGGCGAAGTCGTGATCGACGGCGTCTCGATGACCGACGCGAAACAGGCGCAGGTGCGCCGGCGTCTGCGCCGCCGCATCCAGATGATCTTCCAGGACCCCTACGCCTCCCTCAATCCGCGCTTCCGGGTCGACGCCATCATCGCCGAGCCGATCCGCGCCTTCGACCTGATCCAGGGCGAGCGACAGATCAGGGATCGCGTCGGCGAATTGCTCAATCTGGTCGGCCTGCATCCCGACGACGGCAGCAAATTCCCGCATGAGTTCTCCGGCGGACAGCGGCAGCGCATCGCGATCGCGCGCGCGCTTGCTTCCGAGGCCGAGTTCATCGTCTGCGACGAGCCGACCTCGGCGCTCGACGTCTCCGTGCAGGCGCAGATCCTCAATCTGATGCGCGACCTGCAGGACAAGTTCGGCCTGACCTATCTCTTCATCAGCCACAACCTCGCCGTGGTCCGCCACATGGCGAACCGCATCGGCGTGATGTATCTCGGCCGCATCGTCGAGATCGCGGAGGGACGCGAGCTGTTCGCCGCGCCGCGCATGCCCTACACAAAAATGCTGCTCGGCGCGGTGCCTGATCTCGCGATGTCCGGCCGCCAGCGGATTCCCGTCAAGGGCGAGATTCCGAACCCGATCGATCCGCCGCCCGGCTGCACCTTCAATCCGCGCTGCCCGATCGCCTTCGATCTCTGCCGCAGGAAAGTCCCGGAACTGATCAACGGCGTGGCCTGCCATGCCGTCAACACGGCCCCGGCACCGGCCTGAATCACAGGTGCGTGGTAGTTGGCATACCAGTTGGCAGATGCCAGCCGCTGTGATCAAGTGCGCCCGCCCGAAGAAGGAGCCAATCCCATGGCCAGCAACATCAATCCCGATCCCTTCACCACCCGGCCCGAGATCGAGGGCACGTTCGGTGTCGTGACATCGACGCACTGGATCGCGACCGCGGTCGGGATGGCGACGCTGGAAAAAGGCGGCAACGCCTTCGACGCCGGTGTTGCAACCGCCTTCACGCTGCAGGTGGTCGAGCCGCATCTCAACGGTCCCGGCGGCGACGTGCCGGTCATCGTGCACGATGTGAAGCGCGGCAAGACCGAGGTGATCTGCGGCCAGGGTCCGGCGCCGGCGAAAGCGACGATCGCGCATTACAAGAGCGAGGGGCTCGAGATGGTGCCCGGCACCGGGCTGCTCGCCGCCTGCGTGCCCGGCACCTTCGAATCCTGGATGCTGCTGCTGCGCGACTACGGCACATTGAGGCTGCGCGACGTGCTGGAGCCCGCGATCGCCTATGCCAGCAACGGCTATCCGCTGGTCGAGCGCGCCTGCGCCACGATCCAGACCGTCGAGCAGACTGTTCCGCAAGCACTGGCCGACCTCGGCCGCGGTCTATCTGCCCAACGGCGAAGTGCCGAAGCCCGGCACGATCTTCACCAACAAGACGCTGTCGGAGACCTATGCGCGCATCCTGAAAGAGGCCGAGAGCGCCGGCGGCGACCGCGTCGCGCAGATCGAGCGCGCGCGCAAGAGCCTGGTCGCACGGCTTTGTCGCGGAGGCGATCGACAAGTTCTGCCGCACGCAGGCCGTGATGGACGTCTCCGGCGCGCCGCACAAGGGCGTGCTGTCGGCCGACGACATGGCGCGCTGGGTGCCGACGGTGGAAGCGCCGCTCGCCTACGACTACGGCCGCTACACCGTGCAGAAGGCCGGCGTCTGGAGCCAGGGTCCGGTGATGCTGCAGCAGCTCGCGCTGCTGAAGGGCTTCGATCTCGACGGGCTCGATCCCACCAGCCCCGAGTTCATCCATCTCCAGGTCGAATGCGCCAAGCTCGCCTATGCCGACCGCGAGAAGTTTTACGGCGATCCCAAATTCAACGAGATCCCGATCGCGACGCTTGCTGTCGGACGCCTACAACGACGAGCGCCGCAAGCTGATCTCGGACAAGGCCTCGCTCGATTTCACGCCGGGCTCGGTCGAAGGTTTTGGCGCGGTGGTGAAGCTGCGCCGCGCCGAAGGCCATCGCGAGGCGGTCGGCGCCATGGGCGCGGGCGAGCCGACGGTCGGCCGCTTCGGCGAGGTGCGCGGCGACACCGTGCATTTCGACATCATCGATACCGCCGGCAACATGATCTCGGCGACGCCGTCGGGCGGCTGGCTGCAATCCTCGCCGGTCATTCCCGACATCGGCTTCTGCCTCGGCAGCCGCGCGCAGATGTTCTGGCTGGAGGAGAATCATCCCGCCTCGCTCGCGCCGGGCAAGCGGCCGCGCACCACGCTGTCGCCGACCATGGCGCTGCGCGACGGCGAGCCGTATCTCGCCTGGGGCTCGCCCGGCGGCGACCAGCAGGATCAGTGGATCGCGCAGTTCTTCCTGCGCCATGTCCACGCCAAGATGAACCTGCAGGAGGCGATCGACGCGCCGGCCTGGCATTCCGAGCATTTCCCGATCTCGTTCTGGCCGCGCACCGCGCGCCCGGGCGTGCTGGTGGTCGAGAACCGCGTGCCCAAGGCGAGCCGCGACGAACTCGCGCGCCGCGGCCATGTGGTCGAGACCGGCCCGGACTGGTCGGAAGGCCGCCTCACCGCCGCTTCGCGCGTCGGCAAGCGCCGCCGCGCCGCCGCCAATCCCAGGGGCATGCAGGGCTACGCCGCGGGTCGTTAGAAGAGTTGAGTTAGAATGACCTGGTCGATCATCGCGAGAGACGGCGCAACCGGCCAGTTCGGCATCGCGGTCGCGACCAAATTCTTCGCGGTCGGCGCGCGGGTGCCGCATATCGCGCCCGGCATCGGCGGCGTTGCGACGCAGGCCCTGGTCAATCCCTATTACGGCATCGACGGCGTGAAACTGCTGCAGGACGGCAAGAGCCCGCAGGAGACGGTCGCGACGTTGCTCACGACCGACGACGGCCGCGAAAGCCGGCAGCTGCACATCATGGATGCGCAAGGCCGCATCGCCGCGCATACCGGCAAGGACTGCGTCGACTGGTGCGGGCACGTCCGCAGGCGAAGGCTTCTCCATCGCCGGCAACATGCTGGCAGGCCCGCACGTGCTGGACGAGACCGCGAAGACTTATCGCGCGAACGCAACATTGCCGTTCGCGCGACGGCTGCTCGCGGCGATGCGCGCGGGCGAAGCCGCCGGCGGCGACAAGCGCGGCAAGCAATCGGCGGCGCTGCTGATCAACGACGGCGAGGAATGGTCGGCGCTCGATTTGCGCGTCGACGATCATGTCGATCCCCTCGCCGAACTCGAGCGGCTGGAGCGCGTCAGCCGGGAGCGCTGGGTGCATTTCCGCAAATTCCTGCCGACGCGGCAGAACCCGGCCGGGATCACCGACCGCGCCACCATCGATGCGTCGATTGCGGCCGCGACCGCAGGCGAGAGCTGATGGCGGGTCCCCTCGTCGACATCCGCGATCTGCGCGTGCTGTTCCATGGCGATGACGGCCGCACCACCCACGCCGTCGATCGCGTCGATCTCTCCGTCGCCAACGGCGCGACGCTCGGCCTGGTCGGCGAATCCGGCTGCGGCAAGAGCGTGACATCGCTCGCGATCATGGGCCTGTTGCCGAAACGATCCGCCGAGGTCTCCGGCGCGATCCGCTTCGACGGCTTCGATCTCCTGACGGCCGACGACGAAACGTTGCGCGATCTCCGCGGCAACCGCGTGGCGATGATCTTCCAGGAGCCGATGACCTCGCTCAATCCGAGCTTCACCATCGGCGACCAGATCGTCGAGACCATCCTGCGCCATCGCGGCGGCTCGCGCCGCGCCGCGCGCGAGCGCGCCATCGCGCTTGCTGCGGCGGGTGCACATCGCCTCGCCCGAAAAGCGGATCGACGAATATCCGCACAAGCTGTCCGGCGGCATGCGCCAGCGCGTCATGATCGCGATGGCGCTGGCCTGCGATCCGCGCCTGCTGATCGCGGACGAGCCGACCACGGCGCTCGACGTCACCCTGCAGGCGCAAATCCTCGAGCTGATGCGCGAGCTGAAGGCGGCGAGCAACGCCGCCATCATCCTGATCACGCACGATCTCGGCGTCGTCGCCGAGGTCTGCGACGAGGTCGCGGTGATGTATGCCGGCGAGATCGTCGAGCGCGCGCCGGTCGACGAGCTGTTTGCCTCGCCGCAGCATCCCTACACCGTCGGCCTGCTCGGCTCGATCCCGCGGCTCGACCACCGCGCCGAGCATCTCGCCACCATCGAGGGCATGGTGCCGAACATGACGAGCCCGCCATCCGCCTGCCGCTTCGCCGCGCGCTGCCCGTTCGTGGCGGATGCCTGCCTCGCGGCGCCGCCGCCGCTGGTCGAGGTGAACCCCGGCCACACCTCGCGCTGCATCAGGGCGCCGCTGGAAAGGCTGGTGTCGTGACCGCGCTGCTCGAAGCCGAAAACCTGGTCAAGCATTTCCCGGCCTCGCGCAACCTGTTTGGCCGGCCGACCGCTTTCGTCAGGGCGGTCGACGGCGTCAGCTTTCACGTCGATGCCGGCGAGACGCTGGCGCTGGTCGGCGAATCCGGCTGCGGCAAATCCACCGTCAGCCGTCTGGTGCTGCGCCTGATCGAACCGGACAGCCGGCCGCATCCGCTTCGAAGGCCGCGATCTACTTGCCTTCGACGCCGACGCGTTGCGCGCGTTTCGCAGGCAGGCGCAGATCATCTTCCAGGACCCGTATGCCTCGCTCAACCCGCGCATGACGGTCGGGCAAATCCTCGGCGAGCCGCTGGCGTTGCATAACCTCGTGCCCTCGGACAAACGCCGCGGCCGAATCGAGGAATTGCTGCGCCTGGTCGGGCTCGAGCCGCGCTTTGCGCGCCGCTACCCCCACGAATTTTCCGGCGGCCAGCGCCAGCGCATCGCGATTGCGCGCGCGCTCGCGGTCGAGCCGAAGCTGATCATCTGCGACGAGCCGGTCTCCGCGCTCGACGTCTCCATTCGCTCGCAAATCCTCAATCTGCTGCGCGACCTGCAACAGCGGCTCGGCCTTGCCTATATTTTCGTCTCGCATGACCTCGCGGTGGTCAAGCACATCGCCGACCGCGTCGCGGTGATGAACCTCGGCACCATCGTCGAGACCGCGGACACGCAAGCGCTGTTCGCCTCGCCCCGTCATCCCTATAGCCGCGCGCTGCTGTCGGCCATTCCCGTGCCGAAGCCGCAGGCCAAGCGCGCCCGCATGATCCTGCAGGGCGAGATGCCGAGCGCGCTCAATCCGCCCTCAGGCTGCCGCTTCCATACCCGCTGTCCCTTTGTGGTCGAGCGCTGCCGCACCGAGGTGCCGGAACTGATCGCCGATGGCACGGGACATGCAATCCAGAACATAAAGTCGCTTGTCACCGTGTGGCGGAACTGCCGCCGGCCGAGGGCGTGGTGCCGCATGATGGCGGCTTCTCGCCGGCGCTGGAGAAGCTGGTCGCGGCCTTCAGCCTTTCGGAGGAAGGACCGGCACGGCGCCGGGGTTGCTATAGTCAGGCCGTGAGCACAGACAAGGGATCCGTACGATGAAGATAATGCGTTTGGCAGTCGCCGCAGCGGCGTTGCTGTCTTCCGGGCGAGCGCATTCGCCCAGACCACGCTTCGCATCGGGCTCGCCGAGGACCCCGACATCCTCGATCCCACCATGGCGCGCACCTATGTCGGCCGCATCGTGTTCGCGTCCTTCTGCGACAAGCTGTTCGACATCGACGAGAAGCTCAACATCGTGCCGCAGCTCGCGCTGTCCTATTCGACCTCCGATGACGGCAAGGAGGTCGCGATCAAGCTGCGGCCGAACGTCAAATTCCAGGACGGCGAGCCGTTCGATGCCGAGGCCGCGAAATTCTCGCTGGAACGCCACCTCACCTTTCCCGGCTCGTTCCGCAAGCCCGAGCTTGCGCAGCTCGACCATGTCGACGTGGTCGATCCCCTCACCATCAAGCTGGTGCTGAAATCGCCGTTCTCGCCGCTGATCGCGCAACTCACCGACCGCGCCGGCATGATGATGTCGCCGAAGGCCGCGAAAGCCGAGGGCGACAAGTTCGGCCTGCATCCGGTCTGCGCCGGTCCCTACAAATTCGTCGAGCGCGTGCAGCAGGACCGCATCGTGTTCGAGAAGTTCGCCGACTACTGGAACAAGGACAACGTCTTCATCGACAAGATCGTGTTCCTGCCGATCGTCGACGCCACCGTGCGGCTCGCCAATCTGAAATCCGGCGGGCTCGACCTGATCGAGCGCGTGCTCGCCACCGACATCAAGGACGTGAAGGCCGACTCGCGCCTGAAACTGTCGACCGCGATCGAGCTCGGCTATCAGGGCATCACCCTCAATATCGGCCACGACAAGACCAAGGGGCCGCTCAGCCAGTCCGCCAAGGTGCGGCAGGCGCTCGATCTGTCGATCGACCGCGAGGCGATCAACCAGGTCGTGTTCAACGGCGAGTTCAAGCCGGGCAATCAGTGGGTCAATCCGGATCATCCCTATTACCAGAAGGCCTTCCCGATCCGCGGCCGCGACGTCGAGAAGGCCAAGGCGCTGCTGAAGGAGGCCGGCGTGACGCCGCCGGTCGCGGTCGACTTCATGGTGCCGAAGGGCGCCGAGACCGAGGCGGTTGCGCAGGTCGTGCAGTCGATGGCGGCGGAGGCCGGCTTCGACATGAAGATCCGCGTCACCGAATTCGCGACCTCGCTGAAGCAGGCCGAGGCCGGCGAGTATCCAGGCCTATCATGCTGAACTGGAGCGGACGCATCGATCCCGACGGCAACTCCTATGTGTTCCTGCACAGCGACGCACCGCAGAACTACAGCGAATGGAGCGAACGCCGAGGCCGACAAGGCGCTCGACGACGCCCGACTCGTCACCGACGTGGCGCAGCGCAAGGCGATCTACGAGAAGCTGACCAAGGCTCGAGATGGAGGACGATGCCGATTCTCTATCTCTACCATCGCCGCATCCTGATCGCGCACACCAACAAGCTCGAAGGCTACAAGCAGATGCCCGACGGCCTGGTGCGCGTGATCGGGCTGAAGCTGAAGTGAAGACGGCGCCTCGACACGATCCGGTCTATCCCTCCCCCCGCGAAGCGGTGGGGAGGGTGCCGAGCGAAGCGAGGCGGGTGGGGGCGGTCATCGCGGAGACGCCCGCCACCCCGACCTTCGCTGCGCTCAGGTCGACCCTCCCCACCACTCGCTCCGGCGCGCAAGTGCGCGGCGAGCTCGTGGGGAGGCATAAGCTTGCTCCTGCACGCGGCACTGCATCCGGGACACGAGACCTCCCATGCTGAACTTCCTCGCGCGCCGCATCGCCCAGCTGGTGCCGACACTGTTCTTCGTGTCGATCCTGATCTTCTCGCTGCAGCAACTCCTGCCCGGCGATCCCGCCCTGGTGATGGCCGGCGAGGAACGCGATCCCGCCGTGATCGAACAAATCCGCCATCAATACCGGCTCGATCAGCCCGTGCCGGTGCAATATGTCTACTGGGTCAAGGGCGTGCTCTCCGGCGATTTCGGCGAATCGCTGCGCATCAAGGTGCCGGTGCGCGAGTTGATCGCGCAAAAACTGCCGGTGACGCTGCAGCTGGCCTCGATGGCGATCGTCATCGCGTTCCTGATCGGGATTCCCGCCGGCATCATCTCCGCCGTGAAGAAGGGCACCGCCTGGGACTATGGCGCCAACATCTTCGCGCTGTGGGGCATCTCGACGCCGAATTTCTGGCTCGGCATCATGCTGATCTTCCTGTTCTCGATCGAGCTCGGCTGGCTGCCGGCTTCGGGCTACGTGTCGCCGTTCGAGAATCTCGGCGCCAGCCTCGCCTCCACCATCATGCCGGCCTTCGTGCTCGGCAACGCGATCGCCGCGATCCTGATGCGCCATACCCGCAGCGCCATGCTGCAGGTGCTGGAGAGCGACTACGTCCGCACCGCGCGCGCCAAGGGCCTGTCGGAGCGCTCGGTGATCCTCAAACATGCGATGCGCAACGCGCTGACGCCCGTGATCACGCTCGGCGCGCTCGAGCTCGGCACGCTGCTGTCGGGCGCGGTGCTGACCGAGCAGATCTTCACCATTCCCGGCTTCGGCAAGCTGATCGTGGATGCCGTGTTCAACCGCGACTATGCCGTGGTGCAGGGCGTGGTGCTGGTGACCGCGACGATCTACATCACGCTGAACCTGATCGCCGACATCGCCTATATCCTCGTCAATCCCAGGCTGAGGGGTTGAGATGGTCGACGCCACCTTCAACGCCTCCCTTGCAGACGCGCATGACGAACTGGAAAGCCCGGCACGCCGCGCGCTGCGGCGGCTGTTCAAGCGCAAGGGCGCCGTCGTCGGCCTGGTCGTTCTCGCAATCTTCCTGCTGCTTGCGGTCTTTGCGCCCGTTGATCGCACCGTTCGATCCCATTGCCACGAGCTGGTCGCTGGTGCGCAAACCGCCGTCTGCGCTGCACTGGTTCGGCACCGACGATCTCGGCCGCGACGTGCTGGCCCGCGTCATCTACGGCACGCGCGCCTCGCTTTTGGCTGGCGCGATCTCGGTCAGCATCGCGCTCTCCGTCGGCGTGCCGCTCGGGCTGCTCTCCGGCTATCGCGGCGGCTTCATCGACGCGCTGATCAGCCGCATCACCGACGCCATGCTGGCCTGCCCGTTCCTCATCCTCGCGATTGCGCTGGCGGCCTTCCTCGGCCCGAGCCTTGGCAATGCCATGATCGCCATCGGCGTGACGGCAACGCCGATCTTCATCCGCCTCACCCGCGGCCAGGTGATGAGCGTCAAGGTCGAGGACTATGTCGAGGCAGCGCGCGCCATGGGCAATCCGCGCTGGCGCATCGCGTTGTTTCATATCCTGCCCAACATCATGCCGGCGCTGCTGGTGCAGGCGACGCTGTCGGTCGCCGCCGCGATCATTGCCGAGGCTGCGCTGTCGTTCCTGGGCCTGGGCCAACAGCCGCCCTCGCCCTCCTGGGGCAGCATGCTGAATGCCGCGCAGCGCTTCCTCACCAACGCGCCGTGGATGGCGATCTGGCCGGGGCTTGCGATCTTCCTCGTGGTGCTGTCGCTCAATCTTGTCGGCGACGGCCTGCGCGACGCGCTCGATCCAAGGGAGCGGTGAGCGGCGCCAGCACGCTTTGCCCATGGACTTAACTGGCGTCAACATCCAGTTCGCTTATTTCGTTTGACCCCTTCAACAAAGCTTCAACCGCCCGATCCACTCCCGCGGCAGCGCCCCCCATTTCCGTGACCAGCAGGCTAATACGCGTCCCGTCGCCATCGAGATTGGAGGCGATGCACATGACGAAGCCTTCATTGGAAGCGACTTCGAAAAACCACCCGCCGCCTTCACCGTCGAGAAGCAGCCCTTTTTTTACCGGGAGGCCGGCTTTCTCCATTGCGGCCTTGAGCCAGACGACGAATTTCCTGATTTTCGCCAGGCGCTGCAGGGTTTCTCTGGACGCGTTGTAAGCGACGTCGCTGGTAGCCAGAATTGCGTCAGTGTCCGCGTCAGGCTCCAGGAGCGTTGGAGCCGTGAAAGAAAATTCCATCATTGGCGCCTCGCGCTCTCGCCCGCTAAGAGTCCCAGCCTAGATCACCGTCTCCCGCATCACCCTGCGGCAATCCATCTCGTATTCCAGATCGATCACCGGCGGCCGCGCGAAGTGCCAGGTCAGGCCGGCCCGCACCGCGCCGCGTTTCACCAGTTCATCCGCCAGCGCGTGATGGAAGTCGTGGACGGTATAGACCTGCGACGCGGTGACATCCTTCCAGCCATGGCCGAACGCGCCCATGCGGCTCTCCATGGCGCTGACCACGTATTGAACCTTTTCCTTCATGCCCTCGGGGCTGACGTCGCGATAGCGCACCGTGCGCTCCGCATAGGACGCGCCGCCCTCCCTCGCCTCGCCGCTGCCGGCGATCACAAAGCTCGGCGTCGCGTTGGTGCTCGGACGCGTGAACGAGAATGCATAGAACGACGGCTCCGCGGGCGGATCGATCTCCGGGCAGACATTGCTGCGCGCCACCGGATTGCTCTTGCCGTCATAGATGCCCCATTCGCTCAGCGTCTTGACGTAATGCTCGTTGAATTTGCGAAACCCCTCGTCGGTGAAGGCCGCGGGCGAACGCAATTCGCAGGCGCAGAACGACGTCAGCGGCCGGCCCGCGCCTTGAATATATTTCGCCGCCGCCGCAAAGCCTTCCGCCAGCGGCAGCCATCTGTGGAAACGCACCCGCTCGATCTCGTAGCCCGGCATCGCCGCGGAGCCCGCCGAATACTGGAACACAGCCGGGATGAACCGGTAATTGCCGGCGGCAAAATCGCTTGTCATGTGGAGAAACCTATTCGAGTTGCATCCGGACGCCCTTGGCGCCGTTGAGCAGTCGCTTGAGATGGAAGCCCGCGAGCGGATCGTCGGCATGCATGCCGACCAAAGCGGCGAAGGCCGGCATCGCGCCGGCGTCTTCAGCCTCGAGCTTGGCGAAGGCTTCGGTGTACTGCGTGGTTGCCGGCGACGAAAAGGCCTCGTCGCGCAACGGCTCATAGGTGCGAAGCGGTTCGCTGCGGCCGCGCAGCACGATGTCGCCCACCGGGCGGCCCTTGAAATTCTCCGCCGCCTTCGCGACCGATTCGCTGGCGCAGATGCGGGTGCCCAAGTTGCTTGTTGGCGGATCTGCAGGCGCGAGGCCGTGTTGATGGTGTCGCCGTGGGCGGTGTAGTCGAAATACTTGTCGCCGCCGAAATTGCCGACCAGCGCCGGACCGGCGTGCACGCCGATCCGGGTCACGCCGAAATTGACGCCCTTGGCCCGCCAGCGCGCCTTGAACTCCTCCGCCCAGGCATCCATGTCGTGCGCGCAGGCGATCGCCCGCGTCGCGTAGTCCGGCTGGTCGCCGGGCGCATTGAACAGGATATGGATGCCGTCGCCGATGATCTTGCCGACCGTGCCTTCGTGGGCGAAGATGATCTCGGTCATTCCGCCGGTATATTCGTTGAGCAAGGCGCTCAACACTTCCGGCTCGATGTTCTCCACCAGCGTGGTGAAGCTCGTGACGTCGGTGAAGATGGTCGCGACGTCGCGGCGATGCACCTCCATGCCGTTGCCGTCCTCGCCGTTGGAGGCAAGCCGGCTCGCGATCTGCGGCGAGAAATAGCGCGACAGCGAGGCGTGCGCCCGCTCGGCCTCGGCCTGGCGGCGGCGCGCCTCGCGGAACATCTCGACGTGGCGGACGGTCTTGTCGATGGTCGCTTCGAGGTCGCCGAAATCGATCGGCTTGGTGAGGAAGTCGAAGGCGCCGCGGTTCATCGCGGTGCGGATGTTGCTCATGTCGCCATAGGCGGAGACGATGACGGTCGATTTGCGCGCCGCGTCCTCGCACTCCTGCAGCTTGGCGAGCAGCGACAGGCCGTCCATCCGCGGCATGTTGATGTCGCTCACCACCATGTCGATGGCCGGATTCTGTTCGATCGTTTCCAGCGCCTCGAGGCCGTCATGCGCGAACATGACCTTCACCGCGCCTTCGCGGATCTGCCTGCGGAATTTCTGCTGGACGAGGGCCTCCAGATCGGGCTCGTCGTCGACGAACAGAACGGTGATGGTCATGCCGCCTGCCCGAGCCTGGTGTCGATCTCCTGGCGCAGCAGCGAAAAGTCGATCGGCTTGGTCAACAGCCCCTCCGCGCCGCGCTCGATCGCCTTCTTTTTTGTTTCGGCATCGCCGTAGGCGGTGATCATGATGACGGGCACGTCGGGACGCTTGGCGCGCACCTGCGGCAGCATCTCGAGCCCGCTCATGCCGGGCATGTTGATGTCGGACAGGATCAGGACCAGCGACGGGTCGCGCAATTCGCCGGCGCGCTCGATCGCGATCGGCGCCGATGGCGCGAATTCCATTGAAATCGGCCCGACCGCAGGTCGCGGCGGAATTGCTGGCGAAACAGCGACTCCACATCCGGTTCGTCGTCGACGACGAGAATGTAAGCGCTCAATGTGTGCCTCCAGTATTGCCTTGCTGGGTTCGCGGCAGCGTAATGATGAATTCGGTAAACGAACCGGGCTCTGTAGCTACGTCGATCTTGCCGCCATGTTGTTTCACCACGATGTCGTGACTCATGGACAGGCCGAGCCCGGTTCCCTCGCCCGCCGGCTTGGTGGTGAAGAAGGGATTGAACATCTTCTCCTTCACCTCCTGCGGGATACCGGTGCCGTTGTCGCGAATGCGCACTTCGACGCGATTGCCCAGGCTCTTGGTGGTCGCGCTCAGGACCGGCTCGAAATCGCCGTTGCTCGTTTCCTTGCGCTTGGTGGCGGCGTAGAAACCGTTCGAAATCAGATTGAGAAAGACGCGGGTAATTTCCTGCGGATAGAGGTCGACCGCGCCGGCGTCGGGATCGAGGTTGCGCTTGAGCGTGATGTTGAATCCGTTCTTCTCGGCGCGCGCGCCGTGATAGGCGAGATTGAGGCTCTCCTCCACGATCGCGTTGATATCGGCCTGACGGCGCTCGCCGGAGCCCTCGCGCGAATGCAGCAGCATGTTCTTGACGATCGAATCGGCGCGCTTGCCGTGTTGCACGACTTTTTCGAGATTGCCCTTCAACATGTGCGTCAACTCGTCGACCTCTTCGCGCGTCTTGTCGTCGATCTTGATGTCCTTCAGCACGTCGTTCATCTCGTCGATCAATTCCGCCGAGAGCGCCGAGAAATTGTTGACGAAGTTCAGCGGGTTCTTGATCTCGTGCGCGATACCGGCGGTGAGCTGGCCGAGCGAGGCCAGCTTCTCGGTCTGCACCAGGCGGTCCTGCGCGGTGCGCAGATCGTCCAGCGAACGCGACAGCTCCTCGGTGCGATCCTTCAACGCGTTGAGCAGGCGCGTGTTCTCGATGGCGATCACGGCCTGTTTGGTGAAGTTTTCCACCAGCGCGACCTGCTTGTCTGTGAACTGGCTTCACTTCCTGACGAAAAATCGTGATGGTGCCCACGAACTCATCTTCCTTGAGCATCGGCACGGTGAGAATTGTCCGGGCACCCGCGATATCGGCCATCCCAACCACATGGGGAACGCCGTCTTTGTAACTTTGGCTGTCTCTGAGGTCCGCGGTCTGAACCGGGCTATGCGTTTCTATGACCCGTCGCCAGCCCGGTTCCCGGCTGCGGGGCGATCGGCTCTCGTTCCCTATAGGCAGCGAACGCGGGCGGGATGTTGTGAGTGGCAACGATGTTGTATTTTTCTCCGTCCCACAAATTCATCGTACCGAAACTTGCGCCGCAAACGCGCGTGGCACTTTCGAGCATGGTCTGGAACACCGGCCCAAGTTCGCCCTGCGACGACGAGATGACCTGCAGCACTTCCGAGGTCGCGGTCTGCTGTTCCAGCGATTCGGTCAGCTCCGAGGTGCGCTGCTCGACCTTGTTCTCGAGGTCGGCGTAGGATTCCTGCAGCCGCGAGCCCATGTCGTTGAACTGGTTGGCGAGGCCCTCCAGCTCATCGCCGGTCCTGATCGAGATGTGCTGGGAGAAATCGCCGCCGCCCATGCGCTCGGCGCCGGCGCGCAACGCCTGGATCGGGCCGACCATGCGCCGCGCCAGGAAGATTCCGGCGAGCACCGCGAAGATCGACGCCGCCAGCAGCACGACCGCAAGCCGCTGCAGCGCCGCGTAGAGCGAGGCGTAGGCTTCCTGCTCCGGCAGTTCGACGAACATCAGCCAGCGCAGCGGCATGATCGGCGCGTAGGCGGTCAGCACCTCCTGGCCCTGGATGTTCAGCTCGCCCTGCAGGAAGCATTGGTATCCATGGAAACGGCGCGCGGCGGTGGCGGCGGTTGCGCCGCTTGCGCCGCCGGGCGCCCGCCCGACGCGGCCTGGGCCGCTTGCGTCGCCTGTTCGGCCTGTTCGGCGAGCGCCTGCTGCTCGGCGAGCGCCGCCTGCACCTGCACGAGCTTCGACATGTCGGTGTTGCGCAAGACGAGGCTGATGTCGGGATGCGCGATCAGACGGCCCTGCGAGCCCACGACATAGGCGTGGCCGTGCTCGCCGACCTTGATGTTGGAGACCACGTCCCAGATCAGCTTCAGATTGACCTCGGCGATGGAGACGCCGGCGTCCTTGCGGGTGCCGGCGAGCGCCAGCGTCATGTAGGGCTCGGACTCGCGGCGGAAATAAACCGGCCCGTAATAGACCTTGTGGGCGACCGCCTCGGTGAATTTCGGATCCTTCGAAAGATCGAGGCCGCTGTCGACCACGTCCATCGCAAGCCGCGAGACCCGCAGCCGCTCGTGGCCGGTCGAATCGATCTGCGCCAGCTCGGTGATGGCCGGAACCTGGCGCAGCAGGCGCAGCGCGTCGAATCGCCGGTTGTCGAGCGAAGCCGCCGACCACGGCAGCTGCGTGGTCCAGCCGAGCTGGCTCTCGATCTCCTTGATGAACTGGCTGATCTTGGCGGCGGCGGCTTCGGCCTGCTCGCGTTGAATGCGGATCAGGGAGGCCTTGTGCTCGCGATAATAGAAGAAAACCTCGAAAATCCCGTTGGAAGCCAGCGCAATGGCCACGACAGCGACGAACAGCGCGACATATTTGGTGAACAGCCGGCTGCGGATTTTCCCCCGCTTCGTGGCCGTCACGGACGCCTCGGCGGCCGTGGCCGCGGCGGCCAGCGTACGTCCTTCGGGCGTATCGGGATGCAGGGAAATGCTCATCGGGCTTCAATTTAGCAAGAAGGCCCGCCCTTGTCTCTTGCCGCAATGCGGCAAGTCATTCGATAACCTCGTCTGCAAGTGCCAGCAGGGTCGGCGGAATTTCGAACCCCGCAGCCTTGGCCGTCTTAAGGTTGAGGACAAAAAGGTAACGGGTCGGCTGCTCGAACGGCAGGTCGGCCGGGCTGGCGCCCTTGAAGATGCGGTCGACCAGCGCCGCCGCCCGTTCCAGCGATTCCGTGATATCCGGACCGTAGGACATCAGGCCGCCGTCCCGGATCAGGAAGTCATACTCATAGATCGCCGGAATTTTTCGTGTGTCGGCGAACTCGAACACCCGCTTTCGGTTCAGACTGGTCAGGGCATCCGCAACCATCAGGATAGCATCCGGCGGATCGCGCGACATGACCGAGAAGGCCTCGTTGAAGTCCTCGGGCGCGCGGACGCCGACCGCCTCCACCTCGACCCCGATCGCCTGCGCCCCCTTTGCAGAAGCCTCGTAGCGCAGCGTCATGCCGAGATCGTCGCGGTTCCAGAGCATCGCGACCTTCTTCAGCTTCGGCGACAGCTCCTTCAGCAGCGAAAGCCGCTTGGTGGTCAGTATCGCCGCCACATCGGAAATACCGGTGATATTGCCGCCGGGGTGCGCTTGGCTCTTGATCAGCCCGGTCTCGACGGGATCGCCAAGACCGAACGCTCCACGGTCGGTAAGCCGACCGACTTGGCGGCGAGCGCCGTGGGATATCCGACGATCACGACTGCATCGGCCTGGTGGGCCTTCAACTGCTTGCAGGATGCCCTGGATCTTTCCGACGTCGCCCATCGCGCCGCGGGCTTCCAACGTCAGATTTTGGCCCAGCACATAGCCACGCTCGGCCAATGCCTTCAGCAGGATCTTTCCATTGGGGCTGTCGGCGCTGATCGGCGCGACCGGCGTCACCGTGCCAAGATGGTATGTGCGTCCGCTCTCGGCCCGCGCCAATCCGGGGGCCATCAGGGTCGCACCGCCGAGCATCGTCAGAAATTCGCGTCGCTTCATTGCGCCATCCTGTTTTTGGGCGCTGCCTGAAGGGCGTGCCGGTCAAAACAGAGTATCAGGCGTGGAGCCGCAGGCGGCAACAGAGGATGTTGCCGCACGCGAAAGCGTGAACGTGCATCAGGTCGTCTTGAGCTGGCGGTCCAGATCGTATTCGGCGATCTGCCGGGTCCGGTCGGAGGAGCGCTTGGCCAGATGGTTGGTGGCGAGCGTCACATAGACCGCCGGCAGCACGAACAGCGTGAACAGCGTGCCGATCGACATGCCCGCCACCACGACGAGGCCGATCGAGAAACGGCTCGCCGCGCCCGCGCCTGACGCAGTGAGCAGCGGGATCAGGCCGGTCACCATCGCCGCCGTCGTCATCAGGATCGGGCGGAGCCGGATGCGCGCGGCCATCTCGATCGCCGAGCGCTTGTCGAGCCCCTCGTTGATCTGCAGCTCGTTGGCGAACTCCACCATCAGGATGCCGTGCTTGGTGATCAGCCCGACCAGCGTCAACAGGCCGACCTGGGTGTAGATGTTCATGGTCGCCACCCCGAAGAACAGCGGGATCAGCGCGCCGACGATCGCCATCGGCACCGACACCATGATCACCAGCGGGTCCCGCAGGCTCTCGAACTGCGCCGCCAGCACCAGGAAGATGATGACGATGGCAAATCCGAGCGTGATGACGAGCTGATTGCCCTCCTGCACATATTGCCTGCTATCGGCGAGATAGTCGTGGCTGAAGCCGGCCGGCAGTTTCTTCGCCTCGCTCTCCAGGAAGTCGACGGCCTGTCCGACCGTTACCCCGGGGATCGGCACCGCCTGGAAGGTCGCGGCGTTGAGCTGGTTGAAATGGGTCAGCGCGTTCGGCGCGGTCGAAGTGTCGATCGACACCACCGTCGACAGCGGCACCTGCTGGCCGGTCGAGGTCGGCACGTAGTAGCCGCCGAGCGATTCCGGCGACAGGCGGATGTTGCGCGGCACCTGCGGGATCACCTGGTAGGAACGGCCCTCCAGGTTGAAGCGGTTGACGTAGTTGCCGCCGAGCAGGGTCGCCAGCGTGTTGCCGATATTGGCCATGTTGATACCGAGATCGCTCGCCTTGGAGCGGTCGATCTTCACGTTCACCGTCGGCTGGTTGAAGGCGAGGTCGCTGTCGGAGACGATGAACAGGCCGCTCTTGCGCGCGGCGTCCTTCAGCTTCTCCATCTGCTCATAGATGGCCTGGAAGCCGGCGGTCGAATTGATCACCATCTGCACCGGCAGGCCGCCCGGCCCGCCCGGCAGCGGCGGCAGGTTGAAGGCGAACGCCTGGACGCCCTCGATCTTGGAGATTTCGCCCTGCACCAGCGGCTTCAACTTGATCGACGAGCGCTTGCGCTCGTCCCACGGCTTCAGCAGCATGCCGGCGATGCCGTTCTGCGGGCCGTTGATGCCGTTCAGCGCGAAACGCAGGTCGGTCTCGGGAAATGACTTGAAACACCTTGTCCAGCTTCTCGCCGTAATAGTCGAGATAATCGATGTTGGCGTATTTCGGCCCCTTGAGCAGCGCGAACACGATGCCCTGGTCCTCCTCGGGCGCGAGCTCCTTGGAGGTGTGCATCCACAGGAAGCCGACCAGTCCGAGGATCGTCACCGCGAACAGCAGGGTGACCGGGCGATAGTCGAGCGAGCGGTCGAGCCTGCGGCCGTACCAGCGCGTCATCGCGCCGAATACCTTGTTCACGAGCTTGGCGAAACGCCCTTCCTCTGCGCTCTTGAGGAACACCGAGCACATCATCGGCGACAGCGTCAGCGCGATCACGCCGGACACGATCACCGAGCCTGCGAGCGTGAAGGCGAATTCGCGGAACAGCGAGCCGGTCAGGCCGCCGAGGAAGCCGATCGGCGCGTACACCGCCGCCAGCGTGATGGTCATCGAGACCACGGGCCCGACGATCTCGCGCGCGCCCTTCAGCGAGGCCTGCACCGGCGGCATGCCCTCTTCGAGATGGCGGTGGATGTTCTCGACCACCACGATGGCGTCGTCGACCACGAGGCCGATCGCCAGCACCATCGCGAGCAGCGTCAGCAGGTTGAAGGTGAATCCGGCGAGCAGCATCAGCGAACAGACGCCGATCAGCGACAGCGGAATGGTGATGACGGGAATGATGACCGAGCGGAACGTGGCGAGGAACAGGAAGATCACGACCACGACGATCAGCACGGCTTCGCCGAGCGTCTTCTCGACCTCGTCGATCGAGGACTGGATGAACTTGGTGGAGTCGTAGGCCACCTTCATCTTCATCGACGGCGGCAGGTTGCGCTCCAGCTCCGGAAACAGCGCGCGCACGCCCCTGACGATGGTCAGCGGATTGCCCTGCGGCGTCGCCTGCACGCCGATGAAGATCGCGTGCTCGCCGTTGAAGGCGACGCTGGCGTCCGTGCTCTGCGCGGCAAGTTCGACGGTCGCGATGTCCTCCATGCGCACGAAGCCGCCGTCCTTGGCCTTGACGATCATGCGCTTGAACTGCTGCACGTTCTGCAGGTCGGTATTGGCCGAGACGTTGGAGACGATGAAGAAGCCCTTGGCCTGACCCGCGGCCGCCTGGAAATTGTTGGCCTGGATCGCCGCCTGCACGTCGCCCGGCGAGATGTTGCGGCCGGCCATCTTGACCGGGTCGAGCCACAGCCGCATCGCAAAGGTCTGGCCGCCGAGGATGTCGGCCGAGGCCACGCCGTCGACCGTCGACAGCACCGGCTGCACGACGCGCGTCAGATAGTCGGAGATCGCGCTGCCCGTCAGCTCCTCGCTGGAGAAGCCGATATACATCACCGCCGTGGTCTGGCCGGTGGACTTGGTGACGATCGGGTCGTTGGATTCCTTCGGAATGAGATATTTGACCGAGTTCACCTTGGCGAGCACCTCGGTCAGCGCCTGGTTCGGGTCGAAGTTCAGCTTGATGTAGACCTGGATGGTCGAGGTGCCCAGCACCGAGGACGAGGTGATGTAGTCGACGCCTTCGGCGGAGGCGACCGCCTGCTCGATCGGCGTGGTGATGAAGCCCTGGATCAGGTCGGCGGAGGCGCCGGGATAGACGGTCGTGACGTTGACCACCGTGTTCGACAGTTTCGGATATTGCCGGATCGGCAACACGGCGCCGGCGCGCAGGCCGATCAGCAGGATCAGCATGCTGACGACGACCGACAGCACCGGGCGCTTGATGAAAATATCGGTAAAAGCCATCGCGGCCACTCTTCAGTTTTGGCGCATGATCTTATTCGGAAAACCGGTTCCCACTTTTCCGGATCATGCGCGCATAGTCGTCGCTCAGTAACGCGGCGGCTTCGCCGGAATCGGCGGCGGCGGATCGGACGAGATCACGACCGGCGACCCCGACTGCAGCTTGAGCTGGCCGACCGCCACGACGCGATCGCCGGGGTTCAGGCCTTTCAGGATCTCGGCGCGGCCGTCGACGCGGTTGCCGGTCTGCACGAAGGTGCGCACCGCCGTCAGCGAGGTCTTGCCGTCGTTCTCCTTCTTCTCGTGATCAGGAACACGGAGTCGCCATAGAGCGTGTAGTCGACCGCGGTCTCCGGCACGGTGATGACCGGCGGCTTGTCCGGCAGCACCACGGTGGTGGTCGCGAACATGCCGGGCTTGAGGATGTGATCGGGATTGGCGATCGTCGCCTGCACGCGGATGTTGCGCGTGTCGGCCATGATCTGCGGCTCGATGGTGGTGATCTTGCCCTCGAAGCTCCGGCCCGGATAGGCGTCGACCTTGATGCGCACGATCTGGCCGACCTTGAGGTGGCCGGAATCCTTCTCCGTCACGGTGAAGTTGGCATAGAGCACTTCGAGATCGGTCAGCGACACGATCGTCGTGCCGGCGTTGAGATACTGTCCGACCTCGACCATGCGAACGCCGAGTTCGCCCTCGAACGGCGCGCGCACCAGCTTCTGCGAAATGACGGCCTGCGTCCTGGCGATGCCGGCCAGTGCTTGATCGTAAGTAGCCTGTGTCGCGTCGACGGTCGACTGCGGACCAAATTGCTTCAGCGCAAGTTGCTTGGCGCGATCGAGCGCCGCCTGCGCGCCTTGCGCCTGCGCCTTGAAGCTCGCCAGATCGCCCTGCTCGGGCCCGTCGAACAATTGCAGCAGCGGTGCGCCGGCTTCGACATGAGCGCCCGGCTGGAACATGATGTCGGTGATGCGGCCGGAGACGTCAGAGGTGACGTTGACCTGGTGCACGGCGGCAAGTCCGCCGACCGCGGTCAGCAGGTTCGGCACGACTTCGGACTTCACCTCGACCACGGTCACGGTCGCCGGCGGCGGCTTCATCGTCGCGAACATGTTCTTCAGGAAGGCGTCCTTCCAGAACTGGAAATAGACGATGCCGCCGACCACGATGGCCAGCATGAAGCCAACGATGATGAACCAGCGCACCAGCCGCACCGGGCGCGCACGGCCCTTTCCGTCGATCGGCTTGCCCGCGAGCTTTGGTTCGGTCGCAATATTCATGTCATGCACCTTCTGCGGTGGCCGGCTGGGCCGGGACGTGCGTGAAATCGCGGGTCAGATGAGCAGTAATTGCGGCGTCGTGAAGGCCTATGCCGCGAAGCAGGAATTCGCACAGCTGGCGTTCGAGTCCGCTCATCGTCGCCATACGCAAGACAGGGCACGGCGGGAAGGCGCGTCATCGCCGCCGTCAACACGGTGTGGTGGGCAAACCAGAACAGATTGGCCGGCTCGCGGCCGATTCGCGAGGCGTCGCCGGATGCGATCGCGGCCTCCAGCGAGGCCACGAACATCGGCCCGATCAGCTTCTCGACCTTGGCATAGAGCAGGCGAGCGAACTCGCCGTCGTCGAGATGGCTCGTCACCATCAGCCGCAGCCGCTGCGCCTCTTCGATGTCCGGCCCGTCGGCGATGTCGAGGAAATGCCGCACCATGGACTGCATCAGCTCGACCAGGGCGGCTGTGGACGGCTCCTGCCCCAACAGATGCGCCAGCGCCGGGTCGGCCTCGCATTCCTCCGCCAGGATTTCCGCGTAGAGCGCCGCCTTGGAGGGGAAATGCTTGAACAGCAGCGCCTCGGAAATGGCCGCGGCCGCCGCCACGCTCCTGGTGGTGGTGCCGGCAAAGCCGTTGCGGGCAAAGCAGCGCTTGGCGGCGCCCAGGATGAGCTGCCGGCGCAAATCACTGGTCATGCGAAGCGAGGTCATCTTGTGAGTAAGCACTCACCAACGTCAAAAGTCAAGAAATTTGCTGCGGCGCAACGGAGCGCAAAGCGCGGCCATGAAGTCGCGCCGGCTGAAGGTCATCCAGGTTCGAGCCTCGAGAGGAAAGGGCCATAGATCAGATCGGCGGGAAGCCGAGCGTCCCCGCGAAAGCGGGTGATGATGAACATGCCGTCGCGGTTGGACAGCACGCGCTCGACCTCGGCGCTGTCGATCTTGACGTTGGCGAAGCGCGGACCGGCGGTGATGTCCTGCAGCGACTTTCCGTAGGCCTCGATCTCGCCCATGGTCTCCAGCGTGCGCGCATCCTTGATGCCGCAGGATTTGGCGACGCCGACCAGATCGGCCGCGGCCTGGGTGTGGCTCACCTGCCCGCCGGTCTCGCCATAGCACTCATTGTCGAGCACGATGATGGTGAGGTTGGCCGGCTTCTGCAGGCCGACGGTGGCAAGGCTTCCCATGCCCATCAGCATCTCGCCGTCGCCGGTGATGACCACGACCGGCAGTTTTGGCTGCGCCAGCGCCAGGCCCAGGCCGATCATGACCGCGCCGCCCATCGCGCCCCACAGCGAGAAATTGCGGGCGTGATCGCCGGCCGCGGCGAGATCGTAGGTGGTGGCGCCGAGACCGCCGACCACGAGCGCATCCTTGCGGTCGGCCAGCAGCGATTTGACCACCGCGCGGCGGTCGAGAAGATTGGCCTTGCTCATTTCACGAACACCTTTGTGCCGATCAGGCGCTGCGACAGCAGCACGGCGGTGGCGGTGCAGGCGTCGTAGGCCTGGCGCGCGGCGGCCTCCATCACCTCCCTGACCTCGCCCGGATGGGTGGCGCGCAGCACGCGCACGCCCGACAATTCGAAGACGCCCTGCGTGGTCGATCCCATCGGCACCTGCCACGGATTGAACTCGCCCCACTCGCCGCGCATGGTCACGATCGTGAGGAACGGAAAGCGGAAGATCTGGGTCAGCGACAGCATGTTGATGCAGTTGCCGACGCCGCTCGACTGCATCAACAGCACGCCGCGCTGGCCGCCGGCCCAGGCGCCCGCGAGCAGCGCCACGCCTTCCTCCTCGGTGGTCAGCGGAATACCGCGCATATTGGAGGACGCCAGCACGCGCTTGATCAACTGCGAATGGCCGGCATCCGGCACGTAGGGCACCTGGCGCACGTCGAAGCGCTGCAGAATCGCAAAGATATCCTCGGGCCAGTCGGCCCCTTGTTCACTGGATGTGTCGGCACGGGCGTGCATTTTGATGTCCGGTCGGCTAGCAAGAGGGTCGCGGGACATTAGAGGGCCGCACGTTTTGCGAAAGAGCAAAAACGGCATATCGCTCTCCATAATGAGTATGACGGCATGACCGGGAACGGGCGAGAGCTGGCGGAAAATTTCGATCTGGAACGGCTGACGCCGGAATTCTACGCCAATCCCTATCCGACCTATCGGGCGCTGCGGGAAAACGACCCGGTCAAGCGGCTGCCGAACGGCGCGTATTTCCTGACGCGCTATGACGACCTCGTCACCGCCTACAAGAACACCAAAGCCTTCTCGTCCGACAAGAAGAAGGAGTTCGCGCCGAAATACGGCAACTCCCTGCTCTACGAGCACCACACCACCAGCCTCGTCTTCAACGATCCGCCGATCCACACCCGCGTGCGGCGGCTGATCATGGGCGCGCTGTCGCCGCGCGCGATCGCGGAGATGGAAGGCGACCTGATCCGGCTGGTCGACGGTCTGCTCGATCGTCTCGCGGCGAAGGGCCAAGTTCGACCTGATCGGCGATTTCGCAACCGCCATTCCGGTCGAGGTGATCGGCAATCTGCTCGATGTGCCGCATGACGAGCGCGAGCCGTTGCGCGACTGGTCGCTGGCGATTTTGGGCGCGCTGGAACCCGTCATCGGCGAAGCCGCTGCCGCACGGGGCAACAAGGCCGTCGCGGATTTCCTCGCTTATCTCGAAGTGCTGGTGGAGCGCCGACGCGCAAAACCCGGCAATCCCGATCGCGACGTGCTGACCAAGCTGATCCAGGGCGAGCCCAATGGCGAGAAGCTCAGCGCGAAGGAGCTGCTGCACAACTGCATCTTCCTGCTCAATGCCGGGCATGAGACCACCACCAATCTGATCGGCAATGGGCTGGTGACCTTGTCGATCTGCGCGGAAGAAAAGCAGCGACTGATCGCGCAGCCGGAGCTGATCAAGACCGCGGTCGAGGAGATGCTGCGCTATGAAAGCTCGAACCAGCTCGGCAACCGCATGACGGTCGAGCCGGTCGAGCTCGGCGGCCTCTCGCTGCCCGCGGGCACGCCGATCACGCTGTGCATCGGCGCCGCCAACCGCGATCCCGCGCAATTCCCCGACCCTGAACGCTTCGACGTCGCCCGCACGCCGAACCGGCATCTGGCCTTCGCCACCGGCGCGCATCAATGCGCCGGGATGGCGCTGGCGCGGCTGGAAGGCGCGATCGCGATCTCGCGGTTCCTCGCGCGCTTTCCGCGCTACGCGCTCGATGGCGAGCCGGTGCGCGGCGGCCGCGTGCGCTTCCGCGGATTTCTCAGCGTGCCGTGCGTGACGGGAGATTAACACGATGGATATCGACAAGACGCGGCATCGCTGGGAAGACCCGCTGCTGACGGGACTGACGATCCTGCTGCTGGTCATGATGTTCGTGGTGGCGCCGCTGCAGGCGCTCGGCGTTTTCGCGTTCCAGGTGTTCGAACTGCTGCTGGCGATCATGCTGGTCGCCGGCGTCTTCGTCATCTCGGGCAGCCGTACCGCGGTCGCCGCCATGGTCGTCGCGCTCGCGATGATCGTCACCGGCGCGGTCTTGCGGATCAGGTCGCCGTCGATCCTCGATCTCAATTTGTTTGCCGGCGCATGGCTGATCGTGGGCGTGACGCTGGCCTGGACGGTGGCCCGTTCGATCTTCGCGCCCGGCCGCGTCACCTATCACCGCGTCGTCGGCGCCGTGCTGCTGTATCTCACCGTCGCCATCATCTTCGCCGCGTTCTTCAGCTTCATCGGCACGCTGCAGCCGAAGGCGTTCACCGGCCTGACGGTGGAGGACAGCCCGAAGCTCGCGACGCAGCTGATCTATTTCAGCTTCGCGACGCTGACCACGACCGGCTATGGCGACATCGCGCCGGTCATGCCGGTGGCGCGCGCATTGTGCAATCTGGAAGCCATTTTCGGCCAGCTTTATCCGGCGACGCTGCTGGCGCGGCTGGTGACGCTGGAGATCGCGCATCGGGACGAGAAGGATTTTTAGGCTTCACACCACCGTCCTGTGCCGCTCGATGCAGGTCTTCAGCACCTCATCCATCGGCTTCGCCCACCAGTCGTTCGAGAAAATCTCGATCTCGGAATAGCCGGCATAGCCTTGCGCCTCGACGGCCGCGCGGATCGATTTGATGTCGATCACGCCGTCGCCCATCATGCCGCGGTCGTTGAGGATGTCCCTGGTCGGCACCAGCCAGTCGCAGACATGGAACGCGAGCAGGCGATCCTTGCCGGCGCGCGCGATCTGGCTCATCAGCTTCGGATCCCACCAGATGTGATAGACGTCGAGCGCGACGCCGAGCGCGCCGGTGCGACCGGGATCGAGCGCGTCGCAGATGTCGAGCGCCTGCTCGGTCATGTTCACGCAGGCGCGGTCGGCGGCATAGGCCGGATGCAGCGGCTCGATCGCGAGCGGGATGTTCGCCTGCTTGGCGTAGTCCAGCATCTCGGCGATGGCGTCATGCACCTGGCCGCGCGCCGCCGCGATGTCCTTCGAGGCCGCGCTGCCCGGCCGCGAATATTGCGGCAGGCCGCCGACCACCAGCACGATGCAGGAGGCGCCGAGCGCCTTGGCTTCATCGACGCAGCGGCGGTTGTCGTCGCGCACCTCGCCGCGCCGCGCCGCATCCGAGGTGAACATGCCGCCGCGGCAATAGCCCGACAGTTCGAGCCCGGCATCGCGCACCGCGCGCACGGCGCGGTCGAGCCCGACGGCTGCGACCTGATCGCGCCAGGGATCGATGGCGCGGATGCCGTGACGCGCGCAGGCCTCCACGATCTGCAACGAGGTCGCCCTGCTTGCGGACGGTCGCGGTGTTCAGCGACAGCCAGCGATGATCGCCAGAGAAATCGCGCATCAATTCTCAACGCCACGCGTGGCAAGGACGGCCTTCATCCGCCGCGTTGCAAGTTCGGGATTGGCGAGCAACCCGGCTTGATCGGCAAGGCGGAACAGTTCGGCGAGATGCACGGTCGAGCGCGCGCTCTCCTGCCCGCCGACCATGGTGAAGTGATCCTGATGGCCGTTGAGATACGCCATGAACACCACGCCGGTCTTGTAGAAGCGGGTCGGCGCCTTGAAGATGTGGCGCGACAGCGGCACCGTCGGCCCGAGCACGTCGTGGAAGCCGGCCTCGTCGCCCGCGGCGAGCCGCGACAGCGCGTAGGACGCGGCCGGCGCGATCGCATCGAAAATGCCGAGCAGCGCGTGGGAGAAGCCCTGCGTCGTCGCCCGCGATCAGTTCGGCATAGTTGAAGTCGTCGCCGGTATACATCTTCACGTTTTTGTCGAGCCGCCGGCGCATGTCGATCTCGCGCTGCTTGTCGAGCAGCGAGATCTTCACGCCGTCGACCTTGGCGGCATTGGCGTTGATGATGGCGACCGCCGTCGCCATCGCCTTGTCGAGATCATCAGTGCCCCAATATCCCGCGAGCGCCGGATCGAACATGTCGCCGAGCCAGTGGATGATCACGGGCTCGCGGACCTGCGACAGAATGCGGTCGTAGACCTTGGCGTAGTCGTCGGCGTTGCGGCCGAGCTTGGCGAGCGCGCGCGAGGCCATCAGGATGATGCGGCCGCCGACCTTCTCGACGGCCGCGACCTGCTCCTCATAGGCGCGGATCACGTCGTCGATGCGTCTTGGCGTTCTCGACCGCGAGATGATCGGTGCCGGCGCCGGAGAACACCAACGCGTTGCGCGCCTTGGCCGCGCGCACCGAACGCGTGATCAATTCCAGCGAGGTCGGCCAGTCCAGCCCCATGCCGCGCTGCGCGGTGTCCATCGCCTCGGCCACGCCGAGGCCGAGGTCCCAGACATGCTCGCGGAACGCAATCGTCCTGTCCCAGTCGACCGCTGCCGAGAGCCACGGATCGACATCGGCCAGCGGATTGGCGACCACATGCGCCGCGGAGAACGCGACGCGGTTCAGCGTGCCCTCGAGCTTTGCCGGAAACGTCCGCGACGCCGCGAGGCGATAGGTCTCGATGCCGCCGTCCGCCTTCGGCAGGCGCAGCGACAGCGACGACATCGGCAGCACGGGCTTGTTCATGATTTCCTCGACCTCTCCTCGTCATTGCGAGGCAACGGGTCCGGCCGCTTGGGCCGGCCCGATGACAGGCTCCGACGAAGCAATCCAGACTATTCCCGCGGAGACATTCTGGATTGCTCGTCGCTTCGCTCCTCGCAATGACGAACTAGCATGACATTGAACATTAGACCTTGATCGCCTCGACGTCGATCCAGCGCCGTTCTTTCCAGCTTTGCAGCGCGCATTCGGCAAGCTGCACGCCCTTGGCGCCTTCCAGCAGCGTATATTTGTACGGCGCGTTCTCGCAAACGTGGCGGATGAACATCTCCCACTGCTCCTTGAAGCCGTTGTCGTAGGCGACATTGTCCGGCAGCTTCTGCCAGTCGCCGTAGAAATCGTGCAGCCGCTTCTCGTCGGGATTCCACACCGGCCGCGGCGTCGCCTGCCGCGCCTGGATCATGCAGTCGGTGAGCCCCGCCACCGCCGAGCCGTGGGTGCCGTCGACCTGGAAGGTGACGAGGTCGTCGCGATAGACCCGCGTCACCCAGCTCATGTTGATATGCGCGATCACGCCGCCCTTCAGCTTGAAGGTCGCATAGGCGGAGTCGTCGGCGTCGCCGCGTATTTCTTGCCGGCCTCGTCATAGCGCTCGGGAATATCGGTGTTGCCGATGCAGACCACGCTTTCGAACCTCGCCGAAGAGATTGTCGAGCACGTAGCGCCAGTGGCAGACCATGTCGAGGATGATGCCGCCGCCGTCCTCTTTCCGGTAATTCCACGACGGCCGCTGCGCCTCCTGCCAGCCGCCTTCGAACACCCAGTAGCCGAACTCGCCGCGTACCGAGAGCATGCGGCCGAAGAAGCCGGAGTCGCGCAGGAAGGCGAGCTTCTTCAACCCCGGCAGGAACAGCTTGTCCTGCACCGTGCCGTGCTTGACGCCCTTGGCATTGGCGAGCTTCACCACCGCGACGGCTTCGTCGAGATTGGTCGCGATCGGCTTCTCGCAATAGACATGCTTGCCGGCGTTGATCGCTTTGGTCAGCAACGACGGCCGCGCCTGGGTGGTGGCGGCATCGAAGAACACGCTGTCGTTCTTGTCGGCCAGCGCCTTGTCGAGATCGGTGGTGTGGCGGGTGATGTTGAATTGCTTGGCCAGCGCTTGAACCTTGGCGGCATCGCGGCCGACCAGGATCGGATCGGGCATCACGCGGTCGCCGTTCGACAGCCGCACCCCGCCGGCATCGCGGATCGCGACGATCGAGCGGATCAGATGCTGGTTCAGCCCCATCCGGCCGGTGACCCCGTTCATGATCAGGCCGAGGCGTTGGGTCGTCATTCCGTTTGCTCCCAGGGGATTCTTGTTTTCGTTGACACGACCGGCGTAACACGCAGGCAGCGGTTCGGTCCATGCGCGCTACGGCGCGCGCCGACCGCTCCAGCAACAGCGTCTGCACGCCGCAGGTGCCGCTGCGCACGCTCATCACCCGTGTGCCGGGCTTGCGGCCGGTGCGCACCTCCGAGACGTCGACGCCATCGGCCAAGAGCCGCGCCCGCGCCGCGTCGATGTCGCCGACCCGCCAGCTCAGGCCCCACAGTCTGTCGCGCGTGGCGTCGCCGCCGGCGACCGGCCGCCGCACCACCTCGACGATGAGGTCGCCGCAGCGGAAGAACATCAGCTGTCCCCAGTCCTGATGGCGTGCGATCGAGCGCCATGTCGAGCCCGAGCCGCGCGCCATAGAGCGCGGCGGCGCGTTCGGAATCCTCGGTCGCGACCACGACATGATCGAGGCCGACGATCGGCGCCGCGCCTGAGGCTTGCGAGCGCGGGCGCTCGCCATCCAGTTCCAGGAAGAACAGCCGCACGCCGCGCGTGAGATCGGTGGCGGCGCGGGTCCGCTTCCATTTCATCGCTGCGCCGGATGCGGCGTCGCGGCTCTCGACCTCGGCAACCGGCTCCGGCTTCAGCGCCACGCGCTCGAGCCGGCGATGCATTTTGGCGATATCGGGCGTCGCAAAGCAGATGCTGGCAAGTCCCTCGCCGCTCGCCTTGATCGCCTCGCGAATGCGATCGCCCGCCGCGCCATCTCCGCTCGGCGCCACCAGCTCGAGCGTGATGTTGTCGAGCGTGAACAGCACGCGATCGGCGCCGTCGCTGCTGTAGCGCCAGGATGGCGTGCGGCCGAGCAGCGTCTGATACGCGGCAGCGCCCTTGCCGATATCCTCGACGAGAACGACGACGTGATCGAGACCGCTTATCACGGGAAACTCCGTCTATGTTCGCGCGCCGGAACGATCCCGGCAGCCGGCCGTTAGAAGGCCGCGCCCGGTCCTATTCCGCCAGTGCCCTCTTCTCAAGCGGTTGACGCGCCGGCATTGCGAATTATTTCAGCGAACATCGGAAATAACCGGTGCTAGTGTAGCAGCGCCGGGGCCAGGACAACCCTACAAAAGCGGACGACCTAATGCAGGCCCTCTTCATCGGACAGACCTATATCGACGTCACCTTCATCACCGACCATATTCCGACCGGTGACGACAAGCATGTTGCCGACGCCTACGCCGTCTCGTTCGGCGGCAACGCGGTGACCGCGGCATTCTGCTGCGCCAAGCTCGGCATCGTGCCGGACCTGATCGCGACCGTCGCCAACGACTGGCTCGGGCGCATGTTCTGGGACATGAGCGCGAAGTACGGAATTTCGATCCACCCGCGCAAGGTCAACGCCTCGTCGCTGTCCTTCATCATGCCGAAGGACGGCAAGCGCGCCATCGTCCGCTGCCGCGACGACGCGCATATCCATCCCTTCCCGCTGCTCAATCTCGGCGGCTGCCGCGCGCTGCATGTCGACGGCCACCAGCCCGATGCCGCGATCCACTACGCGAAGCTTTGCCGCGAGGCCGGCATCCTGACCTCGCTCGACGGCGGCGGCCTGCGTTCCAACACGCACGAGCTGCTCGAATTCATCGACGTCGCGATCGTCGCCGAGCGCCTGTGCGAGCAGATGGACCTGACGCCGGAAAAGATGCTCGACTATCTCAAGAGCCGCGGCTGCCGGGTCGGCGGCATCACCATGGGCGAGAAGGGCCTGCTCTGGTACGACGAGACCGGCGCGGTCCGCACCACGCCCGCGCTGCCGATCGCGCCCGAGCGCGTGATCGACACCAACGGCGCGGGCGACGTGTTCCACGGCGCCTACATCTATTCCTATCTGGCCCATCCCGGCAAAGCCTGGCGCGACCATTTCGAGTTTGCGCGCGCGGCATCGGCCTTCAAGATCCAACGCCTCGGCAACGAGGCCGGATTGCCGACGCTGGCCGATATCGACGCGGTCAAGCAGGAGTTCCAGGTCGGGCGCAAGAAAGAATTTTGGGATTAGCGCATGATCCGGAAAAGTGTGCAGCGGTTTTCCCTCGCGACAAACGCGAGCGTTTGCGCGGAGATCATGCGCAAACAAAAAGCGCTTTAGCATGGGCCGCGTCTTCGTCGCCGGCAGCATCAACATGGATGTGGTGGCGACGGCGGAACGGCATCCGCGCGTCGGCGAGACCGTTGTCGGCAAGGACGTTCTGTATTTCCCCGGCGGCAAGGGCGCCAACCAGGCGGTCGCCGCGAGCAAGCTCGGCGCGACGACGGCGCTGATCGGGCGATTGGGCAAGGACGCGTTCGGCGCGGAGTTGCGGGCATTTCTTGCCGGCCAGGGCGTGGACTTGAGTTGGGTGCGCGAGACCGCGGGCGCGCATACGGGCACCGCGATCATCACGCTGGCCGATGCCGACAACACCATCGTTGTCGTTCCCGGCGCCAATGGGCTGGTGACTCCGGAGGACGTCGCAGCGGTCCGCTTTGCGAAGGGCGACATCGCCGTCAGCCAGTTCGAAATTCCCGTTGCCTGCGATTTCGGCATTCTTCACGCGGGCGCGAGCGGCCGGCGCAACGACGATTCTCAACCCGGCGCCGGCGCGAGCGATCAGTGATGAATTGCTCGACCTTGTCGATATCCTGATCCTCAACGAAACCGAGTTGGGATTTCTGACGGGCCTGGCGCTGCACGAGGACGATCATTTCGACAGACTCATCGATGCGGCGCGGTCATTGCAAGCTCGATCCCGCGCAAATCATCTGCGTGACACTTGGCAAACGAGGCGTCATGGCGCTGATAGGCGACATACGCTGGATCGTTGCGGGCAGGAAAGTCGAGGCGGTCGATACGACAGGCGCCGGCGATTGCTTCGTTGGCGCCGCCGCGGCCGTGCTTGCCCATCTCGATCAGATCGGGTCCGATCAGATCATGGCCGCGCTCGCCTACGGCAATGACGCAGCCGCCGTTTGTGTGCAACGGATGGGCGCTGCACCCTCGATGCCCAGCGTCGAGGAAGTGGCGGCATCGATTGGCCGATATTCTAGGCCAGCGCACCCTTGAGATCGAACGCCGGATCGGCCGCCTTCTCCGGCGGCAACGCGCGCGCCATCGGCAGGAAGCGGCGGCCGAACATGTGGTCGCCGGCGCGGTTGACCGACTCGATGCCGAGCAGCTTGTCGCCGCGATAGCAGAACGCCGAGAACGCCTTCTGCGCGGGATCGCCGCGCATCACCACGCGGTCGTAGCCGGTGGTCAGCCCCGCGATCTGCAGCTTGTCGTCGCCCTGATCGCTCCAGAACCAGGGCTGGCCGTCATAGGGCTTGTCGTCGCCGGTCAGCCGCGCCGCGACGCACTTCGCCTGATCGGTGGCGTTCTGCACGGATTCCAGCCGCAGCGTGCCGCCGAAGCGCGGGCTGTCGAACAGCGCGCAGTCGCCGATCGCCGAAATATTCGGATCTGCCGTGAGCAGACGATCGTTGACGATGATGCCCGACGCGGTCGGCAGCCCCGCGTCCTTCGCAAGCTCGACATTGGGGATGACGCCGACGCCGACCACGACGAGGTCGGCCGGGATATGCCGGCCGTCGCTGAGGCTGACGCCGGTCACCTTGTCGCCGTCGGCCTCGATCGCGGTCGCCATCACGCCGAGATGGATGCGCACGCCGGCTTCGGCATGACGCTTCTGGAAATAGTCCGAGACTTCCGCGGTCACCGCGCGCGCCATCACGCGGTTGGCGAGCTCGAGCACGTCGACCTCGAGGCCCTTGATCCGCGCGGTGGCGGCGAACTCCAGGCCGATGAAGCCCGCGCCGATCACGACCACGCGCTTGCAGGCCGCGAGGCGCGCGCGCAAATCCTCGCTGTCGTCGAGGATGCGCAGGTAACGCACATTCGGCAGCGTGGCGTTGGGAAGATCCAGCAGGCGGTTGCGCGCGCCGGTCGCGAGCACGAGATGGCCGTAGTCGAGCGCGCGCGCCGGAGGCGAGCTTCAGCTTGCGCGCGGCGCGATCGATCGCGACCGCATGATCCGACATCAGCTCGATGGTCTGGTCGGCAAAGAATTTCTGCGGCCGGAACATCAGGCTGTCGGGGCCGCCGGTGCCTTTCAGATAGGCCTTCGACAGCGGCGGCCGCTGATAGGGCAGATGCGCCTCGTCGTTGATGAGGACGACGCGATCCTTGTAGCCGGACTGGCGCAAGGAGGCCGCGACCTGAAAGCCGGCATGGCCGGCGCCGACAATCACAACTCCCTGCGTCATGCCTCAGGCCGGTACCACGCGCAGCGGGAGAGTGTCAAAACCGCGCAGCGTGTTGTTCAGCCGCCGCGTCGGCTCGGCCGTCATCTCAAAGCGAGCGACGCGCTTGGCCAGCGCGCCGAAGACCGCCTCCGCCTCCAGCCGCGCCACCGCTTGCCCGACGCAGCCGTGAATGCCGGTGCCGAAGGTCATGTGCCCGGTGGCGCGGCGCTTGACGTCGAACTCGTCCGGCCGCTCCCAGCGGCGCGGATCGCGATTGGCGGCGGCGAGGAACAGCAGCACCTTTTCGCCTTCGCCGAGCCTGACGCCGCCGACATCGACGTCTTTGGTCGTGGTGCGGAAGAAGGTCTGCACCGGCGCCTCGAAGCGCAGCACCTCTTCGAAGGCGCCGCGGATCAGCGACGGATTTTCGCGCAGGATTTTCCATTGCTCCGGATACTTGGCGAAGCAATAGAGCGCGTTGCCGAGGCCATAGACCGTGGTGTCGACGCCGGCCGACAGGAACGAGCGCACCAGCATGCCGGCCTCGGCTTCCGTCAGTTCGCCGGAATCGACCGCGCTGGAAAATCTGCATGCCGAGGCCGTCGGGCGCCAGCGCCGCGCGGCTGCATTTCGACATGATCCAGTCGCGCACCGGACCGGCACACTCCATCGCCTTCTGGAAGAGGTCGTTGCGCGGTCCAAAACCGTTGAACACCATGCTGCCATAGGGCAGCAAATTCTCGCGGCCGTCCTCGGAAATCCCGACCGAGTCCGGAAACACTTTTAACGGATAGGCTTCCGCGAGATCGGCGATGCCGTCGAACTCGCGTTTGTCGAGCAGCCGGTCGGCCAGCGCCTCCGCCTCCTGCGGTCAGGCGTTCGCGCAGCACGTTGATCGCCGCCGGCGACAGGATGCGCACCAACACCGCGCGGGTGCGGGTATGCAGGGGCGGATCGGCCTCCAGGATGATGCTCGCCGGCCGCCATGGCGTCTCCTTGCGGAAATCGCTCAGGCCCACGCCCGCGCCGGAACAATAGGTCTGCCAGTCCGTCAGCGCGTCGCGCACCTCCTGGTGCCGCGCCATCGCCCAGATGCCGTAGTGCTCCAGCCAGACCGCAGGTCCGGCCTCGCGCATCGCTTCGTGATGCGGATAGGGATTGTCCAGGAAGGCGTGCGAGAACGGATCGACGCTGGTGGCGGGACGTTCGACCATCGTATCCATGTGAACTCCTCCCGCCTTGTGTTTTTGATGCGGCCTATCTTGCAGCCTTCGCCTGCTATTGTCACCCTGCCCCTACGCGAATTAAATGCCGGCAACGACAAGATCCGGGAGGTTCAGATGTCGACCGCACCAGCTTTGTCTCCCAGCCCGACGATCCCGCGCTGCTCCGCATCGACGGTCCGATCGCGACCATCACGCTGAACCGGCCCGCGGCCTTCAACTCGATCAACCTTGCGATCGCGCAAAAGCTCGAAGGCGCTCGCCGCCGACGTCGAGGCCAACGACGACATCCGCGTGCTGGTCATCGAAGGCGAAGGCCGCGCCTTCTGCGCCGGCGGCGATCTGCAGACCATCGGTGCCGCCGCGGCCAGCGACACCATCGCGCCCGTGGTCGGCGAACTCCTGAAGCACTATCACGCCTTCATCACGACCTTGCGGCGGATGCCGAAGCTCGTGCTCTCCAGCGTGCATGGCTCGGCGGCCGGCGCCGGCATGTCGCTCGCCTTTGTCGCCGATCTCTGCATCGCCACCGAAGACGCCCGCTTCACGCCGGCCTACCACAAGCTCGGCGTCTCGCCCGACGGCGGCGGCACGGTCGGCGTGGTCGCGACCGTCGGCGTGCGCCGCGCGCTGCAGATCTATCTCGGCGAGGACAGTTTTACCGCGCAGCAGGCCCATGATTGGGGGCTGGTCGCCAAGGTCGTTCCGGCCGCGGAGCTGAAGACCGCGACGCGCGAGTTCGCGCTGCGGCTGGCGCAGACCGCGCCCGCAGGCATCGCCGCGACCAAGGCGCTGATCCATCAGGTCGCCGACCACGCCGATCGAGCAGCAGCTCGATGCCGAACGCGACGGCATCATCGACTGCATGCACACCGACGAGTTCAAGGCCGCGGTGAAGAAGTTCACGAGCAAGGGGAAGTAACTGTCGTCCCTGCGAAAGCCAGGGACCCATAACCCCAGGAGGTCGTTGTTGCGAACGGTCTCGACCACTGAGCTTCACTGATGGACTCCGCGGTATGGGTCCCGGCTCGCGCTCGCTGCGCTCGCTTGGCCGGGACGACAGGGTTATCCGTTCGGACAGATATACCCCGTCCCCGCCGGCGACTTGAAGCAGCCGACCAACTCCGGAATGACGTGCTTGGGAATCCACAGCACGACGCTCGGGAAATAGATCGTGAAGCAGATGGTGATCAGGAACACCACATAGATCGGCAGCGCCGCGCGCAGCGCCTTGGCAAAACTGACGCCGACGAATTTCGACGCCATCAGCAGCACCAGCCCATAAGGCGGCGTGATCAGGCCGAAGGCCAGCGTTGCGATCAGCACCACGCCCATATGCACGCCGTTGATGTCGCCGGCTTGCGTCAGCGCGTTCACCAGCGGCATGAAGATGATGATGGTCGGCACCGGCTCGATGAAGTCGCCGACCACGGTGAACAGCAGCACCATCAGCAGCATGATGAGATGCGGATCGTTGCCGGCGATCGCGGTGATCCAGTCGGCGATGACGATGGCGCCGCGCAGATAGGCCAGCATGTAGCCGAAGGCGTTGGCGGCGCCGATGGTGATCAGCGGCAGCGAGAAGATCAGCCCGGCAAGGCAGAAGTCGTAGGGGATTTTCCTGATGTGGCCGCGGTTGAGCGCGGGGATCACCACCAGGATGATCCAGATCACCGCGACCACGCCGGCCTCCGTCGGCGTGAACCAGCCGGTCAGGATGCCGCCGAGCAGGATCACCGGGATCATCAGCGGCAGCGCGGCGTCGCCGGCTGCGAATATCACCTGCTTGAACGGCGCGCGCGGCTTGCGCAGGCCGGAAGGACCGAAGAAATAGCAATAGATCATCAGCCCGAAGCCGATCATGAAGCCCGGCACGATGCCGGCCATGAACAGGCCCGCGATCGAGACGTTGCCGACCGCGCCATAGACCACCGCGGTGATGCTCGGCGGCACCAGCGCCGCGATGGTCGAGGCGGAGGCGATGATCGCCGCGATGAAGGCGGACTCGTAGCCCTCGCGCCGCATCGGTCCGGCGAGCGCGCGGCTCATCACGGCGACGTCGGCGGTGGTCGAGCCCGACATTTCCGAGAAGAACATCGAGAACACGACCACGACCTGCGACAGCCCGCCCCTGATATGGCCGACCAGCGACACCGACAGATTGGCGATGCGTACCACCACATTGGCCGAGCTCATGAGCTCGCCGACCAGCAGGAAGAACGGAATCGCCAGCAGCGCCTCGGAGTCGCACGCCGTCGAAGATCTTCTGCACGATCGCCGCGAGCGAGACGTCGGCAAGCGTCGCGCCGATGAAGACGCCGCCGAGCAGCGCGAACGGCACGGGCACGCCGAGATAGCCGAAGAACAGGAAGCAGAACGACATCAGTGCGAGGATGACGGGCGGGCTCACGGCTGCATCCCCTGCTCCGCCACGGGTCTCGAGCAGCGGAATTGGCGTGGTCCTCCTGCGGCGGCTCGCTGATGCTCGAAGCCGTTGACGATGCCGTTGACGATCTGCTCGATCGTGAACAGCGCGATCAGCACGCCGGATATGCGGGATGATGAAATAGAGATACGAAATCGGCTGACCGGACGGCAGGCGGAACGAGCCGAAGCCGCGCAGATAATTGAGATAGCCGTAGCGGATCAGGCAGAGCGCGACGGCGAGCACGATCAGCCGCGTCACGATCTCGACGATCAGGCGCGAGCGGCCGTGCATCGCCTCCGCGATCGCGGTCAGATAGAGATGGTCGTTGCGGCGGGTCGCGACCGCGGCGCCGATGAAGATCGCGTAGATGAACATCGCGGAGGTGGTTTCCTGCAGCCACAGCCAGGGATGGCCGATGGTGCGGGTGACGATGTCGGCGGTGACCGACATCGAAAAGCCGAAGCAGAGGATGCCGCACAGGACCATCAGCACGGTCTCGAGCCGGTCGAGCGCCCGCCATTTCAGATGACGCTGCCGCTGCAACACCAGTTTGTCGGCGAGTGCCATCGTCCGAGGTGCCCCGTCGAGTGCTGCTGCTTTCACCCTCCCCTGGAGGGGAGGGTCGCCGACGCAGCGCAGCAGACGCGAGCGGGGTGGGGTCGAATCTTGCCGCAGATGCACCCCACGCCGCTCGACGTTCGCTTCGCTAAGGCGACCCTCCCCTCCAGGGGAGGGTGAAGCGCTTCACTTCGCCGCGCGGATCAGGTTCTTGATCTTTTCGGCGTGCGGCCCGAGGTCCTTGCGCGAGCTTGTCGAGCAGCGGATCGGAAATCGTCCGGAAGCCCGACTTGTCGACATCCTTGACGATCTTGACGCCGACCTTCTCGAGCTTGCCCGCGGCCGCGTGCTCCAGCTCGAAGGCGCGCTTCGGCTCCTGCGCGCTGACGTCGTCGGCCGCCGCCTGCACCCATTTCTTCTGGTCGGCGGAGAGGCTCTGCCACAGCTTGTCGCTGATGAAGACAAGGGCGTTGTTGGCCTCATGCTCGGTCACGTTGATGATCGGCGCGACTTCGTAATGCTTGTTGATGAGGTAGACGTTGAAGCCGTTCTCGGCGAATTCCACCACGCCGGTCTGCAGCGAGGTGTAGACGCTGCCGAACGGCATGTGCACGGTCTGCGCGCCATAGGCCGCAAAGGTCGCGTCCTCGGTCGCGGTCGCCTGCACGCGGATCTTGGCGCTCTTGATGTCGTCGACCTTGTGGACTTCCTTCTTGCCGTAGATGTAGCGGAAGCCCTGGGTGCCGAGCCCGATCACGTGGATGCCCTGCGTGGTCTGGTCGATCATGTCGCGGATGCGCCGCATAGACCTTCGGGTCGCCGAGCGCCTTGACGATGTGATCCTCGTTGGCGAACAGGAAATGCAGCGACATCACGCCGGCCTGCGGCGAGATCGTCGAGGTGTTCGCGGACGAGACGATCGCGAAATCGATGTCGCCGGCCTTCACCAGTTGCAGGATTTGCGGCTCCTGGCCGAGCTGGGCGCCCGGATACTGGTCGACCAGCATCGTCCCCTTGCTCAATTCCTTCAGCTTCGCGGAAAAGATGTCGTAGGCGACGCTGTAGCCGGAATTGAGCTGCTGATCGTGGGCGAAGCGATAGTGCTTGACGTCCTGCGCGTTCGCGCTCGCGGCAAGCAGTCGCCGCCGCCACAAGCCATCCGCCAATGATTTTGGCTTTGAAAGTCACGGCTTCCCCCTGTTTGATTTTGGCTAGTGCCGCCGATCTGAAGTCCCTGAACTTACGCGCGGCAAAATCGGGTTCAGGGACTTCAGATCGAAAGCGGCACTAGAATTCGTAGATTTGCCGGTGCCCATAACTTTCCGAAGTCCGCGAAAAGGTGGTGCGGCGATGTAGCGCGGACTTCGGAAAGTGGGCACCGGATCAAACCATTGGGGTTGCCGGATTGTCAATTGAACATCGGGCGGTGGCGATGTGACAGGCCGACGCCGTCCCGCGTGCACGCGGGACGACGCCGACGCCTGCCTAATTGATCGCCCGGATCAGGTTCTTGATCTTTTCCGCATGCGGACCGAGGTCCTTTGCAAGCTTGTCGAGCAAGGGATCGGCGATGGCGACGAAGCCCGATTTGTCGACATCGGTGACGACCTTCACCCCGATCGATCTCAGCTTGTCCTGCGACTCATGTTCGAGCTCGATGCGCCTTGGCCGGCTGGGTGCGGTTGACCTCGTCGGCCGCGGCCTGCACCCAGCCCTGCTGCTCCGGCGTCAGGCTGTTCCAGGTCTTGTCGCTGACCCAGACCAGCGAGTTGTTGGCCTCGTGCTCGGTCATCGACAGCACGGGCGCGACCTCATAGTGCTTGTTGGCGAGATAGACGTTGACGCCGTTCTCGCCGACATCGACCACGCCGGTCTGCAGCGAGGTATAGACGCTGCCGAACGGCATGTGCACGATCTGCGCGCCATAGGCCGGGAACGTCGACGTCCTCGGTCGGCGTCGCCTGCACGCGCACCTTCAGTCCCTTGATGTCGTCGATCTTCTTGATCTCGCGCTTGGAGTACATGTTGCGGAAACCGAGCGTCGACAGCGCGATCACGCGCGCGCCCTGCACGGTCTCCGCGATCATCGCCTTCACCGCCTTGCCCACTTCCGGATCGGCGATCGCCTTGATCAGATGCGCCTCCGAGCGGAACAGGAAGTGCATCGACATCACGCCGGCCTGCGGCGACAGCGTCGCGGCATTGGCCGAGGACGAGATGCAGAACTCGACGTCGCCCGCCCTCACCAGTTGCAGGACCTGCGGCTCCTGCCCGAGCTGCGCGCCCGGATACTGGTCGATCAGCATCGTGCCCTTGCTCAATTCCTTGAGCTTGTCGGCGAAGATGTCGCCGAGGATGCCGTAGCCGGTCGTCTTCGGCTGGTCGTAGGCGAAGCGATAGTGCTTCACCTCCTGCGCGGCGGCGCTGGCCGCGGTGAAAATGGATGCGGCAAGGACCGCGCCGAGAATCCTGTTCAAACTCGCCATCGTCTCCCCCTCGATGAAATGATTTTTCTTTGATCATCCCATCGCGGTCGTTTGATTGTCAATCGAACGAGAGACGTAACGCAGCTGCGAGATGGCTGAGTTTCCGACACCGTCATTGCGAGGAGCGTAGCGCGGCGAGCCGCGAGCTCGAAGCGACGAAGCCCGCGAATGCATCGCGGCCTCATGGCTCGAGACGGCGCTCGCGCGTCGCTCGCAATGACGGATGGACCGGCTACCCCTTGCCCTTGCGCGCGCATGAAATCGAAGTCGCAGCCCTCGTCGGCCTGCAAAATGGTCTCGTTGAAGAGCCAGCCATAGCCGCGCCGCGCCCATTCTCCCGTCGCGGCCGGCTTCAGCGCCGCATGGCGCTTCTTCAGCTCGGCCTCGTCGACCAGAAGCTCGATGCTGCGCTTGGCGACATCGAGCCGGATCATGTCGCCGTTCTTGCACCAGCGCCAGCGGCCCGCCGACCGCGGATTCCGGCGTGATGTGCAGCACGATGGTGCCGAACGCGGTGCCGCTCATGCGCGCATCCGAAATCCGCACCATGTCCTTGACGCCGGCGCGCGCCGAGCTTCTTCGGGATCGGCAGATAGCCGGCCTCCGGCATGCCCGGCGCGCCCTTCGGCCCGGCATTGCGCAGCACCAGCACGTCGTCGGCTTTGACGTCGAGATCGGGATCGTCGACCCGCAAGGTCATGTCCTCGACGGACTCGAACACGACGGCGCGGCCGGTGTGCTGCAGCAGTTTCGGGCTCGCGGCGGCATGCTTGATGACGGCGCCGCGCGGCGCGAGATTGCCGTGCAGGATCGCCATCGAGCCTTCCGGCTTGATCGGATTTTGTCGCGGTCGCGGATCGCGTCCTGACCGGGCACCTCCTCCGCACCAGCGACGACCTCGCGCAGCGTCTTGCCTTCGATGGTCTTCGCGTCGAGATCGATGAGATCGCCGAGCTGCTTCATCAGCTTCGGCACGCCGCCGGCATGATGGAAATGCTCCATATAGTGCTCGCCCGACGGCTTGAGGTCGACCAGCACCGGCACCTCGCGGCCGAGCTTGTCGAAGGCTTCGAGATCGATCTTGTGCGCGGTGCGGTTGGCCATCGCGGTCAGATGGATCAGCCCGTTGGTCGAGCCGCCGATCGCCTGCATCACCACCTGCGCATTGCGGAACGAGGACTTGGTCAGGAACTGGCTCGGCTTCGGCCCCTTCGCCTTCGCCATCGCGGCCGCGACCCTGCCGCTCGCCTCGGCGAGCCGAAAACGCTCGGCATGCGGCGCCGGAATGGTCGCGCTCATCGGCAGCGACAGACCGAGCGCCTCGGTGACGCAGGCCATGGTCGAGGCCGTGCCCATCACCATGCAGGTGCCGACCGACGGCGCGAGCCGCCCGCTGACCGCCTCGATCTCGTTCTCGTCGATCTCGCCGGCGCGATATTTCGCCCACAGCCTGCGGCAATCGGTGCAGGCGCCCAGCACCTCGCCCTTGTGATGGCCGACCACCATCGGACCGACCGGAATGACCACCGTCGGCAGGTCGGCCGAGAGCGCGGCCATGATCTGCGCCGGCAGCGTCTTGTCGCAGCCGCCGATCACGATGACCGCGTCCATCGGCTGGGCGCGGATCATCTCCTCGGTGTCCATCGCCATCAGATTGCGCAGATACATCGAGGTCGGATGCGAGAAGCTCTCGTGGATCGAGATGGTCGGAAACGCAAACGGCATCGCGCCCGACAGCATCACGCCGCGCTTGGCCGCCTCGATGATGTCAGGGACGTTGCCGTGGCAGGGATTGTAGTCGCTATAGGTGTTGGTGATGCCGACGATCGGCCGGTCCAGCGCGTCGTCGGAATAGCCCATCGCCTTGATGAAGGCCTTGCGCAGGAACAGCGAGAACCCCGCATCGCCATAGCTCGCCAGTCCCTTGCGAAGTCCGTCGGTCATTTTTGTTCTCTCTTACTGTTACTTGCGTTCGACGATCCGGCTCTTGTCGCCGTGAAAACTCCATGCTGCAGAACGCGCCGCCCTGGTAGAAGTCGCCGACCGGATCGGGCTTCAGCTTGGCCTGCTCGGCAAAGGCATGCTCGCGGAAATCCTCGCCCTTGCCGGTCGGGCGATAGCCGAGCTCGTAGGCGCGGTGATTGTCCCACCAGGAGCGCTCGTTGTCGGAGGCGCCATAGAGAATCTCGAAATGGATGTCGGGATGCTCGAGCCCGATCCGGCAGAGCTGCACCAGGTCCTCCGGCTTGAGCCAGATCGACAGCCGGCGGTGATCGAGCGGCATCTCGCCGAAATTGCCGATGCGCAGGCAGGTCACCTTCAGCCGTGCTTGTCGGCATAGAGCGCGCCGAGCGCTTCGCCGAACGCCTTGCTGACGCCGTAGCGGCTGTCGGGCCGCGTGGTCACGTCGGTGCCGATGCGGTGATAGCGCGGATAGAAGCCGACCGCGTGGTTCGACGAGGCGAACACCACGCGCTTGACGCCCTGCTTGCGCGCCGCCTCGAACAGATTGTAGCCGCCGATGATGTTGGACTGCAGGATGTCGTCCCAGGGACCTTCGACCGAATAGCCGCCGAAATGCAGGATGCCGTCGACGCCCTCGCAGATCGCCTCGACCTGCGCGGGATCGGACAAGTTCGGCCTTCATGAACCGCTCGTTGTTGCCGAGATCGGCCGGCGCCTTGATGTCGCTGAGCAGCAGGTCCGGATAGATCGGCGGCAGCAGCTTGCGCAAGCTCGTGCCGATCCCGCCGGCCGCGCCGGTCATCAAAATACGTGGCATTTCGTCCCTCGATTTGCGGTCATTCGCTTGACGAGTGATAGCAAACCGAAACCGCGAGGAAACGCAACAACGAGAACAGCAAATGTCCGATGCAAACGCACACTCCCTGGGCTGGCGTCCGGCGACCTATTATCCCGATCCTGCGATCCAGGCGCTCGATCCGCGCTTCGAGAAATACTGGCTGAAACTGTCGGCGGTGGAACGGCTCACCACGGGCCTGCGCTGGGCCGAAGGCCCGGTGTGGGTCGGCGACGGGCGCTATCTCTTGTGCAGCGACATTCCGAACCAGCGCATCATCAAATGGGAGGAGGAAACCGGCGCGGTCAGCAATTTCCGCAAGCCCTCCAACTTCGCCAACGGCAACACCCGCGACCGCCAGGGCCGGCTCGTCACCTGCGAGCATGGCGGGCGGCGCGTCACCCGCACCGAGATCGACGGCTCGATCACGGTGCTGATCGACTCCTTCAACGGCAAGCCGCTGAACTCGCCGAACGACGTGGTGGTGAAATCCGACGGCTCGATCTGGTTCACCGATCCGATCTTCGGCCTGCTCGGCAATTACGAAGGCTACAAGGCCGAGCCCGAGATCGAGCCCAACGTCTATCGGCTCGATGCCGCGACCGGCAAAGCCACCATCGTCGCCGAAGGCGTGCTCGGGCCGAACGGGCTCGCCTTCTCGCCCGACGAGAAGATCCTCTACGTCGTGGAATCCCGCGGCGTGCCGAACCGCAAGATCCTCGCCTATGACGTCTCCGCCGACGGCACCAAACTCTCCAACAAGCGCGTGCATATCGATGCCGGCCCGGGCACGCCCGACGGCATGCGCTGCGACATCGACGGCAATCTCTGGTGCGGCTGGGGCATGGGCGATCCCAAGCTCGACGGCGTCATGGTGTTCGCGCCCGACGGCGCGCCGATCGGCCGCATCGCGCTGCCGGAGCGCTGCGCCAATGTCTGCTTCGGCGGACTGAAGCGCAACCGCCTGTTCATGGCGGCGAGCCAGTCGATCTACGCGCTCTATGTCAACACGCAGGGCGCGCTGGGGGGATAGTCGTGTCATCGCGGGACGCGGGACCCAACGCGAATCCTCATGCGCACGCGTAGTCGACAACAGCCCTGGATTGCTGCGTCCTCGCGTTCGCGATGACGACGTTAAAACAAAACGCCGGAGCGATTGCTCGCCCCGGCGTCGTTACTTCATCTCGTCACAGCTTACGCCGCGTTGTAGCCCGCGACCGCCTTGGCCTCGAGATATTCCTCCAGGCCGTAGCGGCCCCACTCGCGGCCGTTGCCGGACTGCTTGTAGCCGCCGAACGGCGCGGTGCGATCGTTCGGCACGCCCTGCAGGTTGACGTTGCCGGCGCGGATCTTGCGGCCGACCTTGCGCGCGCTCTCCACCGTGTCGGCCGAGACGTAACCGGCGAGACCATAGGGCGTGTCGTTGGCGATCTTGACCGCGTCGGCCTCGTCCTTGGCGCCGAGGATGGTCAGCACCGGTCCGAAGATTTCCTCGCGGGCGATCGTCATGTCGTTGGTGACGTCGGCGAAGATGGTCGGGCGGACATAGAAGCCCTTGTTGACGCCCTCGGGCAGGCCCGGACCGCCGGCAACCAGGGTCGCGCCTTCGTCGATGCCCTTCTTGATCAGCGCCTGGATCTTGTCCCACTGCGTGCGGTTGACGACCGGGCCGATGTTGGTGCCTTCGGCGCGGGGATCGCCCGCCTTGGTCTTCTCGGCGACGCCCTTCGCGATCGCGGCCACTTCCTTCATCTTCGACAGCGGCACGATCATGCGCGACGGCGCGTTGCAGGACTGGCCGGAGTTGTTGAACATGTGCATCACGCCGCCGGTCACCGCCTTGGTCAGGTCGGCGCCTTCGAGGATGACGTTCGGCGACTTGCCGCCGAGTTCCTGGCTGACGCGCTTCACGGTCGGCGCGGCGCGCTTGGCCACATCGACGCCGGCGCGGGTCGAGCCGGTGAACGAGATCATGTCGATGTCGGGATGCTCGCTCATGGCGGCGCCGACTTCGGGGCCGAGGCCGTTGAGCAGGTTGAACACGCCCTTCGGCACGCCGGCTTCATGCAGGATTTCGGCGAAGATCAGCGCCGAGGTCGGGGTGAACTCGCGATGGCTTGAGGATCATGGTGCAGCCGGCGGCGAGCGCGGGCGCGACCTTGCAGGCGATCTGGTTGAGCGGCCAGTTCCAGGGGGTGATCATGCCGATCACGCCGACCGGCTCGCGCACCACCACGGCGGTGCCCATGGTCTCCTCGAACTCGTAGTTCTTGAGCACTTCGAGGGTGTTCATGAGATGGCCGAGGCCGGCGCCGGCCTGCAGCTTCTCCGCCATCGGCAGCGGCGCGCCCATCTCGTCGGAGACGGCGGCGCCGATCTCCTTCATGCGGCCCTTGTAGATGTCGATGATCTTGGTCGAGCAGCGCGACGCGCTCCTCGCGGCTGGTCTGCGAAAAGGTCTCGAAGGCGCGCTTGGCGGCGGCGACCGCCTTGTCGACGTCGGCCTTGGAGCCGAGCGCGATCTCATACATCGGCTCTTCCGTCGCCGGATTGACGACGGGGGTGGACTTCTTGACGACCGGATCGACCCAGGCGCCGTCGATGTAGAATTGCATACGATTGACCATCGAAAACCTCATTCATTGCAGGGGCGTATGGAGGGGGAACGGGAAGCGTTCGGCAACTATCCTTGCACGAAAGCCGGGGCAATTGGAACCCGCCATATGCGGGGCGCTGGCTTGCAGCGGGCACTGGATATAAGGACGGAGGAGCGAGGGTGGCAAGCTCTCACCCTGTCGTCCCGGCCGAGCGATAGCGCCAGAGCCGGGACCCATACCGCGGAATTCTCCGATCACTCGCTGCCAGTACCGCGCGATAACTGCTTCCTGGGGTTATGGGTCCCCGCGTTCGCGGGGACGACAGCAATCGCCGTCACACCGCCATCTTCCGGTGCAGCACCGGCGCGCCCGAGGTGAGGCTTTCCGCCGCATCGATGATGGCGTTGGCGTCGATGCCGTAGTGGCGATAGAGGTCGGCGATGGTGCCGGTCTGGCCGAAATGCTCGACGCCGAGCGCCTCGACGCGATGGCCGCGCACGCTGCCGAGCCAGCCCAGCGCCGCCGGATGGCCGTCGATCACGGTGACGATGCCGCAATCGCGCGGCAACGGCGCCAGCAGCTTCTCGATATGGCTCAGATGCTGCACGCCGCGGCGGTCGCGGCGCAGCTGCCGCGCCGCGGTCCAGCCCGCATGCAGCCGGTCGACCGAGGTGATCGCGAGCAGCCCGATGTCGCGCCGGCTCTCGCCGATGAAGCCGACCGCCTCGATCGCTTCCGGCGCGACCGCGCCGGTATAGGCCACGATCACTTCCGCATTCGGCCCGGCTTGCGCAGCCAGTACGCGCCTTCGGTGATGTCGTGCTGCAAATCGGGCGTCATGATCCGCTGCACCTGGTCGATGCTCCGCGTCGACAGCCGCAAATAGACCGAACCGCCCTCGCCCGCCGCGGCTTGCATGTGCTCGAAACCGCCAGCGCATGATCACGGCGAGCTCGTCGACGAAGGCCGGCTCGAACGAGGCGAGCCCGTCCTGCGCCATGCCGATCAGCGGCGTCGCGATCGACTGATGCGCGCCGCCTTCCGGCGCCAGCGTGATGCCCGAGGGCGTCGCCGCCAGCATGAAGCGCGCATCCTGGTAGCAGGCGTAGTTGAGCGCATCGAGGCCGCGCTCGATGAAGGGATCGTAGAGCGTGCCGACCGGCAACAGCCGCGCGCCATTGATCTGGTGCGACAGCCCGAGCGCGGACAGCATGATGAACAGGTTCATCTCGGCGATGCCGAGCTCCAGATGCTGGCCCTTGGGCGAGAAATCCCAGTTGAAGGTCGAGGGAATCTTCTCCTGCCGGAACAGGTCGTGATTTTCGGCCTTCGCGAACAGCCCGCGGCGGTTGACCCAGGCGCCGAGATTGGTCGAGACGGTGACGTCGGGCGACGTCGTCACGATGCGTTCGGCCAACTCGGTGTCGCCGCGCGCGATCTCGTTCAGGATCAGGCCAAAGCCCTGCTGCGTCGACATCTGCGCGGCCGGCTTGAACTCGAGCTGCCGCGGCACCTCGATCGACGGGCGCATCGAGCCGGCGCACGCCCTCGCGATTGAAGGGCACCTCGGCGAGGAACGCCTTCAGCGCGGCCTCATCCTGCAAGCCTTCGAACTTGTCCCACTCATGGCCGGGCCGGATGTTCTGGTTGGCGCGCCACTTCTCCATCTGCGCCGGCGTCATCAGGCCGGCGTGATTGTCCTTGTGGCCCTGCATCGGCAGGCCGACGCCCTTGATGGTGTAGGCGATGAAGCAGACCGGGCGATCGTGATCGATCGACTTCGAACGCCTCGAGCATGCTCGCCATGTCGTGTCCGCCGAGATTGGACATCAGCGCCAGCAGTTCGTCGTCGCTGCGGCGATCGATCAGCGCGGTCACCTCGCCCTGGTCGCCGATATCGTCATGCAGATGCTTGCGGAAGGCGGCGCCGCCCTGGAAGCAGAGCGCGGCATACATCTGGTTCGGGCAATTATCGATCCAGCGCCGCAGCGCCTCGCCGCCGGGCTCGGCAAAGGCCTGCCGCATCAGGGTGCCGTATTTCACGATCACCACGTCCCAGCCGAAATTGCGGAACATGGACTCGAATTTTTCCCAGAGGCCTTCGCGCACGACGGCATCGAGCGACTGCCGGTTGTAGTCGACCACCCACCAGGTGTTGCGCAGGCCGTGCTTCCAGCCCTCCAGCAGCGCCTCGAAGATGTTGCCCTCGTCCATCTCGGCGTCGCCGACCAGCGCGATCATCCGCCCCTCGCGGCGATCCTTCATCCAGCCATGCGCCTTGACGTAGTCCTGCACCAGCGAGGCGAACAGCGTCTGCGCCACGCCGAGGCCGACCGAGCCGGTGGAGAAATCGACGTCGTCGGTGTCCTTGGTGCGCGAGGGATAGGACTGCGCGCCCTTGTAGCCGCGGAAATTCTCCAGCTTGTCGCGGGTCTGGCGGCCGAACAGATACTGGATGGCGTGGAACACCGGGCTCGCATGCGGCTTCACCGCGACGCGGTCCTCGGGCCGCAGCACGTGGAAATACAGCGCCGACATGATGGTCGCGAGCGAGGCGGAGGAGGCCTGATGGCCGCCGACCTTCAGGCCGTCGCTGTTCTGCGCGGATGTGGTTGGCGTGATGGATGGTCCATGACGACAGCCACAGCACTTTCCGCGTCAACGCGGACAGCATTTCGAGACGAGCGGGATCGATCGCCATGGCGTTCCTCCGGACCTTGGCTGGCGCGCAAATTCTAATCCTGCCGGCCGCCTCGAAATATCTCAAATTTTCGCGCCATACCTGCCAATATTGGGATATATTCCCAATCAGATGCCATTTTATCGGATTTCATCCCAATGACCGACCTCGACGCCATCGACCGCAAAATCCTCGCCTTGCTGCAATCCGACGGCCGCATCACCATGGCCGAACTGGCCGACAAGGTCGGGCTGTCGGTCTCGCCCTGCCATCGCCGGGTGAAGCTGCTGGAAGAGCGCGGCGTCATCACGCGCTACATCGCGAGCGTCGACCAGAAATCGCTGGGGCTGCATGTCTCCGTCTTCATCTCGATCAAGCTCGCGCGGCAGAAGGAGGAGGACCTCAACCGCTTCGAGCGCGCGATCTCGAAATGGGACGAGGTGCTGGAGTGCTATCTGATGACCGGCAATCGCGACTATCTGCTGCGCGTCGTCGCCGCCGATCTCTCGTCCTACGAGGCGTTCCTGAAGACCAAGCTGACGCGGCTCGACGGCATCGCCTCGATCGAGTCGAGTTTTGCGCTGAGCCAGGTGAAGTATTCGATCGCGCTGCCGGTGTAGACTTCGTCATTGCGAGCGAAGCCGATAGCCAGTCCGAGATTCGCTCCGCGAAGCGACGAGCTCCGGAATCGACCATCGTCGCGGAGCCTGTCATCGGGTCGCGCATTCGCGCGACCCGCTGGCTCCTCGCAATGACGAATTGACATGACTTCGCGCTCCCGCGACCATACCCCACCGCCCTCCCCCACAAAGGACACCCCGCATGCGCATCATGATCCTCAACGGCCCGAACCTGAACATGCTGGGCATCCGCGAGCCGCACATCTACGGCTCGACCACGCTGGATGCGATCAAGGCGAGCTTGCGAGGAGTTCGCCAAATTCGCCGGCGCCGAGCTGTCGTTCCATCAGTCCAACCACGAGGGCGAGCTGGTCGACCTGATCCAGTCGGCGCGCAGCAAGGCCGACGCGCTGATCATCAATCCCGCCGCCTACTCCTTCACCTCGATTGCGATGTTCGACGCCATGAAGATTTTCGAGGGCCCGATCTTCGAGGTGCACATCTCCAACATTCACGCGCGGGACGAACTGCATCGGCATTCGAAACTGTCGGCGGCGGTGAAGGCCGTGATCGCCGGCCTCGGCCCCTACGGCTACATCGTGGCGATGCAGGCGGCACTGCAGGGCGCGGGCAAGTTGCCGGCATCGCTGCCGCCGGCGATGCGCGTCGGGCCGAAATGAGAGGCGCCCTTGCTGCGCTCAGGCGCGCACGATAGGCTTTGTCAAAACCGAAAGCAGGAGGCGCGCGTGGACCAGTCAGATGACGTGAAAATTTCCGAGGATCGCCGCGAGGCGCTGCGCTACGCGCTGGCGATCGGCAGCGGCGCCGCGCTGACCTCGGCGCTGGTCACTCCCGCCTCGGCGCAAGCCGGCTCCGACAACACGCTGGACAACATCCGCGTTGCAAAGGTGCTGCGCATCGCCGTGCTGCCGGGCGAGCTGCCCTATTTCAACAAGGACCTCGCCGCCGGCACCTGGTCGGGCATGTGCATCGACATGGCCAACGACATCGCCAAGCTGCTCGACGTCAAGCTGGAGTTCACCGAATCCACCTACGGCAACTCGATCCTCGATCTGCAATCCAACAAGATCGATCTCGGCTTTGCGCTCAATCCGACGCCGCAGCGCGCGCTGGTGGTCGACTTCACCCATCTGGTGTTTCCGCATCCGTTCGGCGCCATGCTGCGGAAGGGGCTGGAGGCGAAGACCTGGGCCGACATCAACAAGCCGGAGGTGAAGATCGCCGTCGACGTCGGCTCCGCCAACGAGACGGTGGCGCGGCGCTTTGCGCCGAACGCCACCATCACCTCGCTGAAGACGCGCGACGACGTGATGCTGCAGATGGCCTCCGGCCGCGTCGATTGCGTGGTCAACGCGCTGGTGCTGGGGCTGACCGCGATCGCCAAGAACCCGAGCCTCGGCAGCTACAAGATCCTGCAATCGCCTTCGGTCGCCATTCCCAGCGCCATGGCGGTGCGGCGCGAGAGCGACAAGCGCTGGCGCGATTTCCTCTCGGTGTGGGTCGACTACACCAGAGGCATCGGCCAGATGCGCGAATGGTTCGTCAAGGGCATGTCGCAGTCGGGCGTCAAGCCGGAGGACGTGCCGGTGGAGTTGAATATCTGACGATGAACCGTCATTGCCGGGCTTGACCCGGCAATCCATCACTCACGAAAGAATCCTTTCGATGGATGCGCGGGTCAAGCCCGCGCATGACGAGTTGGACCTGGCCTCACGCCCGGTCATACGTCATGCCGCGCTCGAGCCGGCGCGCGACCAGCGTCGCCGGAAACAGGATCGCGAAATAGATCAGCGCGACGACGGTGTAGACCTCGAGCGGCCGGTAGGTGTCGGCGTTGATCAGGGTCGCGTTGTAGACGAGATCGGGCACGGCGATGACCGACACCAGCGAGGTGTTCTTCAGCTGCGTCACCGACTGGTTGACGTAGGGCGCCATCATCGGCTTCAGCGCCTGCGGCAGGATCACCAGCCGCAGCAGGCGCCATTGTCGCAAACCGAGCGCGCGCGCCGCGTCCCACTGGCCGCGCGGCACGCTCTCGACGCTGCCGCGCACGATCTCGGCATAGAACGCGCCGCCATAGAGCGAGAGCACGCTGACGGCGGCGACATGGGCGGGGATGTTGATGCCGAGCAGGACCGGGAAGGCGTAATAGAACCAGATGATCTGCACCAGCAGCGGCGTGCAGCGGAACAGCTCGATATAGGCGACCAGCAGCCAGTCGATGACGCGGAAGCGGCCGAGCCGCAACAGGCCCGACGACGAGGCCGATGACGGTGCCGAGAAAGATGGTGCCGATGGTGTAGAGGATGGTGAAGGCCAGCCCGAGCCAGAACAGATGGCTGTACTTGCCGAGGATCGCGAAGTCCCAAACGTAGTGCATGGCAATCGATCTCCGCGAGCACCGCTCTGTTCCTCTCCCTCTTGTCCGCCGAAGCGCGCCTTCGGGCGAAGGCGGTTGCGGGGAGGGGTCAGGGGTGGGGGTATCACGAGCACCGCGCCTGAAGCTTACCCCCCTCCCCAACCCTCCCCCGCAAGGGGGGAGGGAGTCTACTCCGATGCGGCTCGATCGCGGATCACGCGATCAGACGCGCCCTTCAGATGTACCGCCCCGGCGCGAACGCCGCGACATCGAACGGCGGCGGGCTGCCCGCAATCATCGCGGCGATCGCCTCGCCCGTCGCCGGCCCGGTGGTGAAGCCGATGTGCTGGTTGCCGAAGGCAAGCCAGAGATTGCGATGCCGCGGCGCAGGCCCGATCATCGGCAGACTGTCCGGCAAGGTCGGCCGCGCGCCGCGCCAGGTGTCGCCGACCTGCTCGCCGAATTCGACGACGCCGCGCGCCAGCGGCTCGACCGTGTCGATCTGCGCGAAATTGGAGGGCGCCTCACGATCGGTCAGCTCGACACCCGAGGTGACGCGAATGCCGTTCTCCATCGGCGTCATCAGGAACGCGTTCTCGGCGTCGTGGATCGGGCGCAGCAATTTCCGCGACGGGTTCGGCCTGTACTCGCGATGATAGCCGCGCTCGGTGGCGAGCGGCACGCGATAGCCGAGCGGCCGCAGCAAATCGGCCGACCACGGCCCGAGCGCGACCACGACATGGCGCGCGCGAAGTTCACCGTCCGACAGCACGACGCGCCAGCCGTCGCCGTCAGGCGCGATCGATCTGATCTCGGCGCGCCGCACCTCGCCGCCGCTGCCCGACAACATCTTCGCGTAAGCCTTCACCACATTGCCCGGCGAATCCACCGACGCGGTCTGGGTGTGAAGCAGGCCGACGCTGTAGACCGGCAGGATGTTCGGCTCCAGCGCGGAGATCGCCTGACGGTCGAGCAGTTCGCTCTTGATGCCGTATGCGGTCAGCGCATCCTGATCGGCTTTCGCCGCGGCGAGGTTGTCGCTGCGCCAGGCCTTGAGCCAGCCGGTCTCGCGGATGCGCTCGGGCGCGCCGGCGCGCACGATCCAGTCGCGATGCAGTTTCGAGCGACGCATCGATCAGGCCTTGCAGCGCGAGCGCGCGCGGCCTGGTTTGCGAAGCGCGCGCACTCGCCAGAAAACGCGCGACCCAGTCGGGATGGCGCAGCACCCAGCTCGGGCTCCAGCGCAACGCGGCGTGGCGGTTGCTCAGATATTTCGGCAGATTGCCGAACAGCGAGGGCTGGTTGAGCGGAAAGATCGAGCCGGAGGAGAGAATGCCGGCATTTCCGTATGACGTCTCGCTGCCGGGCTCGCGGCGGTCGACCACGATCACCGACAGCCCGCGTTGCCGCGCGGCGTAGGCGGCCGATACGCCGACAATGCCGGCGCCGAGCACGACGACATCGATTTTGTTTTCGTTATCCGCCATCGCGATCTTCCCTACATCAATGTCAGTCCGCCATCGACCGGCAGCAGCGCGCCGGTGACGTGGCCCGCTTCCTTCGATAGCAGGAATGCGACCATTGCGGCCACCTCGTCCGGCTCCGCCAGCCGCGCTTGCGGATTGGCCTTCGCCACCGCCTCCCACGCCTTGGCATCGAGCGCGCCGAACAGGCCGGGATCCTTCCGCGTATAGCCGGGCATCACGATGTTGGCGGTGGCGCCCGATGGCGCCAGCTCGATCGCGAGCGACTTCACCAGCACTTCGAGCGCGGCCTTGGCCGACGCCGACGCAGGAAAGGTGCCGTCGGGCACGAAGCGATGCGCGCCGAAACTGGAGATCGCGACCACGCGGCCCGCTCTGTCGCGCGCGATATCGGTCATCGCCGCGGTCGTGAGCTCATGAAAGGCCAGGGCCATCACCGCGAAGGCGCGCTCCAGTCCTTCGCGCGGGAGCGATGCAAAGCTGCGCCGGTCGGCAAAGCCCGCGGCATGCACGATCGCATCGATCGCGCCGAATTTTTCGCGCGTCGCTTTCACAAGCTCGGTCGCCGTGCCCGCCTTCGCAAGATCGCCGGTCGCGACACGCCACCTTCGCGCCTGCGCGTTCGCATTCCGCCGCCACCGCCTTCAGCCGCGCAAGGCCGGCCTCGTCGGCGCCCTGCCCGTGCAGCATCAGGCATTGGTCTTTGCCGGCAAGCCGGCGCGCGACCGCGGCGCCGATTCCCGATCCGCCTCCCGTGATGATGCAAACCCGCATGCTCTTACTTCTATAGCAGCTTGCGCTGCGCCAAATTCTTCATCAGCGCACCGACGCCGAAGCGTCCACGGCTCGCAATCATGGCTGGAGCGCATGCGGTTGACGAGCTTGCCGAGCTGCGGCGCCGAGATGGTGACGATGTCGTCGCGCTTGTGGGTGAATCCCTGCCCCGGCGTGTCGCGGTCCTTCACCGGCGCGAACATGGTGCCGAGGAACAGCGCGAAGCCGTCGGGATACTGATGATCCTTGCCGATGGTCTGCGCCACGAGATCGCTGGGATCGCGGCTGATCTTGCCGATCGAGGAATGGCCGTCGAGCACGAAGCCGTCCGCGCCCTTGACGTTCAGCGCGACATCCATGCGCCTGACATCGTCGAGCGAGAAGCTCGCGTCGAACAGCCGCAGCAGCGGGCCGATGGCGCAGGAGGCGTTGTTGTCCTTGGCCTTCGACAGCAGCAGCGCCGAGCGGCCCTCGAAGTCGCGCAGATTGACGTCGTTGCCGAGCGCGGCGCCGACGATCCTGCCCTTGCTCGACACGACCAGCACGACCTCCGGCTCCGGATTGTTCCAGGTCGATTTCGGATGCAGGCCGGCGTCCATGCCTGATCCCGACCGACGACAGCACCGGCGCCTTGGTGAAGACCTCGGCGTCGGGACCGATGCCGACTTCGAGATACTGGCTCCAGGCGTTCTGATCGATCAGCACCTGCTTGAGCTTCGCTGGCCTCGGGCGAGCCGGGCTTCAGCTTCGACAGATCGTCGCCGACCAGGCGCGTGACCTCCTTGCGGATCGCCTCGGCCGAGGCCGGATTGCCGCGCGCGCGCTCCTCGATCACGCGCTCCAGCATCGAGATCGCAAAGGTGACGCCGGCGGCCTTCAGCACCTGCAGATCGACCGGCGCGAGCAGCCACGGCTTGGTCGGGTCGCGGCTGTCGGGCGGCGTGTTGGCGAGAATGGCGTCGAGATCGCCGATGCGCTCGCCTTTGACGCTCTGCAGCGCGCTCGCGGGATCGCTCTCCTCGCAGAGCGCGCTCACGGTCGAAAACCGCGCGCTGACATCGAACACGCCGTCGCCGCGGATCAGCGACGACCGCGGGTCCCTGCGCCTGCGGCAGCCAGACCCGGCCGACAAGCGCGCCGCGCGCGCCGTCCTCGGGCAGCACGTCCTTTGCGGTGAGTGTGATCATGGTTCCTCCCGATCTGTTGTCGTTATTCTTACAGGATGTCGCGATATCAGCGAGACGCCACACGCCCAGACTCTTGTCGCGCCAGCCGCCGCCGGCCTCCATGCAGTTCTCGTTGAGCAGTTCGGCAGGCGCGCCCCACGCAAACGGCGCCCGCTCGAAATTGAGCGCACGCCAGTCGCCGTCCTCGCAGTCGATGATTGGTCTGCCATTCCGGAAACGTCGTCGTGATCAGCCAGGTCGCCCCGCTGCGGCGGAAATTCTCGACCGCGCGGGCGATATTGGCAAAGGAGAAATGCACCAGGCAATCGCGGCACAGGATGGCATCGGCGGCCGGCAGGGGATCGCAGGTGATGTCGGCCAGCAGGTAATCGCGATCGACATCGCCGCGCCGTTGCAACGCCGCGATCAAATCGGGCACGACATCGACGCCGGTGACGCGCACGCCGAGATCGGCGCTCGCGATCCAGCCGCCGTCGCCGCAGGGGGCATCGAGCAGCGTGCGCACGCCGAGCCGCCGCAGCAAAGCAGGCAATTCGGCGCGCAGCACCGCGGTCGCGTCGATTTCCGAGCCGAGTCCGGACACGGATTCGGCCGCGCCCCAGAGATTGGTGTCGTGGATGCGCTGGAAGCGCTCGCGCAAGGAGAGGCCCGCAAAGGAGGCACGATCGGCGACAAAGCGCTGATGGGCCAGCACCGGGGGGCGGTCGGAATCCCGCGATCACCGCCACGGCTCGACGATGATCTTGGTGTGCGCTTCCGGATTGGCGAGATCGTCGAAGGCCTGCGCGACGCCGGAAAGCCCGACCTTGCCGGTGACCAGCGCAGGCGCGTCGACCTCGCCTTCCGCCAGCAAACGCAGCGAACCTGCGAATTCCTCCGGCGTGTAGCCCAGCACATATTGCACGTTGAGCTCCTTCATGATGCCGAGCATCGGCTCGTTGCGGTCGCTCTCCATGCAGACGCCGACCACGACGATGCGGGCATCGCGCGGCGCGCCCTCGAACACCTGCTGCAACAGGCCGGGCACGCCGACGCATTCGAAGATCAGGGCCGGCTTCAACGCGGCAAGATGCGCCTGGAACGCCGGCCGCGCCGCCTTCTCTTCAGTCGACATCGCGGCATGCTCGGCCCAGGTCGCATAAGGCTGCGCGCGGGCGGGGTCGACAACCACATCGGCGCCCATCCTTTCGGCACGCGCCCGGCGCGCCGGCGAATAGTCGGCGGCGATGATCGGATGCAGGCCCTTGATCCGCAACGCGGCGATCACGGCCAGCCCAACCGGCCCGCAGCCGATCACCAGCGGCACTTCGCCGCCCCTGATGTCGGCCTTGGCCACGGCATGGACGCCGACCGCGAGCGGCTCGGTCAGCGCCGCGTGCTCGGCCGACAGCCCGTTCGGCACCTCCAGCAGCAGGGACTCGCTGAGCAGCATCGCTTCCGCATAACCGCCGACATTGTCGTTGGAATAGCCGATGCCGGACGGGCCGGTCGGCGTCACCAGCGCCGGCAGCGAGCAGACAAGCGTGCCCGGCTTGAGCCGCCGCGGCGTGTCCGGACCATAATCCAGCACCTCGCAGCAGAACTCATGGCCGAACACCACGTCCCGCGACAGGTCCATCGGCTTCCTGCCCACATATTTGGCCATCTCCACCATGCGGTGGGCATGTTTGCGAGCATGCAGGTCGGACCCGCAGATGCCGCAGGCGAGCGTCCTGACCAGCGCCTGCCCGCTTGCGGGCGTCGGCTGCACCCATCTGATCGACGACGATCTCGCCGTTCCGGAATATGGCCGCGCGCATGGGAACCCTCGCAAAAATGGATCGCGCCTGCTCTCCCATAGCAGGCGCATCCACGGAAAGCGCCAATCGCCCTCCGTGGGTCATTATGACAGCGTATTAGTCAATGGGTGCAAACAGATATCGCTGATGGCCCCGTTCCTGCTGTCGCAAAAACCGGCTATGAGTAGGTTGTACCCACGGCGGACGGGGGGAACCTGCAACCACCGGGTGTAACCTTTCATTGGGGTAGCAAGATGCCGCATCGCCTTTCGCATCGCCGTTTGCTGGACGACGAAATCCAGGCTCGCATCCGCAAGCACGGGCACAAGATTGCCAGGAAGCACCGCATCCCGATCAAGCGGCTGGAGCAGGCCCAGGCCGAACTGCTCGGCAACATCGTGGTGCCCGGCGACATCGCCTACGAAAAAGCCAGGCGAATCTGGAACGTCTTTTTCAATCCCCACCCCGACCTGATCATCCAGTGCGAGGCCGAGAAGGACGTGCGGATTGCGCTGGAGCTCGGCCGCGAGTTCAAAATTCCCGTCACCTTGCGATCGGGAGGCCACACCACGGCGGGCTATTCCGGCGGCACCGGCACGCTCGTCATCGATCTGAAGGAACTCGACGACGTCGCGATCGATGCCGGGAAGCTGACCGCCACCGTGAGCTGCGGCACCGCCTTCGGCAAGATGAACGCCGCGCTGGATGCACGCGGCGTGCATCTGCCGGCGGGCGAGTGCGACGACGTCCGCATGGGCGGCTTCATGCAGGGCGGAGGCTACGGGTTCACCTCGCGCACCTTCGGCATGCATAGCGACAACGTGACGAGCTTCCGCATGATGCTGGCCAACGGCCGCACCGTCACCGCCAGCCCTACGGTCAACAGCGATCTGTTCTGGGCGGTTCGCGGCGGCACCGGCGGCAATTTCGGCGTGCTGCTCAACGCCGAATACAAGATCCAGAAACTCGACAAGGTCTATGGCTGGTCGATCCTGTGGCCGCTCTCGACGGCCGCCGAGCGCGAGATCGCGTCCGAGGCGATGATGGCGATCCAGAAGGATTTCTTCCGAACCGCGCCGCCGGAATTCAACATCCAGATCGCGGTCTGCTATCAGCCGCCCAAAAAGGGCGCGAGGGCGGTGCCGCAGCTCGTGGTGCGCGGGCTCTATGTCGGGACCGAGAAGGCCGGCAAGGCCGCGATCGCGCCGATCAAGCAAGCTCAAGGGCGCGCATTTCCAGTATGAGGCCTTCGAGGCCTTCATCAAGATCGACAACATGCTGCTGAACCACCCCTACGACATTCCCTACATTCCCTTCGAGAAAAAGGGCCAGCCGCCGGAAGACAAGCAGGCGCGCAATGTCGCGCGCGACCTCACGCTGGCCGAGTGGCAGAAGATCCTCGACCATTTCGTCACCAGCCCGAACAAATGGTCGTATCTCTATTTCGAGGTCTATGGCGGCAAGATCAACGAATATCCGCTGGAAGACAGCGCCTTCATCCACCGCGACTGCGCGTTCTGCACGGCGCTTGACATCTTCTACTATCCCGACGACGACAAGAAGGCCGCGCACAAATATCTGAAGGACTGGTGCAAGCTGATGGAACCGATGTGGAACGGCCACATCTACCCGAACTATCCGAAGACCGACGTGCCTGACTATCGCAAGCACTATTGGGGCAAGGCGCTGGACGCGCTGATCGGGGTCAAGACCAAATACGATCCGGACACCTTCTTCCGCTTCGAGCAGATGATCTCGCCCTATCCGGGCCAAAAACCGAAACCGGTCAGCTGGCCGCCGAAGGTGGCGGACGCGCTCAAGCAGCCGATCGTCTACGAGGACGGCAAGCCGTAAAAAGAATGATGTCCGAACCGAGCAGAGTGGACGCGGATTTTGTCAGCGGGTGGCTGGAGCAGCTCGGGCTGTCCGGCTATCTGCAGGCGTTCCTCGACAACGACATCGACGCCGGCAATCTGCCGCACCTGACCTCGACCGATCTGGTCGAGCTCGGCGTCAATTCGGTGGGCCATCGCCGCCGCCTGCTCGACGCCATCGCAAAGCTCGCCGCCGCCGAGCCGGTGCTGCGGCCCGAGCCGAAAGAGAAGCCGCCTGCCCCGCGCCCGCCGGCCGCCGCGTCACGACCGGTGGCGATCGCCGAGCGGCGCCAGGTCACGACGCTGTTTTGCGACCTCGTCGGCTACACCAAACTGTCTTCCGATTTCGATCCCGAGATCGTGCTGGAGCTGCTCACCAGCTACAAGGACATCTGCGCCACCCTGATCGAGAGCTATGGCGGCCACGTGCTGCGCTATGTCGGCGACGGCGTGCTCGCGACCTTCGGCTATCCGCGGGCGCGCGAGGACGACGCGGCGCGCGCGGTCGCCACCGGACTGATGCTCGCGGAGCAGATCGGCAAGCTGGTGACGCCGAAGGGCGACCGGCTCGAAGTGCGGATCGGAATCGCCACAGGGATGGTCGTCGCCGGCGATCTCGTCGGCGATGCCGCGGTCGAGAAACACTCGCTGGTCGGCGAAGCGCCCAACCTCGCGGCACGGCTGCAGGGCGAGGCCGCGGCCGGCGAGGTGCTGATCGCGGAGGCCACCGCAAAAATCATCGGCGGCCAGTTCCGTCTGGAAAATCTGACGACGCGAAACCTCAAGGGTTTCGACGCCCCGGTCACGGCCTATCGCGTGCTCGGCGAACAGCGCGGCGCGAGCCGCTTCGAGGCCGTGCATGGCGCGAGCAGCCTGCCGATGATCAGCCGCGAAAACGAGATCGCGCGTCTGGTCGATTTCGCCACCGCCGCCCTGCTCGGACAGGGCCAGATCGTCGTCATCGCCGGCGAGGCCGGCATCGGCAAGTCGCGCCTGATCGAGGAAATGCATCGCCGGCTCGAGATCAGGCCGGAGCAGCGCGTGGTGCTGCAATGCTCGCCGATCCACACCAACCGGCCGTTCCACCCCGTCGCCCACTACCTGGACTATCTGACTCGCGTCGAGGCGCCCGACGCCGATGCGCGCCAGCTCGACAGGCTCGATGCATTGCTGCGCCGTCTCGGCCATGCCACGCCCGAACGGCTGGCGCTGATCGCCGAGCTCTTGCGCCATGAGAGCAGCGACCGCAGGCTGCTGCTGCGGCTCGCGCCCGCGGAAATCCGCGCGCGTACCATCGAGGCGCTGCTCGACATCGTCGAGGCGATCTCGCGCGAGAGTCCGGTCATCGTGATCGAGGACGTGCACTGGGCGGATCCGTCGACCAACGAATGGCTGGAGCGGCTCGCGGGGCTGATCCGCGGCCTTCCGATGCTGCTGGTTGCGACCATGCGGCCGGAACAGACGCCGCAATGGGCCGAGCAGTCCGGCGCGAGCGTCCTGCGAGCTGTGCGACTGCAGCCGGACGAGATCAGGCGGCTGGTCAACAGCATTGCCGCCGAGCACAGGATGCCGACCAGCGTGGTCGATGCGATCGTGACGCGCTCGGACGGCATTCCGATCTTCGCCGAGGAACTGGCGCGCAGCCTGCAGGCGATGGAGGACGCCTCGCCCGGCACGGCCGACGCCACCGCCATTCCCGTCACGCTCAACGAAATCCTGCTGGCGCGGCTCGACCTGCTCGAGCATGGGCGCGAGACCGCGCAGCTTGCCGCCGCGATCGGCCGCGACATTCCGCTCGAACTGTTGATTGCGGTCTCGCCGTTCGGCGAGGCCGCGACGCGCGCCAGCATCGAGCGCCTGGTCGGCAGCGGCATCTTCGTCACGCGTCACTCTGGCTTCGGCGACGCCGTCGATTTCCGTCACGCGCTACTGCGCGACGCCGCCTATCATCTGCTGCTGCGGCGCGACCGGCTGCGCGTCCACAGGCTGATCGCCGACACCATCGAGGCGCGCTTTCCTGCGATCTCGGACAGCATGCCGCATGTGCTGGCGCACCAGTTCGCGGAAGCCGGCGATCATTCCGCCGCCATCATCTATCTGGAACGCGCCGGGCGCGACGCGGCGCGACGCTCCGCCGCGTCGGAAGCGGTCGCGCATTTCGCAGCGGCGCTGGAGCAGACCTTGCGCCTGCCGCCGGGACGCGAGCGCGATGAACGCGAATTCGACCTGCGGCTCGGCATCCTCGGGCCGCTGATCGCGGCGAGCGGCTATGGCGCAAGCGAGGTCGAGCGGCAGATCGCGCATGCGGTCGAGCTGTCGGCGCATATCGGCGCCGGCGACCGCATCGTGCCGGCGCTGTTCCTGAACTGGATCGCCCGCTTCAACGAAACCGACGTGCGCTTCGAGGTGGCGCGCCAGATCGCGCAGGTCGCAGCCGCCGGCAGCACGCTCGACAAATTGATGGCGCATCGCTGCATGGGCACGACGCTGCTGTTCCGCGGCGAATTTGCCGCCGCGATCGCCGAGTTCGAGCAATTCCAGAAGTCTGTTCGATCCCGAATTACACAGCGAGGCGCTGAACCGGATCGGCGCCACCATTCATGCCGTCACCGTCAAGGTCGGGCTTGCCGAAGCCTGGACGGTGCTCGGCAATGCCGAGCGCGCCGGCTTCTGGCGCGAGGCCGCGCTCGGCGATGCCGAGGCCAGCGGGCACTACCAGACGATCTGCCACTCGACCGCCTTTGCCGGTGGCCTGCTCGCCGCCTTCATGGAAGACGCCGACGACCTCGCCTTCCACGCCGCGCGATTGCGCGATTTGACGCTGCAGCACGACCTGCCCTATTGGCGGCCGCATGCCGACCTGCTCGGGGGCGTCGCCGACATCCGCCTTGGCGCCATCGAGAAGGGATTCCGCCTGGCACAGCACGGCATGGATCGGATGATCGCCGAGCGGCTGCCGTCGCTGACGGCCTGGTGCGTGGTGTTTGCCGGCGGCTGCGTGAAGGCGCATCGGCCGGAGGAAGGCCTTGCGACGCTCGCGGGCATCGCCGAGGAAGTCGAAACCGGCGAACGCTGGACCGCGGGCGAGTTTCACCGCTTGCGCGGCCTGTTGCGGCTGCAGGCCGGCGACAGTGAGGGCGGCCTCGACGATCTCGCCGAGGCGCAGCGGATTGCCGTGCAACAGGGTGCTGGGCTGGTCGAACGCCGCGCCAGTGCCGATCTCGAGCGGCTGGCGAAAGCGAGCTGAAGTTGCGTACGATCGATGTCGCTTAAGGGGTCCGGCTCAGGCGTTCGGCGATGGCTCGCCGGCCGCCTCGAGGAGTTGCGAGCGCCGCACCCGTTCGCGATGGGCGGTGTAGAGCCCGCTGCCGACGATGAAGGCCGCACCGACGATGGTCCAGACATCAGGCAGTTCGCCGAAGATCATGAAGCCGAGGATGCTGACCCAGACGAGTTGGGTGTAGGAGAACGGCGCGAGCACCGAGGCGTCGGCGTAGCGGAACGCCAGCACCACGATCCACTGGCCCGCGGTCGAGAACACGCCGATCAGCACACCGAAGGCGATCGCCTGCCAGCTCGGCGTCACCCAGACGAACGGCACCAGCACCGAGAGGATCGCAACGCCCGCGATCGACGAATAGGTCATGATGGTGATGGCGTGCTCCTTGCCGCTCATCATGCGCGTCATGATCAGCGTCGCGGCCCAGGCGAGCGCGGAGACGATCGGGAAGACGGCCGCGGGATGAAACGCGCTGCTGCCGGGGCGCAGGATGATCAGCACGCCGAGCAATCCGACTGCGGTCGCAAGCCAGCGCCGCACGCCGACCTTCTCCGACAGGAAGACGATCGACAGCGCGGTGACGAACAGCGGCGAGACGAAGCCGGTGGCGGAGGCTTCCGCGATCGGCAAATAACGCAGGCCGGAGATGAAGAACAGCGAGGAGCCGAGAAGTGCTGCGCCGCGCATCAATTGCAGGGGCACGCTGCCGGTCTTCAGCGCGAACAGCGGCGAGCCCGGCACCATCGCCGGCACCATGATCATCGCGAACACGAGGAAGCGCAGCCAGGCGATCTCGATCGAGGGCAACGTCGCCGAGAGATATTTCGCGGTCACGTCGGAGACGCCGAGGAACACCGTCGAGGACAGGATCAGGGCGATGCCCTTGAACGGCCGGTCGGCGCGCGCAGGCGCGCGGCGAATGGCGGGCTTCTTCTCGGACGACGGCAGGGAAACGCGTCGAGCCTTACGGCTACGGCGGCAGGAGGCGGAGTCACGGCAAATCTCGGGCGAGAAATTTCGAATCTGTGTGAGATCTACAAAACGACAAATGGCCGGAATCGACAACACCCGCCAGCGGGATGCCGATATGCGCCATGCGTGCAGCGTTGAAATAATCCGTTAAGAAATGCTGCGCGCGCATTATTTTGTTTGCGCATGATCTTGTCGGAAAACCGGTGCCCACTTTTCGGATCATGCGCTACAGCATCGGCAGGCTGCGCGGTTTCGGCCCGCGCGGAAACGCCGCATCGAGCGCTGCGATTTCGTCCTTGCTGAGCGTCAGCTTGCCCGCTGCCGGCATTCTCCGCCGCGTGTTCCGCATCGCCGGCTTTTGGAATCGCAAACACCGGGGTTTCACGGACGAGGAAACTCAACGCGACCTGGCGCGGCGTCGCCTTGTGCGCGTCCGCGATCTTCGCGAGCAACTTGCCGCCGGCGCTCGCGGGCGAGGGAAAATCGTTGTGACCGAACGGCGAATAGGCGACGACGGCGACGCCGTGGCGCGCGCACCACGGGATCACGCGTGTGCTCGATCGCGCGCTCCTTCAGATGATAGAGCACCTGGTTGCAGGCGATCTTGCCTTCGCCGGACACCGCCAGAATTTCGTCGAGATCGTCGGCGTCGAAATTGCTGACGCCCCAGGAGCGGATCTTGCCGGCCTTCTTCAACTCCTCGAACGCGGCGACCGTGTCGGCGAGCGGATACGAGCCGCGCCAATGCAGCAGATAGCAATCGAGCCGGTCGGTCTTCAGCCGCTTCAGCGAGCGCTCGCAGGCGGTGATGGTGCCGCGCCGCGAGGCGTTGCTCGGCAGCACCTTGGAGACGAGGAACAGCTCGTCGCGCTTGCCTGCGATCGCATCGGCAATGACCAGCTCGGCATCGCCATACATCTCGGCGGTGTCGATATGGGTCATGCCGAGCTCGATGCCGCGCTGGAGCGCCGCGATCGCCTTCTTGCGGTCGCCGCGGTCGAGATACCAGGTGCCCTGCCCGATCACGGAGACATCGGGGCCGCTCTTGCCGAATGGTTTTGATTCATGATGCTCGCATAAGACGTAGCGGGTGAGCGAAGCGTACCCGGTGGCCGCAATCGCTACGCTGATGCGACTCCGATATCGGCGACCAGCACCGTGCCGGTCACGGATTCCGTGATGTAGAGACGATCGGCCTTCGCGCCGCCGATCGCGACATTGGTGCAGGAGGGACCGGCGCAGGATTTTATTCGCGCGATGCATTCGCCATTCGGCGCGAACACGAAGACATGACCGAGCGAGGCATGCGCGACGAACAGCCGCCCCGCCCGGTCCATGGTCATGCCGTCAGGGCCGCTCGGACCGAACAGCGAGCAGAAGCGGCCGACCTTGGACACGCTGCCGTCCTTCATGAAGGGCAAGCGCCAGACCGCGTTGTCGCGCGTCATCGCGACGAACAGCACGGCTTCGTTGGGATCGAGCACGAGGCCGTTGGGACTGGGACCGGTGTCGAGCAGGCAATCGAGCCGGCCTCCTTTAGTGTAGCGATAGACCTTGCCGGTGGGATCATGCAGCCCGGTCTGGCCCTGGTCGGTGAAATAGATGTCGCCGTTGGACGCCAGATGCAGGTCGTTGCAGCCGCGGAACGATTCCGAATTGCGCGAGGTCAGGACCTTGCGCATGCGCCCGGCCTTGGCGTCGCATTCCATGATGCCGTGCCTGTAATCGGCAACGAGGATGCGCCCGTCGGCCGATATCTTCAGTCCGTTCGGCCATCCGTCATATTCGACGACCAGCGACCAGGTCTTGTCGGGCGCGATCCGGAAAATGCGGCCGAAGGGAATGTCGACGATATAGAGATTGCCGTCCTTGTCGAACGACGGGCCTTCGATGAAGCAGTCCGTCGGCGCGCCCGGCCGGTTGGCATCGGCCCATTCCGTCGCCACGCCCTTGCGGCGGAAATTGTCGGGCATCGCGGAGAAGACCGTCGTCTCGATCAGCTTCGGCGGCGTTTCCAGATACATCATTGTCGTCGTTCACCCGTGAAAGCGCGCGCACCATAATGGACGGAAATGCTGCCGTCGATTGCGCCTGTCACACCAGCGTGGCCGCGATCAGATTGTTCACGTTCGGCTCGTTCTCGATATTCCAGAGAACCTTCAGCAGCCGGTCGACGCGATCGGCGGCGAAGATGTTTCGCGACCTGCAGGCGGAACTTCTCCTCCATCTCGGCATCGGTCATCGGGTTCTTGAAATGCCCGCGGTGATATTCGACGCGCACCGTCTTGCGCGCGCCTGATTTCAGCACGACCTCGAGTTCGCAGAGATTGAATTCCTTCTCGGTGCGGTCGGCTTCTTCCGACGGCACGACCTTGATGCGGCCGACCAGATCGAGCAGCCGCGCGTCGTGCAGATACGGGTCCTCGTAATATTCCGGGTCGATCCTGCCGTACATCAGCGCCAGCGCCGCCGAATAGGGAATGCTGTGGTCGGCGGTCTCGTGCGTCTGCGGCTTCCACTTGTCCGGCCCGTCGGCCATGATCTTGATCGCGGAATGCGAGACGTTGATGTTGACCTCGGCGATCTCGTCGGCGCTCTTGAACGACGGCCGCGCCTCGACCGCGGCCTGCGCCACGGTCTGCGAGAACTGGCCGAGCGGAAAGCGCTTGGTGAAGGCGCGGCGGATGCCGAAGGGCTCGCCGAGCTGCACCGCCTCGACCGGCGCCTTGCCCATCACCTTGAAGAAGCCGTAGCGGCCTTCGAACACCTTGCCCGGACCGGTCATGCCCTGCTGCGCCAGCTCAATGGCGAATATCGCCTTGCGGCAGGCGTCGGCCGCCGCATAGGCCTTCCAGTTCGACAGCTCGTCGGCGCGGCCCTGCCGCGTCGCGGTGTTGCCGCCGACGGTGATGCCGATCGCCTGCACCATCTGCGCGGGCGTCAACCCCATCAGCTTGCCGGCGCCGACCACCGCGCCCATGCCGGTGATGGTGGAATGGTCGATGCCGTTGCCGAGATAGTCGAAGACATCGGCGATCTTGCAGAAGCCTTCATAGGCCAGCACGGTCGCGGTGATGAGATCGCGGCCGCTGCGCCCCTTTAACTCCGCGGCGGCAAGCAGCGCCGCGATGGTGTCGCTGGGATGACCGGCGCCATGGGTGAGAGAGACGAACGCGTCGTTGAAATCGAGATAGCGGATCATGGTGCCATTGGCGAAGGTGGCGAGCTCGGCGCTGGTCTTGGTGCCGCTGATCAGCACGGTCGCGGGCTGCTTTGCGCTGACGTCGCTGGCGAGCTTGATCGCGATCTTGCTTGGACCGGCACTGTAGCCGCCGAAGGCGCAGCCGATGGTGTCGAGGATGGTGCGCTTGGTGATGCGCACGACATCGTCGGGGATGTCCTCGTATTTCAGATTGGCCGCATAGCGGGCGAGCGTCTCGGCGAGCACGGGCTGATTGGGTGACGGCTTCTCTTGCGCCAGCGCCGGGAATGCCGGCATGCCTGCGGCGAATCCCGCCGCGGCCATTGTCTTGAGGACATCGCGGCGCGCGATGTGCGGCGTGTGGACGGTCCACAGTCCATCTGATGGCATCGGAACGCCTTCTCCCTGCGGATTATTGTTTGCTGGGAGTTTTAGGCTTCCGACATGGCGCAGTCTAGGGCGTGGATTCATTAGCGTGTACAATGACCCAATTCGGACATTGCGCAAGGTCCAATTCAATATACTCTTTGCTGAAACAGCTAATAGAGAAGAGGAGACGATGGCCCCTGTTACGCTCGGGACAATCAATTGAAGCGACGCGCTTTTATTGGTCTCGTCGGAGGCTCGGCCGCGTGGCCGGTCGTCGCGTGGGCGCAGCAGGTCGATCGGATGCGGCGCATTGGTGTTCTTCTCGTCAATGGCCCAGAACCCATGGGGCCGTATCGCGAGGCGCTCGGCGATCTTGGCTATTTCGAGGGGAAGAATATCCAGATCGAGGTTCGATCCGCGCAAGGGCAGGACACTCGCCTGCCCGAACTGGCGGCGGATCTGGTTCGCAGCCAAGTCGATGTCATCATCGCGGTGCAGACCCCGGCCGCCGACGCGGCCAAGAATGCGACCCGCGACATTCCCATCGTCGTGATGGCAGGCGATCCAATCGCGACGGGGCTGATTAGCAACCTTGCGCGGCCGGACGGCAATCTCACCGGATTGTCCGCCACCGCCGCTGAGGCAGTGGCAAAGAGCCTCGAACTGATCGCTGAGATCATACCGGGCGCGCGCCGCGTGGGCGTTGTGGGCAATGCCGACGATCCGTTCATGAAGCCCTTTTTCGAGCAAATCCAGCGCGCCGCCCCAGGTGTGCGCCTTGAAGTCCATCAGACCATTGTTCGCGGCAGCGACGAGTTGAATGGCGCCTTCGCAGCAATCGCCCGCGAGCGAGTGGACGCCGTCGTCATCCAGGGCAGTCTTCCGGTCAAACTGACGGTCGCGTTGGCGCTAAAATACCAACTGCCATCCCTCTCGACCCAAAAATCCGCAGTGCAGGCGGGAATTCTAATGTCTTACAGCGCCAGTTACGTGGAGCGGGGCCGCGTGATTGCCAGCTACGTGGACAAAATTCTCAAAGGCGCCAAGCCCGCCGATCTTCCGGTGCAGCAGCCGAGCATGTACGAACTGACTATCAACCTGAAGACCGCCAAGGCGCTTGGCCTCACCGTGCCGCCCTCGCTGCTCGCCCGCGCCGACGAGGTGATCGAGTAAGGCGCCCTAGTTCGCGACCGCCTGTTGCGGCACGGACACGACCGGCGTTTGCGCGATCAATCGTTTCAGCTCGGGAATGCAGGACCCGCAATTGGTGCCGGCCTTCAGCCTGGCGCCGATCTCGGCCGCGGTGCCAGCGCCTGCCGCGATCGCATCGCAGATCGATGCGCGGCCGACGCCGAAGCAGGCGCAGACCACGGGTCCCGCGCTGACGACGCCCTCGGTGGAGCGGCCCGACAGCAGCATGCGGCGCTCGTCGTCGGTGAGCGTCTCCGCCGCGAACAGATGTTTCACCACATCCCAGTCGCCGGCGTCATGCGCGGGACCGACGAACAGGCAGGTTTCGATGCGATCCCCGCCGAACGATGCTGCGCGATACACGCCGCCGCCGAAATCCCGGTATTCGGCGATGTCGCCGCTCACGGCTGCGCGCAGCCATGACGGCCAGCGCGAGAGGTCGGCATTGTCGGCGAACAGATAGCCGTAGCCGCCATTGACCGCCGCGCGCGCCCACCACAGGCTCGCGGGCAGTTGCAAGCTCCTTGCGCGACAGCACGAAGCCGCGGAACACATATTCGTATGGCGCGATCGAGACCGGCGTCGACTTCGCCTCGGGCTGGCCGGAGAACGGATCGGTGAAGGGCGCGACCAGCGCGCCGACGCGCGCGGCCGACGCGTTGGTTTCGTTCCAGTGGATCGGCGCGAACAGCATGCCGCGCTGCTGCCGCGCGCTGACCACGACCTTCAGGATGCACTGGCCGTAATCGGTGGTGACGCGCGCAAAACTGTCGTCGTCGACGCCGTAGCGGCTCGGCGTCATCGGGATGAATCTCGACATAGGGCTCGGGCAGATGCGCGCCGAGGCGCGGACTGAGGCCGGTGCGCGTCATGGTGTGCCACTGGTCGCGGATGCGGCCGGTGTTGAGCCGCAGCGGCCGGCCGGGATTGGTCTCGGTGCGCAGCGCCGGAATCTCGGGCGCGATGAAGCGCGCCTTGCGATCGCCGGTGTAGAAGCCGCCCTCGGCGAAGAAACGCGCCTGCGACTGCGCGCCCTCGCGCAGCGGCCACAGCACCGGCGCCATGATGTCATAGCCTTCGTCGGACACCGCCTTCAGCGCGCCGATGTCGAAATCGCGGCTGCCGTCGTTCTCGAACGCCGACAGCGCGGCGTGCTCGCGGAACACATCGGCCGCGGACTTGTAGTCGAAGGCGGCGCCAAAGCCGAGGCGCTTGCCGACTTCGCTGACGATCCACCAGTCCGGCCGCGCTTCGCCCGGCGCCGGCAGGAAGGCGCGCTGCCGCGAGATGCGGCGCTCGGAGTTGGTCACGGTGCCGGATTTCTCGCCCCAGGCCAGCGCCGGCAGCAGCACATGCGCGCCGGAATTGACGGTGTCGTTGGAGCGGACATTCTCGGAGACCACGAACAGCTCGAGCTTCTTCAGCGCCTCGCGCACGACATCGGCATCCGGCAGCGACACCGCCGGATTGGTGCCGATCACCCACAGCGCCTTGATCTCGCCGCGCGCGATCGCCTCGAACATCTGCACCGCCTTCAGCCCCTCATGGGTGGCGATGCGCGGCGCCTTCCAGAACCGCCGCACGCGGTCGATGTCGGGCGGCGTGAAGTTCATGTGCGCGGCGAGCTGGTTGGCGAGGCCGCCGACCTCGCGGCCGCCCATCGCATTGGGCTGGCCGGTCAGCGAGAACGGCCCCGCGCCCGGTTTGCCGATGCGGCCGGTGGCGAGATGGCAATTGAGGATCGCGTTGACCTTGTCGGTGCCCTGCGCCGACTGGTTGACGCCTTGCGAATACATCGTGACCGCGCGCTCGGTCTCGCGGAACATCTTGAAGAAGGTCGCGACATCGGCTTCCGACAGCCCGGTCGCAAGCGCGGTCGCCGCCGTGCTGCCGGCGATGCTGCGCGCCCGCGCCAGCGCCTCGTCGAAACCGGAGGTGTGAGCCTCGATATAGGCGCGATCGAGCGCGCCATTGTCGGCGAGATGCACCAGCAAGCCCGAGAACAGCGCGGTGTCGGTGCCGGGCTTCAAGCCAAGGAACAGTTCGGCGTCTTCGGCAGTGTCGGTGCGGCGCGGATCGATCACGATCATCCGCGCACCGCGGTTCTGCTTGTTCGCGATCATGCGCTGGAACAGCACCGGATGGCACCAGGCGGCGTTGGAGCCGACCAGCACCAGCAGATCGGCCTCGTCGAGATCCTCGTAGCAGCCGGGCACGGTGTCGGCGCCGAAGCCGCGGCGATGGCCCGCGACCGACGAGGCCATGCAGAGCCGCGAATTGGTGTCGACATTGGCCGAGCCGAGAAAACCCTTCATCAGCTTGTTGGCGACGTAGTAGTCCTCGGTCAGCATCTGGCCGGAGAGATAGAACGCGACCGCCTTGGCGCCGTCGCGCGCGACGATGTGCTGCAGGCGATGCGCGACATGGTCGAGCGCATCGCTCCAGGCCACGCGCTCCATCCTGCCCTTGCTGCAGCGGATCATCGGATGCAGCAGGCGGCCGTCGAGCGCCGAGCGTCTCGCCGAGCGCCGAGCCCTTCGAGCACAGCCGGCCGAAATTGGCGGGATGTTCGGGATCGCCCGAGATCGCAGCACCGCCGTTGCCGTCGGGCGTCGCCAGCACGCCGCAGCCGACGCCGCAATAGGGACAGGTGGTTTTGGTGGCGCGAAGTTTGGGATCGACCGATGTCATGACGCCGGCCTCACGCCGCCTTGGCCGCGTCGCAAGCGCGCGGCCGAACATCATGTCCTTGCGGATCGCGGCAATGCCCTCGCCCGCGCGGATCATCTCGAGATACCAGAGCGCGTCCGCGGTATCGCCGATCAGCACCGCGCCGGTGAGCCTGCCGTCCGATATCACCAGCTTCTTGTAGGTGCCGCGTTTGACGTCGCTGAGCAGGACCTGTTCGCTGCCGTCGGCGCCGATGAAATCGCCGGCCGAGAACACGCTGACGCCCGAGACCTTCAGATTGGTCGCGACCACGCTGCCGCGATAGGCCGCGCTGCGCCCGGCGAGATGTCCGCGCCAGCGCGCTCGCCTGCTCATAGGCCGGCTCGACCAGGCCGTAGCAGATGCCGCGATGCTCGGCGCATTCGCCGAGCGCGAAGATATCGGCCGCGCTGGTCTGCAAGGCATCGTCGACCACGACGCCGCGATTGACCGAAAGGCCGGCGTCCTTGGCCAGCGCGGTGTTCGGCCGGATGCCGGCCGCGAACACCACCGCGTCGGCCTCGATCAACGTGCCGTCGGCGAGTTCGACGCCTTCGACGGCGCGCTCGCCGACGATGCGCGCGGTGCTGGCGTTGAGCATCACATGAATGCCCTTGCGCTCGACCAGCGTCTTCAGCAGATCCGCGGCCGGCGCATCGAGCTGACGCTCCATCAGCCGGTCCATCAGATGCAGCAAGGTCACCGGCGTGCCGGCTTTGGCGAGGCCGTAGGCGGCTTCCAGACCGAGCAGCCCGCCGCCGACCACCACGACCGGTTTCCTGCGCGCGGCCAGCGCCAGCAGCAGATCGACGTCGCGGCTGTCGCGGAAGGTGTGCACGCCCAGGAAGATCGGCGCCGGGCACGTTGAGCCGCAGCGGCGAGGAGCCGGTCGCCAGCACGAGGCGCGAGAATTCGATGCTCTCGTCGCCGGCGATCTTCAGCTCGCGGCGGCCGACGTCGATCTCGGTGGCGCGGCAGCCATATTTCAGGGTGACGCCGCGGTCGCGCCACCAGTTCGCGGGTTTCAGCTCGATGTCGTGCGAGGCGGTCTCGCCCGCGAGCACCGACGACAGCAGCACGCGGTTATAGGCGAGCCGCGGCTCTTCGCCGATCACGGCGATGGCGTAGCGGCCGAGCGAGCTCTTGACGAGTTCGTCCACCAGCCGCGCCGCGGCCATTCCGTTGCCGACGATGACGAGCGGTTCGCTCAACGTGCCCTACTCCGCGGCCTGCGACGGCCGGCCATAGGCCTCCGTGATCATGTAGCCCGACAGCGTCTCGTAGGCCGCGGTCCAGGCGCTCGCGACCTCGGGCGTCCAGGCTTCGCCCAAGTCCTTTTTCCAGCGTGTAGAGCAGCGCCGCGCCGACCACGGGATAGTGCTCGCGCTTGGCGCCGTAGCTGACATGGCGGATCGCAAGCGCACTCGCCGCCGGCAGGATCGACGGCAGATCGGAGAGCCCGTTCACGACGACGGCGAGCGTCGCCATCAATTTCCTGCGCTGCTCGGTCATGTCCTCGGGGAACATCGCCTTGACCGATGGGGCGACCTCGAACAGGCGATTGTAGAAGATGATCGCGGCCTGATCGGAAATCGGCGCGACCTTGGCAAAGCTTTGCTGGACGAGTTTGATTTGATCCGGTGTCATGTCTCGCTCCTTGTTCTTGCTTCCCCGTCCCGGCATCGGGACGGGGAAGAGATGCTCATGCGAGTTCAGATGCGCGCTTCGGCGAGGCTCGGCGCGCCCGCGGTCTCGCCGCTCTTGCGCAGGTAGAACCACCAGGTCCCTGCGAGGCAGAGCCCGTAGTAGGCGAGGAAGACCATCAGCGCGAGCTGCGGACTGCCGGTGAGCGCGATCGACTTGCCGAAGCCGAGCGGGATCAGGAAGCCGCCGCACCGCGCCGATCGCGCCGATGAAGCCGACCGCAGCGCCCGATTCGATCGACGCGGCCTTCAGCGCCAGCGACGCGCGCCGCCTCGCCCTTGCCGCGCGCCTTGTGCAGATTCTCCTCGCGGAAGATCGAGGGGATCATGCGGTAGGTCGAGCCGTTGCCGATGCCCGTGGTGGCGAACAGGATCAGGAACATCACGAGGAAGCCGGTGAAGTCCTTGACGCCGACGAAGTAGAGGACGCCGATCGTGGCGGCCGCCATCGCGATGAAGTTGAAGAAGGTGACGATCGCGCCTCCGACCTTGTCGGCGAGCAGGCCGCCGATCGGGCGCACCAGCGAGCCGACCAGCGGACCGAGGAAGGCGATGCCGATGGTGATCGTCGGGAAACTGGGTCTTGATCAGCAGCGGGAACGCGGCGGAGTAGCCGATGAAGGAGCCGAACGTCCCGATATAGATGTAGGACATGATCCAGGTGTGCTTGCGCTTGACGATCGCAAGCTGGTCCTTGATCGAGGACTTCGCCGAGGTCAGGTTGTTCATGAAGAAGATGGCGCCGAACACCGCGATGATGATCGGCAGCACCCACATCAAGCCCGGCGTTCTGCAGATAGACGCCGCCGACCGGCGTCGCCTGGTAGAGATTGATCAGGCCGACGCCCATCAGGATCGGGGTCAGCAGCTGCACGCTGGAGACGCCGATATTGCCGCCGGCCGCGTTCAGCCCGAGCGCCCAGCCCTTCATCCGGTCGGGATAGAAGAAGGAGATGTTGGCCATCGAGGAGGCGAAGTTGCCGCCGCCGAGGCCGGCAAAGGAGGCCACCAGCAGCATCAGCCAGAACGGCGTGTCGGGCTGGCTGACGAAATAGGCGAGACACAGCGTCGGGATGAGCAGCACCGCCGCGCTGAGAAGATGGTCCAGTTGCGGCCGCCGAACGTCGTCACCGCGAAGGTGTAGGGAAAGCGCATCAGCGAGCCGATCAGGCCCGGCAGCGCGACGAGCTGGAACAGCTGGTCGGTCGAGAAGTGGAAGCCTGCCGCCGGCAGCTTGGTCGCGACGATCGACCAGATCGCCCAGACCGAAAAGCCGATGTGCTCGGCGACGATCGACCAGATCAGGTTGCGCCGGGCAATGAACTTGCCCTTCGAATTCCAGAAGGTCTCGTCCTCGGGATTCCATTCTGAAATCCACGTCGGGTTCTCATTGCTCATTACCAAATTCCTTTCTCGTCGCTGGTCGTTTGCAGGCACGAAAGCGCGTTCCGGAGAGACCCCGGCGCGAGTGGTTCGCGGGTTCAGATGATGGCTTTCGAGGACGGCAGCGGTGGCGTCAGCGTGAGCTATTCAAGCTTTGTGCCAGCGCGCGTGAGAGCGAAAATCGCTATCTGTTTAATATGTTACGGCGATGCTGCCCAAGATTTCAGCGAGCGCGGATTCGCATTCAAAATTTGCAATTCGCTTATTCCTTGTGCGGCGCACAAATCATAAGCAGCACTGCCTGCACAATCATCAGTCGACAGCTTACGGCTTGCGCATGCTCCGCAATACGCGGCCAACCGCGAAATCGCCGCCATTCCGGGCAAATAGCGAGCCGAAAGTCTGACCACGGCAGGCCCTGCGATGGCACGTCGATTGCTTATCCATGATCAGTCAACGAAGACTGCGGTTCGCCGGATGTCGAAGCCGAGTATCGGCCGAGATACGGGGACAGTTAGAGCTGTATCACTGGCCCGCCGGCGCAGTCCTCGTCATCCGGCAACCAGCCACTCGCGCTGACCCCTCCGACTTCCCGTCCAGACAGATGCTCGAGCGCTCACCGCGCTGGCGTTCCGGGCCGTCTGCTCATGGCGAGATCACGGGCTTCGCCCGTCGCGAAGGCAACCGCTCGAATCACACCAGCGAGCAAAGGGAAATTCGATGTCTTATCTCGTGCCTTCGGAATTCGTCACCAAGATGGTGGACGCCGGAGAATCCAAGATCTTCATGTCGACCCGCGACACCGTCATCCGCGCCTACATGGCCGGCGCCATCCTCGCGCTGGCGGCCTGGTTCGCCGTCACGATCAACGTCAACACCGGTCAGCCGATCGTCGGCGCGCTGCTGTTTCCGGTCGGATTTTGCATGCTGTATCTGCTGGGCTTCGATCTGCTGACGGGCGTGTTCGTCCTGTCGCCGCTGGCCTTGATCGACAAGCGTCCCGGCGTCACGATCGGCGGCGTGCTGCGCAACTGGGGCCTCGTCTTCATCGGCAATTTCGCCGGCGCGCTGACGGTGGCCTTCATGATGGCGTTCGTCACGACCTTCGGCTTCACGCAGGACGCCCGACAAGGTCGGCACAGGCACTCGGCAACATCGGCGAGGCGCGCACGCTCGGCTATGCCTCGCACGGCGCGGCCGGCATGGCGACGCTGTTCATCCGCGGCATGCTGTGCAACTGGATGGTCTCGACCGGCGTGGTCGGCGCCATGATCTCCACGACGGTCCCCGGCAAGGTGATCGCGATGTGGATGCCGATCCTGGTGTTCTTCTACATGGTGTTCGAGCATTCGGTCGTGAACATGTTCCTGTTCCCGTCGGGCCTGATGCTGCACGCCAAGTTCTCGATCATGGACTACTTCATCTGGAACGAGATCCCGACCGTGCTCGGCAATCTGGTCGGCGGTCTCGCCTTCACCGGGCTGACGCTCTACGCGACGCACGTCCGGACGGCAGCCGTCGCGCGACGCCAAGCCCGCGCCGACCGCGCATCGCGGCCTGATTTCGGCCTCAACACGGGAGCCCTGCCCGGTTAAGGTGGGGCTCCCTCTTTTTGGCGCCGTGATGCCGCGCGAACTGCAGATATCGATCGGGCAGCACTCCGACAAAGGCCGCAAGCCGGCCAATCAGGACTTTCACGGCGCCCTGATTCCGGACGAGCCGCTGCTGAGCCTGAAGGGCATCGCGATCGTGCATCGCGGACGGCATCAGCAGCAGCAACGTCAGCCAGATCGCCAGCGAGTCCGCGGTCAAGAGCTTCCTGACCGACTATTACTGCACCTCCGGAATCATGGTCGGTGAAGACGTCGGCGCAGCGCGTGCTCGCGGCGACCAACTCCTGGCTGCATTCGCAGACCCGGCGAAGCCAGTACGCCTACGATCAGCGACAAGGGATATGTCTGCACGCTGAGCGCGCATCGTGATCAAGTCGGCGACCGCGCATATCTTCCACGTCGGCGACTGCCGAATCTACCGGCTCGCCGGCAAGCTCGCTCGAGCAACTGACCGACGATCACCGGGTGGTCGTCTCGTCCGAGCAGAATCTATCTCGGCCGTGCGCTGGGCATCAATCCGCAGATCGAGATCGACTACCACGCCATTCAGCATCGACAAGCGGCGACGTTTTCGTTCTGGCGACCGACGGCGTTTACGAGCACGCCGAGCGATCGCTTCATGGCCGACGTCATCGCACAGGTCCGCGCACGACCTCGACGGCGCGGCAAGGACGATCGTCGAGGAGGCCTGCCGGCGCGGCAGCGACGACAACCTCACGCTCCAGATCGTCCGCATCGACGAGGTGCCCGACGCCGGGGCAAACGAGGTGTTCGGACGCAGGCCGACCAGTTGCCGCTGCCGCCGCTGCTCGATGCGCGGACGATGTTCGACGGCTACCGGATCGTCAGGGAAATCCACGCAAGCCAGCCGCAGCCACATCTATCTGGCCGTCGATGCCGAAACCGAGGCCGTTGGTCGCGATCAAGATTCCGTCGATCGACCTGCGCGACGATCCCGGCCTATCTCAAGCGTTTCCTGATGGAGGAGTGGATCGCGCGCCGCATCGACAGCCCGCACGTGCTGAAGCCCTGCCCGCAGTCCAGACCGCGCAACTACCTCTATGTCGCCACCGAATTCATCGAGGGACAAACCCTCACGCAATGGATGATCGATCAATCCGAAGCCCGATCTGGAGACGGTGCGCGGCATCGTCGAGCAGATCGCCAAGGGCCTGCGCGCCTTTCATCGCAAGGAGATGCTGCATCAGGATCTCCGGCCCGACGAACGTCATGATCGACAAGACCGGAACGGTGAAGATCATCGATTTTGGCTCGGTGGCGGTCGCCGGGGTCGCCGAAGCCGCGCCGCGGTGTCGGCCATGACGGCATCCTGGGCACGGAGCAGTACACCGCGCCCGAATATTTCCTCGGCGAAGCAGGATCGTCCGCGTTCGGATCAGTTCTCGCTCGGGGTGATCGCCTACCAGATGCTGACGGGACAATTGCCTTACGGCGCAAAGGCCGCGCGAGCGCGAACGCGGGCGCAAGCCCGAAAGCTAGCCTACCGCTCCGCCCTCGACGACGAGCGCGAAATCCCGGCCTGGATCGACGGCGCCCTGCAGAAGGCGGTCCATCCGGACCCGGACAAGCGTTACGAAAGCCTGTCGGAGTTCCTGTTCGACCTTCGCCACCCGAACGCCGCCTATCTCGGACCGCGCTTCAAGCCGCTGATCGGAACGCAATCCCCTGCTGTTCTGGAAGGTCACGACCGATCGCGCTGCGCGATCGCGCTCATCGCGTTGCTGGCCGTCCATCACGCCGGCCGGCTGGTAGGACCGCCGGCGGTCTCAGGCGTCCTCCGTCGCCTTCGCCGCCATCGGCTTCGGCGCGGCGCCGCCGCCCGGCTTCATGCGGAATTCGTAGGTCATCAGATGCCACGGCGCGGCCGCGGGCTTGCCGTCGGGCATCGCCGCATCGCTGCGCTTCTCGATCTTCGCGACCAGCTCATCCTTCACGCCGAACACCACGTCGGAGTCGAGATATTTGTCGCCGTCGATGAAGACGTGGGTGATCAGCGGCTCGTAACCCTTGGCGTTGACCAGGAAATGCACATGCGCCGGGCGCATCGGATGGCGCCTGGTCTGCATGATCATCTCGCCGACCGGACCGTCGGTCGGGATCGGATAGCTGCAGGGCAGGATGGTGCGGAAGAAGAAGCGGCCGTCGCTGTCGGTGACGAAACGCGCACGATGGGTCGGCCCGGTCGTCGCGTAAGTCGGCTTCTGCGAGTCGTAGAAGCCGTCGTCGTCGGCATGCCAGACGTCGACCGGCACGCCCGCGAGCGGCTTGCCCTTGAGATCGGTGACGCGGCTCTGCACGAACATCTTCTCGCCGGTCTTGTTGTGCGGCGAGATATCGCTGCCGTGCGGCATCTGCTTGTGCTCGCCGACATAGAACGGACCGAGCACCGTGGTTTGCGTGGCGCCCTCGCGCTCCCTGTGGTTCACGGCATCGACCAGCATCGACACGCCCATCACGTCGGAGAGCAGGATGAACTCCTGGCGGATCGGGGTGCATTTCTGCCCGACGCGGGTCAGGAAATCGATCGCATATTCCCATTCCTCGAAGGTGAGGTCGGTCTTGCGCACATAGTCGTGCAGCGACTTCACCAGCTCCTGCAGCAGGAATTTGGCGCGCTTGTCCGGCGTGTTCTCGAAGCTCTTGACGACGGCGGCGGTCAGATCGTTTTCGTTGAACTGGGGCATTTTGACTGTCCTGCGAGGGAGGCCGGGAAACGGCTCAAGCCTACACCCGCTGGCGCGCGGGGTAAGCACATCCTGTTGGAAGAAACGCTGGTTTTCAGCTAACAAGACCCTGTCCCATCCCTTCAAGAGATCGTCAAATGCTTGCCCCGACCACTCGCCTCCCCCGAATCCGCCGGCATGTCCAAGGCTGCGCTCGACCGCATCGAGACCCACCTGAAGAGCCGCTATCTGGATTCCGGCCGTTTCCCCTGCACGCAGCTCCTGGTCTATCGCCGCGGCAAGGTGGTGCACAGCGCGGTGCAGGGTTTTGCCGATGTCGAGCGCAAGGTTCCCGTGCAAGGACGACACCATCTTCCGCATCTATTCCATGACCAAGCCGATCACGGCCGTCGCCTTCATGATGCTGGTCGAGGAAGGCAAGGTCGCGCTCGACGAGCCCGTCCACAAATACATCCCGGAATGGAAGGACCTCGGCGTGTTCGTCGCGGGCAACGCGCCGAACTTCATGACGAAGCCGCCGGCGCGGCCGATGCAGATCGTCGATCTCCTGCGCCACACCTCGGGGCTCACTTACGGCCTGCAGCAGCGCAGCAATGTCGACGCCGCCTATCGCGAGGAGAAGATCGCCGACATGGTGCCGGGAAAAACGCTCGACGATATGATCGCGGACCTCGGCAAGATTCCGCTGGAGTTCTCGCCCGGAGAGGCCTGGAATTATTCGGTTTCCATCGACGTGCTCGGCTATCTCATCGGCAGGATTTCGGGCAAGCCGTTCCACCAGTTTCTGAAGGAGCGCATCTTCGATCCGCTCGGCATGGTCGACACCGATTTCCACGTGCCGGCCGAGAAGGCGCATCGCTTCGCCGCCTGCTATTCGAACAATCCGCCCGGCAAGATGAAGCTCTACGACGATCCGGCGAAGAGCAACTATCTCGCGCCGCCGACGCTTTATTCCGGCGGCGGCGGATTGTGCTCGACCGCATCGGACTATCTCAGCTTCTGCCGCGCGCTGCTCAATGGCGGCGAGCTTGGCGGCGCAAGGTTGCTCGGACCGAAGACGCTGAAGCTGATGGCGTCGAACCATCTGCCCGGCGGGGCCTATCTTCCCGAGTTGTCGCGCTCGATGTTCTCCGAGGCCACCCTCGACGGCGTCGGATTCGGTCTCAGCTTTGCCGTCACCATGGATCCGGCGAAGACGCTGCTGCCGGCAGCGCCGGCGAATATTACTGGGGCGGCATGGCCTCCACCGCATTCTGGATCGATCCGGCGGAAGAGCTGATCACGATCTTCATGACCCAGCTGGTGCCGTCGAGCAGCTATCCGATCCGCCGCGAGTTGCGCACCATGGTCTATGCGGCGATCACCGACAGCAATCTCTGACGAAAGGGCTTGGGCCGGCGGCGCCGTGATCATTGCTGCATTGAACCGACATCAGGGCCGGGCACACTCAATCGGGGTAATGCCGATGCCTGTGAGCGGATGCTGGAATGCAGTTCTTCCTTTATGAAATCATCGCGCGCATCGTCGCCATCTATTTGTGCGTCGATTGCAGCCGCGAGCTCTGGAACGGCTTCTCGACGCGGAAAATCGCGTACTTCAATGATGATTTCATCGACGGGTTGTTCATCGACTGGTCGAAGGTGATTGCGCAAAGAGACACCACGCCGGTCCGGTACTGGATCCAGATCGGCCTTCGGATATTCATGCTCCCTGGATGCCTGTTTGTCGCAATATTCGGCTGGCAACCGAGCACCTGAACAGCAAACATCGCCGTCCATGGGCTTGTCCTCCAGTGAACTTGATCGGGGCATGCGCGACTAATCGCGTAAGGAGCCGCCAATGAAGCCTTGCACATCCTGGATCGGCCTGCTCATGGCCTGCGTTATCGGCGCCTGCAGCCAGGCTGCTGCCGCGCCGCCGGCGGCGCCGCCCGATGCTTACAAGATCGAAACGGAATACACCCAGAAATCGCCGGATGGCGCGATATCGATCGAGCAATACGTCAACAAGGGCGACTGGACATGGCAGTTCTGGATGCGCCGCGAGGGCGCGTTCACGCTGCTCGATACCGACCCCGGCTATGCCGCGGATTTCACCTTCACCAAGGATCTGAACTGGATCATCCGCGATCAGAAGATCGGCTCGGGCACCTCCACGCTGCATCTGTACCATCTCACGCCGCAGGGCTATGTGCGCGCGAACAAGAAGCCGCTCGGCGAGCTCGCCTGGGACTATATGAAGAGCCGTCCCGACTGGCGAAAGCTGGTGAAGGCGCCGGAATATCACGACTCGGCGTATCTCGCAGACGGGTTCGAAGAGAACTATCGCGGGCTCGGCGTCGATTGGCCGGCGCACCGCTATCTCGTGATCACCCTGTCGGCGGATGCCGACGTCAAGGGCCGCAAACCGATGCAGACCGGCGTGGTGAACGGCTGGCGCTGCCGATACGATTTGCAGACCGGCAAGTTCGATGTGCCGGCGGCTTTTGCACGCGACAATGCGAAGGCCCTCGTGCCGGAGCGGCCGGGATCCTGATCGCCTGAAATTTTCGAACCCGGTCGACCGCGCCGGCGTTCGAAAATTTCCAGCAGGCGACAAATTTCGTACCCCGTGAACAAAATATTTGACGCGCGGAATTTTCTCTGCGCTTAACATGCATCGCGGGCGAGGTGCCCGCATTCTTGAGGACCCCGATGCGTAACGCACGCACATACATCGCAGTGACTGCCATCCGGCCGCTCGTTCGGCTGGCCGATTGGTCGTGCATGTCCGTGACGGGTCCGGATTTCCGGCTCGCCGCTGGACTGATCCGCAAAGCAAGAATGTAATTCCCGGCGCAGGGCCGCTCCCTCCGCCGAACCGGCAGGAGGGCAAGATGAACGCCCGCAACGACGTCAAGAGACCATTCGATCTGAACCTGGACGCGAGGCCTGCGCTGGCAGCGCTTCAACTGCGCCTTGCCGCGCGGGTTGATGTTCTCGTCGCCCGGTGGCTCCAGCGCTGCGCCTCGAACATGGAGGCCGCGCAACGCCTGTTCGACGCCGATCGGAAGCCCACGGGTGAGCTCCGGGTGATTTGAGCATGTCGGCGGCGACGCGCGCGATCCGGACCGATGGCGGCTGCCTTGGCGGACGTCGTCGGTCCGACGCGTCATGTCTGTTCATGGCGCCAAAGTTTCCACGCGCCTTCAGGCGGTGGCCGGCGGCGCTCTGCCCGCGTGTTGCCGCGACGACACGACGGGCAACGAAAAACACGCCGCCTGTTTTGCCCGACGAGTCAAGCGCATCACGCAAAAATATTTTCCTTTCCGAAAGACAGAACTTATGATTTAACGAAGCCAGCCCGCCTCGACACGGGGGACGTGATGGCCATTCGTCACCAGACGTGAGGCGGGTTGCGATGGACGCGTTGGGCCGCAAGACGTGCGGCGCGACGCGTACGGTCAAGCCGTGTGGTCCTGATCCCCCGACGCTGGGATCAAGCTTTATCGATGAAGTTCGATAACGCGACGGTGGCTAACAAGCCCGGTACACCAGGGAGAGCACGGAGCAAGCCGTAAAGCCATTGCGCAGGGAGTGCCGGAGTGATTTCGGCGTACCTGTGTTGGCCTGCGTGCGTGTTTTTGTTTTGCACGCAAGGCAGTGGGTGCGGCGTGCACCCGGCATTCCCTGCGCCCTCTGTTTTCGAGAGGGCCAACGAATTGCAAAGCTCGGACGCGAGAATCGCGCCGCGGGAATGCGGAGCTGTGTCTACTGTCGTCCCGGGCAAGCGAGCGACAGCGAGCGCGACCCGGGACCCATAACCGCAGAATATTGTTGTGCGAAGATTGGCACTGAAAGCTTGGCGCAACGACTCTGGCCTGTGATTATGGGTCCCCGCTTTGCGCGGGCGACGACGAGCCGGAGCTTGTGGTTTGGACATTCCAATTCCTCGATCGCCATCACTGCGAGACACGCCCCCGCCACGCGACCAGCGCATCGAACACCAGCCGGTCGATGGTCAGGCCCTCGACGAGCAAACGCTCGCGCGTACGAAACGCCCGCTCGGAGGGAATGCGGATCTCCTCGACACCGGCCTGGCGCGGCGTCGCCTTGATGTCCTCGATCAGCTGCGTCACGCGCCGCCTGAAAACATCTTCGGAGCCGAACAAATCGGGTTTGAAGGCGATGAAGAGATAGCCGGGATCGCCGTCACTGCTCGGCCCCGCCGAGCAGCCCCAGCGCCTGGATCATCAGCGCCAGCCCAAAACCCTTGTAGTCGCCGAACGGCAGCAGCGCGCCGCGGCGCGCCAGCGACGGGTCCCGGGTCGGCTCGCCGCCGGGCCCGATCGCCACGCCTTCGGGAAGCAGTTCGCCCAGTCGCTCCCGCAGCATCACCTCGGTCATCATGTAGGCCGACGTGCCGAAGTCGAGCACGACCGGCTCGCGCGACGACGGAATCGCGATCGCAAGCGGATTGGTGCCGAGCACCGCCCTTGGCGCCGCCGGGCGGCGCCACCATCGGTCCGCTGGCCGCGGTGTGGATCGCGACGAGGCCGGCCTTTGCAATCATCTCGACGAAGTAGGCGCTGCGCCCGCTCATCCAGGCGTCGGTCACGGAGACCAGCGCAACGCCGTGCGCGGCTGCCTTCCCGATCGTGGCCTCCGCCGCATGATACAGCGCCAGCATCCCGACATTGTTGCCGCCGTCGAAAGCGAGCGAGACGCTGCTCTCGCGCAGCACCTTGATGGGCCGGCGCGGCTGCTTGAAATGCGCGGCATCCGGGATGTTGAGGATCTTGGCCAGCCCCGAATATTCATAGCCGCACAGAGCGGCATCGACGACGTGATCGGCAACGATGCGCGCCTCGCCGGCGTCATATCCGATGCCGCGCAGCGCGCCCTCCGCCAGATCGCGGGCCTCAGCGACGCTCAACTTGATCCGTGCCGGCGTCATGACGGTCGCCTCCCCAAGGCCAATCAAGGTCGATGCTTAGCCGAAACTCTGCAGGCTCGGAAATGTCTCGAGCAGCCAGACGCTGACATTTGTCACCGCGCCGGTGAGAAAGCCGATGCCGGTGACGACCAGCAGCACGCCCATCGCCCGCTCCACGGTGGCGAGATGCGCCTTCATGCGCGCGAACAATGCGGAGAATTGCTTGACCATGAAGGCGGCGACCAGGAAGGGAATGCCGAGACCGGCGGAATAGACCGCAAGCAGCGCCGCACCCTTGGTAACGGTGGCTTCGGCCGCCGCGATCGACAGGATGGCGGCGAGGATCGGCCCGATACAGGGCGTCCAGCCGAACGCGAAGGCAAGCCCCATCACATAGGCGCCCCACAGGCCGACGGGCTTGGGGATCGGCAACCGCCCTTCCCGCATCAACAGGCCGATCCGCGTCAGCCCGAGGAAATGCAGGCCCATCACGATGATCGCGATGCCGGCGAGGATCGAGAGCTGCGCCGACCAGGCGCGGATCAAGCCGCCGATCAGCGAGGCGCTGGCGCCGAGCGCCACGAATACCGTGGAGAAGCCGAGCACGAACAGCAGCGCCGACATCATCACGGCGCGCTTCGAACTCGCCGCCGGCTCGTCATTGGCGACCTGCACGGCGGTCGCGCCGGTGAGATAGATCAGATAGGGCGGCACCAGCGGCAGCACGCAGGGCGACAGGAAGCTGACCAACCCGGCAATCAGCGCCGCCGGGATCGATACGTTTTGAATCATACTCGTGTCCCGGCACCCTCACCAAGCTGGCCTGATGTAGCGGATGGGCGGGAATGCGCAACAGAAGGGGTCCGGCGGCCGATAACCAAACGGCTCCTTGCCACTCACAAATGCGGCATTACAGCGCGGAGAAAGGCCCTACTTCACCAGCCGCAGCAGCGGCCGGCGCTTACGGCCCGGTGCGAGCTTGGTGTCGCGCGGCGAGCCGTCGTCCGCCAGCATCTCGTCGCACAGCGCCTTCAGCTCGGCATCGTCGATCCGGTGCAACCGCATCCGAACGTCGAGAAGGGCGACCGATACCAGATGTGCGGAATCGCGATGACCCGTCGCGAGAAGGCCTGCGCGGCACTCTTCCAGCGTTTCGAGAATCGCGAGCAATCGTTCGTCCGAGGTCACAACCAGAGCTTTCCGTTGCTACCGTCAGTCCGCATGGTTGCAGCCTCGCACACTCTTCGCGGGCCATGGCGCGAAACGCACGGCGCGCACGCAGATTTGAAATACTTAGAAATGTTAGGTTTTCCGACCGACATCCCCTCCGGTCCCCCCCGTTCGCCCATCCCCCGATACCGTCCCCACGGCAAGAAATGGGCGCAAAACCACGCACCGACAACCCGTCGAGGTTGTGGTCCGCTTGAGATTCTGCCAAGTTTAGCACCCGGAAAGGGTTTGTATGCATCTGCCAACAGACAGGGGCGTTCCCCAGGAGGAACGCCAGAAGCTGGCCTTCGGCGGCCTCGCCGATTGGGACGCAGCCCGCGTGTTCCTTGAAGTGGCGCGTTCCGGCAGCTTCCGCTCCGCCGCCGAGCGCCTTGGCCTGTCGATCAACGCCGTCCGCCGCCGCATCGACGATTTCGAGAAGCAAACCGGGTCCACGCTGTTCATGCGCGACGTCCACGGCGCGCACCTGACCGACGAAGGCGCCATGGTCGTCTCCGCCGTCGAGCGCATGGAAGCCGCGTCCTTCGATCTGTTGCGCGCCAGCATCGCTGCCGGCAACGCATTGTCTGGCGAGATCAGGGTCGCCGTCGGCGAGAGCCTCGGCACCTTCTGGCTCGCGCCGCGTCTGGTCGAATTTCAGCAGTCGTTCCCGAACATCCTGGTCAACCTGCAATGCTCGATGCGTTCTGCCGACGTGTCGCGGCACGAGGCCGAGGTCGCGATCGATCTCGAACGCCCCTCCTCGCTCGACGTCAAGGTCGTCAAGCTTGGACGGCTGCATCAGATGCTGTTCGCGGGCCAGAAATACCTCGACGGCTTCGGCACGCCGAAAACGGCGAACGAGCTCATCAAGCATCGGCTGGTGGTGCATGAGGCCGCCGCGAAGGAGATTTTCGAACGGCTGTTTCCGGGCCGCGCCGAGCGCGATCTCCTGGTCATGAAGACCAATGTGCCCAGCGCCAATTATTGGGCGATCGCCAATGGCGCCGGTATCGGTATCTTCCCGAGCTGCGCTGCGGCGCTGGGCGGGAAAATGCTACCTCTCGATGTCCGGCTGGATTGGTCGTCCGATGTCTGGCTGTCGTATCATCCCGGTAGCGGTCGCATACCGCGGATCAGAAACATGATCGACTGGCTCGTCGAGGCTTTCAATCCCGCAAGATTTCCGTGGTTTGCCGACGAATTTGTCCATCCACGGGAATTTGACGCGGTATACATGGGTAAACCCCTGACCCATCTACTCGGGGGAATTCCGACCGAAGGACGGTGACACGTAATGACTAAAGCAGCGGCTAAGAGAATGAAGCAGCGCAGTGCCGGCAAGCCCGACATTGAGCTTGGCAAACGGATCCGGTTGCGGCGTGTCGAGCAGAAGATCTCGCAGGCCGAGCTCGGCGACAAGCTGGGCGTGAGCTTTCAGCAGGTCCAGAAGTACGAGAAGGGCGTCAATCGCGTCGGCGCTGCGCGACTGCAGTCGATCGCGACCGCGCTCGACGTTCCCGTCACCTTCTTCTACGACGGCGACAACAAGTCGCGCGAGGTCGAGAGCCTGCTGTTCCTGGACAGCGCGTTCAGCCTGCGGCTGCTCCGGGCCTACAGCAAGATCAAGGACCAGACGGTGCAGCGCCAGCTCGTCTCCCTGATGGAATCGATCGCCGCCAACGAGGAATAGGCGTTCAGGTCCGGCGGGCCCTGTCGCCGATTGCCTTGAGATCATCGTGCCGCGCTGCTACCGGATCATGCGCTAGCGCCGCGGACACGATCGATCAATCGGACAGGATCGGGGGGCAAGCTCTCGCCACGCCAGGCCACGTGCTGGTCCGGCCGCGAGAGCACGAGTTTGCCGTCATATCCGCTCGCTGCGTCCGGAGCATCGAGGTCGAGCAGCCTGAGCGGCACGCCTTTTTCGCGCGCCGCACGCTCGAGCGCGCCCACGTCGATCGACCGATCGAACCGCAGCAGGGTGAACTCCGGGCCCATCGCGTCGTAGAGCGAAGAGCCGTCGGCGCGCCACAGATGCGGCGTGCGGCAGCCCGGCACGGTCGAGGGCGTGTAGCTGTCCATGCTGTAGGACGGCTGTTCGGTGCCGTCATAGGCGATGATCGGCGAGGTCTCGTAATAGGCGCCGAAGTTCAATCCGGCGCAGGCATATTGCCGGACATTGATCTCATAGGTGAGCGCGCCGGTGTCGCGCCGCGCCGCCTCGCCAGACGGACCCTCCTCCTCGATTTCGGCGGGCACCGCGCCGCGGCGGCGGATTTCGGCCTCCGCATGCGACATCGCAAGGCGCGAGACCTGGCCCGTGATCGGCAACCGCTCGGCCTCATAGGCGTCGAGGATGGCGGACGGCGCCCAGCCGTTGAGGTGCGCGGCGAGCAGCCACGACAGGTTCATGGCGTCGGCAATGCCGGCGTTCATGCCGTAACCGGCATAGGGCACCCAGATGTGGGCGGCGTCGCCGGCGATGAACGCGCTGCGGTCGCGGAATTTGTTCGCGACCAGGCGGCGTCCGAACCAGTCCTCCTTCGAGATGATCTCGTATTTGAAATCGGCATCGACACCAAGGATGGTGCGGATGCACTTGTCGCGATCGACCGCTTCGAAATCGGTTTCGTTTGGACGGAGATAGTTATGCACCAGCCAGCGCTCGCGTCCGTCGATCGCATAGACCATGCCGGAGCGGCGCGGGTTGATCGAACCCGTGCCCCAGGCGCGTTCGTGCTGCTGGCGGCCGATCAAATCGGGCGCACGGATGAAGGTCGATTGCACGCGCTGGATGACGGCGTCGCCGGTGAACTCGGCGCCGATGGCCTTGCGCACGACCGAGCGGCCGCCGTCGCAGCCGATCAGGAAGCGGCACCGCAGGCGGCTCAGCTTGCCGCTGTCGAGATCGCGCAAGGCAACATCGGCGCCGTCGTCATGCACGACGACCTCCTCGGCGCAGGTGCGGTTGACGATGGTGATGCGCGGCTGGCTTGCCGCATGCGCGAACAGGATCGGCTCGAGGAAAATCTGGTTGATGCGATGCGGCGGCTCCGGCGTCGGCCAATTGCCGTCGGCGCAGTCGGTGTCGGTGAAGCGGTCGCGGCGGCAGGGGATCTTGATCCGGGTCAGCTCCTTGCCAATGAAGGTGGTGCGGTAGCTGATGTCGTGCGGATAATCGGCGGGCAGCCCGGCATTGCGCACCTTGTCGGCGATGCCGAGCCGGCGGAAGATTTCCATGGTGCGGGCGGCGACGTGATTGCACTTCGGCTCCGGCGGTTCGGCGCGGGCGCGGGTTTCCACCACGGTCACGGCGATGCCGCGCCAGGCGAGGTCGATCGCAAGCGTGAGACCGACCGGGCCGGCCCCGACAATCAGCACATCAATATCGTTCATTCGAGCTCGGCGCCGGATTTCTTGACGATGTCGGCCCAGCGGTCGACTTCGCTCTCTGATGAAGGCGGCAAAGCTGTCCGGCGTCGATCCCGGCAAGATTTCCAGCGCCAGCGTCGGTCATCTTGTCCCTGGTCTCGGGGGCGGAGAGCAGCTTCGCGATCTGCGCGGCCAAGGCGTCGACGATCGGTCGCGGCGTGCCGGCGGGCGCGACAATGCCTTGCCAGGCGACGAGTTCGTATCCGGTCAACCCACCCTCGGCGAGCGTCGGAATATCGGGCGCTGCCGCAACGCGCTTCGACGTGGTGACGCCGAGCACCCGCAGCTTGCCCTCCTTGATCTGCTGCAGCGCCGGCTGCAGGTCGACAACCATGAAGGGAATATGACCCGCGATCACGTCGAGCATCGCCGGCACACTTCCACGATACGGCACGTGCCTGATGTCGATGCCGGCCGCCGAGCGCAGCATCTCGGCGCCGAGATGGTGCGGGCTGCCATTGCCGGCCGAGCCATAGGCAAGGCCCGGATTGGCCTTGGCGTAGGCGATGAACTCGGCGAGCGTTTTCGCCGGAATGCCGGGGTTGATGATCAGCGCGAACGGCACCGCGGCGACCAGCGAGATCGGCGCGAAATCCTTCACGGGATCGTAGGGCAGCTTCTTGTACAACGTCTTGTTGATCGCAAGCGTCGTCGAGGTCGCGATCATGATGGTGTAGCCGTCGGGCTCGGATCGCGCGACCTGCTCGGCGCCGAGCGTGGTCGCAGCGCCCGGCTTGTTCTCGACCACGACGACCGCGTTCAGCCCGCTCTTGATCTGGTCGGCCACCAGGCGGCCGAGCAGGTCGGTGGTGCCTCCGGCCGGATACGGCACGATCAGCTTGATGTTGCGGCCGGGATAGGCGGCCTGCGCCCGAGCCCCCGGGGCCGCGACACCGATCAGCCCGCCGCCGAGTCCGATCATCGCCTGCCGGCGGGTCCAGATCATGGGCTTTCCCCTGTGTTTTTGTGGCGCGTTGCGAACCACTCTAGCCGCTCGAGCGACATATCAAAGGCCGCCAAAGGTCTATCCGGTTCGCCGCGGCGCAAAAAGATGTGGGGACACTTAATCGGAACGCAACTCTCATGGACTATAGCGGGTCAACTGCGCTCGTCTTCCCGCTTTCGCCATCCAATCTCTCGCAATTCCTGCCACTCGGCGCCGTCGCGGCGCTTTCCGGGACATGAACGAATGAAAACACCTGCCATCGCTGCAATTGCGACGCTGATCGCCGCGAGCCCCGCTTTTGCGCAGACCGCGCCTGCCCCGGCAATAGCAAAGCCCGCGGCAGCGGCCCCGGCCAAGCCCGCGGCGCCCAAGGCGGCAAGCTCGACCCCCGAGCAGCGCTCGGCCGAGGCGCTTGCACTGTCGCATGAACCGACCTTCGACGAAGGCACCGCGCAGCGGATCAAGGAGGCCGCGCTCAGCTATTCGGACATCGCGGTGCGCGGCGGCTGGCCGACGATTCCAGCGGACGCGAAATTCGCGATCGGCGTGGCCGGCGCCAACGACGACCTGCTGCGCAAGCGCCTGATCATCTCCGGCGATCTCGCCGACACCAAGACATCGGGCGCGTACGACAGCGACGTCGCGGAAGCCGTCAAGCGCTTCCAGGTGCGCCATGGCCTCGCCGCGACCGGCACGGTGACGCCGCGCACGATCGCAGCCCTCAATGTCTCCGTGCAGAAGCGCATCAAGCAGCTCGAAGCCTCGCTCGAGCGGGTCGAGCAGACGAAATTCGAGTTCGGCCAGCGCTATGTCGTGGTCAACCTCCCCGCGACCTTCGCCGAGGCGATCGAGAACGATCATGTGGTGCGTCGCTATCGCGTCATCGTCGGCAAGACCGAGAAGCCGTCGCCGACCTTGACGGCGCAGATCACCGGCGTGGTGCTCAACCCGACCTGGACCGTGCCGTCGTCGATCGCGAAGACCGAAATCTCCGCACACATGCGCAAGGATCCGACCTATCTGTCGCGCATGCACATGGAAGTGCTGGATGCCCATGACCAGCCGATCGATCCGCATGCGGTGGACTGGTCCGGCACGCGCACGCCGAACTTCACCGTGCGGCAGGCGAACGGCACCTTCAACGCGCTCGGCGCGGTCAAGATCGACATGCCGAATTCCTATTCGGTCTACATGCACGACACCAACCAGCGCAATCTGTTCAGCGACGACTACCGCTTCGATTCCCATGGCTGTTCGCGCGTCGACAATGTGCGCGATCTCGCGACCTGGCTGCTGTCGGAGGAAATGCCGAAATGGAATCGCGCGGCGGTCGATGCCGCGATCGCGACCGGCGCGCATCAGGAAGTCGCGCTGCCGAAGAAGGTGCCGGTGGCCTGGATCTACCTGACGGCGTGGATGACCCGCGACCAGGTCGTCCAGTTCCGCAACGATATCTATGCCCAGGATGAGCAGCTGCTGGAGGCGACCGCCGAGGAAGCGGCATTCTTCAACCAGGCCGCCAATCATCCATTGACGGCGCATCTCGCACAGTGATTGATAGCCCCCGCAAAAAGAAGAATACGGGGGAAGCCCATGATGGTGCTGCACCATGGCTGGCGTTCCAGCGCATCGCGCCGGGTGCGGCTGTGTCTGGAGGAGAAAGGCCTCGCCTATGAAAGCCATGTCGTCGACATGGCCAACATGGAGCACCACTCGCCGGACTATCTGAAGATCAACCCGCTTGGCGTGATCCCGACCCTGGTCCATGAAGGCAAGCCGCTGCATGAGAGCGGCACGATCTGCGAATATCTCGACGAGAGCTTTCCCGATCCGCCGCTCCGCCCCGAGACGCCGTACGAGCGCGGCGAGATGCGCAACTGGATCCGGCATATCGACGGCCTGATCGGCAATCTCATCATCTTCAATTGGCGGCACCACCTCCAGAAGGTCGCCGAGAAATGGTCGGACGAGGAGCTGGCCGAGAAGATGAAGAGCATTCCGAGCAAGGAGCGCCAGGAGGCGTGGCTGCGCGTCGCGCGCAAACCCTATACCGAGGAAGAACGCCAGGCCGCGCGGGACAAGCTGACCCATCAGCTGCTCGACCGCATGGAAGAGGCACTGAAGGCCTCGGGCTGGCTGGTCGGCAAGGCCTATTCGATCGCCGATATCGCGGCGGTTCCCTTCGTCAAGCGGATCACCGAAGAGATCGTGCCGGAGCAGGTATCCGAAAAGCACCATCCCCGGGTGGCCGATTGGTGGGCTAGAATACAGGCGCGGCCGGCCTTTGGGCGCGCCAATATCGGCCCGTTCGCGACGACCTACTCCTGACGAAAGCAGACAACGATGCTCGACATTCCCCGCAATGAAACCTCATACGCCGACGGCAAGATCCTCAAGACGATCACCGAGGGCATTGGCGTCGTCACCTTCAACAATCCCGAGAAGCGCAACGCGATGTCGCTGGAGATGTGGGAGGGGCTCGGTCAGGCGCTGAGCGAGCTGCGCGACGATCCGGAGGTGCGCGTGGTGGTGCTGTTCGGCGCCGGCGACAAGGCGTTCGTGTCGGGCGCCGACATCAGCCAGTTCGAGAAGACGCGCCACAATGCGGAGGCCTCGGAGGAATATTCAAGGAGGAGCGAGGCGCAACGCGCGCTGCTCGGCAACTATCCGAAACCGACCATCTCCTGTATCCGCGGTTTCTGCCTCGGCGGCGGCATGCAGGTCGCGATGCTGACCGACATCCGCATCGCCGCCGAGGACAGCCAGTTCGGCATCCCCGCCGCCAAGCTCGGCATCGCCTATGGCTATGACGGCTTGCGCAACCTGGTGTCGCTGGTCGGCCCGTCCTGGGCGCGGCTGATCATGTATACGGGCATGCGAATCGCATCGGCCGAGGCGCTGCGGATCGGCCTGGTCGATCGCGTGCTGCCGAATGGCGAGCTGTGGGATGCGACCATGGAGATCGCGCGCACGATCTCGGGCAACGCGCCGCTGGCGATCAAGGCTGCCAAGATCACCATCGCGCAGGTGCTGAAGGACCCGGCCGCCCGCGACATGGCCGCCATCAAGCAGATCGGCCTGGAGTGCATGGACTCCGAGGATTTCCGCGAAGGCCGCCGCGCCTTCATGGAAAAGCGCAAACCGCAGTTCAAGGGAAAATAGCCAGCTGTTGCGCGCGCATCACCGAGGACAATCAGCATGCACAAGCCCGTGGAAGCATCTGTTCAGACGGCCCTGCAAAGCGAGCCTTCGCTGCCATTGTCGCGGTTCAAGGTGATCGACCTGACCTTGGCGCGCGCCGGTCCGTCCTGCGTTCGCACGCTGGCCGACTGGGGCGCCGACGTGATCCGCGTCGAGCCGCCGCCGGAGGACGGCGAGGCCAGCGAACTCGTCGGCCGGCGCGATGGCTCCGACTTCCAGAACCTGCATCGCAACAAGCGCGCCATCACCTTGAACCTGAAGTCCGCCGAAGGCCGCGAGATCCTGTTGCGGCTGGCCGAACAGGCCGACGTCGTCGTCGAGAACATGCGGCCCGGCGTCACCAAACGACTCGGCGTCGACTTCGAATCCGTCAAGAAGCGCAATCCGCGCATCGTCTATGGCAGCATCTCCGGCTTCGGCCAGTACGGCCCCTATGGGTCGCGGCCGTCGGTCGATCAGATTGCACAGGGCATGAGCGGCATCATGTCGGTGACGGGGCTTCCCGGCCAGGGACCGGTCCGTGTCGGCGTCGCCGTCACCGACATCATGGCCGGCGCTTTCCTCGCCCAGGGCATTCTGGTTGCGCTGCTCGATCGCGAAGTCTCGGGCCAAGGCCGCTGGGTGCAGACCTCGCTGATCGAGGCGGGTCTGACCTTGCTGGACTTCCAGGCGACGCGCTGGACCATGGACAAGAAAATTCCGCCGCAGGAGGGCAACAACCATCCGACCAACACGCCGATGGGATGCTTTCGGACGGCCGACGGTCACATCAATATCGTCGCCACCAGCAACAAGAACTTTCAGATTTTTTGCAAGCTGATCGACCGCGAGAATATGGCGACCGACCCGCGCTTTGCCTCGATCGCCTCGCGACGGCAGAACAAGGAAGTGATGAATCAGATGATCGCCGAGGCCTTGCAGGCGAAGACCACGGCCGAATGGTTCGAGCTGATCGTGGCCGCCGAGTTGCCATGCGGACCCGTCTACAACATCAAGCAGGCCTTCGCCGACCCGCAGGTCGAGGCGTTGCGGCTGAAGCGTTCGGTCACCCATCCGCGCCTTGGCGAACTCGATCTGGTGGCGCAACCTTGCCAGATCACCGGCTTCGACCGCGAAATCCGCACCGCAACGCCCGATCTCGGCGAACACAACAATGAGATATTGGGGTCGCTCGGCTACAGCGCCGAGGAGATCGAAAAGCTGAAGGCCGCGCGCGTTATCTAGCGGTCGCCGAGCTCGCGCAACAGCGCGCGGCGGAAATCGTGGTAGTCGACCTCGACCAGATGGCGCGGCGCGGTACCGAACCTCTCGCGCCGCTTGCGCATCTCGGCCGCGGCGCGTGCAGCGACATCGGCTGGCCGTTTCAGCTCGCCCTTGATCTGCAGCGCCGCGATCCGCGCCTGATGATCGGCCAGCCGCCAGATGCAGCCGATCGGCTGGAACAGGCCGATGAAGAACAGGTTCTCGATCTGCGGATGCATCATGGTGAGATAGAGCGGCGGCGCGTTGGCGAAATCCGGTCCCATGATGGCATCGTCGAGGAAGGGGTAGCCGATGCGGTAACCCGTCCCCCAAATGATGGTGTCGAACGAATCGGACGAGCCGTCGCTGAAATGGACGGTCTTGCCGTCGAAGCGCGCGATTCCCGGACGCGCGCGCACCGCGCCGTCGCGCAGTGCGGCGAGGATTGCGGTATTGAGCGTCGGATGCATCGAGGTCGGACTGCCCTTCGGCGTCTGAAGACCGTATTTCTTCCACGGCCCGATCTCGAGGCTGATGGTCGCTCTCAAGGCCGCTTCGAACACAAAACGCGGCGCGTAGCGTAACCAGACATTTCGCGCCCGCGCATAGAGCTGGTCGATCGGCCGGCCCCAAATGATCTTGGGCAGGATGTAGTAGCCCTCGCGCATGCTCAAGCCCACGGAGGTCGCGACGCGCGAGACATCGACCGCGATGTCGCAGGCCGAGTTGCCGCCGCCGACCACCAGCACGCGTTCGTCCGCGAAGGGTTCGGGACGCTTGTATTCGCGCGAATGCAGCGTTCGGCCCGTGAACGTTCCCGGATAATCCGGCATCAGGGGATCGCGGTGATGACCGGAGCAGATCATCAGATGGTCGAAGGTTTCGACGCGCTTGCCGGCGGGACCCGCCGTTTCAACAGACCATTTGCCATCGCTGAGGCGCTTCGCACTGTCCACGCGCGTGTTGAGCACGATCTTCGGCAACAGGTTCGAAGCGCGCGGCGTAAGCGTTGAAATAATCGAGCATCTGCCGATGCGAGGGAAAATCCGGATAATCCTCCGGCATCGGAAAGTCCTCGAACTCGGAGAGGCGCTTGGAGGAGATCAGCCGGGTGGCTTTGTAGACGCTGCGCCGATCGGACGAATCGTCATAGACCCAGTTGCCGCCGACCGCGGACGCTTCCTCGTAGCAGACGAAATCGATGCTCTCCGCGAGCAGATTCTTGACCGTGGTCAACCCGCACGGACCCGCACCGACGACGCACACGCGAGCGGATGGTGAGTTGGCGGCCATCAATAGATCCACGGCACGAGGCGCTTGGTGCGTCGTGCGAAGGCGTCATATTGTTCGCCGAAGGTCTCGCGCATCATGGCTTCTTCTTGCCCAATCCGGTCGAAGAACAGGATTCCCCAGCCGACAACACCGCCAATCGCGACCACCCAATTTTGCAGCAGCAAGGCCTGCGCGATCACCCAGAGCCAGAACGCCGTGTACATGGGATGGCGCATATAGCCGTAGATGCCCCCTGTCACCAGCGTATGCTGTTCGCGCACCACCAGAGTGGGGGAGAAATTCCGTCCCAACTCATGATGCGCGCTCCAGAAAATCCACAGCGCGAGGGCGAAAACGGCCGCGCCGAGCCAGGCGAGCCACGGCCTGAAAGTGAGGTCGGCACCGCGCAGCAGTGTCGTGGTCGCGGCGATGACCGGAATGATGGCAAGACCCCAGGTCGACGCCGCCACGCGAAAATGCTCGCGCCAGCCATATTCGGATCTCGCGACCGCCACCTTCCGCCCCTTCCATTCGCGGGGAAAGCGGATCGCGCCGAACACGATCAGCGCGGCGAGGAACAGATATTTGGCGATGGATGGCGGTCATGCGAACGTTCGCCGGTCAGCGGCAGGGAATCCCCGAAGAGGCGGCAATATCCGCAATGATGCGCTTGTGAAGGTCGGGCATCGTCGTCATCGCGACATGGTCCACGCCCGGCCGCTTCGACACGTCGACGTTCTGCAGCTGACCGCGGAAGCCGTTGTCGGTCTTGATCGAGGAGCCGATGCCGGTGGAGAGGTAGTAGTTCTCCAGCTTCCGCACATTGCCGGGCGCCTGCCCAGCGGACACCGGATCAAGCGTGACCATCAGCGCGACGCGCATGCCCGCTTCCTGCAGGCGCTTGGCGACATCGACCACGGCTGCGCCGCCCAGGGAATGGCCGACCAGCACGATGGAGCTGATCTTGCCGGACCTGCAACCCTCGATCGCTTCGGATGCGGTCGAACTCCAGGACAGATGGTTGGAGGTTTCGACCGCGACGCCCCGCTGCTGCAGCTCGGAGGCGAGCAGATCGATGCCCGGCGAAAACACGTTGGCGAAGCCGCGGATCAGAAACACCTTTTGCCCCGCCGCGTGGGCGAGGCTGGGCAACCCCAATGCGGCCGACAAGGCCAATGCCGCGGTCAGTCGTAGAAAATGTCTCACGGTAATATGCGCCGGTTCCCTGTTGCAGCGCATAATTGCAAGTCGGGATGGCGCGTCAAGTCATCGGGTCGTGATCCGGCGAAAAACGGCGGGGAACTGCGTTATTTTTGCCGCACTTAGCGCATGATCCGGAAAAGTGGGCACCGGTTTTTGCGACGCAAGCTTGCGCAGAATCGCCTAAAGGGCTTCAAGCACAGCTTTTGCGATATCGGCGGTGCCGTTCCTGCCGCCGAATTCCATCGGCTTGATGCCGCCGGCATAGGCCTGATCGACCGCGCGCTCGATCCGCTCGCCGGCCTCGGCCGCGCCTTCGAGGCCATGCTTGTCGGCCAGCCAGTCCAGCATCATCGCCGCCGACAGGATCATGCCGGTCGGATTGGCCTTGCCCTGCCCCATGATATCGGGCGCGGTGCCGTGGCAGGGCTGGAACACGGCGTATTTGTCGCCGATGTCGGCCGACGGCGCCATGCCCATGCCGCCGATCAGGCCGGCGGTCAGGTCGGAGAGGATGTCGCCGAACATGTTCTCCATCACCATGACGTCGAAATCCCAGGGGCGCTTGACCAGCATCGCCGAGCAGGCGTCGACATATAGACGGTCCGCCTTCACTTCCGGATGACGTTGAGCCGCCTCATCGAACATCTCGCGAAAGAAGGCGAAGGCCTTGAACACATTCGCCTTGTCGACGCAGGTCAGGCCGCCCGGCCGGCCGCGCTTCTTGCGGCGCTCGGCGAGCTTGAAGGAAAACTCGAACAGCCGTTCCGAGGTTTTGCGCGTGATGACCAAGGTCTCGCGCGCATCCTCGTGGGTGACGACGCCCTTGCCCATCGAGGCGAACAGACCTTCGGTCGACTTCGCGGATGACGACCATGTCGATGCCGCGCGCATCCGCGCCGACGATCGGGCTCGGCACGCCCGGGATCAGCCGCGCCGGGCGGACGCCGGCATAGAGGTCGAAGTGAAAGCGCAGTTCGACCTGCGGCATGATTTCGGTGTTGTCGGGGTAGCGCACCGAGGGGAGCCCGCAGGCGCCGAGCAGGATCGCGTCCGCCTCCTCGCACAGCCGCACCGTCGAGTCCGGCATCGACTTGCCGGTCTCGCGATAATTGACGGCGCCGGCCGGCGCATCGGTGAAGCGGAAGTTGAGGCCCGCCTTGGTTTCGACCTTGCGCAGGATCTCCAGCGCCGGCGCCATCACCTCCGGGCCGATGCCGTCGCCGGCGAGGACGGCGACATGGAATGCGTTGTTGGCGGACATGGGGAGTTCCTTGATTCAATCGATGTAGAGTCGTCATTGCGAGGAGCGAAGCGACGAAGCAATCCAGCTTCCTTGTGCTTCCGGCGCAAGACGCTGGATTGCTTCGCTTCGCTCCGGCGCATGACGACGGAATGACGATCTACGGCGTCAGCACCGCGCGGCCGACCAGCTTGCCCTTCTGCAGATCGAGCAGCGCCTCGTTGGCCTTGGCGAGCGGCATCGGCGTCACCGGGATCGGCGGAATCTTCTTCGCGCGTACGAGGTCGAGCAATTCCCGCGTCTCGCGCAAATTGCCGACATAGCTGCCCTGGATCGTGACCGCCTTGATCGGGATCAGCGGCAAGCGCCCAGGGCGCGCCGCCGCCGAACAGGCCGACGATGATGAGCTTGCCGCCCTTGGTCAGGCAGTCGAAGCCGAGCTGCGCGGTCTGGGCGTTGCCGACCAGATCGATCACCGCGCGGATCGGGCCGCCGGCCTTTTGCGCCAACTGCGCCAGCGCGTCGCGGCGCCTTGCCGTCGACGGTCGCAAGCGCGCCGGCCTTCTCGGCCGCCTCGCGCTTCCTGGCATCGATATCGACCACGATCGCGCCCTTGCCGCCCATCGCCTTCAGCAGCGACAGCGCCATCAGGCCGAGGCCGCCCGCGCCGAAGATCACGATCGGCGTATCGAACTCCTTCTCGACCTTCTTGATCGCGGAATAGGTGGTGACGCCGGAGCAGGCATAGGGCGCGGCGGTGACGGGATCGAGCCCCTTCAGGTCGATCAGATATTTCGGATGCGGCACCGTCATGTGGTCGGCATAGCCGCCGTCGCAATAGACGCCGAGCGCATTCGGCTTGATCGCGCACATGTTCTCGTCGCCGGCAAGACAGGTCGGGCATTTGCCGCAGCCGAGCCATGGAAAGGCCAGCGCGACGGTGCCGACCTTCAATCCGTCCTTGTCGCTCTCCTTCACGTCGGGGCCGAAAGCGACGATTTCGCCGACGGTCTCATGGCCCATGGTGCGCGGCAGCGACACGCCGCGGTCCTTCAGCGACAGCGGCTTGCGGCCATGGCCGAGCTCGTAGCCGCCTTCCCAGATGTGCAGGTCGCTGTGGCAGACGCCGGCTGCCTTGACCTTGACCAGCACCTGCGTGCCCGAAGGCTGCGGCGTCGGATGATCGACTTCTTTCAGGGGGGCGTTGAAATCGACAACCTGAAAACTCTTCATGGCGTCACTCCCGATACTATTGCTTGAGAGCGTCTTTATTTACGTCAGCGGATGATGGCAAGCGGCGTACTGGCCGGGCCGCACCGCCTGCAGTTCCGGCATCTCGTCGCGGCATTTCTGGTCGGCGCGCGGGCAACGGGTGCGGAAACGGCAGCCTGACGGCGGAGCGATCGGCGACGGCGGCTCGCCCACCGGCACACTTTCGGCCGGCCGCTGGTCGGGATCGGGCACCGGGATCGCCTCGATCAGCAGCGCGGTATAGGGATGCGCCGGCCTGGCGAACAGCTGCTCGGACGGGCCGACCTCGCAGAGGCGGCCGAGATACATCACCGCGACGCGGTCGCTGACGGCTTTGACCACCGCGAGGTCGTGCGCGATGAACAGCAAGGTCAGGCCGAAGCGCGCCTTCATCTCCTCCAGCAGGTTGAGGATCTGCGCGCGGATCGAGACATCGAGCGCGGAGACCGGCTCGTCGCAGACGATGAAGTCGGGATTGAGCACCAGCGCGCGTGCGATACAGATGCGCTGGCACTGGCCGCCGGAAAATTCGTGCGGCAGCCGGCCCGCCACCAGCGCCGGATCGAGCCCGACCGCGTTCAGGACATCGGCGACGCGCTCGTCCCGCTCCTTTGTGATCCTTGACGCCGGCGATGATCAGCGGCTCGGCGATGATGTCGCCGATCCGCCGCCGCGGATTCAAGGAGGCAATCGGGTCCTGGAAGATCAGCTGCACGCGTCGCCGGATTTTCCGCAACGCCTCGCCCTGCATGGTCGTGAGGTCTTCGCCGTCGAACAGCACGTGACCCGACACGGCGCGGCGCAATTGCAGCACGGCGCGGCCGAGCGTCGACTTGCCGCAGCCGGACTCGCCGACCAGCCCGAGCGTCTCGCCGCGGGCGATGTCGAAGCTGACGCCGGACACCGCATGCACCGTCTTGTTGCCGACGATATATTCGACGACGAGATTGTCGACGCTCAGCAGCGGCGAGGTCGAGGCTTGCTGCATCATGCACCGGCGCCCGCGACAAGCTTGATCGGATGGAAGCAGGCATATTGATGCGCCGCCGTCGCCGCACGCTCGAGCCGCGGCTTCTCGCCCTCGCAACGGCTGTCGGCATAGCGGCAGCGCGGCGCAAACGAGCAACCCTTCATCGGCCGGGTCGGATCCGGCGGACGGCCGGAGATCGCCGGCAACGCGGTGTGTGGCGGGGTGTCGAGCTTGGGAATCGCAGCCAGCAGTGCCTCGGTGTAGGGCATGTGCATGTTCTTGAACAGCACCGGCGTCGGCGCGCGCTCGACCACGCGGCCGGCATACATCACCGCGACCTCGTCGGTGCGGCCGGCGACCACACCGAGGTCGTGAGTGATGATGATCATCGCCATGTGGCGGCGGCGCTGCTCGCGCGCCAACAGATCGAGGATTTGCGCCTGGATGGTGACGTCGAGCGCGGTGGTCGGCTCGTCGGCGATCAGCAGTTTCGGCTCGCAGGACAGCGCAATCGCGATCGCCACGCGCTGCCGCATCCCGCCGGACAGCTGATGCGGATATTGCGTCAGGCGCTGCTCCGGCGCGGGAATGCCGACGGCGGCCAGCAGCTCGACGGCGCGCCTGGTCGCCGTCGCGATATCGAGCTCGAGATGCTCCTGCAACGTTTCAATCAGCTGCGTGCCGATGGTCAGCACGGGATTGAGCGAAGTCATCGGGTCCTGGAACACGACCGCAAGCGAGCGTGCACGCAGCTTGCGCAAGGCGTCGGAGGAAAGGCGCGTGAGGTCCTGCCCGTCGAACATCACGCGGCCGGTGAGCTTCGCTTTCTTCGGCAACAGTTGCAGGACCGCGCGCGACAGCATGGTCTTGCCGCAGCCGGACTCGCCGACAATGCCGAGCGTCCTGCCGGGCGCGAGCGTGAGATCGACGCGATCGACCGCGCGGAGATTGCCGCGCGGCGTCGGCAGGTCGACGGCGACGTCCTCGACGGATAACAACGCCTGCGCGTTCACAGCGCGCCCTGACGCGGATCGGTAATCGCCCGCAGCGTATCGCCGATGAGGTTGAACGACAGCACCGTCAGGAACATCGCAATCGCCGGAATGAAGGCGAGCCGCGGCGCGATGTCGAGGCTCTCGCGCCCCTCCCCGATCATGCTGCCCCAGCTCGCGGTCGGCGGCGGCACGCCAAGACCGAGGAAGGACAGCGCGCCCTCGACGAGGATGATGACGGCGACGCCGAGCAGGAAGAAGGCGAGCAGCGGCAGCGCCACGTTCGGCAGCAATTCGCGGAGCAGGATGCGCGCATGGCTCGCGCCGAGCGCTTGCGCGGCGATGACGAACTCGCGGCGGGCCAGGGTCAAGGTCGCCGCGCGCGCCACCCGCATGAAGGCGGGAATGGAGAGCACGCCGAGAATGCAGGTGAGGTTGAGGACCGATTGTCCCAGGAACGCGATGACCGCGAGCGCGAAAATCAGCGGTGGAAAGGCCAGCAACACGTCCATGCTGCCGACCGCGAGCGCCTCGAAGCGGCCGCGGAAATAACCGGCCAGCATTCCGAGCGCGCCGCCGATCGTCACGCCGATGATCGGCGCGCAAAGCCCGACCACCAGCGAAATCCGCGCGCCCCAGGCCAGCCGCGCCAGCTCGTCGCGGCCGAGCCCGTCGGTGCCAAGCCAGTGCAGCGCCGAGAAGGCGCCTCGCCGCGCCAGCATGTCCATGTCGGTCGGGCTCGGCAGCGGCAGCACCGGCGCGAGGATCGCCACGGCAAACACCAGGATCATCCAGCCGACCGCTGCCCAGAATAGCGTGCCGAGCCGGCGTCCCCTGCGAACCGGACTGATGGCCTCTTCCTGCACCGACAGTTCAAGCGTGGCCATGACGAATCCTGGGATCGATGACGGCGTAGAGCATGTCGACGATGAAATTCATCAGCACATAGCCGCCGGCGATGCAGAGCACGGTGCCTTGCACGATGATCAGATCGCGCGTCCCGATGGCGCCAACCACCAACCGCCCGATTCCGGGCAGCGCAAAGATCGTCTCGACGATGACGGTACCGCCCATCAGGCGCCCGATATTGATGCCGGTGATGGTGATGAGCGTGAGCGACGACGGCTTCAGCGCATGCACGAACAGGATACGCGACGGCTTCAGCCCCTTGGCTTTTGCCAGCGTGATGTAGTCTTCCTGCAAGGTCGCGATCATGTCGGAGCGCAGGATGCGCATGATCCCGGGCCATTCTGCCAACGCGAGCGTCAACGATGGCAGCACGAAGAAGCGCAAATTGCCGACCGGGTCTTCGGTGAACGGGACATAGCCGGTCGCCGGCAGCCAGTGCAGCTCGACCGCGAACAGATAGATCAGCAGGATCGCGGACAGAAACGCCGGCACCGACAGCATGGCGAAGGCGGTGCCGGTCATGAAGCGGTCGAATGGCCCGCCGCTCCGCGCCGCGCAGACGATCGCCAGGGGAACGCCGATCGCCAGCGCGATGATCTGGGCAAACAGCATCAACTCGAACGACACCGGCAACCGTTCGGCCAGTGCTTGCAGCACGGTCTGGCCGGTGCGGAAGCTGCGGCCGAGATCGCCCTCGATCACGTGACCGAGCCAGCCGAGATAGCGCCACCAGATCGGCTCATCGAGCCCCATGTCGTGGCGCAGCGCCGCGACGTTTTCCGGCGTGGCCTGATCGGCGAGAATCGTATAGGCGAGATCGCCCGGCAGCAGCGAGGCGATCAGGAACGTCAGCAGCGAGACCGCGATCAGCACCGGCAGCAGGTAAAGCAGCCTTCGGGCGACGAAGAACGCCATGGCAGGCTATTCCTTCCAGGTGCGCGATACGTCGATCACCCCGCTGTACATCTTCGGCAGGCCTTTCAGCTTCGCCGTGGAAATCGCGTAGTAGGTGTTCTGGAAGGTCCAGAACCAGATCGCCTCCTTGTTGATCAGCCGGCTGATCGCGCAATAGATATCGATACGCTTGTCGGTGTCGGCTGTCGTGCGGGCCTTTTCGAGCAGACCGTCGAGCTCCGGATTCGAATAGTTGGCGAGCGCGACCGGGCTGCCGGTGTGGAAGTTGGCGTACATCTGCGGATCGGGATCGGCGAGGTCCACGATGCGCCATCCAATGATCTGAAACTGGCGCATGAAGGCGCGCGGCGGAAAGCTTGCCTGATCGATCTGCTCGATCTCCATATTGACGCCGATCTGCTTCCAGAACTGCTGCAGCACCTGCCCGCCGGACCGACCGCGCGGTGTCGCGGTGAAGATCATCTTGAAATCGACCGGCTTGCCGTAATCCTTGATCAGCGCCTTCGCCTTCTCGACGTCGTAAGGCAGGGCACCATCGTCCTTGCACTTGACCCAGGAGCCGTCGCCATAGGGGTTGCTGGCCGGACGCGACAGACCGTTGGTGACTGCCTGCGACCATTTCTTGCGGTCAATTGCCATCACCAGCGCCTGCCGAACACGCACGTCGTCGAGCGGCGGGTCCTTGGTATTGATGGCGTTAACCGCCGCGCCCGAACCGACATAGGTGTGTACCGTCAGCTTGGAATCCTTTTGCGCCTTCTGAATGTTGTCGGCGTCGTATTCGTCATCCCAGATCAGATCGACCTCGCCGGATTGGAGGCTCGCGAAACGTGACTGCGAATCAGGCAGAGGCTTCAGGACGATGCGGTCCAGATAGATCTTGTCCTTGTCCCAATAGTCCGGATTCTTCTCCAGGATCATGCGGTCGCCGGCGGTCCAGGATTTCAGGACATAGGGGCCGGTGCCGACGGGATTGCGGTTGTAGTCGTCGCCCTTGGTCTTCCAGGCCGTCGGAGAGTGAACCGCAGCGTTCTGGTTCGCGTAAGAAACCAGGCTGCGGGAAGTTCACCGCCGGGTCCTTGAGATTATAGACCAGCGTCAGTTCGTCGGGCGCCTCGACGTCTGATGACTCCCGGCGATATAGAACGCGCAGCGGCACTTGTTGGCGGGATCCTTCTGCCGGTCGAAATTGGCCTTGTAGGCTGCTGCATTGAACGGCGTGCCGTCGTGGAACTTGACGCCGGGCCGCAGCTTGAAGGTCCAGATCTTGAAATCTTCGGAAGGCTCCCAGGACAAAGCGAGCCTGGGCTGGGCCTCTCCGTTGTCGTCGAGATAGGTGAGTGTTTCGAAGATGGCGGATGACGCGGTCAGCGCCGACGGTGTCGTAGACGCCGACCTTCAGCGGATCGAAACCGGGAATGTCGAGTTCGAGGCCGACGGTGATGCTGCCGCCCGATTTTTGCGCGGCGGCGGGACAAGTCCATGCAGAGATTGCAAATGCCGTGACAAGGAAAATGGACGCAAAGCTGCGCCGAGCGATCGCCGCCTTCATCTGAAAACTCCCTCCCGCTTGCGAAAGCGTCCGGTTGGTCCGGATCGTTGCTTCGCAATCACATTGGCCGGAATCGCAGCCAGCGGCAAGGCCGTCTTCAGCCGCGCTCTGCGACAAGCGGTCTCCCTGAAAACGCCGCGATCTGCGCTTCCGAGAAGCCGGTTTCCTTCAACAGCGCGCGCGTATGTTCGCCCAAAGTCGATACCCGTTTGCCGGCCGCGACCTTCGCGCCCGACATCCGGAACGGCAAGTTCATCACACGGAATTTTCCGCCGTTGTCTTCGACTTCGGCGAGCGAACGGCGATGCGCGAGCTGGGGATCGGCGAGCGCTTCAGCCACGGTGCGATAGGCCGAGGACGGCACGCCCGCGCCGTTCAAGCGCTTCGAGGCATTTCGCCGTCGTCAGCGTGCGCGACCAGGCTTCGACGCCATCCATCAGCGCCGACCAGTTGGTGCGGCGATCGGCATAGGCCAGGAATCGCGGATCGCTCACCCATTCGGGATGGCCGATCACCTTGACCAGGCCCTGAAAAGTCTTCTCGCTGGCGATCGCCAGCATGACATAGCCGTCGGAGGTTGCGATCGGCCCGAACATCGGCCGCGACAGCGGCGGCACCGTGAATTGCGACCACTGCACCTCGTTCAAGGTCAGCATCAACATCGCTTCCAGCATCGAGACGTCGATGTGCTGGCCCGCTTTGGTCTGCGTGCGCTGGTAGAGCGCGGCCGAAATCGCGCCAAACGCATAGGTCCCGGCGAAGACGTCGGCATGATAGATGCCGCAATAGTCCGGCCGCTCGCGGCCCGGCTGATAGGCGAGATGCGCCATGTCGTAGCCGGACGCCGCGTGGATCACCGGCGCATAGGCCGGCAATTCGGCGGACGGGCCGGTCTGGCCGTAGCCGGAAATCGAGCAATAGATCAGCTTCGGATTGAGCGCCGACAGCGCCGCGTAATCGAGCTTCAACCGGCGCATCACGCCGGGGCGGAAATTCTCCACCAGGACATCCGCGGTCTTCGCCAGCCGCCGCACCGCCTCGACGCCATCGGGACTTTTCAGGTCGAGCACGAGGCTCTTCTTGCCGGCATTGAGCTGGCCGAAGACCGTGGAGCAGCCGTTGCGCATCGGCGGCCGGGTTCGCATCGTCTCGCCCTCGGACGTCTCGATCTTGATCACCTCGGCGCCGAGGTCGGCCAGCATGCGGGCGCAATGGGGACCGGCGATCGTGGTCGAGAAATCGATCACGCGAAGGCCGGCAAAGCATCCCGTCAAACGGCCCTCATCGGCCTCGGCTGTGGTCATTCCGATTTTCCTCCCGTGCCGCTTCTTGTCCCGTCGCTTTGGCGCGGGAGTGAGACCCTAAAGGGCGGCGTCGGGACAGGGAAGATTATTTAGGAACCGCACGACGGGCGTTGAACTTGTAACCGGGCTGGCTGGACCCATTCTTGCATAGCAGCAAAAGAGGGCCCTGACGGGGGAGTACCTTGAGAGTTCTCTTTGTTACGACGGAGATGGACGACTTCGTCCGCGTAGGCGGACTGGCCGCCGTTTCCGCCGCCCTGCCCCGGGCGCTGCGGCCCTGGGCCGACATCCGGGTCCTGCTGCCCGGCTATGCCGACATCGTCGAACAACTCACGCATATTCAAATCGTTGGCGAGTGCGCCGCCAAGGCGGAGATGCCGGCGGCAAGGCTCGGCCGGGCCTCGACCCGGGACGGCCTGCCGGTCTATGTCCTGCTCTGTCCGCAACTTTATGACCGGCCCGGCAACTCCCTATGGCGATGAGGATGGCCGCGACTGGCCCGACAACGACATCCGCTTCGCCCGCTTCGCCTCGGCGGCCGCCGAGCTTGCGATGGGCACTCTGGACAAGAATTGGGCAGCCGACCTCGTCCATGCCAATGACTGGCAGGCCGCGCTCGTACCTGCCTACCTGGCCTGGAGCGGCGCCCAGATCCCCTCCATCCTGACCATCCACAACCTCGCCTATCAGGGCCTGTTTCCCAAGGAGACGCTGCGCCGGATCGGCGCGCCCGAAAGCTCCTTCCACGTCGACGGCGTCGAGTTCTACGACAAGCTGTCCTTCCTCAAGGGCGGTCTGGTCTATGCCTCGCATCTGACGACGGTGAGCTCGACCTATGCGCGCGAGATCACCACGCCCGAGCTCGGCTGCGGACTCGAAGGCCTGTTGCGCCAGCGCTCCGACGCCCGCGAGCTGACCGGCATCCTCAACGGCATCGACGAAAGCTGGGATCCGCGCTCCTGCGCCCAGCTCGCGCAGCCTTTCGCGGCCGGCGACTGGAAGGGCAAGCAGGCGAACGCCGACTACGTCCGCAAGCAGTTCGGGCTTGCGGTCTCGCGCGGGCCGATCTTCGGCCTGGTCGCGCGTCTCGTTCACCAGAAGGGCATCGATCTGGTGCTGTCGGCCGCCGACGAGATCGTCGAAGCGGGCGGGCAGATCGTCGTCACCGGATCGGGCGAGCCCGCGATCGAGCAGGCGCTGGTCGATGCGCATCGCCGCCGGCCCGGACGCGATCGCGGTCAACATCGGCTTCAACGACGCGCAGGCGCGGCGCATCTTCGCGGCCAGCGACTTCACGCTGATGCCGTCGCGCTTCGAGCCGTGCGGGTTGAGCCAGATGTACGCGCAGCGTTTCGGCTCGCTGCCGATCGGCCACCAGACCGGCGGACTGGCGGAGACCATCACCGACGGCGAGACCGGATTCCTGTTCGCGCAGCCTTCGATCGAGTCGTTCCTCGGCGGCGTGCGGCGCGCATTCTCCGCCTTCGTTTCGACCGAGCGGCTCGATGCCATGCGCCGCAGCGCGATGGCGCGCTCGTTCAGCTGGGACCTGTCAGCCACGCTCTACAGCGCGCTCTATCGCAAGGCGATGTCGGCCTAAGTCATTTCCGGCGCCACGCGCCGCGTCTCCGGCATCAGCAATGCGATCACCGCGAATCCGAGCCACGCGATCATGGCAAGTCCGAGGAAGGCGACGCCGCTGCCGAAGAGGTCGGTGACGTAGCCTGCGAGCACGGTCGACAGCGAGGCGCCGATGCCGGTCGCGGTGCCGACGATGCCCTGCGCCAGATTGAAATGGCCGGTGCCGAAGGCGACGTCGGCGACGATCAGCGGAATCATCACGGCAAAGACCGAGGCGGTGATGCCGTCGAAGATCTGCACGGCGACCAGCAGATAGGGATCGCGCACGGTCGCAAACAGCAGGCCGCGGATCGCAAGCGCGCCGAAGCCGATCATCAGCAGCGGCCGCCTGCCCCAGGCTTGCGCCTTCGCGCCGACGGTCGGCGACATCAGCGCCACGATCGCCTGCGGCACGACGATGCAGAACGCGATCAGCACCGGCGCCCACTGCGCCGAGCGCGCCGTCACCGCGCCCGCCATGATCGGCAGCATCGCGGCATTGGCAAGCTGCAGCAGCAGCACGCTGCCGGCGAAGATCAACAGCGGCTTCTGCCGCACGAGATCGACGACGCGCGTCGCCTTTGCCTCCGGCGCCTCGCGCGGCACCGAACCGTGGGCGCGCGCAACGTCGACCTCGGATTCCCGGATGCGCGCCAGCGACAGCAGCGTCGGGATCGCAAGACAGAAGGTGACGAGGAACACCGAGCGGCTGGACAACAGATAGCCGCAGGTCCCCATCACGGCGGCGGCGACGCCGTTGCCGAGCGAGGCAAAGCGGGCATTGCGCCCGAGCCGCTCGCTGATCGCATAGGGACCGACCAGACCGAGACTGATCGCGGCAATCGCCGGACCCAGCACGCAGCTCGCGGCGGCATGCAGCATCGCGGCCGTGGCGACCACCGGAAAGATCGGCAACGCGGCATAGGCGAGCGCCGCGCAGCCGATGATCGCGATCGCAAGCCCCGCGACCAGACGCTCCGACTTTGCCGCATCGATGATGGCGCCGCCCGGCATCTGCCCGATCAGCCCGACCACGCTGCCGATCGACAGCACCAGGCCGATCTGCGCCTGCGTCCACTTCTCCGTGGTCAGATACACCGCGATGAACGGACCGAAGCCGGTCTGCACGTCGGCGAGGAAGAAGATGAACCAGTCGAGCCCGCGCAGGCTCTCTTTGGAGGGATGCGGCTTGCCGGCGGAGCTGGATGGAGCCGGCACAGTTCTGTCGCTGCCGACCGCCGCGTCTGACGATCACCATCGTTCCGCTCACGCGAGTGGAACGGCCGCGCTGTCAGAACGCCCCTCCTCCCTAATGCTCTTCGAACGGCTCGAGATTGCCGGCCGCGCCCAGCACCACGATCGGCGTGTCCTCCTTGTATTCGGGCGCGGCGGCGACCTGGGCCTTGTTCAGTTCCAGCGTGATGTTGTCCTTCTTGTCGGCGACGCGGCCGAAATGCAGCGCGCTCCAGTCGACCACGATCTTGCGGCTGCCGACGCCGAGGAAGCCGCCGAAATCGATCACCGCGGCGCGCACCGTGCCGGTGCGATCGACGATGACGTCGACGATGCGCCCCATGTCCTCGTCCGCGGGACTGCGCACGTCGCGGCCGAGCACGCCGTGGGCCTCGCGCGGCGCGATGACGGTGACGGAAGGCGGCGGCACCGGCTCCTTCGTTGCCGCGGGCGGCGCGGTCTCCTTTGCCGCCGCGGCCGGCGGCGCAGGTTGCGCTTCGTTCTCCGCACGCGAGGCGACCGCAGCCAATACGACAAGCAGAGATGCGAGAATGAACCAGCGGCTTGCGCGCATGCGTCCTCCTCTTTCTTCTTGGCGCGCTCTAGCGCGCGAGCACGATCGAGACCTGGATCTGTCCGCGCCGGCGCAGCACTTCCATCGACACGCCGTCGCCGTGGCGGCGGATCAGGAGGTCGACGCTGGATTCGCCGAGCTGCAGCTCGCGCAGCACGACTTCATTGAGGAAGGCGGGCAGCCGCGGATTGCGCAGGCGGATCTCGGATCGCTCGGCATCGAATTCGAGCCCGAGCGACGCCTCCAGCAGCGTGAACGGCGTGGCGCTGGCCCAGGCCTGCGGCGCGCAGGCGACCGGATAGAGCGTCGGCCCGCGATGCCGCTCGCGGCGGAAGCCGCAGAACAGCTCCGGCAGCCGCCGCAGGTCCATGTAGGTCGCGGCGTCGAACAGGCCCTTGAAGACGTGCTCGACCGAATGCATCAGGCCGTAGCGCGACAGCCCGAGCGCGATCAGCGCGTTGTCGTGCGGCCAGATCGAGCCGTTGTGATAGGACATCGGATTGTAGCGGGTCTCGCCCAGCGCGATGGTGCGGATGCCCCAGCCGGTGAAGAAATGCGGCCGCAGCAGGTCGGCCGCGACCCGTCGCGCGCGGTCGTCGCGGATCATGCCGCTGAACAGCAGATGGCCGGCATTCGAGGAGCGCACCGCGCAGGGCCGCTTCTCGCCGTCGAGCGCCAGCGCGTAGGTGCCGAGCTCCTCGCACCAGAACGCCTGCTCGAAGCGCTCGGCGAGCTGCTAGCGCCTCGATCTCCAGCCGATGCGCGATCTCGCGCCGGCCGAGCCGCTGCGCGCAACGCGCCGCCAGCCGCTTGGCGGCGAACACGTAGCCCTGCACCTCGGCCAGCGCGATGTTGCCTTCGGCGAGCGTGCCGTCGGCATGGAAGATCGCGTCGAAGGAATCCTTCCAGCCCTGATTGCGCAAGCCCCTCGTCGGTCGCGCGCTGGTACTCGACGAAGCCGTCGCCGTCGGGGTCGCCGGGACCGTCGATCCAGCGCAGCGCGGCCTCGATCGCCGGCCACAGCTCCTCGATCGTCTCATCGTCGCCGGTGCGCTCGCTGTAGAGCCCCGCGAGCAGCACGAACAGCGGCGTGGCGTCGACGCTGCCGTAATATTGCGCGAACGGCACCTCGCGCAGCGCGGCCATCTCGCCGCCGCGCATCTCGTGCAGGATCTTGCCGGGCTGCGGCGTCGTTGAGCGGATCGACGGCGCTTCGCCTGATAGTGCGCGAGCCGCTTCAGCACGCCGCACGCGACCCGCGGATCGATCCACAGCATCTGCATCGCGGTGATGAGGCCGTCGCGGCCGAACGTGGTCGAATACCAGGGAATGCCGGCATAGGGATATCGCCCCTGCGGCGTCTCCGTCATCAGCATGTTGAGGTCGGCCATCGACTGGCACAGCACCTCGTTGAAGATGTTGTTGGAGGTTTCGATGCTGGTGATGCCCGACGTCGACGCGCCGCATCTCGCGGCGATGCGCGAGCAGGCCCGGAAAGAACCGCGCGTGTTTGGGGTCGGCGGTCTTGTTGCAGGACACCGACACGAACAGCGAGGAGACCTCCTGCGGTTCAAGCTCGAGATGCCAGGTCGCCGTGTTGGTCGCGAGCCGCGTCGGCCGCGGATCGAAATGCAGCGCGGTCATGCGCGGCTCGCCGTCGAGGCCCTTGTAGTCGAGCACGACATCGGAAGGGCCGAGCAGCTTCGCGGTGCCGATGCCGCGGCGCGGACGCGTCTCGCCGCGCACCTCGAACAGATCGGCGAAGTCGTTGTCGAACAACAGCGTCAGATCGAAGCTGGCGCGGCGGTCGCCATGATTCTGCAGGCCGATGCGCTGATAGGCCGTGCCGCGCCACAGGAAGATGGTGCGCACGATGTGCAGCATGTCCTTCTGCAGCACCAGCCGGCCTTGCCGATAGATGTCGGGGTTGGTGAGATCGATCGTCAGCGACGAATTGTCGTCGCGCAGATTGGAGCCGAGCAGCAGCGGCTGCATGTCCTCGAAGACAAGCTCGAGCCGCGCCAGATAGCGCGTGTCGGCATTGAACAGGCCGTCCGGTCCGCCGGCGGAGGCGCCGATGTCGCCGTGGCTGTCGAGCACGATGAAGGTGTCGTCATGCTTGAGCGAGCGGCGCGGCCGCGCCGCCGGTCCCGTCATCGGGATATAGAACGGCTGCTCCAGCGCAAGCTCGACGCTGCGCGACGTCGCAACGAACTGCGTGACGGCTTCTGCCATGATGACCTCGCGTGGTTCCCCTCTGCGAAAAACGCAACCGGACTGAATCGCCGCGCGTACCTAGGCGGCGAATTTCGCGAGCTTGTTGATTTCCTGCGTGACCAGGTCGCGATACGGCCCATGCCCCTGCATCAGCCGGTCGGGCGGACCGTCCTCGATGATCTTGCCGGCCTTGAGCACCAGGACGCGGTCGAAATTGCGCAGCGTCGCAAGGCGGTGCGCGATCGCAATCACCGTGCGGCCGCGCATCAGCCGCGACAGCGCTTCGCGAATGGCCTCCTCGGATTCGCTGTCGAGCGCCGCGGTCGCCTCGTCGAGCAGCAGGATCGGCGCGTCCTTCAGGAAGGCGCGCGCAATGGCGATGCGCTGACGCTGGCCGCCCGACAGCTTGACGCCGCGGTCGCCGACCATGGTGTCGAGCCCATCGGGCAGGTCGTCGATGAAGTCGCAGCGTGCCGCGATCGCCGCGCGCAGCACTTCGTCGTCGCTGGCATTGGGCCGGCCGTAGCGGATGTTCTCCAGGATGGTGCGATGGAACAGCGAGATATCCTGCGGCACCACCGAGATGGCGTGGCGCAGGCTCTCCTGCGTCACCCGCGTGATGTCCTGGCCGTCGATGGTGATGTTGCCGTGCTGCACGTCGTAGAAACGCTGCAGCAGCACGAACAGCGAGGACTTGCCGCCGCCGGACTGGCCGACCAGGCCGACCCGCTGGCCAGGCTGCAGCCGCAGGCTGAAGCGTTCGAACACCTTCTGCCCGCCCGGATAACGAAACGAGATGTTGTTGAAGACGATCGCCGCACCCCTGCGGACCAACGGCTCGGCCTCCGGGTGATCGCGCAATTCATGCGGCAGCAGCAGCGTCGCGATCGCTTCGGTCATCCGCGCGACATGCTGGGTCACGTCGACCAGCGCGACCGCAAGATCGCGGGTGGCGTTCAGGATCGAGAGGCCGAGCGTGCAGACCAGCACCACCTCGCCGGTGGTGGCGCCACCCTGCTGCCACAGCCGAAGCGCCCAGGCGAGCAGCGCGATGATCAGCACGACCGTCACTGCGGCATGGGTCAACCGCAGCTTTTCGAGATAACGCAGGCTGCGGCCGCGTGCGACCACCTCGCGATTCACCGTGGTGTCGAAACGATCGTGCTCGTGGCCGAAGCCGCAGAAGGCGCGCACCAGCGGCATGTTGTTGATGACGTCGACCATCTCGCCGTCGACCGCGGCGGCCTTGTCGGCGAAATCATCATGCAGCGGCTTGCCGGCGGCGGCGAGACGAAACATGGCGATCACCATGCCACCGGCGATCACGATCAGTCCGGCCGCCATCGGCAGGCTGACGGTTCCGATCAGGCAGATTGCCGCAATTGTGGCGATGACGGGCGGCAGCACGTTCCAGACGAACATGTTCTCGACGGTGAAGATCGCGTTCGAGGTCGCCGTGATTCGGCTGGTCAGCATGCCCGGCAGGCGATCGGAGAAATAGCTCGGCGCATGCCCCGTCAGATGGCGGAACATGTCGCGGCGGAGATCGCCGGTGACGCCGACGAAGGTGAAGCTCGCGATCCAGCTTGCAATTCGCCACAAAAAGTTATCGGCGGCGATCAACGACATGAGGAAAACGAATGCCAGCCATACACGGTTCGCGTGAGCAGGTCCGGCGGAAAGGCTGTCGACCAGGTATTTCACGCCATATTGCGTGCCCACCGAGCAGGCAACTGCCCCTATAACGGCAGTCAGTATGACCAAATGCGCAACGGGCCGCTGGCGCAGATAGCGCAACACGAACGAAAACGGGCGGCGCGCATATCCGGAAAGCTGGTCCATGATTCCAAACCTGTCGATTTTGACGCGAATTGTCGGCGTGTGGGTTCCCCTCACCTCAAACGGCTGACGCGCGCGCGAAGTTCCGCGGCGCGCGCTGTCCTGCACAACAAATCTCCACGTCAGCGCGGAGCGCGATTTGCACCAGCTTGATGTTTTTCTTGGCAATGTCATGACGCGCGCAGTCATCTGTCGAAGAAGTAACCCCGTGCCAACGGAACTTCGCCTCTGCAGCGACGTTCCCCTGATCGCGGCGTGCCGGTGCCGTCACGAGGGGGCTTTTCTTCCATGATCGCAGACAGGAGAAGGTGAGATGCGCATCGCGCAGGTTGCTCCGTTGACGGAGGCTGTTCCACCCAAACTTTACGGCGGTACCGAGCGGGTGGTGCATTGGCTGACGGAGGAACTGGTGGCGCTCGGCCACGACGTCACATTGTTCGCCAGCGGAGATTCTCACACATCAGCGAAACTTGACGCGACCTGGCCGAAGGCACTGCGGCTGGATGGCGCGGTGCGCGATCCCAACGCGTTGCACATGGTGATGCTGGAGCGCGTGCGGCGGAAATGTGACGACGAGGAGTTCGACTTCCTGCACTTCCATCTCGATTACTATCCGTTCTCGCTGTTCTATCGCCAGCCGACGCCGTTCCTGACCACGCTGCATGGCCGCCTGGACCTGCCGGAGCACCAGCCGGTGTTCCACACTTTCTCCAAGGTGCCCGTCATCTCGATCTCGAACGCGCAGCGGCGGCCGGTGCCGCAGGCGAACTGGGTGCGGACCATTCATCACGGCCTGCCGAAAAATTTGCTGACGCCGCGACCCGCCAAGCAGGAGTATCTCGCCGTGCTCGGCCGTATCGCGCCCGAAAAGGGCGTCGATCGCGCCATCAAGATCGCCATGCGTTGCGGCGTTCCGCTCAAGATCGCAGCCAAGGTCGACCGTGCCGACGAGGAATATTACGAGCAGCTGATTTCGCCGCTGATCACGGGTAACCCGCTGGTCGACTTCATCGGCGAGATCGGCGATCACGAGAAATCGGAATTTCTTTCCGGCGCAATCGGCCTGCTGGTGCCGATCGACTGGCCGGAGCCGTTCGGTCTCGTGATGATCGAAGCGATGGCATGCGGCACACCCGTGATCGCCTATAATCGCGGCTCGGTGCCGGAGATCATCGACGACGGATTGACCGGCTTCATCGTCGAGGACGAAATCAGCGCGATCGCCGCCGTCGATCGGCTCGCCGGGCTCGACCGCGACGCGATCCGCAAGCAATTCGAGGCGCGTTTTACCGCGCGGCGGATGGCGCTCGATTATCTCGAGGCCTATCGCAGCCTCACCGAGGAAACCGGGCCCAGGATCAGACTGGTCAGCAGCGCTGAGTAGCTACGGCGCGCCTGCAAGCTGGGATTTCCCGAACCGTCGTTCGTAGGCCTTGATATAGGCCTCGGGCGACGGCCTCAGGTGACGCCGTGTCAGCGCGATCAGGTCGTCGCGCCGCGCGTTGCGTAGCGCCTTGATCATGTCGAGATGATCGCGCCGCGCCCGGTCCAGCGATTCCGGATACGCATTGGCATAAGAGCGGATGCCGTAGACCTTCTGCGCCAACAGGTCGATGGTCTCGATCAGGCAGGCATTGCCGCAAAGTCCATACAATACCTGGTGGAATCGGAGATTACTGTAGAACACGGTGAGCATCTCGCCATCGGCAATCGCCTTGGCATGCTGCCGCTGCAGGTCCTCGAGCCGGGCGATGTCGGCAGCGACCACCGGAAACGGGATGACGCGCACCGCCATCACCTCGAGTTCCTCGCGCACCGCGTAGATTTCCTTGACTTCCAGCGGCGTCAGCCCGCGCACCATGGCGCCGCGATTGGGGATGCGTTCGACCAGCCCCTTCTTCTCCAGCTCGAACAGCGCCAGCCGCACGTCGCCGCGGTGAGTGTGGAAGCGGTCGCAAAAGTCCTGTTCGATCAGACGTTCGCGCGGCTGGCGGCGTCCGAGCACGATGTCTTCCTCGATGCTGCGGGCAATCGCCACCGCCGCCGCGACCTCGCGCGCGGGCGCGGCCGGCTCGCGCGATTTGGCGGGCTTTGCTTTCAATTGTCTCAACGGCTTTGCGGCCATTGCTGCCTCGTCATATCAGGCTCGGCACAAATCCGGTTGCGCCCGGCCTGACCCTCCGGCCGCAATCATAGAATTGAAAACTATATTGTAAACAATTTTTGGGCGGGCTAGGATGCCGCCCTAAACAACAAGGCGGGCGGCTTGGCCGGACCGCATCCGGGGAGGACGACATGACAGGCAACGCCCAGCAATCCGTCGTTTTGTCGAAGCGGCAGAGCCGCCGCAAATTCCTCAAAAACACCGGCGCTGCGGCAGTGGCCGCTTCCTTCGGCGCGGTGCCGCTGCGCGGCTGGGCCGCCGACCCCATCAATATCGGCGGACTTTATCCGACCACCGGCAGCATGGCGCAGATCGGCGTCGGCTGTGTCGCCGCCGCCAAAATGGCGGTCGAGATGATCAACGACGCCGGCGGCATCAAGTCGCTCGGCGGCGCCAAGCTCAACCTCATCACCTCCGACGTGCAGAGCGACACCACGGTGACGCGCACCGAGACCGACCGCCTCATCACCTCCAACAAGCTGTCGGCAATCCATGGCTGCTTCGCCAGCGCGCTGACCCTGATCGCGAGCGAGGTCTGCGAGCGCGCCAAGGTGCCGATCATCACCGGCTCGAGCTCGGACCAGCTCAACAAGGGCCGCACCTACACCTTCACGCCGTTCGCGCGCGCCTCGCAATTCGCCAAGGCGCAGCTGCAGATGTCGAAACTCGTCAGCGACCAGCCGAAGGTCGCCGTGATCTTCGAGAATACCGCGTTCGGCACCTCGACCTCGAACGGGCTGAAGGAGCTTGCGCCCGGCGAAGGCGTCGAGATCGTGATGTTCGAGCCCTATTCGGCCGGCTTCACCGACGCGAGCCCGCTGATCAACAAGGTCAAGGCGTCCGGCGCCAACGCGTTGTTCTCGGTGTCGTATCTGAACGACCTGATCCTGATCGTGCGCACCGTCAAGCAGGTCGGCCTCAACATCGCGATCAATGGCGGCTCCGGTGGCTTCGTGATTCCGGACTTCTACAAGAATGTCGGCAAGCTCGCCGAGGGCCTGCAGGGCGTGGCGCACTGGAACCACGACATGGACGACAATGCGCAGAAGGTGAACGTCGAATACAAGAAGCGCACCGGCGACTTCCTGTTCGAATATGCCGGCGGACTGGTTGCGCAGACCTACATGATCGCGGACGCGCTGGAGCGTGCGGCGTCGGCCGATCCGCAGAAGGTGCGCGAGGCGCTGTCGACGCTCGACGTCTCCACCGGCTTCGCCGCGATGGCGCCGGGCGGCAAGGTCAAGTTCGGTCCCGACGGCAAGAACGTCCATGGCCGCCCGGTCGGCGTGCAGTGGCAGAACGGCGATCTCGCCAGCATCTTCCCAAAGGACGATGCCCGCGCGCCCATGATGAAGACCTGAGCGGCGGCACATCCCTATGCTGGAGACAGTGGCCCAGGCCGTGATCAACGGCCTGCTCATCGGCGGCATCTACGCGCTCGTCTCCATCGGAGTGACGCTGATCTTCGGCGTGGTCAAGATCGTGAACTTCGCCCAGGGCGAGTTCGTGATGATCGGAATGTATCTCTCCTTTTTCCTGTTCAGTTATCTCGGCATCGATCCCCTGCTCTCGCTGTTCGTGACGATGCCGGTGCTGTTCGTGCTCGGCGCGCTGATCCAGCATTTCCTGATCCGGCGCGTGCTCGGGCCGAACGACATGCCGCAGATCTTTTTGACGTTTGCGCTGTCGCTGTTGCTGCTCAATCTCTCTCTGCTGCTCTTCAGCGCGAACTACCGCACCGTCCACACTTTCTATTCGGATGAGGCCTTTCACTTCGGCGGACTGTATGTCCCCGAGGCGAAGCTGATCGCCTTCGTGGTGGCGATGGTTTTGAGTGCAGCGCTCTGGGTCTTCCTGCGCACCACCGATCTCGGCAAGGCGATGCGCGCCGCATCCCAGAAGCCGGATGTCGCCGTCCTGATGGGCATCAATCCGAACCGCGTGTTCGCGGTCGCCTTCGGCGCCGCGCTGGCGCTCGCGGGCGCCGCGGGCTCGCTGTTGATGCCGTTCTACTCGGCCTATCCGTTCGTCGGACAGGTGTTCGTGCTGATGGCTTTCGTCGCGGTCGTGCTCGGCACGCTCGGCAACGTCATCGGCGCGCTGGTCGCAAGCCTGATGATGGGCGTCGCCGAGTCGCTCGGCATCCAGTTCGTCGGCGCGGATTCCGGTCTGATCGTGGTGTTCGCGATGCTGCTGCTCACCCTCGCGTTCAAGCCGAACGGCCTCGGCGGCGGGAGAATGCGCTGATGCGAGGCTTGTCCGCCTGGAAGATCGCCGCGCTTGTCGTGCTCGCCGTCGTCCTGCTGGCGCTGCCGCAGGTGGTGAAGAGCTCGTTCGCGATCGACATCTTCATCCGCATTCTCTTGTTCTCCTTCATCGGCGTCGCCTGGAATCTGATGGGCGGCTACGCCAAGCAGCTCTCGCTCGGGCACGCCGCCTATTTCGGACTCGGCGCCTATACCTCCACCATCATGCAGGTCGATTTCGGCATCTCGCCCTGGATCGGCATGGTCGCGGGCGGCGTGGTCGCCGCGATCGCCAGCCTGCCGGTCGGCTGGCTCTGCTTCCGCCTGCGCGGGCCCTATTTCACCATCGCGACGATTGCGACCGCGCAGGCGTTGATGCTGATCTTCCTGAAGTTCCGCGATCTCGCCTGGGGCGCGGAGGGCACCACGATCCCGAACCTCGGCAGCGCGCCGCTGATGCTGCAGTTCGAGACCAAGGCCTCTTACTATTATGTCGTGCTTGGCCTGCTCGCGCTCGGGCTCTTTATCACGTGGCAAGATCGAAAAGTCCTGGATGGGCTATTACCTCGTCGCCATCGGCGAGGACGAGGATGCGGCGGAAGCGATCGGCGTCAACGCGCCCAAGGTCAAGCGTGACATCTACATGATCTCGGCGTTCCTGACCGCGCTCGCCGGCACCTTCTATACGCAATACATCTACTTCATCGATCCCGCGACCGCCTTCAGCTTCAACATCTCGATCGAGGCCGCACTGGTCTCGATCGTCGGCGGCATCGGCACGCTGTGGGGACCGGTGATCGGCACGGTGCTGCTGGAGACCACCTCCGCTCTGCTGCAGAGCTGGCTCGGCTCGTCAACCGGCGGCATCCAGCTCACGGTCTACGCGCTGATCCTGATGGCCGTGATCCTGTGGCGGCCGACCGGCTTGATGGGATGGATCAACGAGGCGATGCAGCGCCATCGCGATCGGCAACCGGCGCGCCCAAGGACCGCGCCATGAGCGAGGCGCTGGTCATCAAGGGACTGAACAAGCGCTTCGGCGGCCTGCGCGCCGTGCAGGACGTCAGCTTCACCGTGAAGGAGAACGAGACGGTGGCGCTGATCGGCCCGAACGGCGCCGGCAAGACCACGAGCTTTCATCTCATCACCGGCTTTCATCGCGCCGATTCCGGCTCGGTGCTCGCCTTCGGCCAGGAGATCGTCGGCCTGAAGCCGCACGACGTCTGCGCGCTGGGCCTCGCCCGCACCTTCCAGGTCGCAAAACCCTTTGGCGCCATGACCGTGCTCGCCAATGTCATGACCGGCGCCTTCCTGCGCGACCGCCATGTCGCCGCCGCTCGCGACAAGGCCCGCGAGGCGATCGATTTCGTCGGCCTCTCCGCACGGGAGAACACCGCGGCCAGGGATCTCACCACGATCGACCAGCGCCGGCTGGAGATGGCGCGCGCGCTCGCGACACAGCCGAAGATTTTGCTGCTGGACGAGGTGATGGCGGGATTGAATCCGGCCGAGATCGACCAGGCGGTGGCGCTGGTCGGCAAGCTGTCCGCGCGGGGGCTGACGATCGTGATCGTCGAGCATGTCATGCGCGCGATCATGGCTGTCGCCAAGCACATCGTCGTGCTCGATCACGGCCAGAAGATCGCGGAAGGATCGCCCAAGGAAATCGTCGAGAATCCCGAGGTGATCCGCGCCTATCTCGGCTCCTACGTGCATGCGCCGGGCGGAGGCGCGCATGCTTAAGCTCTCGGGCGTCAGCGCGCGCTACGGCTCGGTGCCGGCCATCACCAACGTCTCGATCGAGATCGGCGACGGCGAAGCCGTCGGGCTGCTCGGCGCCAACGGCGCGGGCAAGAGCACGACGCTGCGCGCGATCTCCGGGCAAGTGAAGCTCACCTCGGGCACCATCACTTTCGCCGGCACCGATCTGTCGTCGCTGCCGCCTTACAGGATTCCCGAGCTCGGCATCGCCCATGTGCCGGAAGGCCGCCAGGTCTTCCCCGAGATGACCGTGCAGGAGAATCTCGAGATCGGCGCCTTCGTGCCGAAGGCCAAGGCCGCGCGCGCGCAGACCATGGAAGTGGTCTACGGCATCTTTCCGCGCCTCGCCGATCGCCGGAAGCAGCTCGCGGGCACCATGAGCGGCGGCGAGCAGCAGATGCTGGCGGTCGGTCGCGGGTTGATGCTGAAGCCGCGGCTTCTGATGCTGGACGAACCGTCGCTGGGGCTCGCGCCCGTGATGACCGACGTCACCTTCGAGAAGATCGGCGAGATCCACAAGATGGGCACCGCGATCCTGCTGGTCGAGCAGAATGTCAGCCGCGCGCTGTCGCTGGTGCAGCGCGCCTATGTGCTCGAAAGCGGCAACGTCATCATGCACGGCTCCAGCGACGAGCTCGCCAACAACAAGCAGGTGCAGGCGGCGTATCTGGGGATATGAGCCGGCGTCGGATTCGTCAGGGCTGGGTTAGCCGAGGCGTAACCCACCTTTTCTATTGCCGCGTAGCGAAGACGTGGATGGGCTTACGCCGCTTCGGGCTAACCCAGCCCTACGCATTCTTCGTCAACTCACCATCGTCCGCTTCGGCTCGACGATCTCGAACATCCGCGGAAACTCGTCCATCAGCCCCATCAGCTCGGCGAGCTTCATCGCATTGCCGGTGAACTTCACCTTGCCTGCCGCGACCGCTTCCGGGAAACTGGTCTGCTTGGCGATCACCTCGTCCAGCAGCGCGCGCGTCAGCGTGAAGCTCGCATCGGCCTTCTCGGCCTGCACGCCCTCGGTATAGGTCAGCGCGGAGTTTTCGAGATTGAGCACAAAGCGTCTCGCCGGTGTCGGAAAAGCTCCAGTTCAGCACGATGTGCTTGCCTTCGGCCTTCGGCCCGTTGAGGCGCACGCCGAGCACGTCCCACAACTGCTCGGTGCGCAGCGCCGCCAGCGTCTCGCGCGGCATCGGCGGGCGCGGCGGCGTCTTCGGCATGCCCTGCCGCAGTTCCTGCGCGCCGAACAGATAGGCGTTGCGCCAGGTCGAGCTTTCGGCGGCGTAGCCGAGCTGCTCGAAGGTGTCGGCGAGCATCGCGCGCGCCGCCTGATTGTCCGGCTCGGCGAACACGAGATGGCTCACGGCCTGCGCGACAAAGCGGAACTCGCCATTGGCAAAGTCCTTTCTGCGCGCGCGCGAGGATCGCGTCCGCGCCGCCCATATACTCGACATATTTCTTGCCGGACGCGACCGGCGGCAGCGGATCGAGGTTGACCGGATTGGCGTCGTACCAGCCGAGATATTTCTGGTAGATCGCCTTCACATTGTGGCGGATGTGGCCGTAATAGCCGCGCCCGTGCCAGGCGCCGTCGAGGCTTTTCGGCAGGCTGATGGTCTCGGCGATCTCGGTCGCGGTGAGGCCATGGTTCATCAGCCGGATGGTCTGGTCATGCGCGAATTTGTAGAGGTCGCGCTGCTGGCGGATCATGGTGTCGATGCGCTCGCGCCCCCACACCGGCCAGTGATGCTGGCCGCACATCGCTTCCGCCTTGCCGCCCCACATCTTCAGCGCCTCGTTGAGATATTTCGACCAGGCCAGCGCGTCGCGCACGTCGGCGCCGCGGAACGGCAGCAGATTGTGGAAGTTGTGCGTGCAGTTTTCCGCGAGATTGAGCAGCTTGTAGCGCGGCGCGTAGAAATGCATTTCCGCCGGCGCCTCGGTGAACGGCGCCATCTGGAATTCGAACTCGACGCCGTCGATGACGCGCTTGTCGCCGGTCGCGATGATCAGATCGGTCGGCCGCAGCAGCGCCACCGAGCCCGCCGCCATCGACTTGCCGAGCCCGCAATCGACCTGCCCGCGCACGCCCTTGGCGAGGAACGGCCCGAACTGATATTGCGCGCGGCGCAGCATCGCCGGCCCCGCGATGATGTTCTCGGAGACCGCGTGCTCCATGAAATAGTTCGGCGCGATGATCGGCACCTTGCCGCTCGCCAGCGTCTCGTCGTCGAGCACGCCGCGCGCGCCGCCCCAATGGTCGGTGTGGGTGTGGCTGAAGATGACGGCCGCGACCGGCTTCCTGCCGCGATGCTTGAAATAGAGCTCCATCGCGGCGCGCGCGCCCTCGATCGAGGTCAGCGTGTCGAACACGATGACGCCGGTGTCGCCCTCGATCAGCGTCATGTTGGCGATGTCGAGCCCGCGCACCTGGTAGACGCCGGGCACGACCTCGAACAGGCCGTGCTGCATGTTGAGCCGCGACTGCCGCCACAGGCTGGGATTGACCGTCGGCGGCGCTTCCTCCGACGACAGGAAGCCGTAGGGCTCGAGGCTCCAGACCGTCCGGCCCGAGGGATGCATGACCTTGGCGTGCTCGATGGTGCCGAGGAAGCCGCGCGCGGCCTCCGTCGAAATCGCGCTTGTCCGAGAACGGCAGCGCCGCCAGCATCGCCTGATGTTGCGCGATCACCGGATGGGAGGCGTCCTTCGGGCGCTCTTGCGGCGCTTCACTGACGGCGGCTTGGCTCATGATCGTCTCCTCACGAATACAAATTGATTACGCCGGATGCGCGGCGAGATAGGGCGAGTTCGGCGATCGACCAGGACGGCATCGCCTCCATGCGGAAAATCTGGCGCAGATGCACCTCGTCCGGCCCGTCGCCGATCCGCAGCAAACGCCCCCAGGCCAGCGCCTGATGGATCGGCGTATCCTCCGAGCCGCCCATGGCGCCGAACACCTGCAGCGCGCGGTCGGCGATCCGCTGCAGCATCGCCGGCACCGCGACCTTGATCAGCGACACGTCGCGCCAGGCGCGCCATGATGGCCGGTCTGGTCGAGCCGCCAGGCGCAGCGATAGCAGAGCAGCCGCGCCTGCTCGAGCTCGACGCGGGACTCCGCGATCCAGCGCTGCACGGTGTCGTACTGGATGACGGTGCGGCCGAACGCCGAGCGCTCGGAGGCGCGCACCATCATCAATTCGATCAAGCAGCTCGCACAAGCCCGATCGAGCGCATGCAATGATGGATGCGCGCCGGCCCCAGCCTGATCTGCGCGACCTTGAACCCCTCGCCTTCGGCGCCGAGCAGGTTTTCGCGCGGCACCCGCACGTCGATCGAACGCAAGCTCGCCGATCGGCGCGACATGATCCTCGCAGCCCATCCAGCGCAGCCGCCGCACCAGCCGCACGCCCGGCGTATCCATGGGCACGATGATGCAGGAGTGCCGGCCGGTGCGCTCGGCGTCCGCATTGGTGACGCCCATCACGATCAGGAAGCTGCAATGCGGATGCGCGGCGCCGGTGATGAACCATTTGCGGCCCGTGATGACGTAGTCGTCGCCGTCGCGGACGATCTTCGTTGCGACATTGGTCGCATCGGATGAGGCGACATCCGGCTCGGTCATGCCGAAGGCGGAGCGCGTCTTCGCGTTGAGCAGCGGATCGAGCCATCGCTTCTTCTGCTCCGGCGTCGCGCAGTTCTGCAGCGCGATCATGTTGGGCACGTCGGGCGCCTGGCAGTTGAACGCCTCCGGCGCCCAGAACAGCCGGCCCATGATTTCGGCCAGCGGCGCATATTCGAGATTGGAGAGACGCGTGCCGGGCTCGTCCGGCGCCAGCTCGGGCAGGCCGAGATTCCACAGGCCCTGCTCGCGCGCCTTGGCCTGAAGCTCGGCCATGAACGGCGCGGCTTCGCCCTTTGCGACATGCGCGAGATAGGCGCGGTTACGCGGCAGCACGTCCTTGTCGAAGAAAGCCTGCAGCTTTCTCCGCCAGCCTTCCGAGCGTGCCGACAGCTCGAAATCCATGCTCCCTCCCGGTTTTGAGAGGGTTATAGCATTCGCTCGCTTGTCGCCAACGGTCATAACGGCATACTCTGGCGCGACAGCGCACATCCAAAGATGTGCCGACTGGAGGAAAGCGTCATGCGCGGGCGAAGTGCCCTGACATTTGCTGCCGGCGTCGCGTTGCTCGCTCGCCGGCGCGCCGTGCGCGCATGCCGCCGACAACTGGCCGAGCCGGCCGATCCATATCATCGTGCCCTACCCGTCCGGCGGCATCGTCGACATCGTCGCGCGCGCCGTCACCGAGCAGGTCGGCCGCGACACCAAGCAGCCGATCGTGGTCGAGGGGCGCGCCGGCGCCAACAGCAATATCGGCACATTGGCGGTCGCGCGCAGCGAAGGCGACGGCTACACCTGGCTCGTCACCGGACCCGCGGTGCTGGTCAATCCGACGCTCTACAAGGATGCCGGCTGGGATCCGCTGAAGGATTTCAAATGCGTCGGGCTGGCGGTCTGGAACCAGAGCGTCGCGCTGGTGCATCCCTCGATGCCGGTGAAGACCATCGCCGAGTTCGTCGCGCTTGCGAAGTCGCAAGCCCGGCCAGCTCAATTTCGGCAATCCCGGCACCGGCTCGTCGATCGACCTCTCCGCGCAAAAGCTGTTCCAGACCGCCGACATCAAGCTGACCAATGTCGGCTACAAGGGCCAGCCGCAGGCGCTGATCGACCTGATGACCAACCTGATGCATTTCGAGATCGTGTCGCTGGCGCTGGCGCTGCCGCATATCAAGGAAGGCACGGTGAAGCCGCTCGCGGTCTTCACCGACAAGCGCGTGCCTGATCTGCCCGATGTGCCGACGATTGCGGAAGCAGGCTTCCCCGCCGCGGCCTATGTGCCGTGGTACGGCATCTATGTGCCGTCATCGACGCCGGATGCGCTGGTCGAGAAGATCCATGACGCGATCGACAAGGCGCTGGAGAATCCGGCCGTGCAGAAGCAGCTGTCGATCTCGGACATTCCGGGCAAGCCGATGCCGCTGAAGGATCTGTCCGCGCTGATGCGCGCGGACTATGAGAAGCTGAACAAGGTGGTGAAGACGGCGGGCATGGCGTTGCAGTAGTCCAACGTCGTCATTGCGACGTCGTAGGCGTGGGCCGAGCGAAGCGTGCGCACCTCACGAGCGCTTGTCGAAGGTGGGCACCGCAGGCGTCTATGCTTACTCGCGAACTGGCGTCGACGAGATTGCGAGTTCGCGCTAAGGCGCGCCCCGGAATGATAGCCTTTCGCCGCTCTACTTCTTCACCTTGCTCGCATCCATCTTGATCGACGGATCCAGCATCTTCGTGGTGAACGCCGTCTGCACGTCGAACGGCTTCTCCATGCCGAGATAGGTCTGCACCAGATCGTAGTCCTTCTTCATGCGCTCGCCGTCGATCCAGCCCAGCGCCCTTGGTCGTGGTGAACTCGTCCGTCATCAGGAACTTGATGCGCTCCCACTGCCGCTCCTGGTTTTCCTTGTCGAGTCCCGACACCGTGATCCAGCAGCGCCTTCAGGCACGGCGCGACGTCGGCGACGCAGGCGGCGATAGGCCTTCTGGGTGACGCGGACGAAGTCTCGACCAGCTTCGGGTTCTTCTCCAGATAGGCGCCGTTGACGATCAGCGAGTTGCCGTAGGGGTTGAGCCCGATGTCCTTCCAGTTGATGTAGCCGAGGTCGCTGCCGAACTCGATCACCTTGAGATCGTGCTCGTTGTAGAAGTCGCTGATGATATCGGTGGCGTGGCTCTTCAGCGCCGCGATCTTGGCGGTCGGCCCGACATTGACGAAGTTCACGGAGTCCGGCGCGATGCCGGCCGCCTTGGCAAAGGCCGGCCACATCACGCGCGAGGCGTCGCCCGGCGGATTGCCGATCTTGTGGCCGGGAAAATCCTTCGGCCCGTTCACGCCATAGCTCTTCAGCCAGTAGAAGGTCTGCCCGGTGTTGGCATAGATGCTCATCACCGCGACCGCATCGGCGCCCTTGCTGCGCGCGACCAGCATGGTGGCGAGATCGGCGATGCCGAACGGCGAGCCGCCGGAGCCGACCTTCAGCGAGGAGACGCCGGAGCCCTTGCCGGTCTCGATGGTGAGGTCGATGCCGGCCTTCTCGTACCAGCCTTGCGCCTTGGCGTAATAGAACGGCGAGTGGTCCGCGGTCGGCGTCCAGTTCAGCATCAGATTGACGGCCTCGCCGGCGGTCGCGGGAGCCGCCATCAGCAGCGCGAACGCCGAGACCCGCAAACGCTAGACGCTTCATGGCAACGCTCCCTCTGTTCAGCCGGACTTGACGCTGCCAATGCAACAGGGGACAGTCCGGCTTGTCAACTGTTTGGTTGGAAATGCCGAAACCACGGGCAAACGGCAAAACGCCGCAACGGCGCAATCCGGCGGCGACCCGGCAGAAGCTGCTGGCCGCGGCGCGGCGCGAGTTCGCCGCAAGCGGCCTTGCCGGCGCGCGGGTCGACGAGATCGCGGCGCGCGCGGGCGTCAACAAGCAGCTGGTCTATCATTATTTCGGCGACAAGGACGCGCTTTACCTCGCCGTGCTGGAATGGGTCTACGAGGAAATCCGCGCGCAGGAGCGCAAGCTCAATCTCGATGGCCTGCCGCCGGAGCGCGCCATCCGCAAGCTGATCGAAAGCTCCTTCGACCACCTCGCCGCGCATCCCGACTTCATCGTGCTACTAAATGATGAGAACCGCGGCGGCGCGCGGCATGTGCGCGGATCGCGCCGGCTGGAAGCCATGCACTCGCCGCTGGTCAGCCTGGTCGGCACCATCCTGAAGCAGGGCGTGCGCGAGGGCATATTCCGGCGCGGCGTCGATCCCGTGCATCTCTACATCTCGATCGCGGGCCTGAGCTATTTCTTCTTCTCGAACACGCCGACCCTGTCGGCGATCTTCGGAACCGACCTGCGCAGCGCGAGCGGCGAAGCGCGCCCGGCGGAAACATGTGGTCGATCTGGTGCTCGGGGCGCTGCGGCCATGAGCGACTCGTCATTGCGAGCGAAGCGAAGCAATCCATCTCTCAGCTTGCTGCGACATGGATTGCTTCGTCGCTTCGCTCCGCGCAATGACGAGCTTCGACGAGACTGCTAATCAACCAGATGGTTGAAACGACGAGCGTTGCGCGATAGACTTGGAAGCGGACGGAAGGAGCAGACAGTGCTCGGCGAGACAGGAAAATCGGCGCGGTCTTTCGCGATCATCCTGATCGTGCATCTCGCCGTGATCCTGTTCTGGCAGCTCGCGGTCGACGCCTTCCAGGTGCCGAAATTCATCCTGCCCTCGCCGCTGGCGGCGCTGCAGCACGCTGGCCCATCGCCAACTATGCCTGGATCTCGAACCTGCTGGTCACAGCAGCCGAAATCCTCGGCGGCTTCGCGCTCGGCGCGGCCGTCGGCGTCGCGCTGGCGCTGCTCTTCACCTGGTCGCGCGTGGTCGCGCTGATGCTGCTGCCGCTGTTCGTGACGTTGAACATGATCCCGAAGGTGGCGATGGGCCCGCTGGTGATCGTCTGGTTCTCCTACGGCATCTTCGCCAACATCCTGATCGCCTTCTCGATCTGCTTCTTTCCGATCCTGCTCACGACCGCGCGCGGCCTGAGCGAGGTCGAGCCCGACCTGCTCGATCTCGTCAAATCGCTGCGCGGCTCGCGCTGGACGCTGTTCCGCAAGATCCAGCTGCCGGGCGCGCTGCCTTACGTGTTTTCAGGCATGAAGGTCGGCGCGATCCTCGCGGTCGCCGGCGCCATCGTCGGCGAGTTCATCGCCTCCGACCGCGGCCTCGGCTATCTCATGATCCAGGTGCAGTCGGCGCTCGATACGCCCGCCATGGTGATGGCGGTGATCCTGCTGACGCTGCTCGGCGTCGCGCTCTACGGCCTCGTGCTCGGCCTCGAACGGCTGTTCGTGGTCCGCGACATCCGGCTGCAATAGGAACTGACAGATGCTGCTCACGCGCGACACTTTGCCGAAGACGATCCCCGATATCGCCGCACTCGACGATCTCCTGTGCCGGCCGAGCCAGGCGCTGATCGACGATCTCAACAAGGTTCAGGGCGACATCATGGTGCTCGGCGTCGGCGGCAAGATGGGCCCGACCCTGGCGGGGCTTGCGAAGGCCGCCCTGCCCGATCGCCGCATCATCGGCGTGGCGCGCTTCAGCGAGCCCGGCGTCAAGGAATGGCTGCACGCGCGCGGCATCGAGACCATCAATTGCGACCTGCTGGACGAGGCCGCGATCCGGCGCCTGCCGCAAACTCCCAACATCATCTTCATGGCCGGGCGCAAGTTCGGCGCGGAAGGCAATCTGGCGCTGACCTGGGCGATGAATTCGCACGTGCCGGCGCTGGTGGCGCAGGCCTTCCCGAACTCGCGCATCGTCGCCTTCTCGACCGGCTGCGTCTATCCCTTCGTGCCCGTCGACGGCAAAGGCTCGGACGAAAGCATGCCGCCCAATCCGCCCGGCGAATATGCGCAGTCCTGCGTCGGGCGCGAGCGCATGTTCGAATATTTCTCGCACCAGTTCAAAACGCCGGGCCGGCTGTTCCGCCTCAACTACGCGATCGACATGCGCTACGGCGTGCTGCACGACATCGCAACCAAGGTGCTCAAGGGCACGCCGATCGACGTCAGCCTCGGCCATGTCAATTTCATCTGGCAGGGCGACGCCTCGGCGCAGGCGCTGCGCTGCCTCGCGCATTGCGACACGCCGACCTCGCCGATCAATGTCAGCGGCCACGAAATCCTCGCCGTGCGCGATCTCGCCGCGCAATTCGGCAAGCTGTTCGGCAAGACGCCTGTGATCGTCGGCAAGGAAGAGCCGACCGCGTGGCTCACCAACACCTCGCAAGCCGTGAAACTGTTCGGCCTGCCGATCGTCGACACCGCGCAGCTCATCGCATGGACCGCCGATTGGGTGGCGCGGTCGATGCCGAGCCTCGGCAAGCCCACCAAATACGAGGTGCGCGATGGGCGATACTGACCATCTCGCCATCGACCCAGCTCGGCGCCGGCGACGTGGCCGGCGGGCTCGCGCTGTCGACGCGAAGCGCACTGGAATCAGAACGAGGCCGACTGGCTGTTCTTTCTCAACAAAGGCATCGTGTTCGGCGTGCGCGACCGTGGACGGCTTGATCGCGACCGCGGCGCTGTTGCCTTACACCGCGAGCAACGCCTGGATCAGCATGGTGCTGGTCACCGAGAGCTGGCGGCGGCGCGGGCTCGCGACGCGGCTGGTCGATACCTGTCTCAACACCGCAACCAGGCTCGGGCTCACCACCTGGCTCGACGCGACACCCGCGGGCGCCGCGGTCTATGGCCCGCTTGGATTCACGCCAAGCATCCAGTTGCGGCGGCTGCGCCTCGAACATGCGTCCGGCTCCGCCGCTCCGCCATCCCCGGGCAAGATCGACGAGTTCATCACCTGCGACATCAGCGCGATGGGATTCGATCGCCGCGAGCTGCTGCAGGAGCTGGGCGGCCGTCCCGACGTCGCGCCTCGTCTCCAGCGGCGATGCCATGGCGCTGGTCCGCGACGGCCGCACCGCGCGCCATATCGGTCCGCTGTTTGCGACCACGCCGGCACACGCGCTCGCGCTGGTCGAAGACATCGTCGCGAGCGAGCAAGGCGCGATCCTGATCGATGCCGTCGCAAACCAGAACCAGTTTCTCAACGGCCTGACCGACAGCGGCTGGACCATCGAGCGGCCGTTCCAGCGCATGCGGTTCGGCCGCGCCACCACGCAAGGCGCGGAATTGCCCTTTGCCGTCGCCGGCCCGGAATTTGGATAAACCCATGCATCACAGCGAGATCAAATCCGAGATACGCCGCCTGATCGCCGACGGCACGGTGCTGCCCGCGCATCCGCTTGCGCTCGATCGCCGACCGCAAGCTCGATCAGGCTGCATCAGCGCGCGCTGACGCGCTATTACATCGATGCCGGCGCGGGCGGGCTCGCGGTCGGCGTCCACACCACGCAATTCGCGATCCGCGACGTCGGCCTGTACCGGCCGGTGCTGGAGCTTGCGGCCGAGACGGCTGCGAACTGGACCAAGCGCCCGCTGGCGCTGGTCGCCGGTCTTGCCGGCCCAACGCAGCAGGCGGTCGAGCGAAGCCAGGACCGCGCTCGGCATCGGCTATCACGCCGGCCTGCTCAGCCTCGCCGCGATGAAATCGGCCAGCGAGGACGAGATCGTCGCGCATTGCGCAGGCGTCGCGAAAGAGATTCCGCTGGTCGGCTTCTATCTGCAGCCCGCGGTCGGCGGCGTGATCCTCAGCGCCAATTTCTGGCGGCGCTTTGCCGAGATCGACAATGTCGTCGCCATCAAGATCGCGCCGTTCAACCGCTACCGCACCCTCGACGTGCTGCGCGGCGTGCACGCCGCCGGCGCGCTCGATCGCATCACTCTCTATACCGGCAATGACGACCACATCCTGCTCGACCTGATGCTGCCGTTCGATCTGCGCGACAAAGGCGTCACCACGCGCACCCATATCCGCGGCGGGCTGCTCGGGCACTGGTCGGTGTGGACGCAGAGCGCGATCAAACAGTTCGAGGCCTGCAAGGCCGCGCGCAACAAGCCGAGCCTGCCGGCCGACCTGCTCGCGCTCGACGCCCGCGTCACCGATTGCAACAGCGCGTTCTTCGACGTCGCCAACAATTTCCACGGCTGCATCGCCGGCTGCCACGAGGTGTTGCGGCGGCAAGGCCTGATGGCCGGCATCTGGTGCCTCGATCCGCATGAAGGCCTGAGCCCCGGCCAATTGCAGGAGATCGACCGCGTCTACAACGAGCACGCCGATCTCTCCGACGACGATTTCGTCGCCGCCAATTTGCAGAAATGGCTGGCATGACCGAGCCCTTCATCAGCCTGCGCAACGTCCGCAAGGTCTATCGCTCGGGCGGCAGCGAGTTCCTCGCGGTCTCCGACGTGACCATGGACGTGCAGGAGGGTGAGCTGGTGTCGCTGGTCGGCCCGTCCGGCTGCGGCAAGACCACGGTGTTGAAGATCCTGGCGGGCCTGCACGGCGCCGACGGCGGCAGCGTGCAAATCGGCAACGCGGCGACGCCGTTCGATCCCGGCCGCGACATCGGCATGGTGTTCCAGCAGGCGCTGCTGTTGAAATGGCGCACCGTGATCGACAATGTGCTGCTGCCGGCGGAGATCGTCGGCCTGCCGATGAAGGCCGCGCGCGCCCGCGCCCGCGACCTGCTCAACCTCGTCGGCCTCTCAGGCTATGAGGACAAATATCCGCAGCAGCTCTCCGGCGGCATGCAGCAGCGCGCCGCGATCGCGCGCGCCTTCATCCACGATCCCCGGCTGATCCTGATGGACGAGCCGTTCGGCGCGCTGGATGCGCTGACGCGCGAGCAGATGAACCTGGAGATGCTGAAGATCTGGCGCGAGAGCGGCAAGACCATCATCTTCGTCACGCATTCGATCCAGGAGGCGGTGTTCCTCGGCACGCATTGCGCGGTGCTGACCGCAGGCCCGGCGCGGATGGCGGAATATTTTCCGATCGAGCTGCCGTTTCCGCGCACGCTGCCGATCAAGACCACGGACGAGTTCGGCGTCTATGCGCGGCGGATTTACGAAAGTCTCGGGCTCGGCGCGGCCTAGTGCATGCCGAGCAGTCGCGGCAGGAACAGCGTCAGCTCCGGCCAATAGGTCACGACGACGAGGAAGCCCAGCATCGTGAGCAGCCACGGCAGCACCGCCACCGCCAGATCGGTGATGCGCATGCCGCGCGATCATCGATGCCACGTATAAGTTCAGGCCGACCGGCGGATGGCAGAGGCCGACCTCCATGTTGACGTCGATCACGATGCCGAAATGCACGAGGTCGATGCCGAGCTTCTTGGCCGCCGGCGCCAGGATCGGCGCCATGATCAGGATGATCGAGTTCGGCTCCATGAAGTTGCCGGCGAGCAGCAGCAGGATGTTGACGACGAACAGGAAGCCGACCCAGCCGAGATTCTGCGCCGTGATCCAGTCGGCGAGCGCGGAGGGAATGTTCTCGTTGGAGAGCACGAAGGAGAACAGCACCGCGTTGGTGATGATGTAGAGCAGCATCGCGCTGGTGTTGGCGGCGCGCAGCAGCACGCGCGGCACGTCCTTCATCCCGATCGCCTTGTAGACGAAGATCGCGATGAAGAAGGAATAGACCGCGGCCATCGCCGCCGCCTCGGTCGCGGTGAACAGGCCGCTATAGATGCCGCCGATGATGATCACGACCAGCAGCAGGCCCCAGATGCTGTCGCGGAACGCGTGCCAGGTCTCGCGCCAGCTCGCCTTCGGCATCCGCGGATAGTCGCGCTTGCGCGCCAGAAACCAGGTCACGATGCACAGCATGGTCGTCAGCATGATGCCCGGCAACAGGCCGGCGACGAACAGCGCGCCGATCGAGGTATTGGTCGAGACCGCATAGACGATCTTCGGGATCGACGGCAGCATCAGGATGCCGAGCGAGCCGGCGACCGTGATGATGCCGGCGCCGAACCGCATCGGATAGCCGTGCCGCACCATCTCCGGCAGCACGATCGCGCCGATCGCGGCAACGGTCGCGACGCTCGATCCGCACACCAGCGCGAACATCGCGCAGGCGACGATGCCGGCAAGCCCGAGGCCGCCATGCCAGTGCCCGACCAGCGAGGTCGCGAAATTGATCATCCGCCGCGCGACGCCGCCATGGGTGAGGAAATTGCCGGCGAGGATGAAGAACGGGATCGCCATGATCTCGAAGCTCTCGATGCCCGTGAAGAGCTTCATCGAGACCGCCTCGATCGGCACCGCGGTCAGCGTGAACAGGAAGGTCATCACGGTCAGACCGAGCGCGATCGAGACCGGAACGCCCGTCAGCATCAGCGCGATCAGCAGCGCGAAGATGGTGGCGGCGCGCAGCGCCTGCGGCAGCACGAGGATGCCGGCCTTCTCGCCAAGACAGATCGTGAAGATCAGGATCGGCGCCAGGATCAGGATCACCCCGAGCGGGCTGACCTTGCGCGCGGCGGACTTGGTCGCGAGACCCGCGGGCTGCGGATGCAGCGCGGGCGAGACGTCCGCCTCGACGCCCTCGACATGCGCTTCGTCGTGATGCGGCAAGTGGCCGGTCCAGTAGTAGGACCAGGAGACCTGCAGGAAGCGGAAGCACATCAGCCCGCTTCCGAGCGGGATCGCCAGATAGATGAACCACATCGGCGCTTCGAGGTCGTTCGACTGCTGGCCGGTCTTGAACATCTCGCCGACGAAGGAGACGCCGAAGGCCGCGATCATGCCGGTGAACAGCGCGCCGCACAGCAGCGCGAACAGGATCACCTGCTTGCGCGAGTGCTCCGGCAGGCGGTTGACGAGCAGGTCGACGCCGACATGGATGCCGGTGCGCACGCCATAGGCCGCGCCGAACTTCGCCATCCAGATGAACATGTAGATGCAGAGTTCCTGCGCCCAGGACAGGTCGAGCGAGGCGAACCAGAGATAGATGCTCTTGAGGAGCTCGCGGCAGCACCGGAATGCCGTGCGCGCGCCGCCCATTTCGACAGATCGATCGACAGGCCGGTGCCGTAGCGATGCACCACCGCGACGAAGATCAGCCCGGTCGCAGCGGCGATCAGGATGGCGATCAGCCATTCCTCGAGGTGATCGAGCGCGCGCAGCACCACGTTCTGCCTGGACAGCGACAACGGACCGGGAGCCGTCAGGCCCCCGGTCCGCCGCGGTCGAGCTGGCGCCGATCTCGCTCAATTCATCTCGACGTGAAGTTCTTTGGCCACGAGGTCGAGCACTTCCTGCCCGACGCGGCCCTTGGCCCATTTGTAGGTCGGCTGCATCGCCGTCTGCCAGGCCTTGCGTTCGGTCGTCGGTCAGGATAGTGCAGCGTGGTCTTGCCCGACTTCTTGATCTCGGCGAGCGCGTCCTCGTTCTCCTTGCGCGCGATCGAGTTGGTGTAGTCGGTCGCCTCATTCATCGCCTTCTCGAGCTGGCCGCGGATATCCGGCGGCAGGCCGTTCCAGAACTTCGAATTGACGATCACGGCGTATTGCAGGTGCGCGTGATAGGACACCGTGATGTCCTTTTGCACCTCGTAGAACTTCTGCGTCAGATAGTTCGACGGCGTGTTCTCGCAGCCGTCGACGACGCCGGTCTGCAGCGCCTGGTAGACTTCCGAGAACGCCATGATCTGCGGGATCGAGCCGAGGATGCGGAAATACTGGTCGGCGATCTTCGACCCGGAGATGCGGATCTTCAGGCCCTCGAGATCGGACGGCTTCACGATCGGCCGGTTGGCCGACATCATGTGGAAGCCGTTGTCCCAGTAAGCGAGGCCGGTGATGCCCTTGGCCTCGAGCTTCTTGAACAGCCACTTGCCGACCTCGCCCTTCATGGCGGCGGCATAGGTCGTCGTCGTCCTTGAACAGCCAGGGCAGGTCGAGCGCCTCGAATTCCTTGACGCCGAGCGGCGCGAACTTCGCGGTCGACGGCGCCAGCATCTGCACCGAGCCGAGCTGCAGCGCCTCGATCTCTTCCTTGTCCTTGTAGAGCGAGGAGTTCGGATAGACTTCGATCTTGACCTTGCCGTTGGTGTACTTCTCGGCAAGCTCCTTGAACTTGAGCGAGCCCTTGCCCTTCGGCGTGTCGTTGGCGACGACGTGGCTGAACTTGATGACGATGGTATCGTCGGCCAATGCGGCGGCAGGCGCCAGCATGAAGACGGCGGCAATACCGCCAAGAATCAGCTTCCGCATGAAATTCCTCCCCAGCTTGCGCTGAACGGTCGTTCTTGTGTTGTTCGGCCGCGATATGTGGCAGCAAAGCCCTGAGCGAACAACTAGACCTAAGCCGCAATCCCCGGGGTTTCCCGGCCATTTGTCCCGAATTACGAGTTTCGCGCGCCCGCCCCTGCCTCGTCGAGAGGCAGCATGTCGCAGGCATCCCTTAGCGCTTGCGCTGCGCCACCATGAACAGCCGCCGGAACGGAAAAAGCGTCTGGCCCGCGGCGTTCTTCGGATAGGCCTTTGCCACCCGCTCGCCATAGGCCGCCTCGAACGCGGCCTTCTCTGGCCCTTGCAGGATATCGAGATACCGCGTCAGCCAGGTGCCCTTGGTCCATTCCTTGACCGGGTTGTCGCCCTCCAGCACCTGCAGGTACTCGGTCTCCCAGATGTCGATATTGTCGGACAGCGGCGCAAGCAGCCCGTGATAGAAGCCGGGCTCGGCGACCGGCGGCGGCGTCACCAGATGTTCCACCTTGCTGCGCCAGGGACCGTCAAGCGCGGTCTCGCCGATCAGCACATGCGAGGGCGCGAGGAAATTGCGCGGCATCTGAACCGCGAGAATGCCGCCAGGCGCGACCTTCTGCATCAGCGCGGGAAACAGCGCTGGCATGGTCGGGCAGCCAATGCAGCGCTGCATTGGAATAGATCAGGTCATAGGTCTGCGCGGGCCGCCATGAGCCGAGGTCCTCGTGCCGCCATTCGATCTCGGGCGCGGCCTTCTTGCCGGCGGCGACCATTTCGGCCGAACCCTCGACACCGGTCACGACGGCCTCCGGCCATCGCTCCTTCAGAAGCTTGCTGACATTGCCGGCGCCGGCGCCGAGGTCGGCGACGCTGCGGACCGCGAAATCCGGCACGCGCATCAGGAGATCGACCGCGGGCCTGAGCCGGTGGCCGGAGAATTTCAGATATTGTTGCGGGTCCCACACCATCGCGCTGTCTTTATTTTCTCGTGCCGATATGTCTTGTTGGGCTGCTACTACACGCGCTGGCCATCGCAGCGCAAATCATCCTGTGAATGGAAAAAAGACATGGACCTCGAGCTCAAGGGCAAGACCGCGGTGGTGACCGGCACCAGCATCGGGATCGGCCGCGCCATCGCAAAAATGCTGGCGCAGGAAGGCGTGCGGGTGGTCGGCGTGGCGCGGCGCAAGGAGCTGCTCGACACGCTGGTCGCTGAGGTCAAGGCCGCCGGCGGCACCATCATTCCGCTGGTGCAGGACCTCGTGGCCGAAGGCGCCGCGGACACAGCTCGCCAAAAAGGCCATCGCCGAGCTCGGCCATGTCGACATCCTCGTCAACAATGCCGGCGGCAGCCGGCCGCTGCCGATCGATGCGCCCGACAGCGCCTGGGACGAATCGATCGCGCTGAATTTCACCAGCTACCGCAAGATCACGCATGCGCTGCTGCCGCAGATGATTGCGCGGAACTGGGGCCGCATCGTCAACATCACCGGCAAGTCCGAGCCGGAGGGACTGAACGCCGCGTTCGCGGCCAAGGCCGCCGTGCACGCCTGGGCCAAGGGACTGTCGCGCGAGATCGGCAAGCACGGCATCACCATCAACTGCATTCCGCCCGGGCGGATCATGAGCGAGCAGATCCGCCGCAACTATCCGCCGGATTATCGCGAGAGGTTCGCGGAAGAGGAAATTCCGGTGCGCTATTGGGGCGAGCCGGAGGATCTCGCCGCGCTCGCCATGTTCCTCGCCTCGCCCAAGGCGCGCTACATCACGGGCACGGTGATCCCGGTCGACGGCGGGCTTACGGCGGTATCAGTTCTAGTCGTCGCTCACCGGCGACGTCACGACAAGGAACACCAGGTCGACCAGACCCGTGTTCGAGATCGCATGCTCGACGCCGGGAGGCAGGATAGATGAAGTCGTGCTTGCGCACGACATGTTTCTCGTTGCCGATCTCCATCAGCCCCTCGCCTTCGAGCACGTGGTAGACCTGCTCCTGTACCTTGTGCTTATGGCGCGCGACATGGGCCATCGGCTGGTACATCGAAATGCGATAGTCGATATGGCGGGAGCCCGCAGTCTCCGGCATCACCAGCGGCTTCGACAGCGCGCCGCCGAAATGATTGGGAAACTCGCGCCACGGCACTTCGGCGATGTTGCGGACGAAGGCACCGTTGTTGTCCGAAGCCACGACTGTTCTCCGTTGATCAAGCCGGCTGATAACGCGTACCGATGCCGGCCTTGCTTTGCCCGAGCCCCGGCAATTCCCACACGCCGGCGCCGGCCGGATTGATGTCGGCGGCGATGTCGACGTCGATCAGATACGGCTTGTTGGCTGCGATGCCCTTGCGGATCGCTTCTCCGATATCGCCGGCGCGATCGACACGCACGCCTTCGACGCCGCAAGAGCGCGCCATCGCCGCGAAATCCGGATTGTAGCGCACGCCGGTCCTGGGATCGTGGAAGTCGGTCGCAAGCTCGCGGCCGCCGAGATAGCCGCGCTGCAGACCGCGGATCGAGGCATAGGCGTAATTGTTCCAGACCACCCAGACCACGGGCAGATTGTACTCGACCGCGGTGCCCAGCACATTGGCATGCATGAAGAAGGCGCCGTCGCCGCATACGGACACGCAGGGCCGGTCGGGTGCGGCGTATTTCGCGCCGAGCACGCCGGCGACGCCAAAGCCCATCGGGCCGAACCCCATCGAGCCGATCAGCGAGTCCGGCCGCTTCGGCTTGCAGAAGCCGAGCAGCCAGTTGTGATGCACGCCGATGTCGCTGACCAGGATCGCGTCCTCCGGCAGCGCCTTGTCGATCTCGAGCGCGGCGCGCTGCGGATTGACCGGCGAGGAATCGTCGGTGAAACCCGGCGCGACGAACTTGTCCCATTCCTTGCGATAGATATCGATCTGCGCCAGCCACTTCTTGCGCGCATCCGCTTTGGCATAGGTGTTGGAACGGCGGTCGAGTTCGGCATGGATCTGCCGCAGGAAGGTGCGCACGTCGGCCATCAATCCGAGCGCGACCGGATAGTTGCGGCCGATTTCCTCGGGATCGATGTCGACGTGGATGAGTTTGGTCGGCGGAATGGTGAAGGAGTAGCCGGGAATCCAGGAGCTCGAGGTGCGGTCGTCGAAGCGCACGCCGAGCGCCAGCAGCACGTCGGCCTGACGCGCGGCGTGATTGGCCTGATAGTGCCCGGCGCGCGCGACGAGGCCGAGCGCGAGCGGATGATTGCTGTCGAGCGCGCCCATGCCGCTTGCGGACGCCGCGACCGGAATCTGCAGGCGCTCGGCGAGCCGCTTCAGCTCTTCCGCGGCGCCGCCATAGCGCACGCCCTGCCCGACCAGGATCACGGGCTTCTCCGCCGACAGCAGCATGTCGACGGCCTTGACCACGCCATCGGGATCGGCGCCGCAGCGGCTGGAGATGTTGGCGTTCCAGGCGATCGCGTTCGGGGCTTCCTCCGCCGCCTGACTCCATGAAGACGTCAAAGGGCACGTCGAGCACGACCGGACCCGGCCGCCCTGATGTCATGGTCTTCCAGGCCTGACGGACCGCGAGCGGCACCATCTCGCCGCGCGTCGGCTGAAACACCTTCTTGCAATAGGAGCGCACGGTCGACGGGAAGTCGGCCTGATAGTGCCGGTACAGCTCCTGGAACGCGCCGCGGTTGAACTGGCTGGTCGGCACATTGCCGGTCACAGCCATGAACGGGACGGAATCGAGGAAGGCATTGCCAAGCGAGATCGGCAGATTGGCCGAGCCCGGACCGCAGGAGGTGAAGGTCGCGGTCGGCCGGCCGGAGACGCGGTAATAGACGTCGGCCATGAAGCCAGCGACGCTTTCATGATGCACGGAGATGGTCTTGATCTCGGACGAGCGTTCATAGAGCGCGTCGATGAACTGGATGTTGCCGTGGCCGCACAGGCCGAACACCTGCGGCACCTTCTCCTGGATCAGATAATCGACGATGACCTGAGCGCCATTGAGCATGTTTCCTGCCATCGGCTGTCCTCCCTGCTCAATGCTTGTCGTCCGGGCGTTCTCGCGCTCCCGGCAGGCCGCGAACCCTATTTCTCATAATACTGTACGTCAATTGCTATTGTAGTATGCTGGAAATCGCAGCCGCGCCGGCGCACTTTCCCCGGCCCGCCCGCCTGATACAGTCGGGCCGCCGTTCAAAAGAGAGCCAAGACGTGAAACCACGCGCCAAGCCGAAAACCACCGTCAAACCGCCAAGCGCGCGCAAAGCGCTCGTTGCGCGGCTGGTGTCATCGACGCGAGTCCGATATCGACGACGAGGCGGAGGATCGCCAGCGCGGCGGCGTGCAGTCGCTGGGCCGCGCCTTTGCCATCCTCGAACAGGTTGCGCGTCATCGCGAGGGCATTGGTCTCGCGGAACTCTCGAAGCTCGTCGGCCTGCACAATTCAACCACGTTCCATCTCGCCAAGACCATGGTCTCGCTCGGCTATATCAGGCAGGAGCGCGACTCCAAGCGCTACCGCATCGGCCGGCCGCTGTTTGCGCTCGCGGCCAGCGCGCTCGACGAGATCGAGATGGTCAATGTGGCCACGCCGATCATGGAGGAATTGTCGCGCGACACCGGCGAAAGCAGCCATTTCGCGGTGCGGATGGGCGATGCGGTCGTGGTGATCGCGCGCACCAGCGGGCCCGGCGCGTTCCAGCTCACCGACCGCGTCGGCGTGGTGCGGCCGGCGCATTGCACCGCGCTCGGCAAGATCATCCTGGCGGCGCTGCGCCCCGACCAGCTCAAGCGTTTCCTGGAGCGCGTCGAGCTGACGCCGTCGACGAAGAAGTCGATCACCGACCCCAACGTCCTGTTGCGCGAGATCGCCGAGGTCCGCCGCAGCGCTGTCGCTATCGATGACGGCGAGTTCAACGCAGAGGTCCGCTGCATGGCCGTGCCGGTCTATAATTTCACCGGCGACGTGGTCGGCGCGCTCGGCATTTCCGGTCCGATCTGGCGAATGACCGACCAGGTCATGTCCGCCCGCGCCAAAATCATGAAGGCGGCAGCGAATCGGCTGTCCGGCGAATTCGGCGCCCATAGCTTCGCGAAGCCGACTTAAGGCGTAAGCCCTGCGGCGCTTTTGGCGTTGACAGGCCGGACCGCGTCCGGAAATACTCTCCAATAATAGAAAATGGCCTCTCACATTGTCGCAATGGCGGACATGACGAGGAGGACGTGCGCAATCAGCTCGGGAGGAAAGGCCACATGACCCGTTACGACAGGCGAATTGTGTTGAAGGCGGGCGCGGCTGTCGCCGGCGCCTCCGTGCTTGGATTTCCATCCATCCTCCGGGCGCAATCGGACAAGATCAAAATCGGCCATTTGACGCCGCTGACCGGATTCCTCGGCGCGATCGGCGGCTATGCCCAGCTCGGCATCAAGCTCGCGACCGAAGAGCTCAATGCGGCCGGCGGCATCATGGGCAAGCAAATCGACCTGATCTCGGAAGAATTCGGTCAATCCCGCGACCGCCGCGACCAAGGCGCAGCGCATGATCGAGCAGGACGGCGCGGCACTTCTGCTCGGCGAGATTTCATCGGCGTCCTCGCTCACCATCATGCAGGTCGCCGAGCGCAACAAGAAAGTGTTCTTCTCGACCGGCGCGCGCTCCGACGCGCTGCGCGGCAAGAACTGCAACCGCTATTCCTTCCACTGCGACATCCCCAACACCGTGATGGTCAATGCGGTCGGCACCGCGCTGAAGCAGAAGGGCATGGTCAAGGACAAGAAGTTCTTCACGCTGACCGCGGATTACATTTTCGGCCATGATCTCCTGAAGGCGGCCAAGTCCTTCTTCGACGCCAATGGCGCCAACCTGATCGGCGACGAGTTGATCGCGACCGACGTCACCGACTTCAGCCCGTATCTGCTGAAGGTGCGGCAAGCCAAGCCCGACGTGGTCTGCTGCAATCTTGCCGGCAATCAGGTCACCAACCTGGTGAAGCAGTATGCCGAGTTCGGCTTCCCCTATCCGCTGGTCGGCTTCAACCTCAACACCGGCGATGCCTGGGCGGCGGGCGAAGGCAATCTCAGCGGCATCTGGCCGACGGTCTGGTATCACACGCTCGAAACCGCGCCCTCGAAGGCCTTCGTCGCGGCCTTCGACAAGAAATACGGCAAGCCACCGGAGAACCACGCCTGGATCGAATACGTCACGCTGAAGCTCGTGGCGCAGGCGGTCAACGACATCAGGTCGACCGACAGCGAGGCGCTGATCGCCTATTTCGAGAAGCAGACGCAGTTCGACATCATGAAGGCGCGCAAGGCCTATTTCCGCTCCTGGGACCATCAGCTGGTGCAGGAGGCCTATCCGTTCACGGTGAAGCCAAAGAACGAGATGAAGGACAAGTGGGACATGCTGGTGCTCGGCGAGGCCGTGCCGCTTGCCGGTGAGCCGCTGGAATCGATCTATCCGACCAAGGCGCAAAACCCCTGCGAGATGAAGGCCTGAGCGTTTCAAACGTTTCAATGGCGTGAGCGGCGCCGGCACGCGACCGGCGCCGTTCGCTTCGGGATCAGACATGCAGTTCGGCTTCCTGCTGGAACAGGTGGTGAATGGCCTCGTGCTCGGAGGCTATTACCTCCTGATCGCGCTCGGGCTGTCGCTGATCTTCAGCGTCGGCGGCATCGTCAACCTCGCGCATGGCGCGTTCTACGCGCTCGGCGCCTATCTCGCCGTCGAGATCACCAAAACTCTCGGCTTTGGCGGCGCCGTCGTGATCTCCCCGATCGCGGTCGCACTGCTCGGCATCCTGTTCGAGCGGTTCATCCTGCGCCGGCTTCTACACCGCCGATCCGATCCTGAGCCTGCTCGTGACCTTCGGGCTCGCCATGGTCGACCGAGCAGGCGATCCGCATGATCTGGGGCGCGCCGCCGCTGTCGGCGACGATCCCGCCGGCCTTTCGCGGCTCGTTCTTCGTCGGCGATTTCCTGTTCTCGCGCTATCGCCTGCTGATCCTCGCTGTCGTCGCGGTCGTGCTAACCGGCGTCTGGCTGTTGCTGCACAAGACATCGTTCGGCCGCGTGGTGCGGGCCGGCATTCAAAGGCCCGACATGGTGGCGGCGCTCGGCATCCGCCTGCAGCCTTACATGACCGCGATCGTGATGCTCGGCGTCGGCATGGCCGCGCTCGGCGGCGCCTTCTTTGCCCCGATCACCATCGTGCATCCGGCGATGGGCGGCGAGATCATCACGGTCGCCTTCGTCGTGGTCGTGATCGGCGGCCTCGGCAGTTTCTGGGGCGTGGTGCTCGCCGCACTGCTGGTCGGCGTCGTCAGAGGCATCACCATTCACTTCGCGCCGGCCGCCGGCGAGGCCTCAATCTACGTCCTGATGTTCGCGGTGTTGATGCTGCGCCCGCGCGGGCTGCTCGGCGAACGCATCGAGAAATTCGAATGATTTCGGCCGCGCAAAAATACCGGCCGCTGTTGATTGCTGCGCTCGCGATCATAGCCTTGCCCTTTCTCCTGCAGGCGCTCGGGATCGCCCTCAACACCGGCATTGCTGCAGTGGTGCTTGCGATCGCCGCGCTCGGTCTCAACCTCTGCATCGGCTATACCGGGCTCGTATCGTTCGGCCACAGCGCCTGGTTCGGGATCGGCGCCTATGCCGCCGGACTGATCCAGCTTCATCTGTTCCCCGGCCAGATCTGGCTGCCGCTGTTGCTGTCGATGGCCGACGGTGGCGATCATCTCGGCGATCAGTCGGCGCTGTGATCCTGCGACGGCGCGGCGTCTATTTCTCGCTGCTGACACTGGCGCTGGCCGCGCTGACCTACACGATTGCTTTTCGCTGGACGGCGGTCACCGGCGGCGAGGACGGCCTCGGCGGGCTGAAACGCGGCAGTCTCGGGCCGTTCAGTCTCGACAACGCGCTCGCTTATTACGTTGTCGGTTTCCGCCATCGGACTCGGCGTGCTCTTTCTGCTGATCCGGCTGGTGCGCTCGCCCTTCGGCCACGTGCTGGTCGCGATCCGCGAGAACCAGCTCCGCGCCGCCTTCCAGGGTTATCCGGTCGAGCGCTACAAGCTCGCGGTATTCGTGATCTCCGCCGTGGTCACCGGGCTCGCCGGCGCCCTGCTCGGCTTCCAGAACTATCTCGTCTCGGCGGAAGCCGTCTCGGTGCCGCTCGCCGGCGAGCTGCTGGCGATGGTTGTGATCGGCGGCATGCGAAGCCTGCTGGGACCGGCGCTTGGCGCCCTGTTCTTCATCCTGTTTCGCGAGCTGTTTTCGATCTGGACTGCCGACTGGCTGTTCTGGTTCGGCCTGCTGTTCGTCGGCTTCGTGATGTATTCGCCGGATGGACTGATCGGCATCGGCAGCAAGCTGGCGCGTCGCTTCAGGCCTGCTGCCGAACGAAGCCGCCGCCATGAGCAAGCGCAGGATTTACAGCGACTTGCCGCTGCCTGCTTTCCTGGTGCCGCAACGCGTTGAGGGAACGGTGCTGCAAGTTAAAGGCGCCTCTAAACAGTTCGGCGGCATCCGCGCGGTCGTCGATGCCGATCTCGCGGTCGTCGCGGGCGAAATCCATGCCGTTATCGGGCCGAACGGTGCCGGCAAGACCACGCTGTTCAACCTGGTCTCCGGTCTTCATGCGCCCGACCACGGCACGATCCTGCTCAACGGAAGCGACATCGCCGGCGCGCCCTCCGAGGCGATTTGCCATCAGGGCCTCGCCCGCTCGTTCCAGATCACCAATTTGTTCAAGGGCCTCTCGATCTACGAGAACCTGCGGCTGTCGCTGCAGGCGCAAAGCGCCGGTCGATTTCAACATCTGGCGCGACGTCGACAGCTTTGCGCACGTTCATGCCGAAACCGCGGAGCTGGTGAAATTCCTCGGGCTCGAAGGCATCGAGGCGATCGAGGGCGGCGATCTCTCCTATGGCGGACAGCGGCTGGTCGATCTCGGCATCGCGCTCGGCTCGAAGCCGCACCTATTGCTGCTGGACGAACCGCTGGCGGGGCTGGCCGCCGCCGAGCGCGAGCGGGTGTCCAACCTGATCCAAAACATCGCCGCCAACATCCCTGTGCTGATCGTCGAGCACGATATCGACCGCGTGCTGAATTTCTCCAGCACCGTGACTGTGATGAACCAGGGCGAAGTGCTGATGAGCGGCACGCCCGAGGCGGTACGCGCGGACCAGCGGGTGCAGGAGATCTACACCGGCAAGGGCATTCCCGTGGTCACGCACCAACGCGGCGAAGAAGCCCGGCAGGATGCGGCACCGCTGCTCCGCTTCGAGCGCGTCAACACCTTCTATGGCAAGAGCCACATTCTCAATGACGCCTCGCTCGACGTCGGCGATGGCGAGATCGTCGCATTGCTCGGCCGCAACGGCGCCGGCAAGTCGACGCTATTGAAAACGCTCGCCGGACTGGTCCCGGCGGCCTCCGGCTCGATTCGATATGACGGCCGCGACATCACGCATCTGCCGGCGCCCGATATCGCCCGGCTTGGCGTCGGCTATGTGCCACAGGGCCGTGGCCTGTTCGCCGGTCTCAGCGTGCGGGAAAATCTCGCGCTTGGGCGGCTGGCGCGCAAGACCGACGGCAGCCATGGCGTGGTCTGGGACGAGGCGCAAATCCTCGATACTTTCCCGCGCCTGAAGGAGCGGATGAATGTCGCCGCCGACTATCTCTCCGGCGGGGAGCAGCAGATGGTCGCGGTCGCGCGCGCGATGTCGGGCAATGTCCGGCTGCTGCTGCTCGATGAGCCCTTCGAGGGACTGGCGCCCGCGGTGACGCTGGAGCTGTTCGGCGTGTTCGATCGCCTGCGCCGCCACATGAGCATCGTGATCGTCGAGCACAACCTCGATCTGGTGCTGGCGCTGGCCGACCGCGTCTTTGCGCTGGAGCGCGGCGCGGTATTCCATCAGGGCCCGGCGGCACCACTGTTGACCAATCTGGAGTATCGGAAGAAGATTTTATGGCTTTAGATTACTTTGTCATTGCGAGGAGCGAAGCGACGAAGCAATCCATATTGCCACAAGCGGAAAGACGGATCGCTTCGCTTGGCTCGCGATGACGATGTACAGTATGGACAGACTATCGTGCGTTATCTCCTGGCAGGCTTGATCATGGCATCGACGATTTCATCGCAGGCAAGGGCGGAAGGCGCCACCATCGCGGTCTTCACCAAGAACACCACCAATCCGGCCTATCAGGCCTTCCGCCTCGCCGCCGATCAGGTCGGACAAGCGGCCGGCGCGACAATCGTCCACTTCGTTCCCAAGCAGCCCGACAACGTCGACGAGCAGATTGCGATGGTCGAGCAGGTGCTGAAAGATCGGCCCGACGTGGTCGTCTTCATTCCCGTCGACGACGTCGCCATGGTCGAGTCGGTGAAGAAGCTCAACGCGGCAAAAATCCCGATCGTGCTGGCGGCGAATCCGCTGCCGGGCAGCTTCGTCACCTTTGTCGGCGCCGACGATTACGCCATCGGCCATCGCGAGGCGCGCTATCTGTTCGAAAAGATGGGCGGCAAGGGCAAGATCGTGATCATGGAGGGCACGGCCGGCGCGCCGACCAATCGCGAGCGCCTGCGCGGCTACAAGCAGGCGCTTGTCGGAAACGCCCGGCATCGAGCTGCTCGCCTCCGGCGTCGGCAACTATCAGCAGCCGGATGCGAAGCGCGTCATGGCCGGCTTCCTGAAAGAGCACACACAGATCGATGCGGTCCTGTCGGCCAATGACAGCATGGCGCTCGGCGTGCTGCAGGCGCTGAAGGAGGCCGACCGCAAGGCCATCGTGATCGGCATCAACGGCATCCTGCCCGCGGTGAAGGAGGTGGAAAGCGGCAACCTGCTCGCAACCGTCGACTTCAACATGTTCAAGATCGGCTGCACCGCGACGCGCGCCGCGATCCGGCATCTGAAGGGAGAGCCGCTGCCGGAGAAGATCATGCTGCCGGCGGAGGTGATCGACAGGAGCAATTACCAGGCATGGCTCGTTCCGGTGGATCAGCGGACCTGTCCGGAGTGGAGCGATATTGTGCGCTGACGCAGGCTAGACCGCCAGAACGGACTGGATCCGCTCGCGGATCGCTTCCTTTTCCGTCGCAGGCGTCGTTGTCGCCAAGGCAATATCGATCGCGATGGCGGCGGGCCGTTTCAAAACCACCAGGCGGTCTCCGATCTCCAGCGCTTCGTTGATCGAATGGGTGATGAAGACCGCGGTCTTGCCGTTGTCCCTGACCAGCTTGACGAACTCGGCGCGTAACGCGCGGCCTGTCATCTCATCCAGCGCCGAGAATGGCTCGTCGCAAAGCAAAATGTTGGCATCGGTCGCAAACGCGCGCGCGATCGAGACGCGCTGCCGCATGCCGCCCGACAGCGCGTGCGGATAGTCGTGCTCGTGCCCGCGCAAGCCAAGCATCTCCAGCCAGCGCAGCGCCGTCTCCCGCCGCGGCCCGGCCGGCATATCGAGCATCTCCAGGCCAAGTTCGACGTTCCCGATGGCCGTACGCCACGGCAACAGCCGGTCACCTTGAAAGACGATCGCGATCTTGCCCCGAAATGAATCGAACTCCAGAAACGGATTTCGGCCGTCGACCTTGACGGTGCCGGAGGTCGCCTCGGTCAGCCCGGCGATCATATTGAAGATCGTCGATTTGCCGCAGCCGGTCTTGCCGAGCAGCGCCAGCATCTGGCCCTGCTCGACCCTGAGATCGAGATTGTCGACCGCGACATAGGGCGCTTTGCCTGCTGCATTGGCAAAGGTCTTCGTTACCCCTTCGAGACCGATGATGGCGGCTGGCGCCGGTCATAACGCCCGTTCCGAAACGGCGCGGTAGCGAAACGCAAAATTCTCGATTCGCGTGAGGATCGATTGCGCGATCAGCACGAAGAACACGAGCTGCAGCGTCCACGCCAGCGCGCCGGCCATGTCGAACAATTGCTGTTGCTGCAGCAGTTCGTAGCCGACGCCGCCGGTGGCGCCGACGAGCTCGGCGACCACGACCACGCGCGAGGCGTTGCCGAGATTGACTTTCCACGCGGTCAATATGTCCGGCAGGATCGCCGGAATGATCATGGTCCGGAACAGCTTTGCCCGCGTCGGGCGAAAGCTCATGACCATTTCCATCAGGTCGCGCGACATCCCCTGCAGCGCGCCGAGCACCTGAAACGCGAAGGCCGGCAAGGTCGTCATCACCATGATGAAGAAGATGCGCGGCTCGATGCCGTGAAACCAGATGATCGCGAACACGACCCAGGACAACGCGGGAATACCCTGGAACAGGGTGAGGATGGGTGACAGGAAATCATTGGCGGCGCGCGAACGGAACATCGATACGGCGAGCGCCGCGCCGGCGACGAACGCGCCCGCGAGACCGGCCAGGATGCGTCCGACCGTTGCAAGCACGTCGGCGAGCTGGCTCCAGCTCGTCAGGATGTCGAAGCAGCGTTTGAAAACGTCGATCAGCGACGGAAACAGGAACGGCGGGAAGAACAGCGAGGCGATCTGCCAGAGACCGGCAAGGACGACAAACGGCAGGACGTAGGAGAGCCCGCGCCGACCGATCATGACGCGCCACCCTGCCTTCGGCCGATCGGCGTCGTCATTTCATCGGTCCATCATAGATCGTGGCGGCCGACGGATCCGACGGCAGAAAGGCGATCGACTTCCCGGCGTCATAGACCGACTTGATCTCCTTGCTGATCTCAGCCGCGGCACGGATGTTCATGCCCAGCCGATCGTTGGCGCGAATGAGATCGGCAGATCGCCTTGCGATCGTCGTCGGTGCCCTTGGCCATGATCAGCTTCGCGGCCTCGTCAGGATGCGCTGATGTCCACTCGCCGGCTTCCTTGTAGGCCGCATAGAGCTTCGGGATCAGCGTCTTGTTCTTCTCGGCCCAATCGGTATGGGCGGCAACGCCGAGATAGGGAATGTTCCTGCTGCCGGTCTTGCTCTGCCAGCTCTCGCGCGATCTCTGAGATCGATGGTCTTGATGCCGGGTTTCTTCGCAAGCAGCGTGGTGTAGGCCGGCTCCCAGAGCTGGATCGCACTCGCGCGATCCGCCAACGCGTAGCCGACGAGACCGGGCGTCGCCGTGTTCACCACCGAGAACTTGGCGGGGTCGGCGCCGAGCTGCCGCGCGAACCAGTCGAACATCACATAGTTCGTGGTGCCCTTGGCGGCGGCGAGATCCTTGCCTTCGAGGTCCTTGACGGATTTCACCTCCGGTCGCGAGGTGACGACCGCGCCCCAGAAATCGAAGAGATTGAAGAGGTAGGTGACCTTGACGCCCCTGATATCGGCGAGGCCGACGGTGAGCAGCGACGCGCTGCCGCCGAGCTGGAATTCGCCGGAGTTGAACTGCGCGGTGTAGGCGTCAGGCGTTCGTTCCTCGAACGAGATCGACAGGCCGTTCTTCTCGTCGAGCTTTTGCGCCTTGATGACGGGCGGCAGGAACGCGCCGAGCGACGGCGGCCCGAAAATGACGATCGACAGTTTTTGCAGCTCTTCCGCGGAAGCGGGCGACAGCATCGCGGCCGTCATCAGGATAGCCAGAACCGTCGCGGCGTTCTTCTTGATCATTCGGCCTCTTCCCGAAGCTATTCGTATGACGACGGCCCGCTATCGCGATAGGCCCAGCAGCCTTCCTTCGGCAGCGAGACCGGCGTCTGCACGCCGATTTCGTGCCGCGCCGCGGTGCCGAGCTCGAGCGCTTCCAGCCTGTTGCCGAACAGATCGATGTCGTAGACGGTTTGCGTGCCCTGGTAGCGGCGGTCGACGACATTGGCCGTGAACGAGTTGCCGCTGTCCTTGCGGCCGATCGCGATGTTCTCGGGCCGCAGCGCGATCCGCACCTTGTCGCCGGGCGCGAGCGGCTGCAACAGCGCCGCCTCGCCGCGCCGGCCTTCGCCGAAATCGACCACGCCGAAGGTGCCGTTGCGCTCGACGAGCGTGCCGGCAAGCTCGTTGGTGGCGCCGGTGAAGTTGGCGACGAACAGATCGGCCGGGCGATTGTAGATCTCATCGGGCGTACCGAGCTGCAGCAGCTTGCCGTCGCGCATCACGCCGATGCGGTCGCCGAGCACGACGGCTTCGGCCTGGTCGTGGGTGACGTAAAGCGCGGTCATGCCGGTCTGCTTGAGGATCACGCGAAGGTCGTCGCGCAGCCGCAGCCGCAATTTCGCATCGAGATTCGACAGCGGCTCGTCGAGCAGCAACAGCTGCGGCCGGTAGACGATGCTGCGCGCCAGCGCGACGCGCTGCATCTGCCCGCCAGAGAGCGCCACGACACTCCGGTCGGCATATTCGGAGAGGCCGACCAGCGCCAGCACCTCCTCGACCTTGCGCGCGGCTTCAGAGCGCGAGAGCTTTCGATGCTTCAGCGGATAGACCACGTTCTGCCGCACCGTCATATGCGGCCACACCGCGTAGGACTGGAACACCATGCCGAGGTTGCGCGCGCGCGGCGGCACCAGGATGCCGCGCGCCGGCGACGACACCACCCTGCCAGCGATCGAAATCTCGCCGCCGGTCGGATGTTCGAGGCCGGCCACACAGCGCAATGTCGTGGTCTTGCCGCAGCCGGACGGACCGAGCAGCACCACGATCTCGCCGGCCGGCACGGCGAAGCTGACGCCGTCGATCGCCGGACGACCGATCGCAAACTGCTTCCTGAGGTCGGTGACCTCCAGCGTCGCCGTCATGCGCGTCACCGAACCTCCTCGCTCACTGCCGGTAGCCGAAGGTCTTGTCCCAATCGGCGACCCATGGGCCGTGCAGCTTCACATATTGCTCGAAGTTCGGATACCAGACCTTGACCACCTTGGGATCGAAACCTTCCGGAAAGGCCGGCGGCACCTTCAGCGACGTCAGATTGCCTTGCTCCTTGATCATGAAGATCTGCCCTTCCTTCGACAAGGACCAGTTCAGATAGAGCCTTGCGGCGTTGACATGCGTCGCGGTCTTCGGAATGCCGCTCGCATAGGGATTGGCCGGCACCCCTTCCGACGGGAACACCGCGCGATCGGCGCACCATCCTTTTGCTTGGGATAGACCGCGTTGTAGATCAGCGGCCCCATCGCGACCTCACCGCGCACCATCGCGTCCGACATTCCCGCGCCGGAAGGATAGAGCACCGGATGGGTCGCGGCCTGCTTGGCCCAATAATCCTCGCCCAGCACCTGGCGCTCGAACATGACGCGGGTCCAGGTGGTGCCGCCGGATTGCGCGAACACCTGCGAGGTCTTCTTGTCGTTCTCCGCCTTGGTCAGATCCCACCAGCTCTTCGGCGGAGACTTCACCAGCTCGGTGTTGTAGGCGATCGACCAGATCGGGGTGATGCGCGGCCACAATTTCGGCGAGATCAATGCGGCCGGATCGTAGTCGGCGGCGTTCGGCGGCGCATAATCCTGGAACAAATCCACCAGCGGCTGCATCAGCGCGCGGTCGGAATGATCGACGACGTCGGCGATCAGCTTGCCGGCGGCGGCCTCGGTCTTGACGCGCGTGATCAGCTGGCCGCCGGGCGCGCGCACCATCTCGACCTTGATCTCGGGAAAGCGCTTGTTGAACTCCTTGATGACGTCCTGCTCGACCTCGGCGAAGTTCGCGGTGTAGAGCACGAGCTTGCCTTCGGCCTTGGCGGCCGCGATCAGCTCGGGCGGACCGAAATCGTCGGCGGCCTTTGCCGGCGCGCTTGCGAGCGCAAGCGCCGAGGCCGGCCGTGGCGGCCAGTGCAATGATTTTCCCAGACATCAACGATCCTCCCGTTCCATTCTATTTTATTCCTTGCGCGACGCCGCCCTGCGCCGCCCGGCGCGACAGCCAGTTGGCGCCGCCGATGAGCACGCCGAGCAGCACCATCTGCACCAGGCTGAACGCCGCGGTCTTGCCGAGGTTGCCGCCTTCGTAATAGTCGAGCAGCAGCACCGACATCACCATGCTGTTGCTGGTGTAGAGGAACAGCGACGAGCCGAGCTCGCGGATCGCCAGCACGAACAGCAGCGTCATCGAGGCGATCACGCCGGGACGCGCCAGCGGCAGCACGATGGTGCCGATGGTCGCAAGCGTTCCCTTGCCGCAGACCCAGGCGGCCTCCTCGAGCTCGCGATGGATCTGCAGGAACGAGGTCGACAGCGACTTTACCGTGTCGGGCATGAAGCGCGCGATGAAGGCGAGCGCCAGAATCCAGATCGTGCCGTAGAGCCCGCCGGGAATGCCGATCCAGGCCCAGAGATAGGCGACGCCGACCACGAGGCCGGGGATCGCAACCGGTATGGTCGAGATCAGGTCGATCGAGCGGCGGCCCGGCAGACGCGTGCGATGAATGGTGTAGCCGATCGCAAAGGCCAGCGTGCCGCCGACGATGGCGGTGATGATGCCGACCTCGACCGCGTTGTAGATCGAGCGCATCGTCAGCGGATTGTCGAAGATGGCGTTGAAATGCATCAGCGAGTAGGCGCGCGTGTCGAACAGCGCGCCGATGTGGGGGATGAACAGGAATTTGCGGAAGGCGGCGATGATCAGCGCCAGCAACGGCAGCACGACCACGATCAGCAGGTAGACGACGCCGAGCGCAAATGTGAGCCAGCGCCACGGGCCGAGATCGAGGCTGCGCGGCCGGAACGCCTTGCCGGCGACCGTGGTGAAACTCTTTCCGCTCAGCACCTTCTGCTGCAGATAAACCAGCAGGCCCGTGACCACCATCAGGATGATCGCAACGGCGGCGGCGGTGTTGTAGAGCGGCGGCGTCCAGTTGGTCAGCTTGAAGATATAGGTGGTCAGCACGTTGAGATTGGCGGGTGCGCCGAGCACCGCGGGCACGCCGTAGATGCCGAGCATCACGATGAACGAGAGCAGCATGCCGGAGACGATCGCCGGCATGATCAGCGGAAACGTCACCGTGAACAGCGTCGAGAACGCGCTGGCGCCGGAGATTTCCGCGGCCTCCTCCAGGCTCGGGTCCATGTTGCGCAGCGCCGATGCGGTGAACATGTAGACATAGGGCGCGTAGTAGATGCCGAACACGAAGACGAGGCCCGACATCGAATAGAAATCGACATGGCAGATCGAGGCCGATCCACTTGAAGACAGTGTTGAGCAGACCGGTCTTCGGCGAGCCCAGGATCGACCACGCGACGCCGGCGACCAGCGGCGGCGCGAACAGCGGCAGGATGCTGGCGGCGGCGATGAAGCCCTTGAACGGCGTGTTGGTGCGCACCACGATCCAGGAGAACAACAGCCCGATCGCGACCGCGATCGCGGTGCCGCCGCCGCAGGCGACCAGCGTGTTGAACAGCGCTTCGGCCGACATTCGGATTGGTCAGCACGGTGAGGAAATTGCCGACCGACAGCCCCCGCAGATTGAGGCCCTCGACCACCGGATTGGTGTCGGTCAGCGCGCCGAGCAGCAGCGTCAGCACGGGATAGATCACGAGGAAGCCGAGGATCGCGAGCAGCAGCGCGACCCAGACCTTGGCCAGCACGCCGCGGCGTGCGCCTTCCGCGCGGCTCCGCGTGACCGCGATGGACTGGCCCAAAACCTCAGTGGTCAACGCGCTTCCCCTTGGCCGGCGGCATTTGACTTTATTGTTATGACCGCCTTGGCCGAAACCCTATGCGATCGGCCAATAGGCTGGAAGTAGCCGAAAGTCGTCCCAAAATCAGCCGCGACGGATGCGCGCATATGCATCATGCAGGACTGCGGCTGTGGGATGCCGCGCCGGCCGTAGTACATGCCGATACGCACTTTCCCGATCGGTCGGCGCACAAGAAATCAGCATGTCCATCGAAACGACTAACGGCGAAACCACCGGCCGGCGCCAAACCGTAGGACGGCCTGCCGCCGGAGCAGCGGCGCTGGGCGGTCGCCGCCATCTTCACGGCGCTGGCGATGGGCTCGCTCGACACCGTGATCGCCAACATCGCGCTGCCGGCGATGGCGGCCGATCTGCACGTCAGCCCGGCCGAGATCGTGTGGGTGGTCAATGTCTATCAGATCATCATCGTCGCCACCGTGCTGCCGCTCGGCGCGCTCGGCGAGATCGTCGGCCATCAGCGCATCTATCTCGGCGGCCTGTTGCTGTTCACGCTGGCCTCGCTCGGCTGCGCGCTGGCCTGGTCGCTGCCGAGCCTGCTGGTCGCGCGCACGCTGCAGGGTCTCGGCTCCAGCGGCATGATGGCCGTGAACACCGCGCTGGTCCGCTTCGTGTTTCCGAGCCGGCTGCAGGGCCGCGGCTTCGGCTACAACGCGATGGTGGTCGCGACCGCCTTTAGCCTGGGACCGACGATTGCCTCCGGCATTCTCGCGGTCGGTTCGTGGCCGTGGCTGTTCGCGGTCAACCTTCCCTTCGGCCTGATCGCGCTGGCGATCGGGATCAAGACATTGCCGCCGATGCCGCGCGCGAAACATGCCTTCGATTTTCTCGGTGCGGCGATGGCCGCGGCCTGTCTCGGCCTCTTCATCATCGCCATCGGCGGCGCCGGACATCAGACCACGCCGGGCATCGTGCTCGCGACGCTGATCGCAGCGCTCATCATCGGCTGGCTCTTGATGCGCCGGCACGCCGATCATCCGGCGCCGATGCTGCCGATCGACCTGTTCCGCTTGCCCCTGTTTGCGCTGTCGGCGGCGACCGCGGTCTGCGCATTCGCCGTGCAGGGATTGTCCTTTGTCGCGCTGCCCTTCTATTTCGAGGATCTGCTCGGCCGCTCGCAGGTCGAGACCGGCTTCTTCATGACGCCATGGCCGCTGGTGGTGGCGATCATGGCGCCGCTCGGCGGCCGTCTGTCCGATCGCTACTCCGCAGGCATCCTCGGCGGCATCGGGCTTGTGATCCTCGACATCAGGCATGGCGCTGCTCGCGATGCTTCCGGCGAACCCGAGCGTGCTCAGACATCGTCTGGCGCATGATGCTGTGCGGCTTCGGGTTCGGCTTCTTCCAGACGCCGAACATGAAGGCGATCATGACCAGCGCGCCGCTGCATCGCGGCGGCAGCGCCAGCGGCATGGTCGCGACCGCGCGCCTGGTCGGGCAGACCACGGGCGCGGCGGCGGCCGCCCTTTGCTTTGGCCTTGCCGGCCGCGACGGCGCCACACTCGCGCTTGCGCTCGGCGCCGGCTTTGCCGCGCTCGGCAGCGTGATGAGTTTCCTGCGGCTGGCGGTTCCGGCGAAGCCGTGAGCCGGCGTGCTGCAATGCGCCGAAGATCGGCTAACCCCACGCAATCGCATATCATCCCCGCGCAGAAACGAATTTTCTTGATTTGAACTGTTCCGGATTTGCGTTCTACTTTTGGATGAAGCCTGATCGATGGATCGGGCTAATCAAGGGGATCGCGATGGCAAACCTCACAATCAACGGAAAATCAGTCAACGTCGACGTCGAGCCGGATACGCCGCTGCTTTGGGCGATCAGGGAGAACGTCGGCCTCACCGGCACCAAATACGGCTGCGGCATCGCACAATGCGGCGCCTGCACCGTCCATATCGATGGCGTGGCGACGCGCTCCTGCGGCGTCACCGTCAGCGACGCCGCCGGCAAGCAGATCACCACCATCGAGGGACTGGCCTCAGGACGGCGCCCTGCACAAGGTGCAGCAGGCCTGGATCGCCAACGACGTGCCGCAATGCGGCTATTGCCAGAGCGGCATGATCATGGCGGTGGCGGCGCTGCTCAAGGAGAAGCCGAAGCCGAGCGATGCCGACATCGACGAGGCCATCACCAATATCTGCCGCTGCGGCACCTTCCAGCAGGTGCGCGAAGCGATCCACTCGATCGCGAACGCTTGAGGAGGCAGACCATGAACAAGCACATTGCCCAAGCTCAACCGCCGTTCCTTCGTCGTCGGCACCGCCGCGGTCGGCGCCGGCCTCGCGCTCGGCTTCGACCTTCCCTTCGGCGGACCGACGATCGTCCGCGCCGCCGACGGCTCGCCCGAGGTCAACGCCTGGGTCGTGATCCGGCCCGACGACACCGTGGTGATCCGCGTCGCGCGCTCGGAGATGGGCCAGGGCTCGCTCACCGGCCTCGCCCAGCTCGTCGCCGAGGAACTGGAATGCGACTGGTCCAAGGTCGTGACCGAATTCCCGACGCCCGGCCAGAGCGTGGCGCGCAAGCGCGCCTGGGGCGATTTCTCGACCGGCGGCAGCCGCGGCATCCGCACCTCCGAGGACTATGTCCGCAAGGGCGGCGCCACCGCGCGCATGATGCTGGTGCAGGCCGCGGCCAATGAATGGAAGGTGCCGGTCGCGGAATGCACCGCCGCCAACAGCGTCGTCACCCATACGCCGTCGGGCAAGACCATCACCTACGGCAAGCTCGCCGAGGCGGCGGCGAAACTGACGCCGCCGACGGACGTCAAGCTCAAGGATCCCGAAGGACTGGAAGATCGCCGGCAAGAGCCTGAAGCGGCTCGACACGCCGGACAAGGTCACGGGCACCACCATCTACGGCATCGACGTCAAGCTGCCGGGCATGCTGAATGCCGCGATCAAGGATTGCCCGGTCACCGGCGGCAAGCTGAAGAGCTATGACGAAGCCAAGATCGCCAACATGAAGGGCGTGAAGAAGGTGGTGAAGGTCGACGACACGGCGGTCGCCGTCGTCGCCGATACCTGGTGGCACGCCAAGAGCGCGCTCGATGCGCTGCCGATCGAGTGGGATCTCGGCAAGAACGCCGAGGTGTCGAGCGACTCGATCGCGAAATGGCTCGCCGAAGGACTCGACGGCGGTCCGGCCTATGTCGGCAACCAGAATGGCGACGTGCACGGCCGCGCTCGCCGGCGCCGCAAAGAAGGTCGAGGCGGTCTACAGCTATCCCTACCAGAACCACGCCACCATGGAGCCGCTGAACGCGACCGCGCTCTACACGGCGGACAAATGCGAGGTCTGGTGCGGCACGCAGAACGGCGAAGCCGCATTCGCGGCGGTGCTGGAGGTCACCGGGCTGCCCGCGGACAAATGCGACGTGCACAAGCTGATGCTCGGCGGCGGCTTCGGCCGGCGCGGCCAGACCGACTATGTCCGTCAGGCCGTGATCATCGCCAAGGAGATGCCGGGCACGCCGATCAAGCTGTTGTGGTCGCGCGAAGAGGACATGATGCACGGCCGCTATCATCCGGTCACCCAGTGCAAGATGACGGCGGGCTTCGATGCCGACAACAACCTGACCGCGCTGCATATGCGGATCTCCGGCCAGTCGATCCAGGCCACGCTTCGCCCCGCGGGCCTCGTCAACGGCATGGACCCGTCCACCTTCCAGGGCCTCGCCCCGAAGGGCGACGCCGCGTTCACCTATACGGTTCCGAACCTGCTGATCGATCATTCGATGCGCAATCCGCACATCATTCCGGGCTTCTGGCGCGGCGTGAACGTCAATCACAACGCGATCTATGTCGAATGCTTCATGGATGAGCTGGCGCACGCCGTGAACCAGGATCCGCTGGAATTCCGGCGCAAGCTGCTAAAGGATCATCCGAAGAGCCTTGCCGTGCTCGAGGCCGTCGCCAACGGGATCGGCTGGGGCAAACCGGCGCCGCAAGGCATCCATCGCGGCCTGGCGCAATATATGGGCTTCGGCAGCTATGTCGCGGCCGCCGCCGAAATCTCGGTGACCGACGGCAGCAAGATCAAGGTGCATCGCATCGTCGCCGCCACCGATTCCGGCTACGCCGTCAATCCGGCGCAGATCGAGCGGCAGATCGCGGGCTCCTTCGTCTACGGCCTGTCCGGGCTGTTCTATGGCGGCTGCACCGTCAAGGACGGCGCGATCGAGCAGACCAACTTCGACACCTACAACTCGATGCGGATCGCGGAGATGCCGAAGGTGGAATCGATCGTGATGCCGAGCGGCGGCTTCTGGGGCGGCGTCGGCGAGCCGACCATCTGCGTCGCGGGACCGGCGGTGCTCAACGCCTATTTCGCGGCGACGGGCAAGCGTATCCGCAACGCGCCGCTGAAGGACCAGAACATCACCTTCGCCTGACGAGAAGATGCGGCGGCCTGAAAAGGCCGCCGCATCGCTTTCGGATCATGCCGATGCACGATAGGCGCGCGATCACACGGCGAAAGGCCGTTCATGGCATCGCTGCGGCGGCGCTCGCGCTTTCCCTTTGTCGCGTCCGCGCAATCGGGAGCGCGCGTCGCCGTGATCGGCGGCGGCTTTGGCGGCGCGGCCTGCGCGCGCGCGCTGAAGCGGCTCGACGCAAAACTGCAGGTGACGCTGGTCGAGCCGAACAAGACTTTCACCGCCTGCCCCTTCAGCAACGAGGTGATCGCGGGCCTGCGCGACATCGGCGCACAGCAATTCGGCTATGACAAGATCGCGGCCGACGGCATCAGCGTGGTCGCGCAAGCCGCCGACAAGGTCGATGCGCAGGCGCGCAGCATCACGCTCGCCGACGGCAGCGCGCTCGGCTATGACCGGCTGGTGCTGTCGCCCGGCATCGATTTCAATTTCAAGGACCTGCCCGGCTACGACGAGGCGGCCGCGAGCAAGATGCCGCATGCCTGGAAGGCCGGCGAGCAGACGCTGCTGTTGCGCAAGCAGTTGGAGGCGATGGACGACGGCGGCACCGTCGTCATCGCGGTGCCCGCCAACCCGTCGCGCTGCCCGCCCGCGCCTTACGAGCGCGCCAGCCTTATTGCGCACTATCTCAAGACCAAGAAGCCGCGCTCGAAAGTGCTGATCCTCGACGCCAAGGACAATTTCTCGCAGCAAAAGCTGTTCGAGAATGCCTGGAAGGAGCTTTACGGCGGCATGATCGAGCGCATCGCGCTGTCGCAGGGCGGCCGCGTCACCTCGGTCGATCCCGCGACGAACGGCATCGTCACCGAATTCGGCAACTATACCGCCGACGTCGCCAACGTGATTCCGCCGCAGAAGGCCGCGCGCATCGCCGAGCTTGCCGGTGCGGCCGATCACACCGGCTGGTGCCCGATCGATCCCGTGAGCTTCGAATCGAAGCTCGTGCCGAACATTCACGTCATCGGCGATGCCTGTCTCGGCGGCGGCATTCCGAAATCGGCGTCGGCCGCGCAGCGCGCAAGGCAAGGCCTGCGCCGCGGCGATCGTGAATCTGCTTGCCGGCAAGCCGCCGGAGACGCCGCGGCTGACCGGCATCTGCTACAACACCGTCGCGCCCGGTTATGCCTTCTCGCTGGCCGGCGTCTATATGCCAAAGGACACGATCTTCGCCGAGGTCGAGGGCGGCGCCGACCAGCGCGGTCGACGCGCCGCGCGAGGTGCGCGCGCGCGAGGCGAACGAAGCGATGGCATGGTTCCAGACAATCACGGCGGATAATTTTGGCTAGAGCGCTCCTCCATATCGTCTGCGCTCTCGCCGCGGTCGCCCTGCTCCGCGCCGCGGACGCGCAAACGCTCGTTCCGTACAAGATCGTCGGCGACGGCATTGCGGAGTCGCTGACGGGCGCGCCGGGCGATGCCACGCGCGGCCGCGCGCTGGTGCTCGACCGCAGCACGACCTGCATCCTCTGCCATTCCGGGCCGTTCGGCACCCAGTTCCAGGGCGATCTCGCGCCGTCGCTCGCAGGCGCCGGGAACCGCTGGTCGGCAGCCCAGTTACGGCTGCGGCTGGTCGATGCCGCGCATTTCAATCCCGATACGATCATGCCGTCCTATTATCGCGTCGACGGGCTGACGCGTGTCGGGCGCAACTGGACCGGCAAGCCGATCCTGACCGCCGACCAGATCGAGGACATCGTGGCCTATCTTGCAACTCTTCGGGACTAGGACGACATAACAGACGATGCACAACGCGTCGAACATTCCTGGAACTGGCCGGCGGCGCCGCGATCGCCGTTGTCGACCGTCCGTCCGCTCGCGGCGACGCCGGCGATGCTCAATTCCGCGATCCGCAACGTCGTCGGCGAAGCGCCGGTGCGCGCCGGCAAGGTCACGCTCGACATTCCGCCGCTGGTCGAGAACGGCAACACCGTGCCGATGACGGTGCAAGGTCGCAAGCCCGATGACCGACAAGGATTACGTCAAGAGCATTCACGTCTTCAACGAGAAGAACCCGCAGCCGAATGTCGGCAATTTCTACATCGGCCCGCGGCCGGCCGCGCGCAGGTCGCGACCCGCATCCGGCTCGCCGACACCCAGAAGGTGGTCGCGATCGCGCGCCTGTCCGACGATACGTTCTGGTCCGCCAGCGTCGATATCGTCGTGACGCTCGCCGCCTGCACCGAGGAGGTCAACTGATGCCCTCCGCCCTGATCAATGTCCCGAAGAAGGCGAAGCGCGGCGACATCATCGAGATCAAGACGCTGATGTCGCACATCATGGAGACCGGCTTCCGCCACACCGTCGGCCGGCGAGCTCGTGCCGCGCGACATCATCACGAGCTTCGTCTGCCGCTACAACGGCACCGAGATTTTCCGCGCCGATCTGTTTCCGGCGATCGCGGCGAACCCGTTCATATCGTTCTTCACGGTCGCCAAGGAGAGCGGCAAGTTCGAGTTCGAATGGATCGGCGACAACGGATTCTGCCGAGACCGCATCCGCGGCGATCACGGTCGAATGAGGCTGCGTCGCCGCGATAATCTGCGCCGCGCTTGTGCTCGCGGCCTGCCCGCTTCTCGCCGGCGAAATTCCGCCCGATCAGCGCCGCTCCGGCTACACCTTCATGGCGCCGGACACCAGGGCGATCCAGGACGACGAGTACAGCCAATCCCGGCATGCTGTTCGTGCTCGACGGCGAGAAGCTGTGGAGCAAGAAAATCGGCACGCGCCGACAAGGCCTGCGCCGATTGCCATGGCGATGCGGCCGAGAGCATGAAGGGCGTCGCGGCGCGCTATCCCGCCTTCGACAAGACGCTCGGCCGTCCCGTCAATCTCGAGCAGCGCATCAATCTCTGCCGCGCCAATCATCAGCAGGCCTCGCCGCTCGCCTATGAGAGCCACGATCTGCTGGCGCTGGACCGCTTTCGTCGCGAAGCAATCGCGCGAGGTCGCGATCTCGACCGGCGACGATCCGCAGCTCGCGCCGTTCGTCGCCAAAGGCCGCGAGCTCTTCATGCAGCGGCAGGGCCAGCTCAATCTGTCCTGCGCCAATTGCCATGACGACAATTGGGACAAGAAGCTCGCGGGCTCCGCGATCACGCAAGCGCATCCGACCGGCTATCCGATCTACCGGCTGGAGTGGCAGACGCTCGGCTCGCTCGAGCGCCGCCTGCGCAGCTGCATCTCCGGCATCCGCGCGCAGGCCTACGACTACGGCGCGCCGGAACTGGTCGAACTCGAGCTCTATCTGATGTCGCGCGCCCGCGGCATGACGATGGAGAGCCGGCGGTGCGGCCGTGAAGACGGGCCGCTCAAGCGGCCCGATGCAGCGCGATGGAAAGCCTACTCCGCCGGCGCCGCCAGCGGCATCTCCGCATGCGGCACATAGTGCTCGCTCTCGCCGTACTTGCCGAGCGCATAGAAGCCGGCCGCCACGACGGCATAGGCCAGCGCCACCGAAGGCGTGACGCCGAGACCGCCGCCGATACCGACCGCTTCGCCATGCATGAAGCCGAAATAGGTCAGCACGGCGCCGGCGAGCGCAAAGGCCGAGGCCTTGACGAAATCGCGCTCGATCACGAACACGCCGATCGCGCCCAGCACGAGACCGGCGAGGATCGAGCCGCCGCCCATCACCTCGAGCCCGTGATAGAGCACGCCGCCGAGCGGCAGCGATGCGATCGCCGCCGCCTTGACCTCGCCGGCCTTGTCGGCGGCGAGCCCGCCGACCGACTGCGCAGCCGATCAGGGTCGAGTTGAGCGCGGTGTCGACCTGCAGCTTGGCCCAGGCCGCCAGATGCGGCGTGAAGGCGAGCCCGATCGCGGGCGCATGCTTCAGCGGCGTGGTCTGGAACGCCTGCGCCGCGATCAGCATGCCGATGTAGAGCAGGATCGGCGAGATCGCGACGACCGGCACCAGCGCCAGCAGCACCGAGATGATGCCGAACCACGACAGCACGATCACCATGATGCCGGTCGCGGCCGAATAGCCGATCCGTCCGCCCATCGCCTTCCAGCCGGGATGGCCGATATAGACCGCGTTGATGAAGGGATTGCCCATCAGGCAGCCGATCAGGCTGACGACGCCGTCGGCGGTCAGCACGCGCGTGGTCGGATATTCGTCGCCGGCCGCTTCCGCGCTCTCGACATTGTCCATGGCCTCGACGAGGTCGTAGATGCCGAAGGGAATCGCGGTCACCAGGATGACGCCGAGGAATTCGAAGCCGGAGAACACGTAGTTCACCGCCGGGATCGGCACCGAGAAGCCGAAATTGGCAAAGGCATCGCCGATGCCCTTGACGCTGAGGCCGCCGAGCCCAAGGCCGAACAGGTTCGAGCCCCAGGCGATCAGCATGCCGGCCGCGATCGCGACCAGGCCCGCCGGAATGCCGCGCGGATATTTCACGCCGCCGAACCAGCTCACCAGGATGATGGCAAAGCAGATCAGACCGATCTGCGGCGTCATGAACATTTCGAGCGCCGGCCGCATCGCGATGAAGGTGACGGAGACGCCGGCGAGCGTGCCGAGCAGCGCCGCGCGCGGCGTGATTTTCCGGATGTAGGGCGCGACGAAGCCGCCGATCATCAGGATGAAGCTCTGGAAGAACACCCAGACCAGGCCCGCCGACCAGCCCTTCATGGGATCGCCGGTCTTCAAGGTGACCGGCAGCATGATCACGAAGGTGACGATGAACATGTGCGGCACGCTGACGCCCGACGGCAGCGCGCAGACGTCGGTGCGGCCGGTGCGTTGCGCCAGCCGGTAGGCGAGGAACGCGTAGTAGAAGGTGGAGAGGCACATCATCAGCCCGAGCGCGGGCAGGATGCGGCCGAACACGAGGCTATCGGGCATCTTCAGCACGAAGCGCAACAGCCCGGTCAAGCACCAGCATGTTGACCAGGATGTTGGTGCCGAAGCCGAAGAATGCATTCCAGTCGCCCGGCGTCCACAACACCGGTTTGAACTCCGATTTCGCCACTGCCCCGCTCGTGCTCATCGTGATGCTCCCGCCTTCAGTTTGCTTGAACGTCTCCGTCTGCATTGCCTTCAGAACCGCGGCCGAGTCGGCGACCCAGCCGAAAATGCCGCCCTGGGCCTTGATCATCTTCAGGCCCATCTCGTGGAATTCGGGGAAGTAGGAGGCGCAGCCGTCGGAGATGACGACGCAGCGATAGCCGCGGTCGTTGGCCTCGCGCACGGTGGTGTTGACGCAGACCTCGGTGGTCACGCCGCACACCAGCAGATTCTCGATGCCGTATTTCTGCAGGACGTCGCCGAGCTCGGTGGCGTAGAACGCGCCCTTGCCGGGCTTGTCGATCACGATCTCGCTGTCGAGCGGATAAAGCTCGGGGATGATGTCGTGGCCGGCCTCGCCGCGGATCAGGATGCGGCCCATCGGACCGGGATCGCCGATGCGCAAGCTCGGCGCGCCGCGCTCGACCTTGGCCGGCGGCGCATCGGAGAGATCGGGCAGATGGCCCTCGCGGGTGTGGATGACCAGCATGCCCATGTCGCGCGCCGCCGCCAGCACCGCGCCGATCGGCTTCACCGCGCGCGCCAGCTGGCTCACGTCATTGCCGAGCGTCTCGCCGAAGCCGCCGGGCTCCATGAAGTCGCGCTGCATGTCGATGATGAGCGAGCGCCGTCGCCGACCAGATCGAGCGCGATCGGCTCCGGCTCGGCGACGATAGTCCCGCTTGAGTTCACCATGATGCGACGCCCCCAACTCTCTTCGTCTCAACGAAGCAAGCGCCATGCCATTGTGTACAATTCAAGCGCGGCGCAGCGCTCGGCGACGAATCCCGCGTGTTTTCAGCGCCTTGCAGTTTGAGCTTGCGGCTGTTATTCGCTGTGCGCGGCCGTTCGCGGCGTGCATTTGCTCAATCGCTAAGCGATATCCGGCGGATTTCCGTCGATCGAGGCCGCCATGCGTCCGCTTCAGCCCTGCACGAGCCGTTCGCGGCCATTGACATTGACGGCCCATGCTTTTCACTGCCGTCCGCACCGACCTGCCGGGCGCTTCGCAGCCCGCGCAGTCCGCCAAGAAGACGCCAGGGAGCAAGCAAATGACGCTGATGCAGGTCGGGCTCGACGACAAATACCGCTTTGAAGCCAAGCGCATCTACCTCTCCGGCGTGCAGGCGCTGGTGCGGCTGCCGATGCTGCAGCGCGAACGCGACCGCGCGGCGGGACTGAACACCGGCGGCTTCATCTCCGGCTATCGCGGCTCGCCGCTCGGCATGTACGACCACACGCTGTGGCGCGCGAAGTCGTTCCTGCAAAGAGCACGACATCGCCTTCGTGCCCGGCCTGAACGAGGACCTCGCGGCGACCGCGGTGTGGGGCAGCCAGCAGGTCGGCCTGTTCCCGGGCGCCAAGGTCGATGGCGTGTTCGGCATCTGGTACGGCAAGGGCCCCGGCGTCGACCGCTCGACCGATGCGCTCAAGCACGCCAACTCGGCCGGCTCCTCGCGCAATGGCGGCGTGCTCGCGCTCGCCGGCGACGATCACGGCTGCCAGTCCTCGACGCTGGCGCATCAGAGCGAGCAGGTGTTCGCCGCCGCGCTGATGCCGGTCATCAATCCCTCGACCTTGCAGGAATATCTCGACCTCGGCCTCTATGGCTTTGCGCTGTCGCGTTTTTCCGGCTGCTGGGTCGGCTTCAAGGCGATCGGCGAGACGGTCGAGAGCTCGGCCTCGATCTATGCCGATCCCGATCGCGTCAAGATCGTGCTGCCGACCGATTTCGAGATGCCGCCGGGCGGGCTCAACATCCGCTGGCCCGATCCGCCGCTGGAGGCCGAGAAGCGGCTCGGCCTGAAGCTGGAGGCGGTGAAGGCCTTCGCGCGCGCCAATCAGCTCGACAGGATCGTGCTCGACGGCAAGCCGGCGCGGCTCGGCATCATCACGACCGGCAAGGCCTATCTCGATCTGAAGCAGGCGATGGCCGATCTCGGGATCAGCGACCGCGACGCCGAGGCGCTCGGGCTTCGCATCTACAAGGTCGCGCTGACCTGGCCGCTGGAAGAGCAAGGCGCGAAGCGCTTCGCCGAAGGCCTGCAGGACGTGCTCGTGATCGAGGAGAAGCGCGGCTTCATCGAAGACCAGCTGATGCGCATCCTCTACAATGTCGACGCCTGGAACCGGCCGTCCGTGGTCGGCAAGCGCGACGAGAGCGGCGCGCACGCTGTTGCCGAGCGAAGGCGAGCTCAATCCGACCATCGTGGCCTCCGCGCTGGTCGCGCGGCTGCGCCGGCTCGGCCATCAGAGCCCGCTGCTCGAGCAGCGCCTCGCGCGGCTCGAAGCCTTCGACCAGCCCGCCACCGGCCATGCGCCGATCACGATCGCGCGGACGCCGTTCTTCTGCTCGGGCTGCCCGCACAACACCTCGACCAAATTGCCGGAAGGCAGCCGCGCCATGGCCGGCATCGGCTGTCACGGCATGGCGCTGTCGATCCCCTCGCGGCGCACCGCGACCATCACCCATATGGGCGGCGAAGGCGCGAACTGGATCGGCCAGGCGCCCTTCACCAACGAGCAACACATCTTCCAGAATCTCGGCGACGGCACCTACACCCATTCCGGCCTGCTGGCGCTGCGCGCCGCCGGCGCATCGCGGCGTCAACATCACCTACAAGATCCTCTACAACGACGCGGTCGCGATGACCGGCGGCCAGCCCGCCGAGGGCAGCTTCACCGTCGCGCAGATCGCGCATCAGGTCTGCGGCCGAAGGCACCAAGCGTCTCGTGATCGTCTCCGACGATCCCGACAAGTATCCCGCGAATTACTTCCCGCCGGGCGCGACCGTGCATCACCGCCGCGACATGGACGCGCTGCAGAAGGAGCTGCGCGAGATCAAGGGCCTCACGGTCCTGATCTACGACCAGACCTGCGCCGCCGAGAAGCGCCGCCGCCGCAAGCGCGGGCTCTATCCCGATCCGCCCAAGCGCGTCTTCATCAACGATCTCGTCTGCGAAGGCTGCGGCGACTGCTCGCAGACCTCGAACTGCGTCTCGGTGCAGCCGCTCGACACCGAGTTCGGCCGCAAGCGCCAGATCGACCAGTCGAACTGCAACAAGGACTATTCCTGCGTCGAAGGTTTCTGCCCGAGCTTCGTCACCGTGCATGGCGGCGCGCTGAAGCGGCTGAAGAACTCGGCGGTCGATTCCGGACAGCTGTTCGCCGATTTGCCGCTGCCGCCCGCCCGCGCGCTCGACAAGCCCTACGGCATCCTCGTCACCGGCATCGGCGGCACCGGCGTCATCACCGTCGGCGCGCTGCTCGGCATGGCCGCCCATGTCGACGGCAAGGGCTGCTCGGCGCTCGACTTCACCGGCCTGTCGCAGAAGAACGGCGCGGTCATGAGCCATGTCCGCATCGCGGCGACGCCGGAAGAACTCTCGACCGTGCGCATCGCCAATGGCGGCGCCGACCTGATCCTCGGCTGCGACATGGTGGTGTCGGCCGGGCCGACCGCGCTGTCGCGCGTCGACCGCGGCGTCACGAAGGCCTTCGTCAACGCCGACATGCAGCCGACCGCGAGCTTCGTGCAGAATCCCGACATCGACTTCGAGATCGGCGCGATGCAGACCGCGCTGCGCGACGCCATCGGCGAGCGCAATCTGGAGATCATCGACGCCACCGGCATCGCCGCGACCTTGATGGGCGACAGCATCGCGACCAATCCGTTCATGCTCGGCTTCGCGTTCCAGAAGGGCGCGATCCCGCTGTCGCTGGAGGCGCTGCTGCGCGCCATCGAGATCAACGGCGCCGCGATCGAGATGAACAAGCAGGCCTTCACCTGGGGCCGGCTCGCCGCGCACGACATGTCGCGCGTGAAGAGCGTGATCCAGTTCAAGAGCCGCGCCGGCGCGCCGGCCAAATCGCTGGACGAGCAGATCGCGATCCGCGCCGACTTCCTGACCAACTATCAGGACAAGGCCTATGCCGATCGCTATCTCGCCGCCGTCGACAAGGTGCGCAAGGCGGAGGCTGCGGCTGCGCCCGCTTCCACCGAGCTGACCGAGGCCGTCGCCAAGAACCTGTTCAAGCTGATGGCCTACAAGGACGAGTACGAGGTCGCGCGGCTCTACACCGACGGCAGCTTTGCGAAGAAGCTGTCGGACAAGTTCGACGGCGACTACCAGATCAAGTTCTACCTGGCGCCGCCGATCTTCGCCAAGCGCGACCGCAGCGGCCGGCTGATGAAGAAGGAATATGGCGGCTGGATGCTGAGCGCGTTCAAGCTGCTCGCGAAGCTGAAAGGCCTGCGCGGCACGTCGTTCGATCCGTTCGGCCGCACCGAAGAGCGCAAGATGGAACGCCGGCTGGTCGAGGATTATTTTGCGATGATCGACCAGCGCATCGCGAACCTGAAGCCGGCGCAGATTCCGCTGCTGGCCAAACTCGCGCGGCTGCCGGAGACGATCCGCGGCTACGGCCACATCAAGGAAGAGAATGTCAAGAAGGCCGCCGCCGAGAAGGCGCGGCTGGAGGCCGATCTCGAGAACAGCCGGTTCGCGGCGGCGGCGGAGTAGTCTCCTTCGTCATTCCGGGAGCGTGCGCAAGCACGTAGCCCGGAAGCATAACCACAGTCCGCGCTTAGCTCTCAGATGCGAATTGCGCATCAGGCTCGCCGCGTCGCGCGCCTCGGATGCGGCAGGGGACGGAGTGATTACTTCGTCATTGCGAGCGAAGCGAAGCAATCCACCTACCCGCTTGTGGCGCTATGGATTGCTTCGTCGCTTCGCTCCTCGCAATGACGATTACCTCCCCGCCTTCTTCCGCTCCACCGGATGGATGTCGATCTCGCGCAACCGTCCGAGCCGCAGCACGTCCATCTGCAAGCGTCCGCCCGATGCGGTCGCGGTCGAGCACGCGGATCAGGTCGTCGACGCCGTTGATCGCGACGCCGTCGAGCCGGATCACGACGTCGCCGGGCAACAGCCCGGCCTGCGACGCCGGCCCATCCGGCTCGATCTGGGTCAGCAGCGCGCCCATCGTGTTGTCGACGCCGGCGAGCACCGCATGCCGCCGCGGCACCGGCGCGGTCTGGCCGCCGACGCCGATGAAGGCGCGGCGGACATAGCCGTGGCGGATGATCTCCGACAGCACGAACTGCGCGGTGTTGCTGGCGACCGCAAAGCAGATGCCCTGCGCGCCCTGGATGATCGCGGTGTTGACGCCGATCACCTCGGCATTCGACGACACCAGCGCGCCGCCGGAATTGCCGGGATTGAGCGCGGCATCGGTCTGGATCACGTCCTCGATGGTGCGGCCCGAGACCGAGCGGATCGAGCGGCCGAGCGCCGAGACCACGCCGGCGGTGACGGTCGATTCGAAGCCGAGCGGATTGCCGATCGCGACCACGAGCTGGCCGCGGCGCAGCGTCTTGGAATCGCCGAGCTGCGCATGGCGCAGATCGCGCGCGCCGTCGGCGCGCAGCAGCGCGAGATCGGTGTCGGGATCGACGCCGAGCACATGCGCATCGGTGTCGAAGCCTTCGATGTCGCGCAGGCGGATCTCCTTGGCCGAGCCGACCACATGGCTGTTGGTCAGCACCAGTCCATCGGGCGAGATCACGATGCCGGAGCCGAGCCCGCCGCGCTCGCGCGCGTTGCGCACTTTCGGCCCGGTCTCGACGCGCACGACGGCGGGACCGACGCGCTCGGTCACGCCGATCACGGCATTGGAATAGGCATCGAGCAGGACTTGGTCGTTGTCAGGGGTGTGTTCGGCCGGCGCCGCCGACAGGGCGGCGGCATTCGCTAGAGGTAAAATCCAACATGGCGAAATTCCTTTGGCCATGTCAGATGGTTACGCCATGATGCAAGTGCCTGCGCAAGCCCTGTTCGGATCGTAGCCCGCGTGAGCGCAGCGACACCCGGGATTCCCGCGTATCGCTCCGCTCATGCGGGCTACGACCGCGCTACGGCGCCCGCCGCAAGCTGCCGCCCCTCGCCTTCACGGGATCGAGGATCGACCAGTCGCCGTCGGGCAGCACATGGCCCTTCGGGAACGGCGCGCGCAGCTCGATGCCGAGCGAGCGCAGCACGCGGTCGTCGCGGTAGTAGCATTGCAGGATCACGCGGGCGAGCACGGCGGCGGGCGCGCCGCCGCTGGCGCGAAATTCCGTCACGACGGCCTCGCGCTTGGCTTCATCGAGCGCGGCCAGCGGCTTGCCGGCGAGCTTCGCGATATGATCGAGCGCAGCGGCGACCATTTTGGTGTCGCGGCCGAGCGTCGCGATGATGTCGCCCTGGATCGCGGCGTCGTCGGCGCCCGGCACTTTGTACTCGTCGCTTTCCGGGATCATCATGCCCGCGATGACGCGAAGATCGTCGCGCTGCGCCGAGGTGAGAGACTTTTCGACAATCATGTCTGAATCCTCAATCGAAGAGATTGGCGAGGCGGCTCTTCATCTGGTCGGCGACGTAGAGCGCGATGGCCTGGATGGTGGAGGTCGGGTTGACGCCGCCCGAGGTGACGAACACGCTGCCGTCGACGATGAACAGGTTCTTCACGTCGTGCGAGCGGCCCCATTCGTTGACCACGGAGCGCTCGGGATCGGTGCCCATCCGCGCGGTGCCGAGCAGATGCCAGCCGCCATAGGGAATCGGCGAATTGGTGCAGATGTCGGTCGCGCCGGCGGCCTCGAGAAACTCGCGGCCGCGCGCCAGCGCATGATCCATCATCGCCTGCGAGTTCGCGCTGATGCGTGTAGTCGATCTTCGGCGCGGGAATGCCGTGGCCGTCCTTCAGCACGGGGTCGAGCGTGACGCGGTTGTGCTCTTCCGGCAGATCCTCGCAGATCGCGGAGAAATGCATGCGGTGGCCGTTCAGCTTGCGGAAGGCGCGGTGATGATCCTTGCCCCAGGGCAGGATGCCCTTCTGCTCGCTGGCGACCGCCTCGAACACCGGACCGGCGCCGCGGCCGAACTGCACGCCAAAGCCGCGCACGAAGCCGCGCGACAGATCCGTGTCGTACCACTCCTTGCTCCACAGGCAGGTCGGCGGCGCGCGATTGGAGTCGGTCGGCTCCTTCACGAAGCCGTAGATCTGCGCATAGGGATGGAACATCAGGTTCTTGCCGACGAGGCCGGACGAATTGGCGAGCCCGTTCGGAAATTTGCCGCTCACCGAATTGAGCAGCAGCCGCGGCGTGCCGACGCCGTTGCAGGCGATGATCACGACCTCGGCCGCCTGGAACTGCTCCTTGCCGTCCTGGTCGTAATAGATCGCGCCGGAGGCCATGCCGTCCTCGTTGACGGTGATCTCGCGCACCCGGCAATGCGTTCGCAGTTCGACGCCGGCGCGGATCGCTTGCGGCCAATAGGTGATGTCGGTCGAGGCTTTCGCGCCTTGCGCGCAGGCCGGCGTGCAATGGCCGAGATTGATGCAGCGCGCCCTGCCCTCGTAGTCGGTGGTCGCGACCGTCGTGTCCGACGGCCACCAGTGCCAGCCGAGCTTGTTCATGGCCTTGCCGATCAGCGGTCCGGACAGTCCAAGCGGCTGCGGCGGCATCGGCGGATGGGTCAGCGGCGAGTTGCGGATCGCCCGACAGGCCGGAGACGCCCATCATGCGGTCGTTCTCCTCGAAGAACGGCTCCAGCGTGTCGTAGTCGATCGGCCAGTCGTCGGCGACGCCGTCGAGCGTCTTCACCCTGAAATCGCTGGGATGCAGCCGCGGCCAATGCGCGGTGTACATGATGGTCGAGCCGCCGACGGCGTTGAAGTTCACCACCTTGATCGGCGAGTTGTCGTCGTTGATCGGATAGTCCTCCGCGCGCCCGCGGATGTTCGGGCTGGTCGCCCACTCGCCGTAGAACTTCGCTTCCCAGTCGCGCCCGTTGCTCGGATATTCGGACTGCTTCATCCAGCCGCCCTGGTCGAGGCAGAGGATGTGCATCTTGGTCTCGGCCAGCGACCACGCGACCGCCGCGCCGGAGGCGCCGGCGCCGATGATGAGGACGTCTACGGGTTTGTTCATTCTTGTTCCTTGTTCACTCATCGTCATTGCGAGGAGCGAGCGACGAAGCAATCCACGCCACCGCGGAACGCTGGATGCTTCGCGGGCTGTCATCGGGCCTGCTTCGATCGGACTCGCTCGCTCGCAATGACGAGTTCATCAATTCACGATCCTCACCGGCAGCGAGCGGATGCCGCGGATGAAATTCGAATAGAGCCGCTTCACCGGCCCCGCGATCTCGAAGCGCAGATCGCGCTTCAAAATCTCCTCGAACAGGATCCGCAATTGCTGCTCGGCGAGCCGGTCGCCGACGCAGCGATGGATGCCGGCGCCGAAGGAGAGATGCTGCCGCGGCTTGGCGCGATCGATGATGAATTCATCCGCGCGCTCGATCTTGTCGTCATCGCGGTTGCCCGAGATGTACCACATCACGACCTTGTCGCCCTTGGCGATCTTGCGGCCGCACAGCTCCGTATCGCGGCGCGCGGTGCGGCGCATGTGCAAGACGGGAGTCTGCCAGCGGATGATCTCGGAGACGAGGTTGGGCACGAGCTCGCGCCGCGAACGCAGCAGCTCGAACTGCTCGGGATTTTCGCACAGCGCCAGCAGGCCGCCGCTCATGGAATTGCGCGTGGTGTCGTTGCCGCCGACGATCAGCAGCCCGACATTGCCGGCGAACTCGCGCGCCTCCATGTTCCGCGTCGCGTCCGAATGCGCCATCATCGAGATCAGGTCGAAGGTGGGCGGCGCGTCGATCCGCTCATTCCACAATTTGCGGAAATACATCGCCATCTGCATCAGCTCGGCGGTGCGCTCGTCCTCCGAATGCACCACCGCGTCGGGCGAATTGACGTTGGCGATCGCGACATCCGACCACCAGGTCAGCTTCATCCGGTCTTCCCAGGGGAAGTCGAACAGCGTCGCCAGCATCATGTTGGTGAGATCGATCGAGACGCGCTCGACCCAGTCGAACGACCTCGCCGCGCGGCAGCGCGTCGAGCACCGCGCAGGTGCGCTCGCGGATCAGCTTGTCGAAATTCGCAAGGTTCGACGGCGCCACGATCGGCGCCACGGTTTTGCGCTGCGCGGTATGACCGGGCGGGTCCATGCGGATGAAGTTCGGCCGCTCCTGCCCCTTGGGCTGGTCGGCGACCTGGATACCGCCGAGCTCCGAGGCCGACGAATAGGTCTCGTGGTCGAGCTCGACGGCGAAGATGTCGTCGTAGCGCGTCACCGACCAATAGGGACCGTAAGGCGAGGCCTCGCAATAATGCACGGGATCGTCGCGGCGCAGCTGCGCGAACAGCGGCCGCCAGCTGTCGTCCTGGTAAAGCTGGGGATCGCTGACATCGATCGATGCGAGCTGCCGCTGCGCCTGGGCCATCGTTCCGCTCCCGCCGGCGCCTTGAACGGACGCTCGGCGGCTGCGACGATAGAGCGGGAGCCGGCCGATCAGTCAAAGGCCGCGGGAACGCAACCCCGCCGACGCCGCGCGCATGGATGCAGGGTTTGTTCAGCCGCGCAAGACGGGATAATTTGGACAAAATGCCGCTTCGGGAGCCAACGTGACCGCCTCGCCGCCCAGCCCAAATTCGGCCCTCGACTTCGACGCCATCATCATCGGCGCCGGGCTGTCGGGCATGTACCAGCTCTATCGCCTGCGCGAGCTGGGCTTGCGGGTGCGCGTGTTCGAGGCCGGCACCGAGGTCGGCGGCACCTGGTACTGGAACCGCTATCCCGGCGCGCGCTTCGATTCCGAGAGCTATTCCTACGGCTACTCCTTCTCCAAGGAGCTGCTCGCGGAATGGGAATGGTCGGAGCATTTCGCCGGCCAGCCGGAGACGCTGCGCTACTGCAAATATGTCGCCGACAAGTTCGACCTGCGCCGCGACATCCAGTTCTCCAGCCGTGTCACCGCGGCCGTCTATGACGAGCCGACGCGAAGCTGGGGCGTCGCACTCGACGACGGCAGCCGCTTCTCGACGCGCTTCCTGATCACGGCGATCGGCCCGCTGTCGACGCCGACCTTGCCGCGCATCGAAGGCCGCGACAGTTTCGAGGGACGCTCGTTCCACACCGCGCGCTGGCCGAAAGAGCCGGTCGACTTCAAGGGCCAGCGCGTCGCCGTGATCGGCACCGGCGCGACCGGCGTGCAGACCATCCAGACCATCGCGAGCGAGGTCGGACACCTCACCGTGTTCCAGCGCACGCCGAACTGGTGCGCGCCGCTGCACAACGGCAAGATCGACGCGGAGACGCAGGCGGCGATCAAGGCCGGCTACCCCGAGATGTTCGCGCGCTGCCAGGAGACGTTCGCCTGCTTCCTGCACACGCCCGATCCGCGCGGCGCCTTCGAGGTGTCCGACGAGGAGCGCGAGGCGTTCTACGAAAAGCTCTATGGCGAGCGCGGCTTCGGCATCTGGCAGGGCAATTTCAAGGACATCTTGATCGACCGCAAGGCGAACGCGACCATCAGCGATTTCGTCGCGCGGAAAATCCGTTCACGCGTCAAGAACCAGGCGGTCGCGGAAAAGCTGATCCCGAAAAACCACGGTTTCGGCACGCGCCGCCTGCCGCTCGAGACCTTCTATTACGAGGTCTATAACCGCGACAATGTCGAGCTGGTCGACATCACGGAGACGCCGATCGAGCGCATCACGCCCGCTCGGCATCAAGACCAGCGCGAAGGAATATGCTTTCGACATCATCATCTTCGCGACCGGCTTCGACGCCATCACCGGGTCCTTCGACAGGATCGATTTCCGAGGGCTTGGCGGCGTGCTGTTGAAGGACAAATGGAAGTCGGGACCGGAAACCTATCTCGGGCTCATGGTGCATCAGTTCCCGAACATGCTGATGCTGATGGGGCCGCACACCGCGCTCGGCAACATCCCGCGCAGCATCGAATACAGCGTCGACTGGACCACCGGCCTGATCCGCTTTGCGCAGGCGAAGGGCCTCACCCGTCTGGAGGCGACCGAAGCCGGCGTCGCCGCCTGGACCGATCACGTCAAGGCGCTCGGCGTCGGGCTATTGTCGAACGAGGTGGATTCCTGGATGACCGGGATCAACCGCAATGTCGACGGCAAAACCAGGCGCATCGTCGCCCGCTACACCGGCAGCGCGCCGGCCTACCGCGCCCGCTGCGACGAGGTTGCGGCAAGAGGCTATGACGAGTTGCGGCTGGCCTAGCGCTGACATGCGGCTATGCTAGAGTCAGGCGCCAAGCCTTCGTGGGACCACATGCCGTTGCGGAATTTGTCTCTCGCCCTGATCGCGACCTGCCTCGTGCTGGCGGCGCCCGCGCGCGCGGCCGAGGTCACCGTGCGCGACGGCAATACCATCCAGCTCGGCGACATCACCTACCGCCTCGAGGGCACCGATGCCCCCGAGCTCGACCAGACCTGCATCGATCAGGGAGCCGATCCCTGGACCTGCGGGCTCGATGCCCGCGAGGCGCTCATCAAGATCATCGGCGGCCGCATTGTCCGCTGCGACGATCTCGGCCCCGACAAGGTCTACAAGAAGCGGCATATCGCCCTGTGCCGGATCGAGGGCGAGACCGCGAGCCTGAATCAGCTGCTGGTGCGCTCCGGCTTTGCGCTGGACTACGAGCCGTCGGCCAAGGGGCGTTTCCTGCAGGACGAGGCGAGCGCCCGCGACGCCAAGCGCGGACTGTGGAGCGGCTGCTTCGTCGCGCCGGAGGAGTTCCGGCTCGGCACCAAGGACGGCGCGTTGCGCGGCAGCGCCTGCCGCACCGACCGCGACCGCCAGATCCGCGAGGCGCTGTTCCCCGAGGACCCGGCGCAGCCGCCCTCCTGCAACATCAAGGGCAAGTTCGCGGTGCGCGCGCGCGTCACCGGCAATCTCGGCGTCTATCATCTGCAGGGCTGCCCGAGCTATGCCGGCACCACCGACCCCGATCGCTGGTTCTGCAGCGAGGACGACGCACTGGCGGGCGGCTTCCGCCGCGCCTTCAACTGCCGCCCGAAGGCGGCGGTGAAGTAGGATCTGTCACCGCTCGTTCGACCCTCCCCTGCGAAGGGGGAGGGTCGGTTCGCAATCGAGCGAAGCGAGATAAGGACCGGGTGGGGTGACTGTCTCACCATCCGCGGCACTGCTCGTGTTGAGGCATCACCCCACCCGATCGCTCATTGCATTCGCGATCGACCCTCCCCCTCCAGGGGAGAGGTGTTCTTCGCTGCCGCTCCAGCGCGACCCGACAAGTGCCGCTACCGCTGCATCTGCATCAGCTGGTCCATCGCCGGCATGTTCTGATTGAGGTTCGCCATGATCCAGAGCGAGCCGCCGATCACCAGGAACACGATCAGCAAGCCGAACGCCAGCGCCAGCACGTTGTTGGTGTTGTCGGCGCCGGTGGTGATGTGCAGGAAGAACACCAGGTGCACGCCCATCTGCGCGATCGCCAGCACGATGATGGCGACGGGGATCGAGGGCTGCCAGACCAGATCGGTGCCGGCGATGAAGAACGAGGTCGCCGTCAGCAGGATGGCAAGGCCGAGGCCGACGAGGTAGCCGAGCACGCGCAGGCGGACGCTGACATGCTCCTCGTCGCCCGGCGCGACATCGGGTTGATGCGGATGCAGCTCGACGTCGCTCATGCCGCGCTCCCGAGCAGATAGACCACCGAAAACACCGCGACCCAGATGATGTCGAGCGCGTGCCAGAACAGCGCAAAGCACAGGAAGCGGCGCAGGATATCGGCGCGGAAACCCTTGGCGTACACCTGCGCCATCATGGTCAGGAGCCACAGGATGCCGGCCGAGACATGGCCGCCATGGCATCCGACCAGGCTGAAGAACGCCGACAGGAAGGCGCTGCGCGAGGGGCCGGCGCCGCGCGCGACCAGGTCGGCGAATTCGTGGAATTCGATCCAGAGGAAGGCGAGGCCCAGGATGCAGGTCACGGCCATCGCGACCTGGAACCAGAAATAGTTGCGCTCTTCGGCGGCGATGCTCGCCATGCCGCAGGCGAAGCTCGACAGCAACAGGCACGCGGTCTCGACCGCGACGCTCTTGAGGTTGAACAGCTGCGCGCCCGACGGTCCGCCCGCGGTCTGCCCCAGCAGCACGGCATAGGTCGCGAAGAAGCAGGAGAACATCACCATGTCGGAGAGCAGGAAGATCCAGAAGCCGTAGCCGGTCACGATCCGCTTCGACGCGGGGCCTTCATGCTCGACCTGCGCCAGCACACCGAGATGATGAGGATCGTCCTGAACCGCCGCCATCGTCATCACAGGCTCCCTGCCGATGTGACGAGGTTGCGCCGCGCGACGAGATTGGCGCGGTCGATCCGCGCGACCTCGTCGGCCGGAATCTCGTATTCGTCATGGTCGCGCCAGGCGAACACCACGAAGGTCGCGTAGGCGCCGATGAGGCCCAGGATCACCATCCACCAGATGTGCCAGATCATGGCAAAGCCGATGATGGTGGCGAAGAACGCGCAGACGAAGCCGGTCGGCGAGTTCCGTGGGCATCTCGATCGGCTTGTAGTCCGGCTCCTTCGCTTCCTCCCTTGCGCGCCGCTTCATCGCCCAATAGGCGTCCTCGCCGGTGACATCGGGCATCACGGCGAAATTGAACACCGGCGGCGGCGAGGCTGTCGCCCATTCCAGCGAGCGGCCGTCCCAGGGATCGCCGGTGACGTCGCGCAGGCTCTCGCGATCCCGGATGCTGATGACAAGCTGCAGTATCTGGCAGATGATGCCGGCCAGGATGATGACCGCGCCGACACCGGCGATATGCAGCCAGGGCGTCCATGCCGCGACGTCGTAATGCTGCATGCGGCGCGTCATGCCGAGGAAGCCGACGGCATAGAGCGGGAAGAAGGCGACGTAGAAGCCGATCAGCCACAGCCAGAACGCGGCCTTGCCCCAGCCCTCGTGCAGGCGGAAGCCGAACGCCTTCGGGAACCAGTAGGTGTAGCCGGCGAAAGCGCCGAACAGCACGCCGCCGATGATGACGTTATGGAAATGCGCGATCAGGAACAGGCTGTTGTGCAGCAGGAAGTCGGCGGGCGGCACCGCGACCAGCACGCCGGTCAGCCCGCCGATGATGAAGGTCACCATGAAACCGATCGACCACATCATCGGCGTGGCGAAGCGGATGCGGCCGCCGAACATCGTGAACAGCCAGTTGTAGATCTTCACCCCCGTGGGCACCGCGATGATCATGCTGGCGATGCCGAAGATCGCGTTGACGTTGGGCCCGGCGCCCATGGTGAAGAAGTGATGCAGCCACACCATGAAGGAGATGATGCAGATCGCCATGGTGGCGAGCACCATCGAGCGGTAGCCGAACAGCGGCTTGCCGGAGAAGGTCGAGACCACCTCGGAGAAGATGCCGAACGCCGGCAGCACCAGGATGTAGACCTCGGGATGGCCCCAGGCCCAGATCAGGTTCATGAACATCATCACATTGCCGCCGGCCTCGTTGGTGAAGAAGTGGAAGCCGAGATAGCGGTCGAGGATCAGCATCGCGAGCGTCGCGGTCAGGATCGGGAACGCGGCGATGATCAGCAGGTTCGCGGCGAGCGTGGTCCAGCAGAAGATCGGCATGCGCAGATAGGTCATGCCCTTGGTGCGGATCTTCAGCACCGTCACGACCAGGTTGATGCCGGCGACCAGGGTACCGACGCCGGATATCTCCAGCGACCACGTATAATAGTCGACGCCGACACCGGGCGAATAGGTCAGCTCCGACAGCGGCGGATACGGCAGCCAGCCGGTGCGCGCGAACTCGCCGACCACCAGCGAGATGTTGACCAGCAGCGCGCCGGTCGCGGTCAGCCAGAAGCCGACCGAATTGAGCGTCGGGAACGCCACGTCGCGCACGCCGAGCTGCAGCGGCACCACGAGGTTCATCAGCCCGATCACGAACGGCATCGCCACGAAGAAGATCATGATGGTGCCGTGCGCGGAGAAGATCTGGTTGTAGTGCTCCGGCGGCAGGAAACCGTTGGACTGGAAGGCCAGCGCCTGCTGCGCGCGCATCATGATGGCGTCGGCAAAGCCGCGCAGCAGCATCACGCAGGCGAGCAGCGTGTACATCACGCCGATCCGCTTGTGGTCGACGCTGGTGATCCATTCGCTCCAGAGATAGGGCAGATGGCCCTTCACCACGACCCAGAGCAGCACGGCCAGGATCACGACGATCACCACTGCGCCGGTGGCAAGAGGGATCGGTTGATCGAAGGGAATCGCGGACCAGGTCAGCTTACCGAACATTGCCGGCCCCTGTGTTGGCGGCTTCCTCCGGACCGGGGCCCGGCGGAATCTTCTGGATCGTGATGTCGTGGAACAGCAAGGGATCGTCGAGCCTGTAGGCCGGCTTGTCCTTCGGCACCGACTGCTTCAGCAGGTCCTTCTTGTAGATTTCGGCGTTCAGCACATTGTCGCTGCGGACCGTGTTCGAGGCCCAGCTGTCGAAATCGGTCTGCGACACCACATGCACGTCGAACAGCATGTCGGGAAAGCCGTCGCCGGAGAAATGCGCCGCGAGGCCCTGATAGTCGCCGACCGTATCGGCGCGCAGCTCCAGCTTCGTCACCATGCCGTTCATGGTGTAGATCATGCTGCCGAGTTGCGGGATGAAGAACACGGTCATCACGCTGCCCGAGGTCAGCCGCAAATGCAGGGGCGCGCCGACCGGCACGGTCAGCGTGTTGACGCTGGCGACGCGCTGGTCCGGATAGATGAACAGCCACTTCCAGTCGAGCGACACCACCTCGATGGTGACGCCCTGCCCGGTGCCGTCCACCGGCTTCGCCGGATCGAGCTGGTGCGAGCCGATCCAGGCGACGCCGCCGAGCAGGATGATGGTCAGCGTCGGGATCGACCACACCACGAGCTCGAGCCGTCCCGAATATTCCCAGTCGGGCCAGTAGAAGGCGCGGGTGTTGGATGCGCGGAAATACCAGGCGAAGGCGAAGATCGCGACAATCGTCGGCACCACGATCGCGAGCATGATCGCGATCGAGTCGATCAGGATCATCTTGTCGGCGGCCGCGATCGGGCCTTGCGGATCGAGGATGTTCATCGGCTACCGGCTTCCGACTTCCCCATTCGGAACGAGCCTAGCGCGATCCGGCGCCGATCACAATGCACGGCCGCATGACAGTTTTCCGCCACGAAAGCGTCGGATTGCGAATTCGCACGATGCCAAGTGCTTCCGAAGCTTTCCATATGCGCGCGGTCTGCCGCCGGCAGCGCTTCTGGATGAAAATCATTCCACCTTGATCCCGGCATCCTTGATCACCTTCGCCCACTTCAGGGTGTCGATGCGGATGACCTCGGCAAATGCGTCCGGGGCGTCGCCGACGACATCGAGCCCGATCAGCGCGAACTTCTCGCGCATGTCCGGTTGTGAGACGATTCGAACCGCCTCGCGATGAAGTTTGTCGATGATGGCCGCAGGCGTGCCAACCGGCGCCAATAACCCGAACCAGGACGTCACCTCGAAATCCGCGACGCCGGCTTCGATCATGGTCGGATACTCCGGCATGTTCGGCGAACGCTTGAGCGAGGTGACGGCAAGCGGGCGCAGCTTGCCCTCGCGCACGGTCGGCAGGATCGCTCCGGCGTTCTGAAACGTCATGGTGACGCGTCCGGCGATCACATCGGTGAAGTTCGCGCCGCGGTAGGGAACATGGACGATGTCGATTCCCGCCGCGCGCTTCAACACTTCCCCCGCGATATGCTGCGGCGTTCCGGTGCCCGGGCTGGCGTAGGTCAGCTTGCCGGGCTGCGCTTTTGCGAGCGCGATCAACTCGGCGACGGTCTTCGCCGGCACGTCGACATTGACGGCCAAAATGCTCGGCATCACCAGAAGGCGCGCGACCGGGGCGAGATCGCGCATCGGATCGAAAGTCGGGTTGATCTGCAGCGACGGATTGATCGTCATCGCGCCGTTCGCGCCCCAATAGAACGTAGTGCCGTCGGGCGTCGACCTCGCGACGCGTTCGCCGCCGATGCTGCCGCCATTTCCGGCAATGTTCTCGACGGTGACCGGCACGGCCCAGGCCTCGTTGAGCTTTTGCGCGAACATGCGCGCGCTGATGTCGGTGGCGCTGCCTGCGGTGAAACCGACGATGATCCGGATCGCGCGATCCGGATAACTCTGCGCGCCCGCGCTCCCCGCCGTCAGCAGGGTCAGCGCGAAGAAGGCAAGACGGATGAGATTCATCTTTTGAAGCTTTCCATGTGCGCGCGGTCGGCCGGCGGCAGCGCTTCCGTCCATTTCGCTTCATCGCCGGGTTCGGGCAGCACGTTGCCGAACTCCACCATCTGCCGCGGAATCAGGTCTGATGACGTAAATCCAGACATGGTTGGGCGGCAGCCCGGCCGCATCAGCGACGGCGGCGAGCATCTGCGCGATCAGCGCATCCTTGCTCTCCTTGGTCCGCCCGGCGCGGATCTGGCCGTTGACGAACAACTGCTGACCGTGCAGCGGCCGGCCGCCGACGAAATACTTGCCGGGCGCCACCTCGTTGAAAATCACCTGCGCAAAATAAGTCGGCGCGCCCGTGGTCTCGCTGTGCACCCGCGTGATCTCGCGCGCGATCGCGGCGCGCTTGTCGGCGGTCAGGCAGCCTTCCGGCGTCGTGACGGTATATGTCGGCATCGGGGCAAAACTCCTAGCCCTTCGCAATCTCAGGCGCGAGCCCGACATAGCTGTCGGGCGTCAGCGCCTTCAGGCGCTTCTTGACGTCAGCGTTGACGGCGAGGGTGTCGATGAAGGCCGCAAAATCCTTCAGCGTAACCTTCTTGCCGCGCGTCAGCTCCATGAGCCGCTCGTAGCTGGCGTCGATGCCTTCCTTGCGCAGGACCGTCTGGATGGCTTCGGCGAGCACCTCGGGATTCTCCGCGAGCGCCTCGCGCATCGCCTGCTGCGTTGACGCTGATCTTTCCGAAACCCTTGACCAGCGAAGCGTAGCCGATTGCCGCATGGGCGAAGGCCGTCCCGATCGCACGCAAAACGGTGGAATCCGACAAATCGCGCTGCAGCCGCGATACCGGAAGCTTGCGGGAGAAATGCTCGAACAACGCGTTGGCGATGCCGAAATTGCCCTCCGCGTTCTCGAAATCGATCGGATTGACCTTGTGCGGCATCGTGGACGAGCCTATTTCGCCCGGCCTTGGGCTTCTGCAGGATCCAGCCGTCGGAGATATAGCGCCAGATGTCCTGCGAGAGGTCGATCAGGATGGTATTGACGCGCCGCGCATTGTCGAACAGCTCCGCATAGGTGTCGTGCGGCTCGATCTGCGTGGTGACCTCGTTGAGCTCCAGCGGAATCTTGCGGCCGCCACCCAATCGCTTGATGAACTTTTGGGCGAATGCGAGCCAGTCGATCTTCGGCGCTGCGGCCATATGCGCGTTCCAGTTTCCGGTGGCGCCGCCAAATTTGACGAGGACGGTTTTCGCCGAAAGCTGCTGCATCTGACGCGCAAGGCGCGACTTCGAAAACCCGCATCTCCTTGCCGAACGTCGTCGGGCTTGCCGCCTGGCCGTGGGTGCGGGACAGCATGGCGGCAGCGGCGTGCTCCCGCGAAAGCTTCTCGAGCGTGCCGCGAATCTGCTCGAGCGAAGGCAAAAGCAGCTTCTCGACGAACGAACTCAAAATCAGCCCGTAGGCGGTGCTGTTGACGTCTTCCGAGGTCAGCGCGAAATGCGTCCACTCCGACACGTCCTCGAGCGAGGTGCCCTGCATTTTCTGCTTGAGCAGATATTCGACTGCCTTCACGTCGTGGTTGGTGGCGGGGACGTTGTCGTGCCCTTCCCTCTCCAGCTTCTTCACCATCCGGGCGTCGTCGAGCGATATGTCGCTGAACGATCGAAGCGCCTGCTTCTCTTGTTCCGAAAGCGCCCGCATGCCGACGCCGGCTTCCGAAAGCGCCATCAGATATTCGCACTCGACGCTCACGCGGGCGCGGATCAGCGCAAATTCGCTGAAATAGTCCGACAGTGCGGAACTGGCGTTGTGATAGCGCCCGTCGACGGCGGAAACGGCTGTGAGAGTTTCAAGTGGCATGGGGGAAGTGTAACTCATGCGAGAGGGCGGAGAAACATGACCGGCACCCGGAGACACAGGAAATCGCTATCGCTCTCCCGTCAGTCGAACCCGTAATTCCAGCCGATCCAGCCGCAGAGCCCGCGGCCCATCACGTCTTCGAGGTCTTTTCCCGTGAGCCAGGGCAGTTCCTCGGTGAAGAAGGTGACGCATTGCCGGTAGCTGCAGGGCATGCGCGTGATGTCGGTGCCCCAGAAGAACCGCTTCGGGCCATAGGCGTCGTAGATGCGGTGCAGCCCGTCCTGGATGTTCCTGAACGGATAGGCTTGCGTCGAATAATGCGGCGCGCCGGTCGCCTTGATCGCGACATTGGGCAGTTTGGCCATCGCCACCAGCTCGTCGAGATGGATGAAGGCCTCGGCGTCGCGGCCGTGGCGATTGAGCCCGCAATGATCGACGATCATCCTCAGGCGCGGATGGCGCTCGGCGATCTCGCGGAATTTTTTCAGGAACAGCCCGCCCATCATCGCGATCGGCAGCCCCTCATTTTCCGCCGCCGGCCACAGCCAGTCCAGCGAACCGTCATAGAGCCACTTCTGGTGCTCCTCCGAGCAGCAGCGGCCAGCGCAGCCCCATCATGCCCGGCTGGTTGCGCCAGCCATGGATCAGCTTGCGATTGTCGGGGTTTTGCAGCGGAAAATTGCCCATGATGGCGAAGCGGCCGGGATGCTTCTTCACCGCCTCGATCGCCACCGCATTGGCGTTGGGGTCCCAGCCCGCCGGCGGATGGATCAGCGCGGCGTCGACGCCGGCCTCGTCCATCTCGTTCAGGACCTCTTCGGCGGTGAATTTCTCGACCTTGCGGTGCAGGCCGGAGGTCGGCACCACCGTTTGCGACCAGATATGTATCTGCGCGTCGATGATCTTCATGGCCGCCTTCCCGACCTTTTGTTCTGGTTGCGCCGATCATGCATGAACGGACCTCGCATCGGCAACTTCAAAACCACGCGCAAAGCTGCTACCCGTTTCGTTTCGTCGATTTCGGGAGCAGTACCATGGACAACCGCAGCGACATCTGGCGTGGCGTGGACGCGATCAAGCCGCGCTTCACCGCGCTCGCCGACCGGGTCTGGGGCATGCCGGAAGTCTGCTACACCGAGGCGCGCTCGTCGGCCGAGCATCTCGCCGAGCTGCGCCATCAGGGGTTCCGCATCACCGAGCAGGTCGCCGGCATTCCGACCGCGATGATGGGCGAATGGGGCGAGAGGCGGTCCGGTGATCGCCTTTCTCGGCGAATACGACGCCCTGCCCGGCCTCAGCCAGGAGGCCGGGATCGCCGAGCCGCGGCCGATCGAAGCCGGCGGCCACGGCCATGGCTGCGGCCACAATCTGCTCGGCTCGGCCGCGCTGCTTGCCGCCACCGCGGTCAAGGACTGGCTCGCGACGCACAACGTGCCCGGCCGCGTGCGCTATTACGGCTGCCCCGCGGAAGAAGGCGGCGCGGCGAAAACCTTCATGGTGCGCTCCGGCGCGTTCGACGATGCCGACATCGCGCTGACCTGGCATCCCTATCCGTTCTGGGAAGTGGCGGTGACACCCTCGCTCGCCAACACCCGCGCCGACTTCAGCTTCACCGGCCGCACCTCGCATGCCGCGGCCTCGCCGCATCTCGGGCGCAGCGCGCTCGATGCCGTCGAGCTGATGAATGTCGGCGTCAACTACATGCGCGAGCACATGCCGAGCGACGCCCGCGTGCACTACGCGCTGCTCGATGCCGGCGGCATCGCGCCGAACGTGGTGCAGGCGCATGCGCGCGTGCGCTATTCCATCCGCGCCCGCGACCTGCCCGGCATGAACGAGCTGGTCGAGCGCGTGCACAAGATCGCGCAAGGCGCGGCGCTGATGACGGAGACGAAGGTCGAGATGAAGATCATCTCGGCGGTCTCCAACCTCCTGCACAACACGCCGCTGGAGCAGGCGCTTCACCGCATCATGGAAGATCTCGGCCCGCCGCATTTCGACGACGCCGACAAGGATTTTGCCGCGAAGATCCAGGCAACGCTGAGCGAGAAGGATATCGCCAGCGTCTATCACATGATCGGCATGGAGCCGACCGATGCGGCCGCTCGCCGATTTCACCGTGCCGCTCGACGCCAAGCGCAATCCGCTGATCGGCTCGACCGATGTCGGCGACGTCAGCTGGGTGGTGCCGACCGCGCAGGTGCATGCGCCGTCGATCGCGATCGGCACGCCGCTGCACACCTGGCAGGTGGTGGCGCAGGGCAAGAGCCCGCACGCCCACAAGGCCATGGTGCAGGCGGCGAAGGCGATGGCCGCGCTCGGCGTCAAGGCGCTGACCGAGCCGGACCTGATCGCCGCGGCGAAAGCCGATCTTGACGAAGCGCACCGCGCGCACGCCCTATGTCTGCCCGGTGCCGCCGGAGGTCTCGCCGCCGCTGGATATGTCGGTGGTGTGAGGCTCCGAACTGGCGCGGCTTATTCGTGACGCTGATTAGAAACTTCGAAACTCACTCAGGAGGAATACCACAATGACCGACAGCCCCTTACGCGCCAAAGGCCGCGCGATGCGCCGCAATCTCATGGGCGCGGCCTACGCCGACAAGCTCGACCGGCAGCTCTATACCGACCCGATCATGGAGAAATTTGCGGCACTGACGCAGGAGACGATATTCGGCTCGCTGTGGACGAGGCCCGAACTCGACCTCAAGACCAGGACGCTGATCTGCGTCGTCTCCGACACCGCAACAGGGCGGAGCCCCGGAACTGAAGCTGCATCTCCGCTTTGCGCGCAACCACGGCTGGTCCGAGGACGAGCTCGTCGAGGCGATTTTGCACCTGCTCGGCTATGTCGGCGCGCCTCTGGTGCGCGAGGCGCTGCTCGTCGCGAGGGAGACCTTTGCGGAGATGCGTGCCGAGAATCCGGCCGCATCATGACGGCATGATTTTCATGATGACTCGGATTGCGTAGCTCCATATCCTCCGTCGGACCGAATTTCAGACTGAATTGAGGAGGTGGTCGCCGTGCGATGCCTTGCCGCCATGCTTTTTTTCGTGGCAACGATTTCCTTCGCGGTCGCCGATCCCGGCGATGCCCAAAAGGCAAAGGAGATGCTTGCGCGTGTGGTCGTCGCCGTTCGGCAGGACGAGGGCGCAGCCGTGCAGAAGTTCAGCGCGGGTACGGATGGATTCAGGGATGGAAATATCTACCCGTTCTGTTTCCGTCTTTCAGACGGGATCGTCATGACGGGGCAGACTGCCGGTTCGGACATCCGGACATTTCCGGGCGTCGGATCACAGCTATTCGAAGCTGGCCAAAAACCGGAGGGCGAGGTTACGGAGATCAGGTATTTGGGCAAAAAGCCGCCACCTGCTGAAGCCACGCCGGTCGCAAAGGTGAGTTTGGTACGCAGGATCGGACAGATCGGGTGCGGGGTCGGATACTATCCCTGATCGGCCGATGATCGAGCACGAAGGATTGCACAGCAAAGGCCGTGCGGAAATTCGTCAAACCGGCGCTCCAAAGGCAAACTGTGTCATTTTCAACACGACGGGCAAAACACTTCCGCTATTCAGAAGTACCATGCGCCGTTGTCCAGCCCCCTTCGCAAAAATATTTCTCTTTCCGAAGTTCGTAACTTATGATTTAACGAAGCCATCCCGCCCGACAAGAGGGACGCTGCGCATCGTCACCAGTCGTCGGCGCGGGATGCGATGGACGCGGCGTGTCGCCAGACGTGCGGCATGTCGCGGACGGTCAAGCCGTGTGGTCCTGATCCCCCGACGCTGGGATCAAGTTCTTCGAGATGATCGATGAAGCGACGGGGGCTAACAAGCCCGGTACCCCGGGGAGAGCACGGAGCAGCCGTAAAGACCATTGCGCAGGGAGTGCCGGAGTGATTTCGGCGTACCTGTGTTGGCCTGCGTGCGTCTTTTTCATTTGCACGCAAGGCAGTGGGTGCGTCGTGCACCCGGCATTCCCTGCACCCTCTGCTTTTCGAGGGTGACTAAAGGCAAAGCCCGGACATTTCGTGCCGCGGGAATGCGAGTGTGCCTCACGCTTATCGTCGGCCGTCACGTCGCGCCGCGCACGGCGGGCGAGCCTCAGTATTGCGCAGAGGCAGCACGCTGCATGAGCCGTACGCACTCATCGTGAGTACTGGATTGCCGGGCTCGCCATTCGCGCGCCCCGGACATGACGAAGCGGAGAAATGCGTAGCCAGCACCTGCCGTCGCCCGCCCTTCTCTCCCCTCACCCGCATTGCTATCGTCCGTCCCACAAACAAGGAAGAAACGCCATGAAGGGACCCGAGGATGACGAAGGCCTCGCCGGCAAGGTCGCGCTGATCTCCGGCGGCGGCGCGGCTGGTGAGGGCATCGGCAACGGCCGCGCGGCGGCGATCCTGCTCGCCCGCGCCGGCACCAAGGTGATGGTCGCCGACCGCGAGCTTGCGCTCGCCGAGCGCACCGTCGCGATGATCGCGGCCGAAGGCGGCACCGCGGCGGCGCTCTCCGGCGACGTCACCGACGAGGCCGACTGCAAGCGGCTGGTCGACGACACCGTCAAGCGCTTCGGCCGGCTCGACTTCCTCGACAACAATGTCGGCATCGGCAGCCGCGGCAGCGTGGTCGACGAGAAGCCCGAGCAATACCGCAAGGTGATGCAGGTCAATGTCGAGAGCATGTTCCTGCTGTCGAAATACGCCATCCCCGCGATGATCGCGACGGCAAAAGGCGGCGCCATCGTCAACATCTCCTCGATCTCGGCGCTGCGGCCGCGCGGGCTCACCACCTACACCGTGTCGAAGGCCGCGATCATCGGGCTCTCCCGCGCCATGGCGGTCGATCACGGCCGCGACAACATCCGCGTCAACTGCATCTGCCCGGGGCCGATGTACACGCCGATGGTCTATGCCCGCGGCATGAGCGACGCGGCACGCGCCAACCGCAAGAAGGCCTCGGTGCTGAAAATGGAAGGCACCGGCTGGGACATCGGCCACGCCGTGAAATTCCTGTTCTCCGGTTACGCGCGCTACATCACCGGCCAGGTGCTGGTGGTCGACGGCGGCACCACGCTGCAGGCGCCGGAACGCGAGTCGCAGGAACATTGAGGGATGCAATCATCGTAGCCCGCATGAGCGCAGCGATATGCGGGGACTCTTCCCGGGTGTCGCTTCGCTCACCCGGGCTACGAATCGAAAACAAGAACAGAGGAAGGAAACAAAATGGCCCGCCTGCCCTATCTCGAGGCCGATCAGGTCGCCCCCGAATATCGCGACATGCTCGCGCGCAACACCAATCTGCACAAGCTCTTGGTCAACTCGCCGGACATGGCGCGCGCCTTCTCCGGGCTCGGCGGCTATATCCGCCACAAGAGCAAGCTCAATCCGCGCCTGCGCGAGCTCGCGATCCTGCAGGTCGGCTGGCTGGAGAAGTCGGAATACGAGTTCACCCATCACGTGAAGATCGGCAAGGAGTTCGGCGTCACCGACGAGGACATCGCGGCGCTGATGGTCGAGACCGAGGGCATGCAGTCGCGGCTGGAGCCGCTGGCCCGCGCGATCCTCAAGGGCGCGCGCGAGATGACGAAGAATCTGGAAATGTCGATGACGACCTTTGCCGAGATCAAGAAGCATCTCAACAACGAGGAGATGGTCGATCTCGTGCTGACCATCGCCTTCTACAACGCCGTGGTGCGCGTGCTCGCCACCATGAAGATCGACAACGAGCCCTATTACAAAGAGGTCCTGCAGCAGTACCCGATCCCGGGAGTGAGCTAGATGCGTTTGAAAGACAAGATCGCCATCGTCGTCGGCGCCGGGCAAAGCCCCGGCGAAGGCATCGGCAACGGACGGGCCACCGCGCTGACCTTCGCGCGCGAGGGCGCAAAGGTGCTGTGCGTCGATCGCGATCTCGCCTCCGCGCAGGAGACGGTCGACCTGATCCAGGAGAAGCAAGGCACCGCTGCCGCGTGCAAGGCCGACGTCACCAAGGACGCCGACATCAAGGCGATGGTCGACGACGCCATGAAGCGCTGGGGCCGGATCGACGTGCTGCACAACAATGTCGGCGTCAGCCTCGCCGGCGGCGACGCCGAGCTGCTCGCCGATCACCGAGGAAGCCTTCGACCGCTGCGTCGCCATCAACCTGAAGAGCTGCATCCTCGCCGCCAAGCATGTGATCCCGATCATGCGCAAGCAGAAGAGCGGCGCCATCGTCAACATCTCCTCGATGGCCGCGATCACCACCTATCCCTACGTCGCCTACAAGGCGACCAAGACGGCGATGATCGCCTTCACCGAGCAGCTCGCCTACCAGAACGCCGAATACGGCATCCGCGCCAATGTGATCCTGCCCGGCCTGATGAACACGCCGATGGCGGTCGATACCCGCGCCCGCGAGTGGCACAAGACCCGCGCCGAGGTCGAGGCCGAGCGCGACAGCAAGGTGCCGCTGCGCAGGAAGATGGGCACCGGCTGGGACGTCGCCAACGCCGCGCTGTTCCTCGCCTCCGACGAGGCCAATTTCATCACCGGCGTGACCTTGCCGGTCGACGGCGGCTCGAGCGTGCGGCGGGGATAATCGTCTAACGCGCCAGCCGGCTGTGCCTTCGTCCGTAGGCGAAATAGATCGCAAGCCCGATGGCGAGCCACACCGCCAGCCGCAGCCAGGTGTCGAGCGGCAGGCCGAACATCAGGAACACCGAGGTGATCGCGCCGAGCGGCGCGACGATCCAGATCGCGGGCGCGCGGAACGGCCGGTGCAAGTCGGGATCGGCAATACGCAGGAACAGTGTGCCGATCGAGACCAGCGGCGAATGCAAACAGCGTCCCGATGCTGACGAGCTCGCCGACCAGACCGATCGGCAGCAAGCCTGCCATGCACAGCGGCGGCGATGCCGGAGACGATGGTGGCGACATAGGGCGTATGAAAACGCGGATGGATTTTCGCCGCGGCCGGCGGCAGCAGCCCGTCATGCGCCATGGCGCGGAAGATGCGGGGCTGGCCGAGCAGCGACACCAGGATGACCGAGGTCAGCCCGAGCACGATGCCGAGCTTGATCAGCGGCGACAGCCAGGCGATGCCGGCCGCGTTGATGCCGACGGCGATCGGGTCGGGCACGTTGAGCTTGTCGTAGGGCACGATCCCGGTCAGCACGAAGCCGACCGCGACATAGAGGATCGTGCTGATGACCAGCGATCCCATGATGCCGATCGGCATGTCGCGCATCGGCCGCTTGGCCTCCTGCGCCGCGGTCGAGACCGCGTCGAAGCCGATGAAGGCAAAGAACACCACGGCGGCGCCGCGCACCACGCCGGAGAAGCCGTAGACGCCGGTGCCGGCATTGGGCGGAATGAAATGTCCGTCGGGGTTGGTGGCCGTCACCCAGTTCGAGAAGGAGAAGGCGGGTGCGGCGAACACGACGAACAAGCACGATGACGGTCAGCTTGATCGCGACGATGACGTCGTTGAGCCGCGACGATTCCTTGATGCCGATCACGAGCAGGATCGTCATCGCGGCAACGATCGCGATCGCCGGCACGTTCAGGATCGCGCCGGTCGTCGACCAGCTGTGGCTCTCGGCATCGAAGGACAACGGCGCGGACACGAATTGTGCGGGGATATTGATCCCGAAATCCCCGGCGAAGCTGACGACATAGGCGGACCAGCCGATCGCAACCGTGCCCGCGCCGATGGCATATTCCAGGATCAGGTCCCAGCCGATGATCCAGGCGATCAGCTCGCCCATGGTCGCGTAGGCATAGGTGTAGGCACTGCCGGAGATCGGCACGGTCGAGGCCATCTCGGCATAGCAAAGGCCGGCAAAGGCGCAGGCGACCGCGCCGAGCAGGAACGACAGCGTGACCGCGGGGCCGGCGTTGGCGGCCGCCGCATGGCCGGTGAGCACGAAGATGCCGGCGCCGATGATGCCGCCGATGCCGAGCCCGACGAGATTGGTCGCGGACAGCGCGCGCCTCAGGGGCCGCACTTCGCTATCGGCGCCGGCGTGAGCGGCTTCGGCCAGCAGGTCAACGACGGATTTTCGCGCCCAGACGTCGGTCAAAGGTCAAGCCCCCGCAAAAGCAGCCGGCTCAATCGTAGCGTCCTCGTCATTCGAAATAAACATTGCGTGGCCTTGTTCCCCAGCCAAGTGGCGCGGCAGGTGAATTTCTGGCAGGAATCGTCGTCCGCCGCACTGCAGGGAGGTCACGCTGATGCGCACCAAGGGATCTGACCTTCTGGTTGCCGCGCTGGAAAACGAAGGCGTGGAGCGCATTTTCGGACTGCCCGGCGAGGAGAACCTCGCCGTGGTCGAGTCGCTGCGGCACTCCAAGATCGAGCTGGTGCTGACGCGCCACGAGCAGGCCGCTTCCTTCATGGCGGCGACCCAGGGGCGGCTGACGGGATCGCCCGGCGTCTGCCTCTCCACGCTCGGCCCCGGCGCGCTGAATTTCACGACCGGCGCGGCCTACGCCTATCTCGGCGCGATGCCGATGATCATGATCACCGGGCAAAAGGCGATCAAGACCGCGCGGCAGGCGCGCTTCCAGATCGTCGACATCGTCGGCGCGATGCGGCCGATCACCAAGCTGACGCGGCAGATCATCTCGGCCGATGCGATCCCCTCGATGGTCCGCGACGCCTTCCGCGTCGCGACCGAGGAGCGCCCCGGTCCCGTGCATCTGGAATTGCCGGAGGATATCGCCTCGGAGGAAACGACCGCCGCATTGATCCCGCCGCATCCGATGGACCGCCCGGTCGCCTCGCCCGCGGCGATCCGGCGCGTCGCCGACATGATCCTCGCCGCCAAGCGCCCGCTGGTGATGATCGGCGCGGCGGGCAACCGGCCGCGGCTGGTGGAGGCCCTGTCCGATTTCGTGCGCCGCGCGCAAATCCCCTTCTTCAATACCCAGATGGGCAAGGGCGCGGTGACCGGCGTCTCCGAGCTCTATCTCGGCACCGCGGCGCTGTCGGAGCGCGACTACGTCCACGGCGCGATCGAGCGCGCCGATCTCATCATCGCGATCGGACACGACACCATCGAGAAGCCGCCGTTCCTGATGGGCGACGGAACAGGACCGAAGGTCGCCTATATCGGCTACGGCTCGGCGACCGTCGAGCAGGTCTTCCATCCCGATGCGGAGGCGATCGGCGACATCGGCGCCACCGTGACGACGCTTGCGGAGATGCTCGGTGGACGGCTGCGGCCGGCGCCGGAATTTTTGAAACTGCGCGGAGAGATTTTCGGTCACATCAACGAGCGCGCCGAGGACGGCCGCTTTCCCGTCATCCCGCAGCGGCTGGTGCACGACGTGCGCAAGGTGATGCCGGAAGACGGCATCGTCTGCCTCGACAACGGCATGTACAAGATCTGGTTTGCGCGCAATTACCGCACCACTGTCGCCAACACGCTGCTGCTCGACAATGCGCTGGCGACGATGGGCGCGGGCCTGCCCTCGGCGATCACGGCGAAGTGCCTCAATCCCGACAAGCGCGTGCTCGCGGTCTGCGGCGATGGCGGCTTCATGATGAACAGCCAGGAGCTCGAGACCGCCGTGCGGCTCAAGCTCGATCTCGTCGTGCTCGTCATCGAGGATTCCGCCTACGGCATGATCCGCTGGAAGCAGGCGGTCGATCATTTCGCCGATTTCGGCATGACCTTCGGCAATCCGGATTTCGTGGCTTACGCCAATTCCTACGGCGCGCATGGCCATCGCGTCGGCGCGACGGCGGAATTGATTCCGACGCTGGAGGCCGCGTTCAGCCGCGGCGGCGTGCATCTCGTGGCGGTGCCGATCGACTACAGCGAGAACATGCGCGTGCTGGTCGAAGAGCTCGGCAACAGGAGCGTGCAATAGATTTTCTTCTAGTGACTGACGCGCCAGATCGTGCCGTTGCCGTCTTCCGAGATCAGAAGCGCGCCGTCGCGGGCGACGGCGACGCCGACCGGACGGGCCCAGACATCGCTGTCGTTGACGACGAAGCCGGTGACGAAATCCTCGTATTCGCCGGTCGGCACGCCGTCCTTCAGGCGGATGCGGATCACCTTGTAGCCGGTGCGCTTCGACCGGTTCCACGAGCCGTGCTCGGCCGCGAACGCATCGCCGCGATATTCGGCGGGGAAGTTGCTGCCCTGATAGAAGGTGAGACCGAGCGAGGCCGAATGCGCCTGCAACAGCACGTCGGGCACCGTGATCTTGTCCTTCAGGTCGGGCCGCGCGTTGCCGTAACGCGGGTCTTCGTGGTTGCCGATGTAGAACCACGGCCAGCCGTAGAACGCGCCCTCTTTGACGCGCGTGACATAGTCGGGCACGAGGTCGTCGCCGAGCCCGTCGCGCTCGTTGGTCGAGCACCACGGCGTGTTCGTGCCGGGCTGGATCGCGAGCCCGACGCAATTGCGGATGCCGGTGGCGAAAATGCTTCTGGTTCTTGCCGTCGGGATCGAAGGACAGCACGGCCGCGCGATCGGTCTCATAGCCCCAGGCCGCGCCGAGCGGCTGCTGGCTCGCCCAGGCTTCCAATCCGCCGGGCGGCTTGCCCATGCCGTCGCCGATATTGCTGGCGGAGCCGACCGACACCAGCATCCGCGCATTGTCGGGCGTGAAGACGATGTCGCGCGTCGAGTGCCCGCCGACCGGAAGTTTCGCAACGACCGTCTCGGCGGGTCCGGCGGCTTTCAGGTCGCCGGAACGATAGGCGAAAGCGCACGACACTGTCGGTGTTGGCGACGTAGACCCATTGCGGATCGTCGCCATCGGAAAGAACGCGATGCCGAACGGGCCGTGAAGGCCGCTCGCAAAGGTCTCGTTCGTCTCCGGCTTGGCGGCGCCATCCCTGGCGCGGAGAACGCGGATGCGCCCGGTGCGAGTTTCCGCGACGAAGATATCGCCGTTCGGCGCGGTGCGAATGATGCGCGGATCGCTCAGCCCTTCCGCGAACAGCTCGATCTTGAATCCAGCCGGCACTTGCGGCATCGCGCCTGCGGGCCTTGCCACGACACGCGAGACTTTTGCCGACGACGGTCCCGGCGCCGGCAAGTCCTGCGGCCGGATCAGGCGGACCGTGCCGGGCTTGTCGGCCTGCCAGCTGCCATAGGCGTCCTTGCCTTCGCGCGTCTGCGCGATCGCCGCGCTGCCGAGCACCGACAGCCAGCGCCAACGCATGCTATCCCTGGCAATCGAAGCGCATCCGCATGCGCAGTCTTCCTCAGTCGACGTTACGTCAGGACAGCGCGCCGAGCACGCCCTTGGTCGCCTGGTCGATCTCCTCGACATAGCGCCGCCGCGCAAAGGACTCGCTGAGGAATCCGATCACCTTGCGGCTCTCCGCCGATTCCAGCACCGCCAGCACCTCGGCCTCGGCATCGTCGAAAATCTTCATCGCGGTCTTGACGTTCATCTCCGGCAACAGCGTGACATCCATGAATTTCGCCAGCTCCACCACCTGGATTTCGTCGGCGATGGTGTCGAGTTCGCCGGAGAACAATTCCGGCATCATCACCAGGCCGCAATAATCATCGGTGTTGTTGACCACGACGATGGCCTGGCGCGAGCCGAGCACGAATTCGCGCCGGCAGGCGGCGATCGTGGTCGTGGTCGGCACCTTGCCGACGTCGGTGCGCATCATCCGCTCCACGGTGAGGTTGCGCAGCCAGCCGACGTCGTTGGCGCTGCGGATGGTTTCGCCGCGAAGATGCAGGCGCCAGGTCGAGAACGAATGGCCGAACATGAAGCGCACGAAGATGCTGGTGACGATGCAGCCGGCCAGCACCACCGCGGTGACGTCGACGCTGCGCGTCATCTCCAGCACCAGGAACGACATCGTCAAGCGGCCCGCCGACGATCGCGACACCGAGCGTCGCCATGCCCGTCAGCATGCTGACGGTGGGATCGAGCGTGATGTTGTATCCCACCAGCGCGACGATCGCCGCGAAGAACTTTCCGAGCAGGCTGCCGACGAACAGCGAACAAAAGAACAGACCTCCGCGAAAACCCGATGCCAGCGAGATCAGGCAGGCGATCAGCTTCAACGCGATCACGGTCGCGATGAAGCCGATCGCCATCTCGCGATGCAAATCGAGCACCATGGCGCCGTGACCGGCGGCGAGCACCTGCGGCGTGACGATCGCAAGGCCGCCGACGATGACGCCGCCGATGACCGGCCTGATCCACACCGGCAGCCAGTTTTGCGCGAACGCGCGCTCGAACAGCGAGGAGCTGCGCATCACCAGGATGCCGATCATGCTCACGATCAGCGCCAGCCCGATCAGCAGCAGATATTGCTCGAGGCCGACGCTGCCGACCCTGGATACTTCCAGCGAATAGGGGGCGCCGCCGAGATATTGCGCGGTCAGCGCGCCCGCGAGCGACGCGGCGAGAATCGGCGCGGCGCTTCCCACCGAATAGACGCCGACGATCAGCTCGCAGGCGTAGAACGCGCCGGTGATCGGCGCGCCGAAGGCCGCCGCGATCGCCGCCGCCGCGCCGCAGCCGACGATCAGCCGCAGGTCGTTGCGCCGCAAATTGAGGAACTGGCCGAGCAGCGAGGCTGCGCCCGATCCGATCTGGGTATAGCCGGCTTCAAGCCCGACCGACGCGCCGCAGCCATTGGAGATCATGGTCTGCCCGCTCACCACCATGCTGTCGCGCAACGAGAGCCGGCCGCCGCGCAGCGCATTGGCCTCGATCGGGTCGACCGCGCTGGAGATTTTCAATCGTCGCCGCGACCACTCCATGATGCCGAGGGTGAGCCCGCCGAGAGCGGGCGCGATCAGCGCGATAATCGGGTTAACGTAATCGTTGGCGCTGAGGCGCACGTCGATGCGGATGCCGTAGATCAGGACATGCGCGATCTGGGCGATCTCGCTCATCAGCGTCACGACCGCGCCCGCGACGACGCCGATAACCAGCGCCAGCGGAATGAGATAGAATTCGTTGCTGCGCAGGAGCGCGCGCAGCGCCGTCAGCAGCCGATTCGAGCTGCGCCGTCTGACGATGGTATTTGTTACATCCGTAGCCACCGGCTCAGATAATGGCGCAAGGCAGTGCGGGTCAAGCGCGCCGTGGAGATAGCGGATAACCGAAGTTAATGAGCCTCGAGATGCCTCTAAATGCCCTAACCGGAGCGATCGGGGACAGCGGCCTCGGCGAAGGTCGCCATGCCATTATGCAGCGCGCAGGCGAGCCGCAGGATCGGCAATGCCAGCGCCGCGCCCGACCCTTCGCCGAGCCGCAGATCGAGGTCGAGCAGCGCGCGCGCCTCGAGCGCGTCCAGCACCAGCCGGTGGCCCTGCTCGGCCGAGCGATGCGAGAAAATCAGGTAGGGACGGCAGGACGGGTTGAGCCGGGACGCGGCGAGCGCCGCCACGGAAACGATGAAACCATCGACCAGCACGGGAATACGATGTTGTGCGGCGGATATGATCGCGCCGCTGATCGCGGCGATCTCGAGCCCGCCCACCGCGCAAAGGATTCCCTCGGGCGAGGCATCGGCGAGGCCATGCTGCGCCAGCGCCGCATCGATGATATCAGCCTTGCGCGCGCGGCCTGCGCTGTCGAGACCGGTCCCGAGCCCGGTCAAACTTTCGGCGCTGCGTTTCAGCAAGGCCGCCGCGATCGCCGCGGCCGAAGTCGTGTTGCCGATTCCCATCTCGCCGAGGATGATCAGATCGGGCTGACCGGCCGCAGCACGCGCCACCGCGCGCTGGCCGCAACCAAAGGCAAATGCGAGATCGGCGGGGTCGAGCGCAGCCTCCTTGCTGAAATCGCGGCTGCCACGGCGCGGCTTGTCGGTGACGATGCCGGGCATCGGCGCTTCCGCGAGCGTGCCGGCGTCGACCACTTCGAGCCCCACACCGAGTTCGCGCGCCAGCACCGAGATCGCGGCGCCTCCGGCGGCGAAATTCGCCATCATGGCGATCGTGACCTCCTGCGGATAGGCGGAGACGCCCTGCGCGGCAATGCCGTGGTCGCCCGCGAACACGATGATCGGCACGTGCGCCGCGCGCGGGCGATCGGCGTGTTGCAGACCCGCAAGCTCGATCGCCAGCCCTTCGAGCCGGCCCAGCGCGCCGGTCGGCTTGGTGAGTTGATCCTGGCGCGCCCGCGCCGCCTCGCGATGCATCGCCGAGATGGCAGGGCATTGCTGATAGACCCAACGAGGGAAGCATTTTGGTCTCGCTCACGCCGATCCGCGCCTGATGATGTAACTATCCATGATCCAGCCATGCCTTGCGCGCGCCTCGGCTGCGCGCTTCCGACAATCTTCGCACCGACCTCGGCAAGCGGCCCGGACAGGATGATCTGATGAGGCATACCGAGATACGCACCCCACCAGATCTGCAGCTCCTGCCGCATCGAGCGCCTGGAAGGCCGTGCCGCCGTCGAGCATCACCACGACGGTTTCGACGCCGGCCGGCCAGCCCTTGTCGCGCAGCTGCCGGCCGGTCGTGACCAGAAATGGCTTGCCGATCTCGTTGAGCGGAATTTCGTGCGCAGCACAGAGCGCCTGGATGGCGGTGATGCCGGGGATCACCTCGATCGCCGGCGGCGGCGTCAGCCGCCGCGCGATGCGCAAGCTGGAATCGTAAAGCGAGGGATCGCCCCAGATCAGGAGCGCGACGCGGCCATCCGTTCCGAGATGCGCGGCAATCTCCCTCGCCCACGCCTGCGCGACTGCATCGTGCCAGCTCATCGACGCCGGCGCGATAATCATCGCGCTCCGCATCGCGCACGGGAAGGTCAAACTCCGCCACGCGCGTCGTCTTGTTCGTCAGCACCCGCGCGCAGATCTCCCGCCGCAATTCGGCGAGGTCGGTCTTGTCCTCGCCCTTGCGCGGGATGAGGACCAGATCGGCCGCGTTGATGGCGTGCACCGCCGCGAGGGTCAGTTGCTCGGGATCGCCGCAGCCGATGCCGATCAGAGAGAGTGTGAGCATAGATTTGAGGAACGGCGCGCGACCGATCCTTCGGGGTCAGGCCGCGTGGTGCAGCCGCGGCGTGACAAGGCCGCCGGCGAACACGCCACGCATCGATTTTGCGAGCGCCAGCACGCCGAGGTCGACCAGCGGCTCGACCACGATCACCATGGCGTAGGAGCCGGCGAAGGTTGCGATCGACGACAGATTGTCAGCGCCGAGGCCGCGGCCATAGATCGCCCAGAACGCGACCCAGGCGACGATGCCGGCCTGATAGGCGGTGGAAAGCGACAGCGCCTGGCGGTACTTCAGGTCGACATAGGCTGTGTCGCGCGCGATGACGCGATCGGCCAGCGCGCCGATGGCAAACAGCGGCACCAGGAGCGTGGTGACGTTCATGCCGTATTGCGGCAGATCGGACGGCACAAAGAACATGCCTTGCAGCAACAGCCCGAGCGCGAGCCCGATTGCGGCAGGCGCCGCCCCGAAGATCAGGAACAGTGTCGAGCCGAAGATGAAGTGCACTTCGGAGACGCCGACCGAAAAATGCGGAAGCATCTCGAAGAAGCAGAACACCAGCGCGGTGGTCGCGACCGTGCGCACCGCGAAGGAAGCCGCGCCTTGCTCGCGGATGGTGTCGGCTGCGAGCTTGCAGGCATAGCCGCCGGCGGCCGCCGCCGTCGCATAGCTGAGGACGATCTTGGTGCCGTCGACGATTCCGGGCTCGATATGCATGGCTCATTCCCTCTCGATCTGTGGATTATATCGCTATGGCTGCTCCGCCGCCAGCGCCCCGTAAAGGATCACGGCGGTGGATGTGACACTTTCCTGTGTGAGCTGTTCGGCAAGTTTCACGATGGTGGTGTGAACAAGCCGCTGTTCCGCGTGGCCGATCGACTCGGCGAGAAGCGCGGGCGTCTCCGGCGACATCCCCTGCGCGAGCAGCTTTGCGGCCAATGCCGGAAAGGTGCGCTTGCCCATGTAGATCGCGGTCAGCGCGAGCGGATCGGCGAGCGCCGTCCAGTTGAGATCGTCAGGCAATTCGCCGGTCACATCGGCGCCGGTGATGAACTGGACGCGGCGCGCGGTGTGCCGGCGCGTCAGCGGCAGCCCCGCGGTTGCCGCCGCAGCGTTGGCCGCCGTGACGCCCGGGACGATCTCATAGCCAACGCCGGCCGCGCGCAACGCCTCGATCTCCTCCTCGAGCCGGCCGAACACCCCGGCATCGCCGGACTTGAGTCGCACCACGTTCGCGCCCGTCGCGGCATAATCGACCAGCAAGCGGCTGACATGCTCCTGTCGTGCCGAGGGCCGGCCGGCGCGCTTTCCGACAGAGACCAGAGTCGCGCCCTTGCGCGCGTGATCGAGGATCGCGCCTGCGACGAGGTCGTCATAGAGCACGACGTCGGCGGCGCGCAGCCGCGCGGCGGCCTTCAGCGTGAGCAAATCAGGATCGCCGGGGCCCGAGGAGACAAAGGAGACGAAGCCGCTCACGCTTCCTCCGCGATCAAATGGAAGAAGGTGCCGGTGACCCGGCCGCGGTGCGAACCGGTCTCGGCGACGTCAGCGCCGTTGGCGTCGCGCACGGCGGCGAGCGGCGCGTCGGGTTGCGCAACGATGGTCGCATAGTGAAATTCGTGACCGCGCAATCGCGTACCCGGTGCGTGTCCGGGCATATCGGTCGCAAGCTCGGCCCGGCGATAGCCGAGATGCATGCGGCGCTTGGCGAAGCTTGTCTCGATTCCGAGCAATCCTGCCATTGTATGACGTACGCCGTTCGCATCGGTGAGACCTTCGCCGAGCACCATGTAGCCGCCGCACTCGCCGTGCACCGGCTTTGCCAGCGCGAAAGCCCGCAACCCATCGCGGAAGCGCCCGTTCGCGGCGATCCGGCCTGCATGCAGTTCGGGGTAGCCGCCCGGCAGCCAGCAGACATCGGCGCTCGCGTCCGGCCCTTCGTCGGCGAGCGGCGAAAAGGGCACGATCTCTGCGCCTGCTGCGCGCCAGCCTTCCAGCACGTGCGGATAGACAAAGGAAAACGCGGCATCGCGCGCCAGCGCAATGCGCTGGCCGGGCGGCGTCACGCGAAGCGCGGCATTCGTCAGCGGCGCGGTCCACGCGCATTCGGCGAGCCGCAGCACGGCGTCGAGATCGACGCGCCCGGCAACGAGGCGCGCGGCTTCCGCGATCAGACCGTCGAGTCGCGTCAGCTCTTCCGCCTGCACCAGGCCGAGATGCCGCTCCGGCAGCGCGATCGGCGCATGCCGCGGCAGCGCGCCGAGCACGGCGATGCCGGCCGCTTCCATGCGCGCGGCGCACCAGATCTTCGTGGCGCGGACTGGCAACGCGGTTGAGCACGACGCCCGCGACGTGCACGCCCTTGCGGAAATCGCGCAGACCCGCGGCAACGGCGGCCGCCGTCTGCGCCTGACCCGTGGGATCGAGCACCAGCAGCACCGGCCAGCCCATCATTGCGGCGAGATCGGCGCTGGCGCCGGTGCCGCACTGCCCTGGCGTCGCGACGCCATCGAACAGGCCCATCGATCCTTCGATCAGCACGAGGTCGGCATCATCAGCGCGCGCGGTCAGCCTGTCGATGGTATCGCGGGTCATCGCCCAGCTGTCGATATTGACCGAGGGGCGCCCGGTCGCGGCGGCATGAAAGGCCGGATCGATATAGTCGGGCCCGCTCTTGAAACACTGCACGGCAAGTCCGCGATCGCGAAACGCGCGCGCCAGCGCCAGTGTCAGCGTGGTCTTGCCGGTGCCCGACGCAGGCGCGGAGATGACGAGGCAGCGCGCCATCTATGTCGCCTCCGGAAAGCGCGGACGCGCGCCGACCGGCCGATAGCGGCGGTCGTAATCGGCGGCGTAGAGGCGGCTCTCCTCGAAATCGCGCGCTTCGAGCGTGCGGCCGACCAGGATGATCGCGGTGCGCTCGAGCTCCGCACCGAGCGAGGATTGCAGCGTGCCGAGCGTCGCGCGCACGATCCTCTCGTCGGGCCAACTCGCGCGCCAGACCACGGCGACGGGACAGTCGGCGCCATAGTGCGGCATCAGCTCGGCGATCACCTTGTCGAGCACATGCACCGAGAGATGGATCGCGAGCACCGCACCGGTCGCCGCGAAGGCCGCAAGCGTCTCGCCTTCCGGCATGGCGCTGGCGCGCCCGGAGGTGCGGGTCAGCACCACCGATTGCGCAAGGCCGGGCAAGGTCAGCTCGGCTTCGAGCGCGGCTGCGGCCGCGGCAAAGGACGGCACGCCCGGCGTGACCGTAAAGGGAATGCCGAGCTCGCGCAGGCGACGCAACTGCTCGCCCATTGCCGACCACACCGAGAGATCGCCGGAATGCAGCCGCGCGACATCATGGCCTGCGGTATGTGCCTTCGCGATTTCGTCGATGATCTCGTCCAGCGACAGCGGCGCCGTGTTGACGATACGCGCACCTTGCGGGCAATGCGCGAGGATTTCCGCATGGCACCAGCGAGCCGGCATAGAGACACACAGGGCACGACGCGATCAGGTCGCGGCCGCGCAAGGTGAGAAGATCGGGCGCGCCGGGACCGGCGCCGATGAAATGCACGGTCATTTCACCACGCTCCATTGCACGACCGGCCGCGTGGCCTCCCACGAGCGCATCCTGCCAAGTGGCGCGGCATGTGAGATATCGATGCGCATGAGCTCGCCGCCATGGCGTTGCTGCAGTTCCGACAACAGCGCCTCGGTTTCGAGCGTCACGCTGTGCGCGACGATGCGCGTACCGTCGGCTACCCGCTGCCAGACCGCGTCGAACAGCGCGGCATCGAGGCCCCCGCCGATGAAAACCGCGTCGGGCTTGTCCAGTCCCGACAACGCTGCCGGCGCGACACCTGCGACGATATTGATCTTGTGCGAAAGACCGAATGCTTCGGCATTGGCACGGATGTTGGCAGTACGATCTTCGCGCGCTTCGATCGCGATCGCGCTGCCGCCGGCCAGCGCCCATTCGACCGAGATCGAGCCGGAACCGGCGCCGATGTCCCAGAGCCGTTCGCCCGGCCGCGGTGCCAGCGCCGACAGCGCCAACGCACGGATCGGCCGCTTGGTGATCTGGCCGTCGTGTCTAAACAAGTCGTCAGCGAGCCCGGATGCGCGCGACAATCCCGCCACTCCATCGGCCTCGATCGCCAGCGCGAGCGGACTGACCGCGTTACCGGCTGCGCAATTCTCCGCCTTGCTCTCCGTTACAGATTCGCACGGGCCCGCCCAGCGCCGACAAGATCCACAGTCGCGAGGCACCAAATCCGCGTGCGGTGAGCCAGCTTGCGAGATCGCCGGCCGCCTTGGCGTCACGCACGAGACAAATGATATGGGCACCGCGTGCCAGCATCGGCACCAGCCGCTCGAACGGCGCAGCATGCAGCCCGATGCAAACAGTGCTTTCGAGCGGCCAGCCGAGCCGAGCCGCGGCCAGCGAGAAGGTCGAGGGCGACGGATGCGCGATCCACTCCTCCGGCGTGAGCTGCGCGGCGAGATTTCCGCCCGCGCCATGCCAGAACGGATCGCCTGAGGCCAGCACCGCGGTCGGCCGCCCCCGGCGCGACAGCACGCAAGATGAATCGAACGGCACCGGCCACGGTTGGCCGCGGCCATCGATGCACGCAAGCCTGAGATGCCGCTCGCCGCCGAACACGGTCTCGGCGCGGGCAAGCGCGTTTCGGCTTGCTTCCGACAGCCCGGCAAGGCCATCTTCGCCGATACCGATGATGGTCAACCAGGGTTCAGCCATGATGCGCGCCCTTCTCTTGGGCGGAACGGGCGATGCCAACGCGCTCGCGCGAAGCGCTCGCGCGCGCGCACATCGACGCGATCTATTCCTATGCGGGGCGCACGCAGATTCCGCTTCCACATGCGCTGCCGACGCGCACCGGCGGCTTTGGCGGCGCGGCGGGACTTGCCGACTACATCCGGCAGATGCGGATCACGCATGTCATCGACGCGACGCATCCGTTCGCCGCCGAGATGAGCCGGCATGCGGTCGAGGCCTGCGCTGCGACGAACACGCCGCTGATCGCGCTGGAGCGCGCGCCGTGGGTGCGCATGGCCGGAGACAACTGGATCGAGGTGACAGACATCGATGCCGCGGTCACCGCCCTGCCCGACGCACCCGCGCGCGTCTTCCTCGCCATCGGCCGGCAGCACATCGCGCCGTTCGCAGCAAAACCGCAGCACGCCTACACGCTGCGCTTCGTCGATGCGCCCGACGGCACGTTGCCGCTGCCCAAGGCCGAAATGATCGTCTCGCGTGGACCGTTCACCTTGCAAGGCGACCGCGAGCTGATGGCCTCGCGCCGGATCGACTTTCTCGTTGCGCGCAATTCCGGCGGCAGCGGCGCGCGCGCCAAGATCGACGCCGCGCGCGAGCTTCGCGTTCCCGTGATCATGATCGCGCGCCCGACCCTGCCCGAGCGGCCGCGGGTCGAGAGCATTGAAGAGGTGATGGCATGGCTCGGTCATGATGCGCGCCTCGGCGCATAGACCCAGCGGCCGACCTTGCGCGTCGCCGAATTGCCGACAATGACAAGGGTTGCCATGTCGGCCATCTCCGGCCGGGCCTCGGCGAGCGACATGGTTTCGATCCGCTCCTTGGGCGTGGTGACCGCATGCGCAAAGATGACGGTGCGGTCGCCGCAGCCGGCTTCGCGCAGCACGTCGAGCGCCTTGGCAAAACCTTCCGGTCGGCTCGCCGAGCGCGGATTGTAGATCGCAATCGCGAAGTCGGCTTCTGCCGCCAGCCGCAGGCGCTTCTCGATCACAGGCCACGGCTTCAGATTGTCGGAGAGATTGATGGCGCAGAAATCATGGCCGAGCGGCGCGCCGGCGCGCGCCGCCGCGGCCAGCATTGCAGTGACGCCCGGCAGCACGCGGATCGAGAGATCCTGCAATTCGGGCGCGGCTTCCAGCGCCTCGAACACGGCGGCCGCCATCGCGAACACGCCGGGATCGCCGGACGAGACGATGACGACGCTACGTCCTTCCGCGGCGAGCTTCAAGGCTTCGCCGGCGCGCTGCAATTCCATGCGATTGTCGGACGGATGCAGCCGCAGGCCGTCGCGCGCCGGCACCCGCGCGACATAGGGCGCATAGCCGAGCACGTCGGTGGCCTCCGCAAGCGCGGCCGACACCTCCGGCGTCACCAGCGCGGCGTCGCCCGGGCCGAGCCCTGCGATGGTGAGCGAGCCGCTCATTCCGCCGCCTCGCGCCGTCGACCGAGCCGACCATGCACCAGCACGATCGCGAAATACGGGCAATCCGTCGCGTCGACATCGCGCGAGTCGCGCGACCTTCTCGTCCGGCATGGTGCCGCGCTCGATCAGCCAGGCCTCGTCGAGCCGGCCGGCCGCCTCCAGCACGCGGCGGATCTTCGCAAGATTGCGGCCGGTCTTCATGATGACCAGCGCGTCGGAGTTCTGTACGCGCTGCGCCAGCTCCGCTTCCGGCAAGGTGCCGGTGAGCACCGTCATGACGTCGTCACCGAGCGCGATCGGCAGGCCCGCAACGTTCCAGCAGCCGGCCATGCCGGGAATGCCGGCGATCACCTCGACCTTCGCGCGGCCCTGCAGCCGCGTATAGAGATGCATGAACGAACCGTAGAAGAACGGATCGCCTTCGCACAGCACGACCACGTCGGTCTCGCGCGAGAGCGCGGCAAGACGCTCGGCCCACTCGTCGTAGAAGGACGCGAGCAGGCGCGCATAGTCGTCGCTGCTCGACATCGAGCTCGGTCGTGACCGGATATTCCATCGGATATTCGCGCACGCCCGGCGCGAGCATGCCTTCGACGATCGTGCGCGCCTGACCGGGCCGGCCCTTCTTGCGGAAATAAGCGATATGCGTCGCGGCGCGCACCTCGCGGTCGGCGCGCACGCTCATCAGATCGGGATCGCCGGGCCCCAGCCCGCAGCAGATGATCCGCCCCATCATTCGCTCCGGCTTGCCAGCGCGTTGACAGCGGCGACCGTGATCGCGGAACCGCCGAGCCGGCCTTCGACCGTGAGCGCCGGCGCGGGTGGTGCGGCCATCAACGCCATCTTGGATTCGGCCGCGCCGACGAAGCCGACGGGACAGCCGATGATGGCCGCCGGCCGCGGACAGCTCGCGTCTTCGAGCATATTGAGCAAATGGAACAGCGCGGTCGGCGCGTTCCCGATGGCGACAACCGCGCCGTCGAGATGCGGCCACCACAGTTCCAGCGCCGCCGCCGAGCGTGTGGTCTGCATGGACTGGGCAAGTTGCGGCACGCGCGGGTCATCGAGTGTGCAGATCACTTGATTGTTCGCCGGAAGGCGCGTGCGCGTAACTCCTTCGGAGACCATCCGCGCGTCACACAGGATCGGCGCGCCCTTCTGCAAGGCGGCGCGGGCAGCGGCCGCCATGCCTGGCGTGAAGCGGATATGCGCTTCGAGACCGATCAGGCCGGCGGCATGGATCATGCGCACCACGACCGGCTCCTCATCCGCCGTGAAGCGCGCCAAGTTAGCCTCGCTCCGGATGGTCGCAAAGGACTGCCGGTAGATTGTGGCCCCGTTGGTCTCGAACGCGTAGGGCATCAGCGCGCTCCCACGAGCGCGCGAACATCTGCGATGCGCGAGCCCACGCTGCGAGGGAACATCGCGCGGCGAGCCGTTGCGGACAAGATCGAAGCCGTCTGGCGTGCCGACCAGCGTAATGTCGGAGGCCTTCGGATGCGCACAGCCCTTGGCGCAGCCGGAAACGTGAAGGCAGGTGTCGGGAGCGAGGTGCGGCGCGAGCGCATGCTGCAAGCTTGCGCGTTTCGGTATGCGCCTCCGGACAGGCTGGCGCGCCGGTGCAGGCGACGACGCGCAACAATGGATCGTCGGCACGCGTGATCAGACCATCGTGCCGCGGCATCTCATGCAGCTCTTCGATGAGGATCATGCGCCACGGTGTCAGACGCAAGCCGGGGCCGAGGTCAGCGAGGAAACCCAGTGTGTCACTCTGCATCTGGCCGAAGCCGAGCCCGACCAGCGCGCCGCCTCGATAAATCCCGGGGCTTGGCGATGCTCCATCCGGTACAGGCGTTGTCTTACCAGTCAACGCGTCTGGTAGCTTTGCGCCATGCGCGAGATGCGCTGCCATCCGCCCTCGCCCATCCCCGATTCCGCCGGATGCCGCGAACCATTCGACGAGCGAGAGCGCCGCTTCGATCGCTCCAGCCCGGGTGACGGCGTGTCCCTGCTGCGCCCCATCGGCGCGCACGATCAACCCGCCATCCACATCGCGCTCGATCCGGATATCGGCTGACGCCTGCGCGAGCACGCGGCGCGGGCCGCAGTCAACTGCGAAACCGAATTTCTCCGGCAGTCCGAGTCGTCGCACCGCCAGCGCACGCTCCAGCTCCGCCGCAAGTGCATGCGTGTCGTCGCCTTCGCTCCAGAACGGCGCCACGACAATATTGCGCTGGGCTTCCATGGTCTGATCGTCGTCGACCAATCCAAGGCGATCGAGCCCGTTCACGAGCGCTTCGTGGCTCGTCCTCGCGAACGCCACGAATTTGCAGATTGGCACGGCTGGTCAGGTCGACCAGCCCGTTGCCGCAGCGCTGCGCGAGTTCCGCGATGCCAACCGCCTGCGCTGCCGACAGCCTGCCGCCGCGCGGCCGCAGCCGCACCACAAGGCCATCGCCCGAAAGCATCGGCCGCAGCGCAGACGGGCACCAGCCCTTGATCGCGAACGCCGTCATGACGCCTCCCGCAATGAGGCCAGGATCGAATTACGGCGGGTGACCCACAGCGAGGCTTCATCGAGCCGCCGGAAGCAATCCTCGATCGCCGCCAGCGCCGCCGGGTTCTCGCGGCGCAGGAACGCGCGGATGTCGTCGCTGCCCAGCGTGGCGTCATAGTAGAGATCGAACAGATGCGACGGCACGACATCGGCGAGATGCGCAAACGACGCCATGTGCTCCAGCGTCGCCGCGATCTCGGCGGCGCCGCGAAAACCGTGCCGCATCATGCCGGCAATCCACTTGGGATTCGTAGCGCGCGAGCGCACCACCCGCGAAATCTCTTCGGTCAGCGTTCGCGCCCGCGGCGCGTCCGGTCGTGTGGCGTCGAGATGATAGAGCGATTTGATCGAGGTGCCGAGACTCGCTGCAGCCGCCGCGGCGCCCGCTTCATGTGCGGCATAGTCGGCAGCGAGCAGCAGATCGGTCTCCGGCAAGTCCTGGACATGCACGAAGGTATCGGCCGTGCCGAGCCGCGCCTCGATGCCGGCGCGGTCAGGTTTCATTTCGCCGTCGGCGGCGAAAGCCCAGGACGACGACGCGAGCCACGCCTGCCCCGCCTTGTGACGCGCCTCGCGGGTGAAAACATCGGCATGTCGCGCCATGCCGGCGCCGTACTGTCCTGGCTTCGGACCAAACACGCGCGACGCTCGCGCGAGGTAAGGATTCTCCGCGCCCTCGAAGTCGCGCTGCGCCAGCGCGTCGGATGCGGCCTCGAACAATTGCGCCAGTCCCGCGAACACATCACGGAACAGTCCGGAGATGCGCAGGGTCACGTCGATACGCGGACGCCCCAACATCGCCAGCGGAATGATCTCGAAGCCGGTGACGCGGCCCGACGCGCCATCCCAGCGCGGCGCTATGCCGGCGAGTTGCAGCGCCATGGCAAATTCCTCGCCCGCGGTGCGCATGGTCGCCGAACCCCAGAGGTCGACGACGAGCCCCTTCGGCCAGTCGCCGTGATCCTGCAGATGCCGGCGCAGCAATTCCTCGGCAAGCTTGATGCCCTGCGCATGTGCTGATCGGGTCGGCACGCCGCGCGGATCGACCGCGAACAGATTGCGCCCCGTGGGCAGCACGTCGCTGCGCCCGCGCCAGGGCGAGCCGGCCGGACCCGGCGCGACGCGTTTGCCCGCCAACGCCTCGAGCAGCGCGTCCCGCTCCTCGTTGCCACAGGCGCCGCGTCCGAACACATGCAGGCCGTCGCCGAACTGGCTTTCCTTCAGGTCGCAGACGAAGCGGTCGATGCGCGGGATCGCTTCGGCCGGCGCGGCCGACGCTGCAAGCCCAAGATCGTTTTCGACACCCGCTGCGCGTGCCTCGTCGCGGATCGCGGCGACAAGACGTTGCCGCCGCGCCGGATCGAGTCCGTCGGCAGTCGAGTATTCGTCGAGCAATTGCTCGAGCCTGACGAGATTTTGCGGGACAGCGCTTGCGGCAAGCGGCGGCGACAGATGGCCGATGGTGACGGCGCCGATGCGGCGTTTGGCCTGCGCCGCTTCGCCGGGATCGTTGACGATGAACGGATAGATCACGGGCAAATCGCCGATCAGCGCCTCGGGCCAGCAGGCGTGCGACAGCGCCACCGACTTGCCGGGCAACCATTCCAGCGTGCCATGCGCGCCCATGTGGATCAGCGCATCAATGCCTTGCCGGCGGAGCCAGAGATAGAAGGCGACATAGGCGTGGCGCGGAATGCGGGAGAGATCGTGATAGTCGGCGGTCGCGGCTCGCGACCTCGCCGCGCTCGGGCTGGACAGCAACGATGGCTTTGCCGGAGCGGATGGCTGCGAAATGAAATTCACCGCCGCGAACTTGCGGATCGCTCTCGGGCGTCGCCCCACGCGCTCGCCAGGTTGTCTTGTAGAATTTCCGGCAGGTGCTTCAGCGCGGCACGATATTCATCGACACGCCACGTAAGCGTCGCCTTGCTGAGCTCTTGCGCGAGCAACTCGACCGGTCCGACATCGAAGCCGGCTTTGCCGAGATCGCCCAACAATGCCTCGGTCGAAGCCAGCGCATCCAGACCCACCGCATGCGCGATCTGATGCGGTCGGCCAGGATAGCTCGACAGCACAATGGCGAGTTGCTTGTCGTGCGCTGCGTCGTCGCGAGCCGATGCCACGCGCACACACGCGCCACGGCCGCATCGATGCGCTCGCGATCGGGCTGATGCGCGAGATGGGCGAACTGCAAATCGCGGATCACGCTCGCCCGCCGACTTGAAGCTGACGACACCGGCATGCAGCCGTCCGTCGACTTCCGGCAGCACCACATGCATGGCGAGATCGGCCGGCGACAGGCCGCGCAGCGATGAAGCCCAGTCCTCGCGGCGCGCGGTCGACAGCGCGACCTGGAACACCGGACAGGAGGCGGTCATCGAACGGCGTCGTGCCGTCGTCGCCATCGCCGAGAACGCCGTCGCGTTGACGATCACGGCCGGCGGCCGCTCCGCGAAGTGCGCTTTCAGCCAGTCGGCGACGCCGGGCGCCTTCAGCGACGTTGCGAATGCGCCGTAGGCATCGAAGCCCCTCTCCCGCAGCGCCGATATCAACGCATCGACCGGGCCGGTATCGGCAGAGGTGAGATAGGAACGATAGAAAGTGACGAGCGCATGCGGCGCACCGTTCGGCGGCGGCAGCGATGCGAGCGCGCCCTTGGCGGGATCGTAGAAGCCCCATGTCGGGAATTTCGGTCTCGCCGAACACCGGCCCGGCATAGAGTCCCGATGCCAGCGCCAACTGCGCGATCGCGACCTGCGCGGCGACCGCGCCGCCGGCATCGCACAGCACCCTCAATCGCCGAAGTGTCGAGACCGGCACAGTCGAGAGCGCATCGAGCCGCGCATCGTCGCGACCGTCGGCGGGAAGGACCGCAAGCGCGATGCCACGCTCTTTTGCGAGCTGATGCAGCGCGGTGACGCCATATTGCCAATAGGATTCACCACCGATCAGGCGAACCAGAATCCCCTTTGCGCCTGACAGCGTACGCTCTACATAAGTGTCGACCGAGAGCGGATGGCGCAGCGCGATCAGGTTGGCGAGCCGGAGCGACGGCAGGCTCTTGCGACCACGCCGCCAGCCGGCGGCGAATGCCGCGAGATCGCTGTCGGAGAACGAGAGCACGATCAAGTCGGCCGGATCCTGACCGAGATCGACGGCTGTCGCGGTCTCCTCCAGGCCATGGCTCTCGCGGAAGACGACGTGCATCCTTCTCCGCCCCTAGATACCCAGTCCCGCCTTGATGGCGGTCTCGTCGATGTCGCCATGCTCGCCGATCACGACGAGTTTCGAGCGCCGCGGCGCAGCGCCCCACGGCTTGTCGAACTGATGCCGCACGCGTTCACCGACCGACTGCACCAGGAGCCGCATCGGCTTGCCCTTCACGGCGAGATAGCCTTTGGCGCGCAGCACATTCTGCTCGCGCGCCAACCGCGCGATCGAGGCGACCAGCGCGTCGATGTCGGTCACCTCAGGCAGATCGATCACGACCGACGCGAAGTCGTCGTGCTCGTGATCCTCCTCGCCATCGTGATGCGAGGGCCGCGCGGCGAGATCGTCTTCGGCCGCGGCATTGAGGCCGAGGATCAGCTGTGGATCGATCGCGCCGTCGGTCACGGCCAACATCGGAACCGCGCGCGGCGTTTCCGCCGCAATCGCGAGTTTCGCGGCCTCGAGCCCGGCCGTCCCCGCGAGGTCGGCCTTGGTCAAGAGCACGATATCGGCGCAACAAATCTGGTCCTCGAACACTTCGGAGAGCGGCGTCTCGTGATCGATGCTTTGATCGGCCGCACGCTGCGCGGCAACCGCGTCCGGGTTCGGCGCAAAGCGGCCGGCCGCGACCGCCTCGGCGTCGGCGAGCGCAATCACGCCATCGACGGTGATGCGCGAACGGATCTCCGGCCAGTCGAACGCCTTCAACAGCGGCTTCGGCAGCGCCAGCCCCGAGGTCTCGATCAGGATGTGATCGGGTCGAACCTTGCGCGCCAGCAAGGTCTGCATGGTCGGAATGAAATCGTCGGCCACGGTGCAGCAGATGCAGCCATTGGCGAGCTCGACGATGTTCTCTTCCGGGCAATTGGCATCGGCGCAGGATTTCAAAATCTCGCCGTCGACGCCCTCGCTGCCGAACTCGTTGACCAGCACCGCGAGCTTGCGGCCGTTCGCATTGGTCATGAGATGCCGGATCAGCGTGGTCTTGCCGGAGCCGAGAAAGCCGGTGATGACGGTGACGGGAATCTTGGCAAGCGAATTCACTCGGCGGCCTCCGGAAGGGACAAGGGGGGAATGCGCGCCAGCGATTGCTTGCGGAAAATTTCCGGGCGCGAGCGCCACGGCACGAGACCGTTCGGCGCGGCGGCATAGGCGGCGGCGCCGGCGAGGATGTCCTTTGCGTTGGCCTCCGACATCCGACCGTAGACGTAGGCCCAGCGGCCGGGCGCGCTCAGCGCGACTGAACAGCCATTGTTGCAAGCCGACAGACATTCGACCGGCACGATGGCGACGCCCTCGGGCGCGCCGATCGCGGCAATCGCCTTGTGCAAGCGCGACTCCGGGCGTGGCTCGCGCCTTCGTCGATGCTCCTGCCCTGCGCGGCAGGTGATGCAGACGTGAAGCGTGACGGCCATCGCCCTTCTTTCTCCAGCGGAGGTGCGATGAGGCGGACGAACCCGCGCGGGCCCGTTTCCCCGTCGCGGAACACCCCGTCCGCCGGTCCAAACACATCCGCTGGCAGGTCTCCCGGCTTGCGGAGCAGGATTTTCTCCTTCGATCCCCACCTTCCCGACCCGTTGGGGTCAGTGGCGTCTGAGGATCTCTCCGGTCACGGTCGCGGGGGCGGCTGCTTTAAGGGCTCAAGTCCTTGAACCCTATCGCATTCCCTCTTCGCCTGTCGTAGGACAGGAACCAACGTTGGGGCCACCATTTGCCCGGACGAGCGCCTTGTCAAGCCGAAGGGAAGCGCTGACCCATGGATATCACCGAGGATGCCAGGCACGCCGCCAAAATGGCCAAGAAGAAGGCCGCGCGCGATCGGATGATGGCGGAGAAGAGCGGCGAGAAGGGCCTGATCATCGTTCACACCGGCGCCGGCAAGGGCAAATCATCGTCCGCCTTCGGCATGATCCTGCGCTGTGTCGCGCATGGCTTTCCCTGCGCGGTGGTGCAGTTCATCAAGGGCGCCTGGGACACCGGCGAGCGGCGTTTGCTGACCACCAATTTCGGCGAGCTCTGCCAGTTCTACGCCATGGGCGAAGGTTTTACGTGGGAGACGCAGGACCGCGCCCGCGACATCGCCGCCGCGCAAGCGGGATGGGAGAAAGCGAAAGCGCTGATCGCAGACGAAAACCTGCGCATGGTCGTGCTCGACGAGATCAACATCGCGCTGCGCTACGACTATCTGGATATCAACGAGGTCGTCGCGTTCCTGCAAACTTCGAAGCCGCCGCTGACCCATGTCGTGCTCACCGGCCGCAATGCCAAGCAGGAGCTGATCGATGCCGCCGATCTCGTCACCGAGATGACATTGGTGAAGCATCCGTTCCGCTCCGGCATCAAGGCGCAGCCCGGCGTCGAGTTCTAGAGCCTTCGCATGGCGCGCGCATTGATGATCCAGGGTGCCGGCTCGGACGTGGGCAAATCGCTCATCGTCGCGGGGCTGGCACGCGCCGCAACGCGCCGCGGCCTGCGTGTGATGCCGTTCAAACCGCAGAACATGTCGAACAATGCGGCGGTCACCGTCGACGGCGGCGAGATCGGACGCGCCCAGGCGCTGCAGGCGCTCGCGGCCGGCGTCGAACCGCATACCGACATGAACCCGGTGCTGCTGAAGCCGGAGACCGATGTCGGCGCGCAGGTCGATCGTGCAGGGCAAGCGCGTCGCGACCTTGCGCGCGCGCGACTATGCGGCGCTAAAACCGTCGCTGATGCCGGCGGTGCTGGAAAGTTTCGAGCGGCTCAAGGCGAAGGCCGATCTGGTGCTGGTCGAAGGCGCCGGCAGCCCGGCCGAAATCAACCTGCGCGCCAACGACATCGCCAATATGGGTTTCGCGCGGCGCGCGGATGTGCCGGTCGTCCTCGTCGGCGACATCGAGCGCGGCGGCGTGATCGCGCAGATGGTCGGAATCAAGACTGTGATCGATCCCGACGATGCAGCCGCGATCGCGGGCTTCATCATCAACAAGTTCCGCGGCGATCCCTCGCTGTTCGACGACGGCTATCGAGCGATCGCGGAGCGCACCGGCTGGCGCGGCTTTGGCGTGCTGCCCTGGTTCGATCGCGCAAGAGAATTGCCGGCGGAGGACGCGCTCGGACTTGCCGACGCACGCAAGCCCGGACGACGCAAGATCGCATGCCTCGCGCTGTCGCGGATCGCGAACTTCGACGATCTCGACCCGCTCAAGCTCGAACCCGATGTCGATCTGGTGATGGTGCGATCAGGCGAAGCCATTCCGGGCGATGCCGTGCTCGTCATCCTGCCCGGCTCGAAATCCACGCGAAGCGATCTCGATTTCCTGCGCAAGCAGGGTTGGGACATCGATCTATCGGCGCATGTGCGACGCGGCGGTCATGTGCTCGGGCTGTGCGGCGGCTACCAGATGCTGGGAAAAAGCGTCGTCGACCCCGATGGCATCGAAGGACCTCCCGGCGAGACGCCCGGACTAGGGTTGCTCGATGTCACCACGATCATGACGCCGGAGAAGAGCCTGACGCGTATCAAGGCTACGCACGCCGAAACGAAGCAGCCGATCGAAGCTTACGAAATCCACATCGGCCGCACCGAGGGAGCCGACTGCAGCGCGTCCCTTTGCTTTCGTCGATGGTGCGCCGGAGGGCGCGATCTCCGCGGATGGGCGCGTGCAGGGCAGCTATCTGCATGGCCTGTTCGCGTCCGATGCTTTCCGCAGCGCCTATCTCGCGCGACTGGGAATCGCCGCCGCGAATGAAAGCTATGGCGCAAGAGTTGAAAGCGCGCTCGATGCGCTGGCCGATCACATCGAAACGCATCTCGACGTCGACGGGCCTGCTGGCGCTAGCGCGCTGACAGCGCCTCGGCAGAGCCGCGTCCACTCGGTCTCATCGCCCGGGAACCCCAAGCCGCAGCCAGTTCGGCCTGTCCTTGAAGATGCGCGACCAGATGCGCGCGCGCGCAAGCTGCTCCTGCGCGGCAGCGGCATTGCCGACATCGTAAAGCCGAAACAGCGGCGTGCCGCCGACAAGCTTCCAACCTGCCGTCGTTGCCGATGCCGTCGAGCCTCAACGCCTCCGTCTCAAGCCGCGCGCGCGTGGCGTCCGCCCAGTCGCGATCGCGCAGCGCTTTCCTGCCGATCTCGATCGCCGCGCCCGAGATCGGCCAAGGCCCCGCCATCGCGTCAAGCGCAGCGATATCGTCCGCGCTGCCGAGCACGAAGCCGAGCCGCAACCCGGCAAGCCCATAAAACTTGCCGAAGGAGCGCAGCACCAGAAGCCCTGGCCTGCCCGCCTCGGCCGCCAACGAAACTAGCGGGACCGCATCGGCAAAACTCTCGTCGACCACCAGACGTTTCACACGCGGCAGAAGCGCCAAGCAGCTTTGCCGGATCGTGCTGCCGTCCATCCGGATTGTTGGGATTGACGACCACGGCGAGATCGGCGCCGGCGAGCGCCTCGATCTCGCCGACGTCCTCGACCTGCCAGCCGGCAGCCGGTCAGCACCGGCGCAAACTCATTGTAGGTCGGCGCAAGGATGCGGGCGCGGCCGGGCGGCGCGAGTCGCGGCAGCAACTGGATCGCGGCTTGGGCGCCGGCGACTGCGAGTACCGAAGCCCCGGTCGCGTAGGCCTGTCGCGCCGCGTCCTGAAGCGCATCGATATCGGTTCGCGACGGCAGCGCGCTCCAGTGCTGCGAGCGCAAGCGCCGGCACCGGATAGGGCTGCCGATTGATGCCGGTCGACAGGTCGATCCAGTCCTCCAGCCGCCCGCCGAAGCGGGCCTGCGCCACATCGAGATTTCCGCCATGATCCCCGGTCATTCGATGTCGAGCCCGAAAGCGAGGAACGCGAGCAAGGCGGCAACAGTCAGCATTGCGCGGACATAGGCATTCGAGCGCGCGCGAGATATCGGCGGCCGCAGGATCGCGCGCGCTGCCGTTCAGCCACGGCTCGTCGGCGAGCTCACCGTGATAGGCGCGCGGCCCGCACAGCCGCACACCCAGCGCGCCCGCCATCGCCGCTTCCGGCCAGCCGGCATTGGGCGAGCGATGATGGCGCGCGTCCCTGACCATGCAGAGCAGCGCATCGCGCGGCCCCGGCCCGGTCAACGCGAACAGAAGTCCAGTGAGGCGCGCCGGAATGATATTGGCGACATCGTCGATGCGCGCGGCGGCCCAGCCGAAAGCCTCGTGACGCTCGTTGCGATGGCCGATCATGGAGTCGAGCGTGTTGATGGCCTTGTAGCCGGCGATGCCGGGCAGGCCGAACAGCGCGCCCCAGAACAGCGGCGCCACCACGCCGTCGGATGTATTCTCCGCAAGGCTCTCGATCGCCGCGCGCGCGATGCCGGCTTCGTCGAGCCGAGCTGGATCGCGGCCCACGATCATCGACACGGCCTGGCGCGCCGCATCGATATCGCCTGCAGCCAAGGGGATCGCGCACAGCAGCGACATGATCGTGGAGCGAGCGCAGCGCGACAAAGGGCCAGGCCAGCACACCCAGCAATACGACGCCGCGCCAGTCGGACGGCATCGCCTCTTGCACGATCCAGCCCACACAAGCGGCCAACGCAATCACGATCAGCGCGACGGCAGCGCCGGCCATGCGTCGCATCGCAGGCGTATCCGATGCGCGATTCCAGCGTGCATCCAGCGCACCGATCAGGCTGCCCAGCCAGCTCACGGGATGGCCGATGCGCGCGAACAGCGCGCCGGGCCAACCCAGCACGGCATCGACCGCCATCGCCACCAGCATCGCTCCCGTAAACCCCACTAGTGCCCACTTTCCGAAGTTCGTGCTCCATTGCCGACCCTCCGTTCACGAACTTCGGAAAGTCATGGGCACTAGCAAACTTATGATTCTAGTGCCGCTTTCGATCTGAAGTCCCTGAACGCGATCTTGCCACGAGGAGTCAGGGACTTCAGATCGGCGGCACTAGTCCGCCTCCACCCTCCCCTGATGCGGGAGAAAGCCGCGCCATTGCAAGCCCCCGCCCGACGATTTAGCGGTTTGCATCGCCGGGGATTGGTGGTTAGTGCAAGGCCGCATGACCATCATCCTCATCACCGGCGGGGCGCGATCGGGCAAGAGCGTGCGCGCGGAGACGCGTGCCAAAGCGTTTGCGGGCAAGCCGGTCTATATCGCGACCGCCGAGGCGCTCGATGCCGAGATGCGCGAGCGCATCGCGGGGCATCGCGCGCGGCGCGGCAATGAGTGGATCGAGCACGAAACTCCGTTGGAGCTTGTCCCCGCGCTCAAGGCGACCGACGGCGGCGGCGCGCGGCTGGTCGATTGCCTGACGTTGTGGCTGTCCAATCTCATGCATGCGCAACGCGACTGGTCAAAGGAAACGGAACGGCTCGCCGAGTCGCTTCGCGCGCAAAAAAGCCCGGTCGTGCTGGTTACCAACGAGGTCGGACTTGGTATCGTGCCCGACAATGCGCTGGCGCGGCAATTCCGCGACGCCGCGGGGGCGATGAACCAGATGATCGCGCGGGCCGCGGATGAAGTCGAGTTCGTGGTCGCGGGTTTGCCTGTTCGGGTGAAGTAGCAATGGCCGAGTATGTCGAGACATTGAAGGGCCTGATCGCGGATTTGCGGATCGGCATTTCGCTTTGCACGCGCTTCCCGGTCGGGTCCGCGGCATCGTTCAGCGACGGCGAGATCGCGCACGCGAGCTGGGCCTTCCCGATCGCGGGAATCCTGGTCGGGCTTGGCGGCGCGCTGGCCTACTGGGTCGCGATCCGCCTCAATGTGGCGCCGATCCCCGCTGCCGCGCTGGCGCTGGCCGCGACGATGGCGCTGACCGGCGCGATGCACGAGGACGGTCTCGCCAATTCCTTCGACGGGATGGGCGGCAAGACCCGCGAGCAGAAGCTCGACATCATGCGCGACAGCCGGATCGGCACGTTCGGCACGCTCGCGCTGGTGGTCACGCTGCTGTTGCGCTGGAGCACGCTGGCCGACATCGCCGAGCCGCGCTATGTCGCAATCGCATTGATTTGTGCAAATGCTTCGGCACGCGCCGGCATGACGGCCTTCATGCATCTGGTTCCGCTCGCGCGTCCGGACGGATTGTCGAGCGGCGCCGGACGCCCGCCCGGACAATGCGTCGCCGCCGCACTCGCGATCGGAATCTTCTGCCTGCTGTTCGGCTTCGGCGCCAAGGGCGCGATGATATCGCTGCTGTTGCTCGCGGTCGCCGGCATCATCACCGCCCGGATCGCCGTCAGGCAGATCGGCGGTCAGACCGGTGACGTGCTCGGCGCCTTCGAGCAGGTCGGCGAAGCCATCGTCCTGCTGATCGCGGCGTCGCTGTTCTAGAACTATTCGGGCTTCAGTTTCGAAAATGCATCCGTGAGCTCAACGGTGACCGGCACGGGATCTTCAGGCGCGCCGTCCTTCTTCCAGGTCGTCGCCGTCAGCGTGTGAGGCGCGGTGAACTGGAATTTCTCCGACAGCAGTGGCCGCCCATCGATCATGGCGCTGAGATTGGCGAAGCGGTTGGCCTGGACGCTGTAGACCATGGTCGGATGCGACCATGGCGAATGGCCGCCCGACGATACCAGGCTGTAGACGAAGAACTGGGAATCCGGCGACCACTGTGCCTGATCGACATAATAGCCGTTCGCTCCGCGCGGCGAGGAATGGTTGTGGGAATTGAGTGTACTGCCGGCGACCGAGCGGATCACGACCCGGCTCTCCATATCGGGCGTTGCGTCCAGGCTGACCTCGGCGGGAAGCACGGTGGCATGCAGTTTCCTGTCGGGTGACGGATGGATTTTCGCCAGAATAGTCTGGCAGCTGGTTTCGGGCCGCGGCGTCGGGAGCAAATTGTGGCCTTCGCACTGCGGATCGGCCGCCCCCGCATTTTGCGGCAACAACAAAAATGCGGCAGCCGCCATCGAGATCACAAATCGGTTCATGAAATCCTGCCCTTCAAAATCGAAGACAAGTGTCGTGCAAACACGATATTTTGCAATGATTTTTGCAAATCAGCGGGACGATTTCGGCGAGACCGATGATCAGGGTTGCAAGACGGTCTTGGCTAATTGATCTAGAATGAAGCGGCGCGCAATTTGCGGAATGGCTCTCAATGGGCAGGTTGTTGAATCTCTGGGTACGAACGGTGAAGTTTCTCGTTCTGATCGGCTTCATTGCCTCGTCGCCGGCATTTGCGGACGACGATCTCAGGACCGCGCAGCTGCAGCTCACTCTGTCAATGGCACATGACGAGCTCGGCGATGGCTGCCGCCGCATCGACACCATCGATGCGTCGCAACTTGCTCCGGTGTCGCTGCATCGCACCTTCCATGACGATTTCGACGAGCATCCGCTGAAGAACGGACGCTGGGTGCCGCACTATGCGGGCGGCGCGGCCTGGCCCGAGGCGCAATATTGGGGCGGCCAGGGCTCGCAGCTGAAACGCCAGACCAAGCCCAACGGCGAGCAGCAGATCTATGTCGATCCACGCTATGCCGGGCTGGCGCAACAGCCGCTCGGGCTCGATCCCTTCCGCGTTCACGATGGCGTGCTGTCGATCGTGGCGAGCCGCACCCCTCCGGAGCTCTTGCCTGTGTTGTTCGGCAACCCCTATGTGTCGGGCATCCTGACCAGCCAGGGATCGTTTGCGCAGAAACACGGCTATTTCGAAATCCGCGCCAAGATCCCCCACGGCATCGGTGTGTGGCCGGCATTCTGGATGCTCGCCGACGATGGCGGCTGGCCGCCGGAGATCGACGTCATGGAAGGACGCGGGCAACGGCCCGACGACCTCGTGATGACGACGCATTGGCGGATTCCGACGACGCAGAAGATCGAGTCCTGCGGCTTCGATTTCCTGCAAGCGGGCGCATCGAACGACTTCCACGATTATGGAGTGCTGTGGACCCAGGACCGGCTGATCTATTTCATCGACCGCAAGCCGGTCTCCGAAATCAGGGTGCCGGTCGGCTATGACGATCCCATGTACATGATCGTCAATCTGGCGATGGGCTCGAAATGGTTCGGCGGCGTCGGCGTGGTCGACGGCGAATCTCCCGAGATGGTCGAATTCGAGATCGACCGGATTTCCGTCTATCAAATCGATCCGTCTTGACCATAATGCATCGTGGGTCGAGGTCGACCCGAGGGAACATCAATGCTCGGAAAATTCTCGCGCCGGCACATCATGCAGCTCGCGGGCCTTTCCGGCATCGGCATGATGTCGCAGCCCGCATTGGCGCAAGCTCCGCGCAGCCGATCGGCATCCCGCGGCGCGCTTTCCGAGCGGCTTCGTCTGGGGCACGGCGACGTCGGCCTATCAGGTCGAGGGCGCCGTCAATGAAGACGGCCGGGGCCTGTCGATCTGGGACACGTTCAGCCACACGCCCGGCAAGATCGCCGATCACACCAACGCCGACCGCGCCAACGATCACTATCATCGCTACAAGGAAGACGTCGCGCTGATCAAGGCGCTCGGCGTCAAGGCCTATCGCTTCTCCATCGCCTGGCCGCGCATATTCCCCGACGGCGACGGCGCGCCGAACCCGAAGGGCCTCGATTTCTACAATCGCCTGATCGACGAGCTGCTCGCGAACGGCATCGAGCCCTTCGCAACGCTCTATCATTGGGACCTGCCGCAATCGCTGCAGGATCGCGTCGGCGGCTGGCAATCGAGCAAGACTTCGGAGGCCTTCGGCAATTACGCCGGCTATGTCACCGAGCGCCTGAGCGACCGGGTCAAGAATTTCTTCACGCTGAACGAGCCCGGCCGCTTCCTGAATTTCGGCTATGGCTGGGCGATCGATGCGCCCGGCCTCAAGCTCGCCACCGGCGAACTGAATCAGGCGCGCCACAACGTCGTGCTCGGCCATGGGCTTGCCGTGCAGGCGATCCGCGCCAAAGCGCGCGCCGGCACCAGGGTCGGCATTGCCGAGAATATCGCGGCCTGCGTGCCCGCAATCGACACGCCCGAGAACGTGCACGCCACCGAGATCGCGACGCGCGAACTGAACGCCGGCATTCTCAGCGTGATCCTGGAAGGCAAATACACCGATCATTTCCTGGAATTCGCCGGCAAGGACGCGCCGAAATTCACCGACGAGGAATTGAAGATCATCGGCGCGCCGAACGATTTCGTCGGCGTCAACATCTATGCGCCGCAGTTCTACATCGTGGCCAAGGACAGCAAGCCCGGCTTCGACGTGGCGCCCTTCCCCGCCTCGTTCCCGCACATGAACTCGGAGTGGCTGCGGGTCGGGCCCGAGACCGCCTACTGGGTGCCGCGCATGGTGGCGAAGGTGTGGGGCGTCGACAACATCTATATCAGCGAGAACGGCACCTCGTCGGAGGACAAGATCGCCGCCGACGGCAAGGTCTACGATCTCGACCGCATCATGTTTTTGCGCAACTATCTGGTCCAGCTGCAGCGCGCCATCTCGGAAGGCGCGCCGGTGCGCGGCTATTTCCTCTGGAGCCTGATGGACAATTTCGAATGGATTTTCGGCTTCGAGAAGCGCTTCGGGCTCTACCGCGTCGACTTCGAGACGCAGCAGCGGATTCCGAAGCTCAGCGTGTCCTTTTATCGCAATGTCATTGAGAAGAATGCGGTTGGCGCCTGACCATCGAAGCGAGCGGACATGCAGCTGACGCGACGCGATGCGCTGCTGCAGACGCTGGCGCTTGCCGGCGCGAGCGCGCTGCGGCCCGCGGCCGCCGCAGCCCCCCAACCGGCGCCGCGAAACCCCGATATCGATTCGATCCTGCAAGGCGCCGTCAGCGCCAAGGGTGTGCCCGGTGTGGTCGCGATGGCGGCGACCGATCGCACCGTCATCTATGAAGGCGCGTTCGGCCTGCGCTGCCTCGGCACGCAGGCAAAGATGTCGACCGACACCGTCTTCCGCATCGCCTCGATGGTGAAGTTGTTGACCTCGGTCGCGGCGATGCAACTGGTCGAAAGCGGCAAGCTCTCGCTCGACGATCCCGCCGACAAGGTCGATCCCGAGCTCGCCGCAATTCCGGTGCTCACCGGCTTCGACGCCAAGGGCAATCCGCAGCTGCGCCCGCCGCTGCGGCCGATCACGCTGCGCAACCTGCTGACCCACACCTCCGGCTTCAGCTATCCGCTGTGGGACGAGAACTGCGGTGCGCTACTACGCGGTCGCCGGCAAGACCAAGGGCCTGCCGCGCCGGCCGCTGTTCTTCGATCCCGACAGCAAATGGTCCTATGGCGGCAGCATCGACAAGGTCGGACGGCTGGTGGAGATCGCAAGCGGCGAGCCGCTCGACCGCTACTTCCGCAGTCACATCTGTCAGCCGCTCGGGAATGAAGGATACCGGATTCGAGATCACATGCGGCGCAGCGCGCCCGCGAGGCCAACCTGCATGTCCACAAGGCCGATGGCACGCTGCTGGCCAAGCCGCTGGAGAAGGCGAACGAGCCGCACTCGCATTCCGGCGGCGGCGGCATCTATTCCACCGCGCCTGATTATCTGACCCTGCTGCAGACGCTGCTCAACGGCGGCAGCCTCAATGGCGTGCAAATCCTCAAACCCGAGACCGTGGCGCTGATGTCGAGCAATCAGACCGGCGACATCGAGGCCGGCCACATGAAGACGACGAGCCCGGCGCTGTCGAACGACGTCGACTTCTTCCCCGGCGTGCGGCTGCGCTGGGCGTTCGGCCACATGATCAACCTCGACCCCGTCAAGGACGGCCGCAAGGCCGGCAGCCTGACATGGGCGGGGCTGTACAACACCTATTACTGGATCGATCCGGCGTCGAATGCCGCCGGCGTCATCATGATGCAGGTCCTGCCGTTCGCGGATACGCGCGCGGTCGATCTCTACCGCAAATTCGAGCGCGGCGTTTATCGGGCACTGAAGCCTGCGTAGCTCAGATTCGCGTGACGGGCTGAGGCAGCGACGAGATGTGGTGCACCTGCCGCGCCGTCGTCAGCGCGGCAATGCCGGATGCGACTGCAAAAGCGATGATGAGCCCGATCAGGGCGCGCCGGAGTGCCATGACGTTGCCTCCCGAGATCATTCTGCCGCCGAAGCGGATATTTCCCTGTCCGGGGAAATCTCCCCGTCCAGCCAATCCTGCTCGTGCGCCAGAGCGATCCAGGCCTGCGCCATGCGCCAATAGCGCTTGAACGCCGGCTGATCCTTGGCCCGCTCGGCCAATTGCAGGCAATTTTCAGCGTTTTCCCGATAGATGTCTGACTGCTTCATGCCCCCAAGGTGGGACCCAAAACCGATTCCACAACAGGTGGTTACGCGATCTTAATCGTCACGGGCCGCTCCGGGTTCCCGAAAATGAACCGCCGCTCGGCGCCCGTCGCCAAAATTCTTTCTCTGGGCATGGAACCGAAGCCCTTCGCGTGAGTTGTGATTGCTCGGGTCAGACCGGCAGGTTCCAATTTGCTGCATCACCGTGTTCCAGCTTGATCCTTTTGGTTACTGGCGTTCTCATGCCGAGACCCTTTGCGGATTCGGCTTTTTTGACTGGCTGGGGGGAAGATCATGAGTGACCTCGATTCCGGAGCCACATCACCGGCTCTGCGTCCTGCCCCCAAGCGCAACGGCGCGGCCAAAGCCGACCCCAGCCAGGACCTGCTGCACGCGCTGCAGGCGATGCGCAGCGGCGATTTCTCGGTCCGCATGAGCGGCGACTATCTCGGCATCGACGGCAAGATCGCCGACACTTTTAACGAAATCATCGCGGCCAACGAGCGCATGGCGCAGCAGCTCGAGCGCGTCGGCCAGGTGGTCGGACGCGAAGGCAAGACCCGCCAGCGCGTCAAGTTCGGCCTCGCCTCCGGCTCCTGGGCCGACATGGAAGGCTCCGTCAACACCCTGATCGACGACCTGCTGTGGCCGACCCGCGAGGTGACCCGCGCGGTCGCCGCCGTGGCGCAGGGCGACCTGCTGCAAACCGTGAAGCTCGACGTCGACGGCCGCCCGCTGGGCGGCGAATTTTTGCAGTCGGCGACCATCGTCAACACCATGATCAAGCAGCTCAGCGTGTTCACCTCCGAGGTGACGCGCGTGGCGCGCGAGGTCGGCACCGAGGGCAAGCTCGGCGGCCAGGCCCAGGTGCCGGAAGTGACCGGCGTCTGGAAGGATTTGACCGAGAGCGTCAACTCGATGGCCAACAACCTCACCGGCCAGGTTCGCAACATCGCCGAAGTGACGATCGCGGTCGCCAACGGCGACCTGTCGAAGAAGATCACGGTCGACGTGCGCGGCGAGATCCTGCAGCTCAAGGAAGCCATCAACACGATGGTGGACCAGCTGCGCTCCTTCGCCTCCGAAGTGACGCGCGTGGCGCGCGAGGTCGGCACCGACGGCAAGCTCGGCGGACAGGCGATCGTGCCCGGCGTCGCCGGCACCTGGAAGGACCTCACCGACTCCGTGAACGCGATGTGCGGCAATCTGACCGCGCAGGTGCGCAACATCGCCAAGGTGACCACCGCCGTGGCGCGCGGCGACCTGTCGCGCAAGATCACGGTGGACGTGACGCGGCGAAATTCTGGAGCTGAAGGACACCATCAACACGATGGTGGACCAGCTCAACTCGTTCGCCTCGGAAGTGACGCGCGTGGCGCGCGAGGTCGGCACCGAAGGCAAGCTCGGCGGCCAGGCGCAGGTGCCGGGCGTCGCCGGCACCTGGAAGGACCTGACCGACAACGTCAACTTCATGGCCGTCGCAACCTGACCGCGCAGGTCCGCAACATCGCCGATGTCGCGACCGCCATCGCCGGCGGCGACCTGTCCAAGAAGATCACCGTGAACGTGTCAGGCGAAATCCTTCAGCTGAAGGAAACCTCAACACCATGGTGGACCAGCTCAACGCCTTCGCCGGCGAAGTGACCCGCGTGGCGCGCGAGGTCGGCACCGAAGGACGGCTCGGCGGACAGGCCAACGTGCTCGGCGTCGCCGGCACCTGGAAGGACCTCACCGAGAGCGTCAACTCGATGGCCGTCGAACCTGACCGCCCAGGTCCGCAACATCGCCGAAGTGACGACCGCGGTCGCCAATGGCGACCTGTCGAAGAAGATCACCGTCGACGTGCGCGGCGAAATCCTGGAGCTGAAGGACACCATCAACACCATGGTGGACCAGCTCAACGCCTTCGCCGGCGAAGTGACGCGCGTCGCGCGCGAGGTCGGCACCGAAGGCAAGCTCGGCGGTCAGGCGCAGGTGCGCGGCGTCGCCGGCACCTGGAAGGACCTGACCGACTCCGTCAACTCGATGGCCTCGAACCTGACCGGCCAGGTCCGCAACATCGCCGAGGTCGCGACCGCCGTGGCGCAAGGGCGACCTGTCGAAGAAGATCACCGTGAACGTGTCGGGCGAAATCCTTCAGCTGAAGGAAACGCTGAACACCATGGTCGACCAGCTCAACGCCTTCGCCGGCGAAGTGACGCGCGTGGCGCGCGAGGTCGGCACCGACGGCAAGCTCGGCGGCCAGGCCGAGGTGCCCGGCGTCGCCGGCACCTGGAAGGATCTGACCGACTCCGTGAACTCGATGGCGGGCAACCTGACCGCCCAGGTCCGCAACATCGCCGAGGTCGCGACCGCGATCGCCGGCGGCGACCTGTCGCGCAAGATCACCGTCGACGTGCGCGGCGAAATCCTTCAGCTGAAGGAAACGCTGAACACCATGGTCGACCAGCTCAACCGCTTCGCCGGCGAGGTGACGCGCGTGGCGCGCGAGGTCGGCACCGAAGGCCGGCTCGGCGGCCAGGCCAACGTGCCCGGCGTCGCCGGCACCTGGAAGGACCTGACCGACCGCGTGAACTCGATGGCGGGCAACCTGACCGCCCAGGTCCGCAACATCGCCGAAGTCACCACCGCCGTGGCCCGCGGCGACCTGTCGCGCAAGATCACCGTCGACGTGAAGGGCGAAATTCTCGAGCTGAAGAACACCATCAATACCATGGTGGACCAGCTCAACGCGTTCGCCTCGGAAGTGACGCGCGTGGCGCGCGAGGTCGGCACCGAAGGCAAGCTCGGCGGCCAGGCCGAGGTGCCCGAAGTCGCCGGCACCTGGAAGGACCTCACCGACAACGTCAACTTCATGGCGTCGAACCTGACCGCGCAGGTCCGCAACATCGCCGAGGTCGCGACCGCGATCGCCGGCGGCGACCTGTCGAAGAAGATCACCGTGGACGTGCGCGGCGAAATCCTGCTGCTCAAGGACACCCTCAACACGATGGTCGAGCAGCTGCGCTCCTTCGCGGCCGAAGTGACGCGCGTCGCGCGCGAGGTCGGCACCGAGGGCCGTCTGGGCGGCCAGGCCGTGGTGCCCGGCGTCGGCGGCACCTGGAAGGACCTCACCGACAACGTCAACCTGCTGGCCGCGAACCTCACCACGCAGGTCCGCAACATCGCCGAAGTCACCACCGCCGTGGCGCGCGGCGACTTGTCGCGCAAGATCACCGTCGACGTGAAGGGCGAAATCCTCGAGCTGAAGAACACCATCAACACCATGGTGGACCAGCTCAACGCCTTCGCGGGCGAAGTGACGCGCGTGGCGCGCGAGGTCGGCACCGAAGGCAAGCTCGGCGGCCAGGCGCAGGTGCCGGGCGTCGCCGGCACCTGGAAGGACCTCACCGACACCGTGAACTTCATGGCCGCCAATCTGACCGAGCAGGTGCGCGGCATCGTCAAGGTGGTGACCGCGGTCGCCGACGGCGACCTGAAGCAGAACCTCACCGTGAAATCGCGCGGCGAGGTCGCAGCGCTCGCCGACACCATCAACAACATGACCGAGACGCTGGCGACCTTCGCCGATCAGGTGACGAGCGTGGCGCGCGAAGTCGGCGTCGAAGGCCGTCTCGGCGGTCAGGCCAACGTGCCGGGTGCAGCCGGCACCTGGAAGGACCTCACCGGCAACGTCAACCTGCTCGCGGCGAACCTGACCTCGCAGGTGCGCGCGATCGCCGAAGTGGCGACCGCCGTGACCAAGGGCGACCTGACGCGCGCGATTCAGGTCGACGCCCGCGGCGAAGTCGCCGAGCTGAAAGACAACATCAACACGATGATCACCAACCTCCGTCTCACGACGGACGTCAACACCGAGCAGGACTGGCTGAAGACCAACCTCGCCCGCTTCACCAACATGCTGCAGGGCCAGCGCGACCTCACCAGCGTCGGCCGGCTGCTGCTGACCGAGCTTGCGCCGCTGGTGAACGCGCATATGGGCGTGATCTATCAGGTCGACGGCGAGGAGAACCCGCAACTGCGACTGCTCGCGGCCTATGCCAGCGATGGCGTCTATCCGCATCAGCAGCTCGTGCCGTTCGGTCAGGGCCTGGTCGGACAATGCGCCGTCGACAAGCGGCAGCGTCTGGTCGCCGACATTCCGACCGATGCCGTGCCGGTCAGCTCGACGCTGCTCCGCGTCGTGCCGAAAAATCTCGTCGTGCTTCCGATCCTGTTCGAGAACCAGGCCAAGGCCGTCATCGAGCTGGCGTCGCTGAGCCAGTTCACGACCTCGCAGATGAACTTCCTCGAGCAGCTCACCGACTCCATCGGTATCGTGCTGAACTCGATCGAAGCGACGATGCAGACCGAAGGCCTGCTGAAGCAGTCGCAACAGCTCGCCGGCGAATTGCAGACGCAGCAGCGCGAATTGCAGCAGACCAACGACCAGCTCGAGCAGAAGGCGCAGCAGCTCGCCGAGCGCAACGTCGAAGTCGAACGCAAGAACCAGGAAATCGAGCAGGCCCGCCGCGCGCTCGAGGAAAAGGCGACCGAGCTCGCGCTGACCTCGAAGTACAAGTCGGAATTCCTGGCCAATATGAGCCACGAGCTGCGCACGCCGCTGAACTCGATCCTGATCCTCGGCCAGCAGCTGACCGAGAACCCCGACGGCAACCTCACCGGTCAAGCAGGTGGAATTCGCGCGCACCATTCACGGCGCCGGCACCGACCTGCTCAACCTGATCAGCGATATTCTCGACCTGTCGAAGATCGAGTCCGGCACCGTCACGGTCGACGCCGAGGAAATCCTCACCGCGAACCTGCTGGAAACCGTCGGCCGGCCGTTCCGGCATGAAGCCGACAACCGGCAGCTCAGCTTCACCGTCGACGTCGATCCGAACCTGGCGCGCAGCATCGTCACCGACTCCAAGCGCCTGCAGCAGGTGCTGAAGAACCTGCTCTCGAATGCCTTCAAGTTCACGGGCGAAGGCGGCGTGCGCCTCAATGTCTCGGGCGCGCTCGGCGGCTGGAGCCCGGATCACCCCGTGCTCAACAGCGCGCCCGCGGTGATCGCCTTCGAGGTGTCTGACACCGGCATCGGCATTCCCTCGGAGAAGCAGAAGCTGATCTTCGAGGCGTTCCAGCAGGCGGATGCCGGCACCAGCCGCAAATATGGCGGCACCGGCCTGGGCCTCGCCATCAGCCGCGAGCTCGCCAACCTGCTCGGCGGCGAAATCCATCTGAAGAGCGCGCCCGGCAAGGGCTCGACCTTCACGCTCTATCTGCCGCTGAAATATTCAGGGCCCACGGTGGCGCCGCGGATCAGTCCGCCTGCGTCGCAATATGCCGCCGTCCCAGCCCTGCAATCGCCGACGCAGGAACCGCGCGTGATCGAGCAATTGCCGGACGACCGGCTCAATCTCGAACCCGGCGACACCATCCTGCTGATCGTCGAGGACGACCCGCATTATGCGCGCGTCCTGATCGATCTCGCCCGCGACAAGGGCTTCAAGGTGCTGGTCGCCGCGCGCGGCACCGAGGCGCTCGAGCTCGCCAAGCAGTACCAGCCGGCGGCGGTCTCGCTCGACGTGTTCCTGCCTGACATGCTCGGCTGGACCGTGCTGAACCAGCTCAAGCACAATCCGCTGACACGTCACATCCCGGTGCAGATCATCACGCTGGACGAGGACCGCCAGCATGCGCTGGCGCGCGGCGCTTTCTCCTTCGTCAACAAGCCGACGACGACCGAAGGCGTGGCTGCGGCGCTGTCGCAGATCAAGGAATACGCCAAGCCGCGCCGCAAGCGGCTTGCTGATCGTGGAAGACAATGCCGCCGAGCAGATGAGCATCCGCGAACTGCTCGATCACGACGATATCGAGATCGTCGCCACCGACACCGGCGAAGGCGCGCTCACGACGTTGCGCGAGAACCCCTGCGATTGCGTCGTGCTCGATCTGCGACTGCCGGACATGAGCGGGTTCGAGGTGCTGGATCGCCTTCGCAACGATGCCTCGCTGTCCAATGTTCCCGTCGTCGTCTTCACGGGCCGGGAACTTTCCGCCGAGGAAGACGCGGAACTGCACACCATGGCGCGCAGCATCGTGGTCAAGGGCGTGGAGTCGCCGGAACGCCTGCTCGACGAAACCTCGCTGTTCCTGCATCGCGTGATCACGGAACTTCCGGTCGAGAAGCAGCGCATGCTGGAACGGCTCAACAGTTCCGACGAGGATCTGGTTGGAAAGACCGCGCTTTTGGTCGATGACGACGCCCGCAACATCTTCGCGCTGTCCAGCGTGCTGGAACGGCGCGGCATGAAGGTGTTGACCGCGACGACCGGACACGAGGCGATCGCGCTGGTCGAATCCAATCCGGAAATCTCCGTCGTGCTGATGGACATCATGATGCCCCAAATGGACGGCTACCAGACCATCGGCGTGATCAGGCAGAACCCGGCCTTCCTGCGCCTGCCCATCATCGCGCTGACGGCGAAAGCGATGAAGGGCGACCGCGAGAAATGCCTGGAGGCCGGCGCCTCCGACTATCTGGCGAAGCCTGTCAACACGGAGCAACTGCTCCTCGCCATCCGCATGTGGCTGCATCGCTGATCGGTATCAAATGATGGACCATGAACAGGTCAACATCCTTCTGGTCGACGACCAGCCGGCGAAGCTGCTGGCCTATGAAGTCATCCTGAAGGAGCTCGGCGAGAACCTGATCGTCGCGGCCTCGGGCCGCGAGGCGCTCGAGATCCTGCTCAAGAACGAGATCGCGATCATCCTGGTCGACGTCTGCATGCCCGAGCTCGACGGCTTCGAGCTCGCGGCCATGATCCGCGAGCATCCGCGCTTCCAGAAGACCGCGATGATCTTCATCTCGGCGATCCAGGTCTCCGACATCGACCGCCTGCGCGGCTACGAGATGGGCGCGGTCGATTACGTGCCGGTGCCTGTCGTCCCCGAAGTGCTGCGCGCCAAGATCAAGGTGTTCGCCGAGCTCTATCGCAAGACGCGGCAACTGGAGCGGCTCAATGCCGAGCTCGAGGATCGCGTCCGCGCCCGCACCGCCGAGGTGGAGAAATCGCATGAGCGGCTGCTCGAGAGCGAGCAGCGGCGAAGCCTCGCGCTCGCCGCCGGCAAGATGGGATCGTGGGATTGGGACTGGATCAGCGGCAACTGGCTGTGGGACGAGGGCCAGTACCGGATTTTCGGCGTCGACCCCGCAACCTTCACGGTGACGCCGGCCAATGTCGAGCCGTTGCTTTATCCCGACGATATCGACGAGCTCCGCAAGGCGATGGCCCATTTCGAAAAGGGCGCGCGATCCTATGAAACGGAGTTTCGCATCAGGCGGCCCGACGGCGAAGTCCGCTGGTGCGTCGGCACGGCTGCCGCGACGCTCGACGAGGACGAACGCGTGGTGCGGGTCAGCGGCGTCACCATCGACATCACCGAACGCAAGCACGCCGAGGAGCGCCAGAACCTGCTCACCCGCGAGGTCGATCACCGCGCCAAGAACGCGCTGGCGCTGGCGCAGTCGATCGTGCGGCTGACGCGCGCCGACAATGTGAAGACCTATGTCAACGCCGTCGAAGGGCGCATCAACGCGCTGGCGCGCGTGCACACGATCCTGTCGCTGTCGAGCTGGCAGGGCGCGGAGATGAGCCGGCTGCTGAGCGAGGAGCTTGCGCCCTATTCGGTGAGCGACCGCATCCGTCTGACCGGCACCGAGGTGCACCTGCAGCCCGCCACCGCGCAGACGCTGGCGCTCGCCTTGCACGAGCTGGTCACGAACTCGGCCAAGTACGGCGCGCTGTCGTCGCTGTCCGGACAGTTGTCGATCGACTGGACGGTCGACGACGAGACGCTGGCGCTGACCTGGGAGGAGCGCGGCGGCCCCGAAGTGCGCGAGCCGACCTCGCGCGGATTCGGAACACGCAGCCTGATGGCCAGCGTGGAATCCCAGCTCGGCGGACAGGCGGTGTTCGACTGGCGCGCCGAAGGCCTGGTCTGCCGGTTGCAGGTCCCGCTCGTGCGCAAGCCGCCCGCCTCGCCGGAGCTCAACGGCGGACACGGCGCGCCGGCGGCCGAGTCCCCGCTCCGCAACGGGCGACGGCCTAGTGTCCCCGCGAAGAACCGTACCACGGTCGTCCCGATGGAACTGCAGGCGAGGACGCTCGCTCAAAGGACTCGAGGTCCTCTTTGCGCATTCAGCACCGCCACCGTGAACGCGAGTCTCTCGTCACCACCAGGGCGACCAGGCCGAAGCGACCGGATAAGCGCCGAATTGCGGAGGAGCCGGTCTGTAGGTCTGTGCTTCGCCGCTGCCACTCTCCGCGGAGGCTTCTGTACGGGCTTGGCCTCGGCATGGGCGTTGAGCACGGACTTGTTCAATGCTTCGGCTGCCTTGACGGCGGCGGCGGCGACGGCGGAACGCTTGCGACAAGCGCGGGCGGCGGAACGATAGTGGGAATGTTGGTGTCGAAGTCGATCTTCTGCGGCCATTTCTGCGCCGAGCGGATGCGCAGGATTTCCTTGTCGAGCGAGGCTTGCTGGGCCTGATCGGCTGGCAGTCGTCGGCGCAGCCGGCGCAGTACCAGTCCACGAGGAACAGCAGTGCAAGGAGCGCGCTCCCGGCAAAAAGAAAATATCGGACCAGGAACACGGCGCGTCGCCCTCTTGAGATGTGTCGCGCCGACTACAAGCGTCGCGCCAACGCTTTGTTCCTCGACTGGTCGAGTTCAGCGCGATGCCGACGCCTGCGGTCCGCCCGTGACGCGCCACACCGTGTTGCCGACATCGTCGGCGATCAGCAGCGCGCCGGACTTGTCGACGGCCAAGCCGACCGGCCGGCCGCGCGCCTGGCCGTCATTGTTGAGGAAGCCGGTCACGACGTCCTGCGCCTTGCCGCTCGGCTTGCCGTCGGTGAACGGCACGAACACGACCTTGTAACCGTTCAGCACGTCGCGGTTCCAGCTGCCGTGCTCGCCGACGAACGCGCCGCCGCGATAGGATTCCGGAAGATTGGTCGCGGTGTAGAACGCCAGGCCGAGCGGCGCGACATGCGAGCTCAGCGCATAGTCCGGCGGAATCGCCTTCGCCACCAGGTCCGGCCGCTGCGGCTTCACGCGCGGATCGACGTGCTGACCGTAATAGCTGTAGGGCCAGCCGTAGAAGGCGCCGTCCTTGACCGAGGTCATGTAGTCGGGGACGAGATCGGGACCGAGCTCGTCGCGCTCGTTGACGACCGCCCAGAGCGCGCCGCTCTTGCGGCTCGAAGGTCAGGCCGTTCGGATTGCGCAGGCCGCTGGCGAAGATGCGGAAGCGGCCGCTGGCGCGGTCGACCTCCAGGATGGCGGCGCGGTTCTTCTCGGCCTCCATGCCGTTCTCGGTGATGTTGCTGTTCGAGCCGACGCCGACATAGAGCTTCGAGCCGTCGGGGCTTGCGACCAGGCTCTTGGTCCAGTGGTGATCGATCGGCCCGCCCGGCAACTGGGTCAAGGTCGTGCCCGGCGCGGTGATCTTGGTGTCGCCCTCGTTGTAGGGATAGCGGACGATGGCGTCGGTGTTGGCGACATAGAGATCGTTGCCGACCAGCGCGACGCCGAACGGCGAGTTGAGATGATCGAGGAAGACGCTCTGGGTGTCCGGCACGCCGTCGCCGTTGGTGTCACGCAGCAAGCGTGATGCGGTTGCTCGCGCCCGTATTGCCGCCGGAGGTGGCCCAGGACTCGACATAGCCCATCACGATTTCCTTGGGCCGCTTGATCGAGCCGCCGGCGGCGCCTTCGATTCCACCACCAGCACGTCGCCGTTCGGCAGCACGTAGGGCTGAGCGCGGGTGCTGCAGGCCGGTGGCGAAGGCGTGGATCGCAAGCCCTTGCGCGACAGAAGGCGTTTCGTCCTTGTTCTTCCAGCCGACCACGCGGGCAATGTGCATCGGCGGAAGCAGATATTGCTGGATGTCGGGGAGCGTCGGATTCGGACCGATCTGCGCCGTCGGGATCGCCGCTGCCGTCATTGCAGCCGGCCAGGCACAGCAGCGGTGCGGCGAGCAGAGCAAGCCGCAGCAGGCGCGGATGATTCGAGTGGATGTCATCGTGCCGCTCCCACGCCGTAGCGATAGACCATTGTCCAGCCGAGCCAGCCCGTCACGGGCAGGATCAGGACAGTGATGATGGAAAGGATGAGCCCCACCGGAACCACCGAGGTCCAGGCATCGCGCGTGTGAATCAGCGCGTTGAAGAACGCGAGCACGAGCACGATGAGATTGCCGATCAGGTGAAGCCAGGCCGCCCCCAGCGCCCGTATTCCGCGACCACCCAGAAAATCGATCAGGCCGGCGATCGCGGCCAGCACGCCGATGATGACGCCGACGACCAGAAGCCAGGCGGAAAAATCCGCCCACATGATTTCGGCGGTGACGGCATAGGTGATGTCGGTCAGCAGCGCTCCGATGAAACAGACGATCGGAACGGATACCAGCATCGGATGGATGGGATGTCGGGCAACCTGCGCTGTCGGTTGCAGGGTGAGGTCGTGAGCCAAGGCCGCCTCATCTCGCTTCACACTGCCCCGACCATGCTGTTCCAACCGACGCAACCAGGGCGAGTTCCAAATTTTCATGCGCTTCGGTTCGACCTTTGGCCGATGTCACTTCGCTGTGAAGGTCCCTGGGAACGCGACGCCTCACGTCCGGTTGATCGGGCACAGGCAAACGGAGGAGACGATCCATGAGGAGTTTGAAACTGATTGCTTGGCAGCGCTGATGTCGACGACGTGGCGGCGCCGGCGATGGCGCGCGACTATTGCGATACGCATCGCTGCTATCATCGCGGGCCGGTCGGCGCCGCGGTCGGTACGGCAGGAGCAATCGCCGGTGCGGCAATCGGAACCGCGGGCGCGATCGCAACGGCACCGTTCCGCAATTCCTATGCCTATGACCGACGCGACTACCGTCGCGAAGGATTTGCCTGCGAACCCGGCACCTGGTTCAGGGGCGAGGACGGACGGCGCCATCTCTGCCAGTAACAACGACCAAATTGCGAAAGGGCGGCCGGATGGCCGCCTTTTCCTTGCATCACACCTTCAACGCACTCTTCAACTTCGACACCGCGCTGTCGGGCGTGGTCAGCACCGGCCGGCCCGTGGCTTCCGCCACCATCGCCGCCGCCGGCGCCATGCTGTATTGCGCCAGCGCCACCACGTCGCAGCCGCGCAAATCCTTCGAGGCTTCCGTCACGATCCGGTCATGCTCGGCGCGATCGCCACGATCGAGGGCGGCCATCGCGCCCTCGGCGAGCTTCGGCACGACCTCCACGGACGAAGGAAATTCGCGCGGCATCGACGCCAGTGTCGGCGGAAAGGTCGAGAGCAGACCGATCTTGCGGCCTTGTTTGACCGCCTGCTCGATCATCGCCTCGTTCGGCTTGAGCACCGGCATCGGCGCATGTTCGCGCGCCACCGCCTCGATGCAGGGACCGAACGCCGAGCAGGTGAACAGGATCGCGTCCGAGCCGGTCGAGGTCACATAGCGTCCGATGCTCAGGAAACGCTCGGTCATGGCGTCGGTCAGCTTGCCGTCGCGCGCGAGATCGGCCGACAGGCTGTCGTCGAGCAGGTTCATCAGCTTCGCGTCCGGCCAAAGCCGCGCAAAGGACGCCTCGATCGGAACGATCGAGTGTTTCAGGGCGTGAATGAGGGCAATGCGCATGACGGTCAAACCGGCGGCGCGGCAGAGTCTACCGCGCCGCCGCCTCCGATTACTTGAACGGAATGGCGTACTGCAGGCCGCCCTTGGTCCAGAGCGCGTTCAGACCGCGCTCCAGCTTGAGCGGGCTCGACTTGCCGACATTGCGTTCGAAGATCTCGCCGTAATTGCCGGTCGCCTTGAGCGAGGCCTGCAGCCACTTGTTGTCGAGCCCGAGCCGCGAGCCGAGATCGCCGGAGACGCCGAGCAGGCGCTGGATGCCGGGCGTGGTCGATTTCGCCATCTCGTCGACATTGGCCTGCGTGACGCCGAGCTCTTCGGCCTCGACCAGGCCGTAATGCAGCCAGGCGATGATGTCGCTCCAGACCTCGTCGCCGTTGCGCGTGAAGGGACCGAGCGGCTCCTTGCTGATGGTGATCGGCAGCACGAGATAGTCGGCCGGGTTGGGCGCCGCGGTTGCGACCGAGCCCGCAAGCGCGGAGGCGTCCTGGGTCATGGCGTCGCAACGGCCGCCGAAGAAGGTCTGCTGCATGGTGTCGGGACGGTCGAACACCAGCGGCTTCCAGTCGATGCCGTTGGCGCGGCCATAGTCGCCGAGCGTCACCTCATGCGTGGTGCCCTGCGCCACGCAGACGGTGGCGCCCTTCAGATCCTTCAGCTCCTTGACGCCGGAGTCCTTCTTCACGACGAAACCCTGGCCGTCGTAGAAATTGACCGGCCCCTGCCGCAAGCCAAGCGTCGTGCCGCGCAAGAATGTCTGGGTCGAGTTGCGGTAGAGCACGTCGACCTCGCCCGACTGCAGCGCGGTGAAGCGGTTCTGCGCGGTGAGCGAGACATAGCGCACCTTGCTGGCGTCGCCGAGCACGCCGGCAGCGAGCGCCTTGCAATAGTCGACGTCGAGGCCCTTGAAGTTGCCTTGCGAGTCCGGCGCCGAGAAGCCGGCAAAGCCGGTCGAGACGCCGCACACCAGCGTGCCGCGCTGCTTGACCGCATCCAGTGTCGCGGCCTGTGCGCCCGCGACAGATGCGGCGACCAGACCGGCGGCAATCAATACTCTCTTCATACGCTTCTCCCTCCCTCAGTGATTGATACTACGCAACGCGCTGTCGACGGCCGAACCCAGCCTGTCGACGATCATATCGATATCGTCAGGCGTGGAAATGTAGGGCGGCGCCAGCAACACGTGATCGCCATGCTTGCCGTCCACGGTCCCGCCTGATGGATAGCAGGCTAACCCGCCTTCGAACGCGGCCGCCTTTATCTTTTGGTTGAGTTTCGAGGCCGGGATCGAACGGTTTGCGCGTGGCGCGGTCGGCGACCAGCTCGATCGCCTGGAACAGGCCGCGGCCGCGGATGTCGCCGACATGGCGGTGATTGCCGAAGCGCTCGGTCAGCCGGCGCTCGAGCTGGCGCCCGCGCTCCTTGACCTGGTCGAGCAGCTTCTCGTCGGCGATGATCCGCTGCACCTCCAGCGCCGCGGCGCAGGCGAGCGGATGCGCCAGATAAGTATGGCCGTGCTGGAACGCGCCGGACCCCTGCCGGATGGTGTCGACCACGCGCGAGGTCGCGAGCATCGCGCCGATCGGCTGATAGCCGCCGCCGAGCCCCTTCGCGATCGCCTGGATGTCGGGGGCAATGCCCTCCTGCTCCCACGCGTTGAGCGTGCCCGTGCGTCCCATGCCGCACATCACCTCATCGAGGATCAGCAGCGCGCCATGCTTGTTGCAGATGTCGCGCACGGCACGGAAGTAGCCCTCCGGCGCGGTCACCGCGCCGCCGGTCGCGCCGACCACAGGCTCGGCGATGAAGGCCGCGACCGTGTCGGGACCGAGCCGCATGAATTCGGCGTCGAGCTCGGCGGCAAGCCGCGCGACGAAATCCTTCTCGGACTCGTCGTCACGCTTCTCGTGATAGGCGAAGGCCGGCGTGACATGGCTGAAGGCCGACGACAGCAGCGGCTGATAGGGCTCGCGCCGCCAGGTATTGCCGCCCGCCGCCAACGCGCCGAGCGTGTTGCCGTGGTAGCTCTGCTTTCGCGCGATAAAGCGCTGGCGCTGCGGCTGGCCGGCCTCGAGGAAATATTGCCGCGCGATCTTGATCGAGGCCTCGATCGCTTCCGATCCGCCGCTGACGAAATAGACATAGGCCAATCCGCCGGGCTCATGGCCGACCAGTTGCTCGGCGAGCTCTTCCGCGGGCTCGGAGGAGAAGAAGGCGGTGTGCGCGTAGACGAGTTTTCCGGCCTGCTTCGCCATCGCCGCAAGCACGCGCGGATGCTGATGGCCGAGGCACGACACGGCAGCACCCCCGGAGGCATCCAGCACCTTGCGGCCGTCCTCGGCGAACAGCCAGACGCCCTCGCCGCCGACGGCCTTCGGCGGCGTCTCGCGCAGGCTTCGATGCAGCACGCGGCTATGAGAGACAGCCATGACGATCAACCTTTCTCCGAAACATATTGCGCGGTCGCAGCGAGCCGCGCTTCGGTCTCTTCCAGACGTTTCCTGGCGCCAGCGCCGCCGAGCGCGAACGTGGCGGCCGCCAGCGACTGCGCGATCGCGATCGCGCCGGTGAGGCTCGGAAAAAATCCGGGCGAGGATGCGGATTCATAGAGCAGCCGATGGTCGGCACCTTCGGCCATCGGCGCACTGACGGAATCCGCAATCGCGATCAGGTCGGCGCGGGCGGCATGCGCGGCGCGCGCCGACTCGACGCTCGCGGCCGAATAGGGCGCGAAGCCGATCACCACGACCGCTTCGCCCGAACGGAACGCGCCGAGATCGAGATCCTCGGGGCCGGAGCCACCGACGAGTTGCACCTCGTCGGGCCGGAACAGGCGAAGCTGGTAATTGAGCAGCTCCGCGACGCTGCGGCAGCTGCGAAAGCCTGCGATCCAGATGCGGCGCGCCGCATGCAGCGCACGGGCCGCCCGCGCGCACCGAATGGGGCGAGATGCGCGACAGCCCGGCGGCGTCGGCGTCCAGCTTGTCGGATATCAGGGATACGTCCGCGTTCGGCCCCTGCCGCCGCCCGCGGGTGCGCCCCGAGAACGGCGAGGCCTGCGCCGGCCTGCGCGCTTCGGTCAGCGCGGCGCGCAATTCGTCCCAGCCGGAATAGCCGATCGCCTTGGCAAGGCGGGTAAATGCCGCAGGATCGGCGCCGGCGACCGAAGCAAGCTCTCGCATCGAGCGCGTGGTCGCGTCATAATCGTTGGCGGCGACGAAGCGGCCCACCTGCTGCAGCCGGGTCGGCAGCGACGGCAACGCGCTGCACAATTCGTTCAGGGGGGACCGGGCGGGCTGGGCCATGAAACAAATGTTGCATACTTTTGGATTTGGTGCAACATTTGAAACACGCCGCCCGGGATGGCCCTTAAAGGGAAGGATTCGTGTGCCGTGACCATAACGCCGCAAAAACGCCCTCCCCGCCCGCGGATGGAATTTTCGCTGCACAACGACCAGTTCAAGGGACTGCTGTGGCAAGTCCTGGTCATCGGCATCGCCGTTCTCGTCATCCTCTATTTGTGGTCGAACGCCAGCCATAATCTCTCGGTGCGCCGCATCTCGACCGGCTTCACCTTCCTCGGCCGCGAGGCCGGCATGCCGATCTCCGACACCTGGATCGCTTACAGTCCGCGGGACACTTACCTGTGGGCTTTCATCGTCGGCATCGTCAACACGCTGCGCGTCGCCGCGATCGGCATCGTGCTCGCGACCATCCTGGGGACGCTGATCGGCATCGCGCGGCTGTCGACAAACTTTCTGCTGTCGCGCCTCGCCGCGATCTATGTCGAAACGCTGCGCGACATTCCGCTGCTGCTGCAAGTGCTGTTCTGGTACGTGCTGATGCAGGGATTGCCGCCGGCACGCGGCGCATGGAAGCCGATCGAAGGCGTCTTCCTCTCCAATCGCGGCCTCGTCATTCCCGGCATTCCGCTCGAAGAGGGACAGTTCGCCATCATCGGCCTCGCCGCGCTCGGCTTTGCCGCCTTCTGGTGGATACGGCGGCAGTTGATCGCAAAGCAGGTCGCGGACGGCCAGCCGCGTCTGATCTGGCCCTATGGCGTGCTGCTGGTGATCGTCGTGCCTGCGCTGGTGTCGTGGCTGTCGGGCGTGACCTGGACCATCTCGATGCCGGAATTGCGCGGCTTCAATTTCGCCGGCGGCTGGATCGATAACGCCGGAATATTTCGCACTGCTGATCGCGCTCGTGACCTACACCTCGGCCTTCATCGCCGAGATCGTGCGCAGCGGCATCCAGGCCGTGCACAAGGGACAATGGGACGCCTCCCTCGCCTTGGGGATGAAGCGCGGCTTCGTCCTGCAGAAGATCGTGCTGCCGCAGGCGCTGCGCGTGATCATTCCGCCGCTGACCAGCCAGTATCTGAACCTGACCAAGAACTCCTCGCTCGCGGTCGCGATCGGCTATCAGGACATCGTGTCGGTCGCGAACACCACGCTGAACCAGACCGGCCAGGCGATCGAGGCGATCGCGCTGATCATGGCGGTGTTCCTCACCATCTCGCTCAGCATCAGCCTGTTCATGAACTGGTACAATGCGCGCATCGCGCTGACGGAGCGCTGAAGCGATGACCGTTCTGACCGACGTTCCGAACAGCCCCCGCCCCACCACGCGCGTCCGCACCGGCTGGGACGCCAACCCGGTCACGCGCTGGATGCGCGCCAATCTGTTCTCGTCGATCGGCTCGACGATCACGACGCTGATCCTGTTCGTGGTGCTGGCGAAGGCGCTCGTGAACCTCGTCTCGTGGGGCATCCTCAATGCGGTGTGGAGCGTTCCCGGCAGCGACACCAACGCCTGCCGGGCCGCGCGCGGCATCGGCGCCTGCTGGGCGGTGATCCCCGAGAAATATCGCTTCATCCTGTTCGGCACCTATCCCTATGACCAGCAATGGCGGCCGGCGCTGGCGGTGCTGGTCTTCATCGCGCTGTTCTGTCCTCACGAGCCGGCGCAGCCTCTGGCGCAAGGAGCTGGTGCTGATCTGGGCCGGCGCACTGTCGCTGATCGGCCTGTTGATGTGGGGCGGCGTTCCCGGCCTGCCCTTTGTCTCGCAGGAGCGCTGGGGCGGATTGCCGGTCACATTGGTGCTCGCGACCTTCGGTCTCGCCTTCGGCTTTCCGCTCGGCATTCTCGTCGCGCTCGGCCGCCGCTCCAAACTGCCGGCGATCCGCTCGCTCTGCGTGCTCTATGTCGAATTGATCCGCGGCGTGCCGCTGATCAGCCTGTTGTTCATGGCGAGCGTGATGTTCCCGCTGTTCATGCCCGAAGGCTTCAACATCGACAAGCTGCTGCGCGCCCAGATCGCGATCATCCTGTTTGCCGGCGCCTATCTTGCCGAAGTCGTCCGCGGCGGCCTGCAGGCGGTGCCGCGCGGCCAGAGCGAGGCCGCCGAGGCGCTCGGCCTGTCCTACTGGCGCAAGAACTGGCTGATCGTGCTGCCGCAGGCGATCCGCCACGTCATCCCGCCGCTGGTCAACACCTTCATCGCCTTCTTCAAGGACACCAGCCTGGTGCTGATCATCGGCCTGTTCGACCTCTTGACCACGGCCAAGACCGCGATCATCGATCCGGCCTGGCAGCCCTTCAGCGTCGAGATCTATCTGTTCGTCGCGGCGATCTACTTCATGTTCTGCTTTGCGATGTCGCGCTACAGCCGGCAGCTCGAGCAGTCGCGGACGGCGAAGTAGGACGCAGCGCTACGCGTTCGCGTAAGGCTTGATGATCTCCTCGCCGAAGCGGGCCAGCGTCGTTTCGAGATCGGGCAGGAACGCCGTCACCGGCAGCGCAATGCGGCCGACGCCGCGCGCGATGCGCTCCTCGACGGCTGCGCGCGGGTCGGAGCCGGAGTTCGGCAGCGCACCGGGACAGCCGAGGATCAATTCCACCTTCGCCGGATCGCGGCCGGCCTGCTCGGCCGAACGGCGCACGACGTCGAGCAACGGCATGGTGTCGACCTGGGCGCCGATCGAGGGGAAGAAGCCGTCGCCCAGGCGGCCGGCGCGGCGGGCGGCCGCTTCCGAGTGGCCACCGACGATGATCGGCACCGATTTCGCGACCGGCTTCGGATTGCAGCTGACCTTGTCGAATTTCACGAACTCGCCCGCGAAGCTGGCGCCGTCGCTCGCCCACAATGCGCGCATCGCCGCGACATACTCATCGGCGCGCTTGCCGCGACGCTCGAAGGGAATGCCGAGCGCCTCGAACTCCTCCTTCAGCCAGCCCACCCCGATGCCGAGTTCGATCCGGCCGCCGCTGAGATAGTCGAGCGTGGCGACCTCCTTGGCCAGCACCAGCGGGTTGCGTTGCGGCAGGATCATCACGGCCGTCATGAAGCGCAGCCGCGTGGTGGCGGCGGCGACCCAGGTCAGCCAGATCAGCGGATCGGGCAGTTTGGTCGACGGCTTGCCCGGCAACCGGCCGCCCGGCGCATAGGGATAGACGCTGGTGTAGTTGTCGGGAAACACGACGTGCTCGACGGCGAACACCGAATCGAAACCGGCCGCCTCCGCCACGCGCACCAGACGGCGCGCCGCTTCAGGCTCGTAGAACGTGTTGTTGCCGAAGTGCAGGGCGAATTTCATGACGGCGGTTCCTTCCCGATCGAGCGGCGCGTTCGATCGGCGCCTTCCAGAGCGCCATCATGGCACGCGGCAAGGACATCGGGGAGCCGCGTTCATGGCAGACCTCCAGCATGCGCCGACACCTGTTCAAGCGACCCGGCGCTTCGTATCCTCAGGGCTCGGGAGGACAAGACGATGAAGCTTGGTCTGTCAATCGGCTATTCGAGCGCGCAGATGGACGTGCCGGTCGCACTCGTGCAGCGCGCAGAAGAGCTCGGTTACGACTCGGTCTGGTCGGCCGAAGCCTATGGCTCCGACGCGATCACGCCGCTCGCGTTCCTCGCCGCCAAGACCAGCCGCATCAAGCTCGGCACCGGCATCATGCAGCTCGCCGCGCGCACGCCGGCCAACGCCGCCATGTCGGCCGCCAGCATCGACGCGATGGCCGGCGGCGGCCGCTTCATCGCCGGCCTCGGCGTCTCCGGACCGCAGATCGTCGAGGGCTGGTACGGCCAGCCGTGGGGCAAGCCCTATTATCGGGTGAAGGACTACGTCACGATCATGCGCAAGATCTTCAAGCGCGAAGGACCCGTGACGCACGAAGGCCGCGAGATCAGCCTGCCCTACACGGGCGAGGGCTCCGCCGGCCTCGCCAAGCCGCTGAAGTCGATCCTGCACATGAACCCCGACATCCCGATCTATCTCGCCACCGGCGGCGAGGCGATGGTCAAGCTGACGGCCGAGATCGCCGACGGCTGGCTGCCGATGGGCTTCGTGCCGGGCGCCATGGAGGAGTACGGCCCGTGGCTGGAGGAAGGTTTTCGCCGCGCCGGCAACGGCAAGAGCCTGAAGGATTTCACCATCCAGGCCTCCGTCCATGTCGAGGTCGACAACGACGTGAAGGGCGCGCTGGCGCGCCTCAAGCCGGAGGTGGCGCTCTATGTCGGCGGCATGGGTCACCGGACCAAGAATTTTCACAACGACATCATGGTCCGGCGCGGCTTCGGCGACGCCGCCGCGCGCATCCAGGAACTGTACCTCGCCGGCCACAAGGACGAAGCCATCGCCACCGTGCCCGACGAGTGGGTCGATCTGAAATCGCTGGTCGGCCCGCCGGCGCGCATCCGCGAACGCTACCGCGCCTGGGAGGACAGCGGCGCGGATTCGCTCAGCGTGCGATCGCGCCAGCCCGAGGCCATCGAGGTGATGGCCAAGGCCGCGCGGCTGAACTGAGCGGAGAACGAGCGTCATGCGTCCACCCCTTCGCGTCGGCACCGTCTACGATTTCCGCAACACGCCGGAATCGGGCATGGACATGCCGAGCCTGTACGCCGCGATCATGGACCAGGTGGTCATGCTCGACGGCCTCGGCCTCGATCTCGTGTGGTTCACCGAGCATCACTTCCTCGATGACGGCTACCTGCCTTCGTGGGTGCCGATGGCGGGCGCGATCGCCGCGCGCACCAAACGTGTGCGGCTGTCGAGCGACGTCTGCCTGCTGCCGTTCAACCATCCGCTGCGGCTGGCCGAGGACCTCGCGGTGCTCGACAATATCAGCAACGGCCGCATCGAGGTCGGCGTCGGCATGGGCTATGCGCCGCACGAATTCCGCGGCTTCGGCCTGCCGGTTTCGCGCCGCGTCTCGCTGACGGACGAAGGCATCGAGGTGCTGCGCCATTGCTTCACCGGCGAGAAGTTCTCCTTCCACGGCAAGCGCTACGATTTCGACGACGTGGTGATCAGGCCGCGCTACGTGCAACCGGGCGGCCCGCCGCTCTGGATCGCGGCGATGTCGGAGGCCGGCGCGCAGCGCGCGGCACGCAATGACAGCAACTTCCTGCCGCAGGGCGCGCGGGACAAAGTGCTCGATCCGTGGCGCGCGACGCTGAAGGCATCGGGCCGCAATCCCGACATCTATCGCGTCGGCATCATCCGCTCCTGCCTCGTGACCGACGACCCGAACGCGACTGGCCGGCGGTGCGCGCCGCCGAGCGCTATCGCGGCCAGATCTATCGCAGCTTCAACAAGGACGAGAGCGCCGCCGGCGGCGTTGCCGGCAACACGCGCGAGGCCAGCATCCCGCAGACCTGGGTGGTCGGCAATGTCGAGCACTGCGTGAAGGAGCTGACATCCTTCGTGCGCGAATACGGCATCACCGACCTCGTCACCTGGGCGGTGCCGCCGGGCATGCGGCCGGAGCAGATGAACGGCAGTCTCGAACGCTTCGTGCGCGACGTGGCGCCGCGCGTCAAAGCCGCAGCCGCGAGCCTAGGGAAAGACGACGCATGGGTGTCGGGATCGGACTGGGCTGTGCGGAGTTTCCGTTTTCCGGCGCGGCGGCGTACTGGCGCTGGATCGACATGTGCGAGGCCGGCGGCGTGGATTCGATCTGGCAGACCGACCGGATCGTCAGCCGCCAGCCGTTCCTCGAATCGATGACCACGATGGCGGCTTTGGCAGGGCGCACGCGGCGCATGAAGTTCGGCATGAACGTCGTGTCGCTGGCGTTCCGCGATCCCGTGCTGCTGGCCAAGCAGTGCGCCACCATCGACGTGCTGTCGGAGGGCCGCCTGCTGCCGGCCTTCGGCATCGGCAGTCCGCTGGGGCCCGAATGGGAGGCGCTCGGGGTCGACACGAAGACGCGCGGCCGCAAGACCGACGAGTGCCTCGAGATCATCCGCCGCCTCTGGCGAGAGGACCAGGTCGACTTCAGCGGCGCCTTCTACAAACTGAAGGGCGTCACCATCCTGCCGAAGCCGGTGCAGCCCGATCTGCCGATGTGGATCGGCGGCTCGACCGACGCCGCGATCCGGCGCACGGCGCGCATCGGCACCGGCTGGCAGGCTGGCGGCGACCCGCCGGCCGAGGCCGGTCGCGTCGTGGCCGCGATCAAGGCCGCTGCCACTGAGGCCGGCCGGTCGATCGACGACGATCATTACGGCGCCGGCTTCGCGTTCCACTTCGGCAAGCCCGACGCGCCCGGCGTCGGCAGGGCGATGGACAGCCTACGCCAAACGCACCGGACGCGACGCCACGCATGCGTTCGCGATCGGCGACGCCGACGCGATCCTCGCGCGCCTCGCCGAATATGTCGACGCCGGCGTGTCGAAGTTCATCTTGCGGCCGCTCGGCGGCGATGACGACGCCATCCTGGCACAGACCCGTCTGCTGATCGAGCAAGTGCTGCCGCGCGCGGAAGCGCGCTGGCCGAGACGTGCGAAGGTCACCACGACCGATAAATAACAACACGAGGGAGAGAACGATGCGCATCGGCGGGCAAATGTTTTTCACGGACTATTCGATGTCGCCGACCGAACTGGCGCGGGCGCTGGAGGAGCGCGGCTTCGACTCGCTCTGGGTGCCCGAACACTCCCACATCCCGATGTCGCGCAAGTCGCCCTTCCCCAGCGGCGGCGATGTGCCGAAGAAGTATTACGACGCGATGGACCCGTTCGTGGTGCTGGGCGCGGCCGCGGCGGTGACCAAGACGCTGCTGCTCGGAACCGGCATTTGCCTCATAGCTCAACGAGATCCAATACAGACCGCCAAGCTGGTCGCCTCGATCGACCAGGTCTCGGGCGGCCGTTTCCTGTTCGGCGTCGGCAACGGCTGGAACGAGGACGAGATGGCCAACCACGGCACCGTCTTCGCAACGCGCCACAAGCTGGCGCGCGAGCGTATCGAGGCGATGAAGGTGATCTGGACCCAGTCAAAGGCCGAGTATCATGGCGAGTTCGTGAACTTCGACCCGATGATGACCTGGCCGAAACCGGTCCAGAAGCCGCATCCGCCGATCCTGGTCGGCGGCGCCTTCCCGTACGGCGCGCGGCGGGCGCTGGCCTACGGCAACGGCTGGATGCCTCACCGCACGCGCACGCAATACGCCGACGTGCAGGCGCTGCTGCCGAAATTCCGCGAGATGGCGGCCGAGGCGGGCCGCGATCTCGCCTCGGTGCCGATCACGCTCTGGGGCGCCAAGGAGGAGAATCTCGACCAGCTCAAGCGCGACCGCGACAACGGCATCTCACGCGTGGTCGTCAGCCTCGATTCCGCCAAGGCCGATAAGATCCTGCCGGAGCTCGACCGCTGGGCGAATTTGATCCGCCAGCTTGGCAGCTAGAGCAGGCGCGAAGAGGAGGCCTCGTGATATTGTACGTTTGACAAGCGCGGGGGATTGGCGCGATGACTGAAAGGGTGCCGGCGGAGAATGGGAAGATCTCAGCGGAAGCTATTGACAGAAAGTTCAGATCAGAAGCCATCCTTCGAGCTGAGGGCGTACCTTTCCTTGCCACATTGCCCGTTATAGAGACGGCGGCCGAGGCGCTGAAACGGTCTAAAGAAGAGGTCGCGCTGCGCACTCTTTGTCTTCTTTTCGTTGCTGCAAAGGGCGAAGGACTTGAGCAAGAAGTTGTTGAAGGGGTTCTGGAATCATACGAACTCCGGCCACATCTGACTCCTAAAGAACTCGGCTTCGTGCTCGACAATTCCCCCTCGCAGCACGACCGGATTCAATTCACTTGGAGGCACGAAGCCGCCTGGACTCTGCTTTGGGCATTGGGCTTCGTGGCGAACTGGGCAAGCCATCTCAGATTTGCGACGTGGAATTCGCCGTAACGACGATGACCGAAACGACAACCTCTCAGTTCATCGAAGACTCCAAGCTGCGTCCGATCGCCGACATTCTCGATCAGGCCGATCTGATCTACAGGTATCACTGGGCTGTTAGAAACGCCCGCATCAAAGGACAGCAGATACCGGCAGCTCTCGACCCTGGCGTGACACGAAGAAAGACACTACGCTTTGAACTGGCTTGTTGGCACGGAACAAGCGTGGGATGATGTCACGACTGACACCTGACACTTCATTGAGCGAGGGTCTGAGGCAGCTGGCTTCGCAATGGCGTGCGCCTAGTCAGTCCGCATCTAAACCAGCGGCAAGACCTCGGCCCTGAATTTCTGCATGCCCCCGAGGACTTCGTCGACGGTCGACCCGCCGAAGCCGAAATCGAGGCAGCCGACGCCGATGTCGCGCAGCGCCTTGATGTCGGCGGCAAGCTGCGCCGGCTTGCCGGCGAACAGGCGATGCTCGCCGTCGCTGGCCTGCGCTGGCGCGGTCTCGCCGAACACCGTGACGCGCAAGGTCAGGCCGACCGCCTTGGGATCGCGACCCGCCTCAGTGACCATCTTGCGCAGGCGCGCCACCTGGGTCTTGAAACGCGTCAGGCTATCGAGCGGATTCTGCGGGTTGGTGCCGATCGGATACCAGGCATCGCCGAGGCGGGCGGTTCGCCGCAACGCCGGGCCGCTCTCGCCGCCGACCCAGATCGGCGGATGCGGCTTCTGCACGGGTTTCGGATCGAAACCGATATTGGAGAAGCGGACATGCTTGCCGTCGAACTTGGGCGCATCCTTGGTCCAGAGTTCGACGAAGGCGCGCACATATTCGTCGGTCACCGTTCCGCGCGCATCGAAGTCCGGTGCGTCGATGGCCTCGAACTCCTCGCGCATCCAGCCCGCACCGATGCCGAGCGTCAGCCGGCCACCCGAGAGAACGTCGATGGTCGAGAGAATCTTGGCGGTCAGCACGGCCGGCCGATGCGGCACCACCATGACTGACGTCACCAGACGCAGGCGCGTCGTTTTCGCGGCGATCCAGGCGATCTCGGTCAGCTGTTCGTGCCGCTCGCCGCGGGTGCCGCTGGGGAACTCGCCGGAGGCGCTGTAGGGATATTCGGCCGCAATCTTGGTCGGAATCACCACATGGTCGCTGAACGTCGCGTAATCGAAGCCCAGCGCCTCGCCGCCGACCACGATCTTCGCAAGATTATCCGCGGTCGACAGGGGGCCGGCGGTCGGTGCGTTGAAGCCGATCTGCATTTGTTGCATCCTTCCTTGCATTGCATCGCGCGCGTCGATGGGACACCATGCGGCCGCCAGGGGTTGGCGGCAAGCGCATCCCGCGACGACAGCTCTGCGGGCGGAGACGAGTGATTATGACGGCCGGTAGACAGACGAGGCGGCGGTTCGATGCGCCGCTGGCCGAACTGATAGCAGAAGCGGCGGCCTCGCGCGATTCCGCGCACGGCCGGGTGATCTCCTATTCGCGCAAGGTCTTCATTCCCCTCACCAGACTCTGCCGCGACGTCTGTCACTACTGCACGTTCGCGGAAGTGCCGCGCGCGGGCAAGCCCGTCTACCTCTCGCCCGACGAGGTGCTCGCCATCGCGCGCGCCGGCGCGGCCGCAGGTTGCACCGAAGCGCTGTTCACGCTGGGCGACAAGCCCGAGCTGCGATACCAGGCCGCGCGCGACGCATTGAAGGCGCTCGGCCACGACACCACGATCTCCTATCTGACCGCGATGTGCGCGCTTGTGCTGCGCGAGACCGGATTGCTGCCGCATGCCAATCCCGGCGTGATGACGCGCGAGGAGATCGCCGCTCTGCGCGAGGTGACGGCGAGCCAGGGCATCATGCTGGAGTCGACCAGCGAGCGGCTCTGCGACCGTGGCGGCGTTCACTACGGTTCTCCCGACAAGCATCCCGCCGTCAGGCTGGAGACGCTGCGTCTGGCCGGCGAACTGAAGGTGCCGTTCACGACCGGCATCCTGATCGGCATCGGCGAGACACGCGAGCGAGCGGATCGACGCGCTGGAGGCGATCCGCGATCTGCACGCCGCCCACGGTCATATCCAGGAAGTCATCGTCCAGAATTTTCGGGCCAAGCCCGACACGAAGCTCGCCGATTCCGAGGAACCCGATCTCGACGACCTCTTGTGGACCATCGCTGTGGCGCGTCTGATTCTCGGGCCCGACATGAACATCCAGGCGCCGCCAAATCTGTCGCCCGGCGTCTATCAAAAGCTGATCGACGCGGGACTCAACGACTGGGGCGGCGTCTCGCCGGTCACGCCCGATCACGTGAACCCCGAAGCGCCGTGGCCTGCCATTGCCGAACTCGCCCGCAAGAGCGCGGAGGCCGGCAAGCTGCTGGTGAACCGCCTGCCCGTCTATCCCCGCTTACGTGCGCGCCGCCGATATCTGGCTGGCGCCCGAGATCGCCACCCGCGTGCGGCGCATGAGCGATGCTGAAGGCTTCGCGCGCGACGACGACTGGGCGCCGGGCAACACCAAGCCGCCGCCGGCACCGCTGGTGCTCGCCCGCACCGTCGACGCCGGCATCGCCGGAATCGTCGAGCGCGCCACATCGGGCGAACGGCTCGCCTCTGATGACATCGTGCGCCTGTTCGCGGCACGCGACGCCGACTACCGCTACGTCACGCAGGCCGCCGACGCGCTGCGGCGCGCGGTCAGTGGCGACGTCGTGCGTTACGTCGTGAACCGCAACATCAATTACACCAACATCTGCAGCTACCGCTGCAAGTTCTGCGCCTTCTCGAAAGGCCGCACGCACGAGGATCTGCGCGGCTCGCCCTACGATCTCGACCTCGAGGAAATTCAGCGTCGCGCGATCGAGGCGTGGGATCGCGGGGCGACGGAAGTGTGCCTGCAAGGCGGCATCCATCCCGACTACACCGGCGCCACCTATGAGGCGATCTGCCGGGCGATCAAGGCGGTCGTGCCGGAGATGCACATCCACGCCTTCTCGGCTCTGGAAGTGACGCAAGGCGCGGCCACGCTCGGACTGCGCGATCCCCGCGTTCCTTGCGAAGCTGAAGGCGGCCGGTCTCGGCACCCTGCCGGGAACGGCGGCCGAAATCCTCGACGATGATGTCCGCGCCATCATCTGTCCCGACAAGATCAACACCGCGCAGTGGCTCGACGTGCAGCGCGCCGCCCATCGGGCGGGATTGCGCACCACCTCGACCATCATGTACGGGCACGTCGAGACCTCGCGCTCGTGGGCGAAACATCTGCTCGCGCTGCGCGACTTGCAGGCCGAGACCGGCGGCTTCACCGAGTTCGTGCCGCTTCCCTTCGTTCACATGGAAGCGCCGATGTATCGCCTCGGCATGGCGCGCTCCGGCCCGACCTTCCGCGAGGCCGTGCTGATGCATTCGATCGCGCGGCTCGCGCTGCATCCGCTGATCCCGAACATCCAGACCTCCTGGGTGAAGATGGGGCCGGCCGGCGCCGCGATCTGCCTGAAGTCCGGCGCCAACGATCTCGGCGGCACGCTGATGAACGAGAGCATCTCGCGCGCCGCCGGCACCCAGCACGGCCAGGAGTTTCCGCCTCACGACATGGAAGCGCTGATCCGCGCAATAGGCCGCGAACCGATGCAGCGCGACACGCTCTATCGGCCGGTAGCGGAAGAGCGTCGCGCGACATCGATGATCGCGCCCGAGCTGGAGCCGATCGTGCTGACGCCGCCGCGCAAGAGGGCGGCGGTCGGTTAAGCGATACCCCGCTCCGCCAGCAGCGCGGGCACGCCGAGTTCGTCGAGC